>MNSZ01000046.1:82310-98592 GCA_001916715.1 Firmicutes bacterium CAG:24053_14
AGCGTAGCGAGATTTTTCGTGAAAACCTGTTTTCACAAAAAATGTGGCGTTTTTGAAGCGTGCAAAAAAGTCAAAGACTTTTTTGACACGCTGTCAGTATATAACATGGTTATACATTTTTGTGACATTTTCGTTCATGTTGATCGGAACGATAGTGATACCGGGGTGCTCATTATGGAACACGACAAAAACCTGATGCGCAAATCCCTGCCCCATCCATTCAATTGAATCAAAATCCAAGATCACTTCCTCGAATTTTTCAAGTCGGTTGCATATTCTCTTTGCCTGCGAGCGCGACACCGGGGAGCCGTCAAATATATTCTTTAACGGGATCGTTGTTTTTGTAAAGCCGCCGTCAACGTTTGAGTACGCATCGAATATATCCTGCGAATTTTTCTTTGATTTATTGGAAAGCGTCATGCTTACAAAAGTGCCTTTTGCCTCATTTGAAGTCATGCTCTCCAGCTCGCTGTCGTCATATTTATTGTTCGTAAACACTTTACCATCCGAAACAATAATAAAAGTGTCCATCAATTTTGAGCTGAAAAATATTCCTTCGCCGGAGTGATTCTTTGCATCGGTGGTAAGCTTGCCTTTGAACAACTCACACACCGCGTCATCAAGCGTCGAAAATCCGAAGTGCTCTTTAATTTTCTCAAATATGCCGATGCCGTTATCGTATATGATAACTTCGGTTTCAACATAGCTTTGCATGACCACTATTTGAAGCTCTTCAGCCGCCGAATGATCAATGACATTATTGACCATTTCGCTGAATGTATACGCCCATATCTGCTGAACATTTGATGGCAATGACTTCAAATGCGGTTTCAGGCATTTGTTAAACACATCAATATCATTCTCAAGCTCATTGTCGGAACGGCGAAGACTATACATGTGTTCCTTTTTCTTGAGCACATATTCACCGCGCTTTTTGCGTTCTATGATACCGTCATCCGCAAGCTTATTAATATATCTGTGGACTGTGTTTCTGTTTATATCGAACGCTGCTGATACTGTTTGCGATAAATCAGGATCGCCGCTTTCTATTTTATCCAGGATATAATTTTCAATAGCACGCTTCTTTTCATCAGAAAACTTCATATTAAGCCCTCCCATGCTATATTATTATACTTATTATATTATTTATTGTCAAGTTTTATTCGCTTTAGTTGCATTAGTTATTCGCTTTAAAAATTTTTAAAGCGAATAACTGCGCTTTGCCGCAAAAACCGCAGGCCGGATATCCGGTCTGCGGTTTCCTCTTATTTTTCAAACATCATGTTCAGGTCGCAGTCGGCGTTTATGCCGGGGACCGTGCCCTTGAAGCTGTACTGCCAGAACTCATGTGCATAGTAAAAGCACGGATAGGTGCTTATGCCGACGCACCAGAATGTGTAGTCCTCAAGCTGCGCAAGGTCATAGCCATAGTAGCCGGTATCATTATATATGTACACGCCGGCGTCGAAGCCTGCCGACTCTATCGTTTGGCAGAACTTAACGGCGCAGGCCGTGAGCGTTTCGTTATCCAGCCCGTCCGTGCGCGCGGTGTCGCCCGATATGCGCTCCCAGTCAAAGAACACCGGCAGATCGAGCTTACGGTCGCCGAGCAGGTCGAGCACGAATTTCGCCTCGGCTTCGGCCTCGTCCTCGCTTATCGCCTGCGAGAAGAAATACGCGCCCACACGAAGTCCGGCCGCCTTTGCGCCCTCGATGTTTTTAATGAAGTTATCGTCGGTATACAGCTCGCCGCTGCCGTAGTACATGCCGCCTGCGCGGACGATGGCAAAGCGCACGCCGCTGTCGTAGACCTGCTGCCAGTCGATATCGCCCTGATACGACGAAACGTCAACGCCGCGGCTGGCCTTGTATTCGCGTCCGGTGTAGGTCAGGTTTCCGCTCGCGTCGTTGATAAACTCGCTCTTGTCAAGATCGTTGAGCGCAACGCCGTCCTGGGGAGTTATCCACACATAGTCGTCGCCGTTGAACACCTCGACCATGCCGTAGTACGGGTCTGCCTCACGCGCGGCCTGACGGCGCGACTGCACGAAGGCATACCCGGCCAAAAGCAGCGCCGCTATAAGGATCACTATGAAAACCGGCCTTATCCCACCGCGTTTTTTTGTTTTTCTCTTTGTATTTTTCATGCCGCCATTTTATCACGACATTAAACGACTGTAAAGTTAACAATCTTCTAACGACGCCAGAAGATTCCTTCCGCCGTAGCTCAGCGCGCTTTTCAGACGCTCGCGGCCGCGCTTTATCGTGCGGCTGACGCTTGATATGTGAAGCCCCAGCTCGTCGGCGATATCCTGCATGGGCATCTGCTCGATATAGTACATGCCGATCAGCTGCCTCTGGCGCTTTGTAAGCTCCGAGTTTATCGCGCGGCGAAGTGCGCCGGCAGCGCCGCCGGACGCATCGGACACGAGCTTTATGTACTGGCGCAGAGCCATGTATTCCTCCTGCTTAGCAAACATATTGAGTTTTCTTTCCTGCATTCATATCATCTCCGTAGTAATTTTCAAGGTAGCGCGAAACGGCTATCGTATCGCGCATCATGCTTGTGAGTATGGCGATCCGGCGGCGCAGGCGAAGCCTGTCGATCTCGCACATCGGCTCGCCCTCGAGCTTAAGGTTCAGCTCTTTTATTCTGCCCCGGCACAGCATTGCGCTGTCGCGGTATTCCGCGGAAAGTTCGCTGATTTTCATTCGTTTCCTCCCTGATATCGCAAAGAATAAAATAATTAAAATTTTTGTTGACAAACCCTGCACTGTTTGCTATTATATTTGAGCCGGTATCGTGCTGGTGTAGCTCAGTTGGTAGAGCAGCTGATTTGTAATCAGCAGGTCGGGGGTTCGAGTCCGTCCACCAGCTCCACCTGTATTTAAATTTGCATATTGTATTTGGGGGATTTCCCGAGTGGCCAAAGGGGACAGACTGTAAATCTGCTGGCAATGCCTTCGGTGGTTCGAATCCACCATCCCCCACCAAAAGCAAAAATCCTGTTGACGAATGTCAATGGGATTTTTGCTTTTGTACTATTCATTCTTCATTATTAATTATTAATCATTCATTTCAGGATTTTTGTAATGAATAGTGAATAATGAAGTCGCTTTGCTGATGAATAATGAATAATTGCAATTATTCGGCGTTTCTGATATAATCTAACATGGTGATGCCTGTGAAAGACAACATTCTTATAGATAAGTCGATCGCCTTTGCTGCGAGTATAATAAAGCTTAATCAATACCTCGTTCAATCGAAGAAAGAGAGCGTTATATCAAAACAGATCGTTCGCTCCGGAACAAGCATCGGCGCTAACATAAACGAAGCCAACTACGGGCACAGCCGTGCAGACTTTATTTCAAAACTCCACATTGCTTTAAAGGAGACGGCCGAGACCGAGTATTGGCTCAGGCTCCTGCAAATGTCCGAATACATTAACGGCGAACTCAGCGCTTCTCTTCTGCAAGACTGTTTGGAGATCAAGCGCATTCTCGTAGCTTCCATCAACACCGCAAAGTCAACGGAATAAAACTCCCCATGAGGTGAAACCATGAACAACTCACTTGACCGTTTTCTTATAGCTCAGGAGCACTCTTACGACACCGCGCTGCGCGAGATACGCTCGGGGCGCAAGCGCAGCCACTGGATGTGGTACATCTTTCCGCAGATCGCCGGCCTCGGCATGAGCTACACGGCTCAGCTTTACGCGATAAAGGACATCGAGGAAGCACGGCAGTACATCGCCCACCCCGTGCTCGGCGCGCGCCTGATCGAGATATCGCAGGCGCTCCTCACCCTCGACTGCTCCGACGCAACTGCCGTCATGGGTTACCCGGACGATCTCAAGCTCAGATCATGCATGACGCTGTTTGCGCAGGTGTCGGACGATCCCATGTTCGACGCCGTTCTCGCGAAATTCTACGGCGGCACGGCGGATGCTCGCACACTTGAGCTGCTGTCTCTTACCTAATGCGCACAAATTAACAGAAAATTTACACGTCTTTTTCTCAATATCCGCGAATTGACTTTTGGTCGGTTGGCGGATATAGTTTTATCTGTTGTTTTTCGGGACTGAGCGGCACTTCGCTGCCTCGGCTCCAAAATTTTGTTCTGAAAGACAAAAAGGAGCGCAAAATGGAAAAGATCTTCAAGCTGAAGGAAAACGGCACCACCGCGCGCACAGAGATAGTCGCCGGTCTTACCACCTTCATGACAATGGCTTATATCATTGCCCTCAACCCCAACCTGCTGACCAACTTCGCGACCGGCACTCCGCTGTGGAACGCTGTATTCATGGCAACGTGCATAGCCTCCGCCATCGGCATGCTCGTCATGGCCTTTGCCGCGAACAAGCCTTTCGCAATGGCTCCCGGCATGGGCCTGAACAGCTTCTTCGCCGTCGTCGTTGCAAACATCGCAACGTTCACCGGCCTGAGCTACGAGGAAGCCTTCCCTGCCGCAATGTGCATCATCCTTGTCGAGGGCGTTTTCTTCGTCATCCTCACGCTTTTCTCCATCCGCGAAAAGATCGTTGAGGCCATTCCCTTCGGCATCCGCATCGGCATCACCCCGGCCATCGGCCTTATGCTGCTCAACGTCGGCTTCGGCTCGAACGCCGGCCTTTACAGTGAAAAGGGCGGCCCGTTCTACGTTCTGTCCACCTTCTTCGGAAGCCTCACCCCGTCGGTAGCGCGCGACACCGTCGGCAGCGCGTATCCGCAGCTGGTGCTCTACGTTGTCACCATGCTCGTCGGCGTATTCGCCATCGTCATCCTCAGCCACCACAAGGTCAAGGCATCCGTCATTCTCGGCATGCTCATCTCCTGCATCGTTTACTGGGGCGGCAGCTTCATTTTCCTGGACACCAATCCGTTTGAGTCCCTTGCCACCGCATCCTTCGTTCCCCCTCTCGGCGATATGCTCGACACCACCTTCTTCAAGTTTGACTTCAAGACCTTCATAAGCATCGGCTGGTTCACCGCCGTTGCCCTTATCATCACCTTCTGCATGATCGACATGTTCGACACCATCGGCACCCTCGTCGGCACCGCCGCACGCGCAAACATGCTCGATAAGGACGGCAAGATGCCCAAGATGAAGGAAGCTCTGCTGGCAGACGCCGTCGGCACCGTAGCAGGCGCATGCACCGGCACCTCCACCGTCACCACCTTCATCGAGTCCGGCTCCGGCGTTGAGGCCGGCGGCCGCACGGGTCTTACCGCTCTGACCACCGCTGTCATGTTCCTGCTGTGCATGTTCATCGCGCCTATCGCAGCTCTCATCCCGGCTCCGGCAACGAGCGCCGCACTTATCTATGTCGGCATCCTCATGCTCAGCGGCCTCAAGAACGTCGATTGGGACGATATCCTTCAGGTCATCCCCGTTGCGCTTATGCTCATCTTCATGCCCATCACCGGCTCGATCGGCCACGGCATCGGCATGGCGCTGATCTCCTACTCCGTCGTTGCCGCGTTCACCGGCAAGGCAAAGGAGGTCTCGATCCTGACCTATGTGCTTTCGGCACTGTTCCTCGCAAAGTTCTTCATCATAGTTTAATAGCTTAATAGTGTTTCAGCTTACCGGCGTTCCGTAAGGGCGCCGGTAATTTATTACCCTGCTGCCGACAAGGCCTGCCCTTTCATATCGGTCAAGCTCCGAAAACAGCGCGTCAAAGCAATCTGCGCAGATATATTCGCCCTCCCACGAGAACATCTCCTCTCCGTTTTCAAACATCAGGCGGCACTGCGCGCAATACGCGCTGTATTTGTATCTCATATCCAAGTGCATCTCTCCAAACAAGATATTTTATGCAATTGCATTATCTATTTTAGATAATACTCGCTTTTGCATAACTTGTCAAGTATTTTCATTTTCGTTATTAAAAAGGCTAACGGCGCACTGTGTTAATTAGATATCAATATTGTTGCTGTTCATGTGCAATTGCGTTGCATAATTGGCTCATTTACTTTCATTCCGCTTCTTTTTTGGTGCAATATGACGGTTTTTAATACTGCATTTTTATAACATCTCACAATTGTATCTTTCGCTCACAAGGAATAGAATTTGAAAAGTGGGGAACGTGTTTCCTCAGAATGATTAGTTTTCAATTTTTTCAATAGGAGAGAAAAAAGCAATGATTACAAACGAGTATCTTAAGAGAGTCTATGACTCCGTCGAAAAGCGCGATCCCGACCAGCCCGAGTTTCTTCAGGCAGTTCGTGAAGTATTCGAGAGCCTGCAGCTCGTCGTTGACAAGCATCCCGAATGGGAGAAGGCAAGCCTCATCGAGCGCTTTGTAGAGCCCGAGCGCGTCATCACCTTCCGCGTTCCCTGGGTTGACGATAACGGCAAGGTCCAGGTCAACCGCGGCTACCGCGTCCAGTTCAACTCCGCTATCGGACCTTACAAGGGCGGCCTGCGCTTCCATCCCTCCGTCAACCTCTCCGTTATAAAGTTCCTCGGCTTCGAGCAGATCCTCAAGAACTCCCTGACCACTCTGCCCATGGGCGGCGGCAAGGGCGGCTCCGACTTTGACCCGAAGGGCAAGTCCGATGCAGAAGTTATGCGTTTCTGCCAGAGCTTCATGACCGAGCTGTACCGTCACATCGGCCAGTTCACCGACACTCCCGCAGGCGACATCGGCGTCGGCGCACGCGAAGTTGCTTACATGTTCGGCCAGTACAAGAAGATCGTTGACCGCTTCGAGGGCGGCGTCATCACCGGCAAGGGTCTGACCTTCGGCGGCTCCCTGGCTCGTACCCAGGCTACCGGCTACGGTCTGTGCTACTACGCATCAGAGGCACTCAGCCACCTTGCAAACACCTCCTTCGAGGGTAAGAAGGTCATCGTTTCCGGCGCTGGCAACGTTGCTCAGTACGCAGCTGAGAAGTGCACCCAGCTCGGCGGCACCGTTATCGCAATGTGCGACTCCAACGGCTACATCTACGATCCCGACGGCGTTGACATCAAGAAGGTCATGGATATCAAGCAGAAGCGCCGCGCACGCATCAGCGTTTACGCAGACGAAGTTCCCGGCTCCGAGTACCACGAAGGCCGCAAGGGCATCTGGACCCTCAAGTGCGACATCGCAATGCCTTGCGCATCCCAGAACGAGATGGACGCTGACGACGTACAGCACCTGATTGACAACGGCTGCATGGCAGTATTCGAAGGCGCAAACATGCCTCTTACCCCGGAAGCGATCGAGAAGGTTCTCGGCAACGGCCTGCTCTACAGCCCCGGCAAGGCATCCAACGCCGGCGGCGTTGCAACTTCCGGCCTCGAAATGAGCCAGAACTCCATCCGCATGAGCTGGAGCTTCGACGAAGTTGATGAGAAGCTGCATGGCATCATGAAGAACATCTTCAAGGCTTGCTACGACGCATCCGTCGAGTGCGGCCAGCCCGGCAACCTCATGCTCGGCGCAAACGTTGCAGGCTTCCTGAAGGTTGCTGATGCAATGATGGCTCAGGGCGTTGTCTGATCCCTTAAAAGCTCAAAACCGACAAAACGAGCGTACCGTCCGGTACGCTCGTTTTTTCTTTATTCAAATTGCGCTGCCGTTTACGGTGACGGCACCTTCAATGACGATCTCGCCGCTGTTTTTTATGCATATCCGCGCAGCGGCGGTCTCAAGATTTATATCCCCGGCGGCGTTCACGCTTATATCGGGCAGCGTGCCTGTCGGCTCTGCCTTTCTTTTGATCTCCGATAACCACATGCTCACACCTCCAGTGTCACTATCGTCCCGGCGCTCAAGGAGTCTGCCCAGCAGTGCGAGGAAATGACCGTGAAGGTTCCGCTCACGCCGAGCTTTGCCGCTGTAAGCTGCACTCTGTCGCCCGGAAAGCAGGCAAACTGCTTTGTGAGCGTTAATTTTACACATCTTTTGCCGCGCTTTGATTCGGCTATCTGATATTCGGCGGTGTACCTTGCCGCGTCGGCGCCGGTCGTTTTCGGAACAGTCATTTCCCTGTGGCACTTGCCGCCGAAGGCCGCGAAGCTCTCGTTTGAAACGGTGTAGCTTGCGCCCGTCACCCGGTTTCGAATGCTTATATCCGATATTATGCCGTAGTGCTCGTCGCACAGTGACACACTCGCTGCGTCCTTTGACGCATCCACCGTTATCGTCGAGCCTGTCCGGCCGTTGAGAACGAGCGTTCCGCTTTTCGTGAAATACGGCACGGTTCCCCACGCATAGCGGCAAAAGCGTTTGAGCGCGCTCCACGCGCTCTCGCCGGTGCGCACGCTGAATAGACTTAGCGTTTTTGCGCTGCCGGATACGACGCTGCTTATGCCGAACGCACGCACAAAGGCGCTCACGGCCGCCGAGTTGCTGAGCTGGGCATATTCCTGCGCAGGAAGCTCGTTATCCAACAGCAGCGCCGCGTCCGATCGGCCCGAGAGCGTAACGACCGAACCTTTTTCGTCGATGCTTATGCTGTATTCGTCGATTATTCCCTTGAACACGACGCCGTTGTTGTGCACCGCGCGGAAGCGGCAGGCGCTTTGCAGCTTGGGAAGCTGGGCGCTGTAATAAATGAAGCTTACCTCGAACCAGTCGCACGGCTCGCCCATGCCGTGGCAAACGTCCCATGACAGGAACTCCGGCAGCAGCGTGAGCGCGCCGTTTTTGTCGATCAAATATCCTTTCATCGCATCACCGTATCCTTATGAGTCTGCCGTAGGCTATGACAGCGTCGGGGTTTGTTATATCCGGGTTAAGCTCCGACAGGACGGAAAGCGCAACGCCCTTTTTCTGCGAGATCACGCGCAGGGTATCGTTTTCGACGGCGCTGTAATATCGCACGCGGCCGATATCCGCCGCCGGGTTGCCGTAGTCTGTGTCGTCGATGGCCTCCTGAGCGTCCTCGAACGCGCTGCCGACGTATTCCCAGAACTCAAAGCTGTAGCTTATGTAGTCCTCCTTCGGCTCCTGCCTGAGGCTGAGCTTTGCAAAATACGCGCGCATCGTCGGCCACACGGGGTGTACGAGCTTGCCGCCCTTGTTTTCCTCGAAAAGCGCGGCAAGCCGGCGAAAGCTTTCGTACGCCTTCGGGCCGACGAACTCGCCCTCGCCGCGGATTATTTTATTCTGAAGCCCGAGATTTTGCACTACATAGCCGGAAAACGGCAGCTTGTAGCTGTGCAGCGTGCGGCGGTATTCGACCTCGAACACACGCGGATTGTTCGGCCACACGAAATCTCGATATTGCATTGGTGCAAGCATTCTTTTCCCTCCTAATACAGCTCAAAGCCGTTGTCATATCTGCGCGCGTCGCGCCGGAAATAGTCCGACAGAAACGACATGTCGCGCCGGCGCACTATAAAAAGCTGCTGCTCGTCAAAATTCACGCCGTTTTCGTCGGGCGCATACGGCCTGACGGGAAGCATTTCGCCCTCGTTATTCATCTCCCGGCACCTCCTCGCAGCAGAGCGCGGCGATCTTTATTCGCTGCACCTCCGAGCCGTCGGGCTTTTTTGTTTTTTTAAGCTCCGTGCAGCGGCAGCCGCCGTAGAGTCTGGCGCCTATCTGAATCTCAAACGGCTCGGCGTTTTCAAGCCTTACGCCGTCGCCTATGCTCGCTGTGCGCTCGAGCACGATCTCATAGCTCCGGTCAAAGGTCAGTATCGCGCTCGGCACGCAGTCGCCGAAGCCGAGCACCGGATACTCGCTGTGCCGCTCGTATTCCTCGGCAAGCTCAACGCCCGCAAGCGGCACGCCATCGATGCCGACCTTGGCAGAGTTTGAAGAATATGCTTTTATCACGCTCATATCGTTCCCTCCCCTATGCTGTAGCCCGACAGCGAGCTGCCGAGCTTCTCGCGCACAAGATAGGCTGCCGCCTTTGCCGAGCAGCGGCTGCGCAGCATGCGGCAGTCGCCGTCGTATTCGACTTTTTCAAAGTCAAACTCCGTGACCGACAGCCCGTCGATATTAAAAAGCGCGCACCTTACGCCGTCGGCAAGCTCGGAGCAGCCCTCATCCGCGCTTGCAGGACTGTAAACGTCAAACGAGAGCACAAGCTCGGCCTTTTCGCCGTACATTTCCTTGAGCTGCCCGTCCTCGGTGCACACTCCGATGTAGTTTCCAAGCCCCGACGAGCTTATCCGCGCGCTTTTAAGGCCTACGCACACAAACGCCGATACGTCCTCAAGCTCCGATGCGTTAAACGCTGTCACAGCGTTTATCCCGGCGTTATTAAGCTCCTCTGCAATTTCGATCGCGATATTCTCAAGCATCGGCAGCGCCTCCCTTCAGCTTCAGTATGCACTCATTGTGCGAAAACGCGCCGAATATGCGCACAGGCTCGACACGCAAGACGACATACCGTCTGCCTGCCGCCGTGACCGCATCGCCCTCTGCGATGCCTTCTGCATCGGTTATAAGACGGTATTTAGAGTTGTTCGTAACTCCGGGCGCAAGATGAGCCTTGTGTATCTGCGCATCGTCCGCGTCAAGGCAGGATATAAAGCCCCTGCCCTCGGCCGTTCCAATGGTGATGCTCTCGCCGTAGCTTCGCAGAATTCTGTTTGCCGCCGTCATCCCTGCACCCCCACGAACTCAAATCCGCCGGAGTCAAGGTACGCGCCCAGCAGCGTCTCCGCGCTTTTCTTGAGCGCCGCAGCCGACGCTCCGCCGAGCTGCACGGACAGCTTTCCTGCCGTGAAGCCGCTCACGCCGCCGGAGTGTGCGCTGCCCAGCTCCATGTACATGGATATTGCGAGCATTGCCGCCGCGGTGACGAAAGTTTCTCCTATTTCGTCGCTCGAAGCGCCGCGGCGCAGTCTGCTCTCAAGCTCGGCGGCGGCAGCGGAGCACACCGCGCGCAGCATATCCGCGTCCTCGTCCGGGACGCTCTCTCCGAGCATGCTCAGCGCCTTCATTTCTATGTCCATATCCGTATATGACATTGATTACCTCCAAAAAGCGGAGACGGGATAACCCGTCTCCTTGTGTGTTTATCAGACAGTCAGCACCTTGGATGCCTCGGTGTAGAGCTTTGCAAAGCCGGAAATGCTGGTGATCGCGGCGCGCTCGAGCTGGCGGTCGATGAGTCTGTCGTACTCATCGTTAACGTCGCCTGCCGTGACCATCTCAAGGGCATAGCCCTTGTCAAGGCCGATAGCGGTGCCGGCCGGCATTGCCGAGCATCGGATGAGCTTTGCGCCCAGAGGATTGCCCGGCTCGCCGGTGCCCTGGAAGTTAAGTCCGGCAAGGGGATTCTGAAACTCCGAGCACTTGAGGATCTTCATCATAACGTCGGGGGCCGCGAGCATGGTGTTCATGGTGTAAGGGTCAAAGCAGTTCCAGAAGTTCAGCAGCTCGCCGTAGCTCAGGCTGCCTTTGGTGCCGCCGATGGTGTCGTCGCCTACCTCGTATGCGGTCGCGGCGTTGGAGTTGCCGTCGCCGTTTGTGATAACGTCGATGGCATCCTCAAGATGCATGCGCATGATCTGATTGCCGATCTGGCGGAGCATGACGGAAAACAGGTCAAGGCGCTGGAAGCGGATCGCCTCGTAGGACGCAACGAGCATTCTGCCGCGCTTTTTGAGGCTCACCAGATGGTCTGATGCTCTCACCTCGGTCTGGGGGATAGCCGCGCCCTCGCCGACATAGCGCAGGCTCTTGTCGTCCTCGCTTGCCGCCGAGTAGATGGAGCGATAGTCCATGCCGTCAAAACGGGTGACGGTGGCGGTGATGGACGGCAGGATGTTGCCCTCCTCCATGCCTGCCTTTACGCTGCGCGAAACATACTCGGGAAACAGCACCGCAGACTCCGAGGTCGAGAAGAATTTTTCGACAACGTCGCTGCCTGCGCCGCGGACCTTGATATCGAATCTCTTGAGCTGGCGCTGGAATGCGTCAAGCCCCTCATACGGAGTGCCCTTGTAGTTTTCGTTGGGGTCGAGCGCCTCGAGGGTCTGCTCGAAGCTCCTGCCGCGCTCGGAATACATGCCCTTTTCGAGCTTTATCTCGTTGAAATTATATGCCATGATCGTTTCCTCCTTACATAATGAAGCCGACTGTGCCGGCAGCGGTATCGACCTTGATGACAAGGTACTGTGCTCCGCCGCTGGTGACGGTCTTGACCTTACCTGCCGCGGCGTCCGCAGCGAGGGTAGCGTAGCCGACCGCAGGAGCCGTGCCGCTGTAGCCAAGCTCGACATAGCCAGCGGTCTTTACCTCGGCAAATGCATCGCCGGACGCGATGCAAACGCCCATAAAGCGGTCGCCTGCGTCGCAGGCCTTTACGGTGCTGTTTGCGCTCATCTTCACAAGCGCGCCCTTTGTTACGCCGCTTGCCTTGTTGAAGGAGAGCACCTGCTCTCCAACGCCTTCAAAACTAACTTTCATTTTTGTCCTCCTGATCTCAGATCAAATGATGTATTCTTCACCGGAAAATGCGGTGACTTCGCCCCTGCCCGGAAGCTGGGTCACGGGCGGATAGAGCTTTGCCGATGCTTCCTCAAAAGCGTCCTTGAGCTTAATAAGCTCCGGCTCTTCCATCAGCTGCACGCTTTTTTCGAGCGCCGGGTGCATTTTTTCATCGCACACGAGGCACAGCCGCAGTACCTCGGCTCTGAGCGAATCGAGATACTTCCTGCCGAGCTGCGCGGACTTTTCCAGCGCCTCGAACTCGGCGGCATAGCCGCGCCCGGCTTCGCTTTCGATGAAGCTTTTTATAACGCCCGCGCTTCTCTGCGCCGGAACGGCAACAAAGCTCCATTCGTATGCGTCAACCGCGCCCGTGAGCACGGCGCAGCACCTTTTATCGCCGTAGACCTTGCCCTTTTCGTGGCTGCATGTTCCGATCTCGGCGCCGCAGATGCTGCATATGCTCTGCGCCACCGAGCAGCCCACGCTCGTTTCGCGCTTTATGCCGCCTTCTATCTGGGCGATAAGCTCGGCGTTTGCCTCGGTGCGCAGCATGTAGGCAAAGCCCTTGAGATAGACATACGCTTCGCCGCACGAGGTGGTTTTGCCCTTTTCGGTCACAAGCTCCGTTCTGTAAATTCGCGCGACCTGATTTTCGCTGCGCCAGTCATGGTCACAGATGCCCGTCGCGCCGACGAAAAGCTCGCTAAGCTCGCGGAGCGTCGATACCGAAAAGCGCTCAAAGTCGCGATCTACCTCGTTATCGCACAGCAGCACCTGAAAGGCATACACCTCGTCGGCTGTAAGCTGTGCCTTGGCAAAGGCGTTTATCGCCTGCAGCTCCTGCTCGGTGCACACGCTGCCCGACGCCGAGCCGTCCTTAATGATCTTCATTGCTTATTCCTTCCTCCCAATAGATCTTGTCTCTCTGCGCAAGGTAAAGCGCAGCCTTGGCCTCCTCGATCTCGTCCTGGAGATTGATCGTCTCCCACTCGACGGTGAGCGTCGTCGCGTAGCCGTGCATGTTCAGCCACATGCGGCAGATCTTCTCGATAACGGGCGTCACCGTTCTGCGAATGGCGTTAAGCTCGCTTGTCATGAGGTCTGCCTGCTGAGCGCTCATGCGCTCTGTCGTTGACCAGTTAAGGCCGAGCAAAAACGGCGGTATGCCGGTTCGCGCGATAAGCTGCTCGAGTATCTGCCGCACGGGCACCTCGCTGTCGAGGATCTGGTTATCCGCGCCGATGACCTTGATATCAACGTCGCCCACGGCGACGAAATCGCGCACGGAGCCTGATTTTCCGCTCTGCATGGCCTCCGACCACTGCGAGGCTATCTGCTGAGCGCGCTCCTGAGCCGAGAACCTGTCGAGCGCGTCGCCCTGCGGCTTATAAACGACCGCAAACCGAACGTTTCCGGCGCGCTCCCAATTAATGCCCAGCGACTGATATATCTTCAGCAGTATTCCGCACAGAAACGGCATGCTGCGCAGCATCGAAACGCCGTAGGGCGAGTCGGCCTCGGGATTAAATGGCGTAAACAGCAGAAGATTCTGATACCGAAACGGCGTCACGCAGCCGGTGTCGGACACGCCGCACAGCTCGAAGTCAAGCGGAGTTTTGCCCTCGCGTATCTGCACGTCGGCAACGTTTCCGCAGAGCACGGCAACAATGTCGCGGTTGCCGTTTGCGACGATCTCGCCCACGGCGCGGCCGCAGGTTATCATCGAGTCAAGATACTGGGCAAGAAAGCTCTCAAGCCCCGTCTGCCCTCTGCCCACCGGCACCGTTCGGATAAATTCCGCAAGCGCCCTCTGCGCATTTTTATCCGCGCAGCTGACCTCGAAGCCGCCGGTGAGCCTTACGATCTTCATGATCGCCGCGTCCACCACCGGCACCGCCTCGCGGATCATGCGGTAAAGCCTTGTTTCCGCGCTGCCGAGCGGCACATAGCTGTCTATGAGACTAAACGGATGCGTCTGCGCACTGCGGAGCTGCACCCTCGGCGGAGCGGCCTTTTGTTTTGAAAACAGTTTCATATTCCTACCTTTCCACCCACGCAGCGCCCAAGCTCTGCGTAAGTTTTGAAATGCCTGCGGCAAAATAGCGGATATCGTCCATTGCGTGGTCGTTCTGCTTCAGCGGCGCTTCCTTTCCGGCGCGCTCATCCCAGCGATACTGGTAAAACTCGCGCACCGTATCGTTGCAGCCGCGGCAGATGCGGATGCGTCCGCTTTTGAGCAGCGAGGCCGTGAGCCGTATGCCGCGCAGAACATCATTTTCCGCCTTCTCGACGCGAAAGCCCGCTCGTGAGAGCGCCTCGATAAAGCTTGCGGCCGAGGGATCGACGATAACTCTGTGCGGAACGGCTTCGCCGCAAAGCTCTGCGAGCGCCGCGACGTACTCCTCATCGGTTTTCTGCCTGCCTGTTTTCCGCCCGTCGTAGTAATACTCGCGCAGGCGGTACCACGTCTGGCCGCACCTGCCCCACAGCCCGAAGGAGCTTGGATTTTTCGTGCCGTAGTCGCAGGATACGATGTATTCGCAGCAACTCTCCGGCGCGTCGCACAGCATGTCCTCGCTGAAGAAGTCATACACCCTGCCCTCGGGCAGCACCCACTGGCCGAGGATGAACCGCCTGTAAAAATCGCCGCTGTACATTCGCTTATAGCGGTCGATTATCTTTTTCGACAGCGAGGGGTTATCCTCAAGCGTAAAGTGGATATACAGCGCGCGCCGCCGGTCGGCCTGACGTATCCATTCGCGGTAAAACCAGTGCTGCGGACTTTCGGGGTTGCAGTTGAACCATATCTTGCTCCCCGTCACCGAGCATCGGGCGCAGGCCTGCTCGACAAACGAGCGCGGCATCAAAACCACCTCGTCGAGCAGCGCTCCCGCAAGCGTCACGCCCTGGATAAGCGAGCCGGAGCTTTCGTCCTTGCCTCCGAAGAGATAAAAACGGTTTTCCCGGCCGAGGTAGCTTATCTCGACGATCCCCTTTGAAACGAGATCACGCACCGCAAAGCCGATATCGCGCAGCACCGGCAGCAGCGGCTCGATCATATTTCGCCTTATGCTGCTTTTTGCCTTGCCGCATATGCCGAAGCTTTGTCCGTCAAACCGGCGCATGGCCCAGCAGACAAAGGATATGCCCATGCACAGGGTCTTGCCCGAGCGCACCGCGCCGTCGCAGATCACGGCGTCGAGATCTCGGTAAGGGGATGCGTCGCTCCACCACGACAAAGCCTTCAGCTGGGTCGGCGAGAAAAAGTCAAACGTCATTGCTCTTTTCGCCCTCCAGAAGCCTTGCCGATTTGTCCAGCGCCGCGTAAAAGCCGCCGCCCTGAGCCTGCTGTGCCGCGGCTGCGGCATTGAGCTCTATAAGCTCCCTTATGATCGCAAGCTTGTTTACAAACTTCAGCTCCACCTCCCCTTTCGGTCCGCGTTTGATTTCGCTCAGCAGCGAAAGGTCGAGTCCCTCAAGCTCGGATATATCCTCTGCGCCGAGATAAAGCAGCTTCACGGCGTCGTTCGGCGAGGACACCGCAAGCCTTTCGAGAAGCTTATCCGCATCGGCGGATCTTTTCTTATTCATAAAATTCACCTCTCACCCATAGGCTGTTTTCGGGCAAAACTTGTACGTTTGCGTACAAGTAAAAAAAATATGCAGCCAAAAAATTTTTTCGACTGCATGCTTTCCGTACTTTATTTAATTATTTGCCGAAATGTTGCCCGGCCGCAATATTCTTAAAAAAGAAAAAGTCCGACGGAAAAACCGTCGGACACAGTCTGTCGAAAACTATGCTGCAAAAGAAAGATAATAGAGCAGCAGGGGAGCTCGAGGGGGCAAAGGCCCCACTCGAAATTGGATTAATAGCCATCAAAAACGCCTGA
>MNSZ01000046.1:98610-253775 GCA_001916715.1 Firmicutes bacterium CAG:24053_14
GACGAGCGTAGCGAGATTTTTCGTGAAAACCTGTTTTCACAAAAAATGTGGCGTTTTTGAAGCGTGCAAAAAAGTCAAAGACTTTTTTGACACGCTGAGTCCGACGGGAAAACCGTCGGACAACTGTTGGCCTAAGTACCCCGCCGTGCCGTTGGGGTTCGATTATAACCTGCACAAAAAAGCAGGTGGGTCGCCTAAGCTCTGTTTCTCTGCTTCCAACGTCCGGCCGGAGCCGGGAGGCCTGCAATCCGCAGATTCAAATCGGCATCCCTTATTAAAAATGTGGGTTTAACGAACCCGAAGTCAATATGACAAACCGCGAACACGGCAGGGATAAGCATTTAAATCATATTCCGCTTTTGCGGAACATATGAGAAGGCTTTTTCGTCTTACTCCTCGTCGCCTTCCTCGGCCTCGAAGATGGTTATAAACATATTGTGAACCTCTTCAAGTTTCTCCTCATCGTCGATGGATTCAAACAGCTCGTCGCCGTTTTCGTCCTCGGTGACACTCAGGAGGATAAGGCCGTAATCGGGGTCGTCCTCGTCCATATCCGCCGGGAGAAATGCGGAAAACGTCTCGCCGTTGTAATCGATAGTATCAAGCAGCTCAAGGTTAAACTCGTTGCCGTCATCATCTATTATAGTCATGAAATCATTGCCGAATTCTTTGCTCATGTTTGTTTCCTCCTGTGTTGTTGTGTCCTTATTCTACCCTACACAGGCTCATAAATCAAGTATTAGTGTCCGTCTCTTGTCAGCTTATGAGCTCAGATCCTCCAGCAGCGACAGAAGCTCCTCGCGCGTTTCGGCCTCGATGCCGGTTCTGAGCTTTTCGCGGTCAACATTGTTCAGCGTTTCCGTCGGGATATCGGTTACGGTTTTCGGCGTCCGGCGGTCATCCTCAAAAACGGCGATATAGCCCTGCCAGTCGCGCAGACAGTAACCCTGCTTTGCTGCTGCCGCAAGGCTTACGTTTTTGTCCGGCTCGCCGCTGTTTTCGGCATTGCCCACGCTTTTCACCGCCGCGCTGCCCGTTATCACCGCCGCCGCGGCGAGAAAACACAGCAGCAGCTTTTTAAATGTATTTTTCATTTTGTTTCACGCTCCTTTCAGCTTATTATCTCCATATACGTCAAAAACAAATACCTGCGCCGGAGAAATCTTTACAAATTATCCACGCTTACTTGACATAACATGATATAATGATAATTCAGATAAAATTAGATTATTGCGCCTATTGAATATTTTACTCGGCTCATAACGATTTGACACATAACACTCGCAAGGAGGTGTTACCCAATGGATATTGCCAAGGAGCCCGGCACCGAAAAACGCAGCGGCAAGGCCGGCCGCATTTTGGGCATAATCGGAACGATCCTGCTCATCGGCGTCGTGACGGGGCTTATCTTCGTGTGCATCTTTGCATTCTATGTAAAGACCTGCATCACGCCGAGCCTCGATCTGGATCTTAACGATTTCACGCTCAATCAGTCCAGCATTATCTATTACAAGGATGCAAACGGAGATTATCAAAAGCTGACGACCGTCAGCAGCAGCGAAAACCGCATCTGGGTGGACGGGGATCAGATTCCTCAGCACATGAAGGATGCGCTCGTCGCCATCGAGGACAAGCGCTTTTACACGCATAAGGGCGTTGACTGGTTCCGAACGGCGCACGCGGCGCTTAACATGTTCACCGGCGGCTCGACCTTCGGCGGCTCGACGATAACCCAGCAGCTTATCAAGAACCTCACCCAGCAGGATGATATCACCGTTCAGCGAAAGCTTCTGGAGATATTCCAGGCGCTGGACTTCGAGAAGAAGTACGATAAGGAAGAGATTCTCGAGTGGTATCTCAACGCCGTGTATTTCGGCGAGGGCTGCTACGGCGTACAGACGGCGGCGCAGACCTATTTCGGCAAGGACGCAAAGGATCTCACCATTGCCGAAGCCGCTTCCATTGTCGGCATAACGAATCTGCCGACGTACTACGACCCGTTCTACAGCGTTGAGAATAATAAGGAACGTCAGGAAAACGTCCTTCGCGAGATGTATAAGCAGGGCTATCTTAACAAATCCGAGTATGAAGAGGCCGTAAATCAGGAGCTTGAGTTTGTCCGCGGCGAAAATTCGCCCAACACCTCCAGCGTCTACAGCTACTACGAAGAAGTCGTGCTCTCCGACGTCATCACCGACCTTGCCGAGGCAAAGGGCATCAGCCGCGTTGCGGCAAGCCAGCTCGTTCACAATGCAGGCTACGAGATCTATGCCTGCATAGATAAGGACATTCAGGCGAAGGTCGATGCGATCTACACAAATCTCGAAGAGCTTCCCAAGGCTCAAAACGGCACAAAGTCGCAGCTTCAGAGCGGCATCGTCATCATCGACCAGTACACAGGCGAGATCAAGGCCCTCTCCGGCGGCACGGGCGAGAAGAAGATCAGCTACGGACTCAACAGAGCCACCGGCACCACAAGACCGCCCGGATCGTCCATTAAGCCTATCGCGGTCTACGGCCCGGCTGTCGAATACGGACTGATAAGCCCCACGACGCTGGTGCTCGACGCCGATGACACTCACGTTCAGCTCGCGCACACCTCGTGGTATCCGAAAAACTCGCCTAACACCTATGACGGCATCATCACGATAGCCACGGCGCTTCAGAAATCCAAGAACACAGTTGCAGCGCAGATCATGGATAAGCTTACGCCCTCGACAGCGCTTGATTTCCTGCGCAATCGCCTCGGCGTGACGAGCCTTGTCGATGCCGACGCAGACTATGCGGCAATGGCTCTCGGCCAGCCGAGCTACGGCATAACCGTGCGCGAGATGGCGCAGGCATACACCGCCCTTGCAAACGACGGCGTTTTCACCTATTCGCGCACCTATTCCATGGTCAAGGACCGCAGCGGCAAGATCATCCTCGATAATCAGCCTCAGACCATTCAGGCCTTCTCGCAGGATACCGCGCGCACCATGACCTATATGCTCAACAACGCTGCGACCTACGGCACCGGCCATGAATCGCGCCTGAGCAACATGCCCGTTGCTGGCAAGACCGGTACAACGACCGCGAACAAGGACCGCTGGTTCTGCGGATACACACCGTATTACACCTGCGCGGTCTGGACGGGATACGATACGCCCGAATACATGTCCTTCTACGGCAACCCCGCAACGCAGATCTGGCAGAAGGTCATGGCTTCCATCCACGCCGATCTTCCCTATAAGGACTTCAAGATATCCTACGGCGGCTCGCCGACCGGCATCTTCGGAACGCGCGAGGAGCTTGAAGATCAGGCCCTGACCGAGGAAGAGCGTCAGAAGAAGGAAGAGGAAGAGCAGAAAAAGCAGGAAGAAGAGAACAAGAAGAACGAGGATGACAACACCGGCGGCAATACCGGCGATAACACCGGCGGCAACGATGACATCTTCGCAAACTTCCGTGATCTCTTCTAAGCAAGAAGGAGGAATTACTTTGGCAAACAAACCGCTTGAATACAAAGGTCATCCCCTGCAGCGCGCAGGAAACATAGTCTATTACGGCAGCATGTCCGACAAATACGTTATCATGCTCCAGATCATGGACACCAAGAAGGTCAAGGATCTCGACGTTGCCACAAAGGTATCCGTCCAGCTCCAGCTCACCGATCCCTCCGTCAAGTCCCGTGACCGCATCGTTAAGAAAAGCGAAAAGGACGGCTTCTGGGCGGCAATGGACGTTGCAAGCGTCTGGCTCGACAGGGCTTTGGCTGCAAAATAACCAAAAATTTTTAAAAGCAGGCAGTTTAGACTGCCTGCTTTTTGTTATAATTTTGCCTAAGATAAATATAGAATTTGAGGAAATTATATATTATAATATATAATGTTAAACTATTAGTCTGCGCGGCAGGCGAAAAAATGAATTCTGGGAGGAAAAAATGAAGAAAGTACAGTTTACGGAAACCGTGCTTCGTGACGCAAACCAGTCACTTATTGCGACAAGGCTTCCCTATGACAAGTTCGAGCCCATCCTCGAGAAGATGGATCAGGCCGGATTCTACTCCGTTGAATGCTGGGGCGGTGCGACCTTCGACGTCTGCCTGCGCTTTCTCAACGAGGATCCGTGGGAGCGTCTGCGCAAGATCCGCGCAAAAATGCCCAACACCAAGCTTCAGATGCTTCTGCGCGGCCAGAACATCCTCGGCTACAAGCACTATCCCGACGATGTCGTCCGCCGCTTCGTGCGCGCATCGGTCAAAAACGGCATCGACATCATCCGCATTTTCGACGCGCTCAATGATACCGACAACCTCAAGGTCGCTGTTGAAGAGACCATAAAGCAGGGCGCAATGGCCTCCGGCACCATTTCGTACACGACAAGCCCCGTGCACACGACGGCAAAGTTTGTTGAGATGGTCAAGGAGCTAAAGCAGATGGGCGTAAGCTCTATCTGCATAAAGGACATGGCCGGCATCATGACTCCGCAGAGCGCATACGACCTCGTTTCCGGCATCAAGGACGCCGTTGACCTGCCCGTCGTTCTGCACACGCACTGCACCACCGGTCTTGCGTTCATGACCTACCTCAAGGGCATTGAGGCCGGCGCGGACGTTATCGACACCGCAATATCCCCCTTCTCCGGCGGCACCTCGCAGCCTGCGACCGAGACGCTTTACTATGCGCTCAAAGAGCTTGGCTACGATGTTGCGCTTGACGAGAAGATACTCATAGAAATGGCAAACTTCTTCAAGCCCATCCGCAACGATTACCTCGCCGACGGCACCCTCAACCCCATCTCCATGACCACCGACACCCAGTGTCTGACCTATCAGATACCCGGCGGCATGCTCTCGAACCTGCTCAGTCAGCTGAAGATGATGAATGCGCTGGACAAGTTTGAGGAAGCGCTCATCGAAACTCCGCGCGTGCGCAAGGACATGGGCTATCCTCCCCTCGTCACCCCGACAAGCCAGCTCGTAGGCTCGCAGGCGGTTCAGAACGTGCTCGCAGGCGAGCGCTATAAGAACGTCGGCGCAGAGATAAAGGCCTACTGCCGCGGCGAATACGGCAGAACTCCGGCTCCCATCAACGAGGAAGTCCGCGCAAAGATCCTCAACGGCGAAAAGCCCATCGAGGGCCGCTATGCCGACACTCTTCCGACCGACACCTATGAGAAGGCCGCCGAGCACCTCGGCGACACCGCCAAGTGCGAAGAGGATGTCCTCAGCTACATCGCATTCCCCCAGGTTGCCGAGAACTTCTTTGAAAAGCGCCGCGAGGCAGAGGAAAAGGTCGTCCGCTACACCATTACCGAAGCCTGAGGAGGTTTAGACGATGAGTGATCTGATAAACATTTCCTTCGGCGACGCCGCGCTTACGGCTCTGCTGGGCTATCTTGTCGTTTTCTTCGGCCTTGTTCTTCTGATGGTCGTCGTTATTATAATGGGCAAGATCATGGTCAGCCGCGCAAACAAGGCAAAGGCGGCGGCGCCTGCCGCTCCTGCCGAGTCTGCCGCACCGGCTCCCGAAGCTCCTGCCGCTCCCGGCTCTGCCGGCGAGCTGAAGCTGTATGACACCGATCCGAAGGACGCAGCAATGATAATGGCCATCGTCGCCGACGCGCTCGGCAAGCCCATTAACCAGCTCCGCTTTATTTCCATCAAGGAGGTCAAGGAAGATGAAGTATAAGGTAACTTTAAATAACAGAACTTACGAGGTCGAGGTCGAAGAGGGCAAAGCAATGCTCATCGATGAGTACGAGGCCTATGCTCCTGCCGCTCCCGCACCCGTTGCGGCGGCTCCCGTCGCAGCAGCTCCGGCCGCTGCCCCTGCCGCTCCTGCCGCACCTGCCGGTGCAGCCCTTGCAGCAGGCGAGGTCGTAAAAAGCCCCATGCCCGGCAACATTCTCAAGATCAATGTTTCGCAGGGACAGAAGGTCAACGAGGGCGACGTGCTTATCGTCCTCGAAGCCATGAAAATGGAAAACGAGATCGTCGCAACCAAGTCCGGCACCGTCGCTCAGATCGTCACGGCAAAGGGCGCAGTAGTCGAGACCGGTGCTCCTCTTGTTGTCATAGCATAAGGAGGTAACGGATGGACATTCTGGGTACTCTCCAAAAGCTTTCGATGGAATCCGGCTTCGCCGCGTTTTTCGTCACCGACGGCGGCTGGAAAAACCTCATCATGATAATCATTGCCTTTGTGCTCCTGTACCTTGGCATAGTCAAAAAATTTGAGCCCCTGCTGCTGTGCGGTATAGCCTTCGGCTGCCTGCTGACAAACCTGAGCTACTTCATCGGCATGGGCGAGAACGCGCTGTATCACCCCGAGCTGTGGGAGGCATTCCTCGATGAGGCAAGCCCCTATTATCACAGCTACGGCCATGTAATGTCGAACGCCGGCCTGCTCGACTTCTTCTACATCGGCGTAAAGGCCGGCATTTATCCCTCGCTTATCTTCCTCGGTGTCGGCGCGATGACCGACTTCGGACCGTTGCTGGCTAACCCCAAGAGCCTGCTTCTCGGCGCTTCGGCTCAGCTCGGCGTTTTCGTCGCATTCCTCGGCGCTATCGCTCTGGGCTTCACAGGTCCCGAGGGCGCTTCCATCGGCATCATCGGCGGCGCAGACGGCCCGACCGCAATATTCTTAACAACAAAGCTTGCGCCTCATCTGTTAGGACCTATCGCCATTGCGGCATATTCCTACATGGCTCTGATCCCGCTCATTCAGCCGCCTCTTATGAAGCTTTGCACAACAAAGGAAATGCGCGAGGTGAAAATGGAGCAGGCGCGTGAGGTCTCCAAGGCCGAGAAGATCATCTTCCCGATCGTTGTCGCAACCTTCGTCATTCTGCTTCTGCCCTCGACCGCTCCGCTGGTCGGCTGCCTGATGCTCGGCAACCTCTTCCGTGAGTGCGGCGTGACCGACCGTCTGTCGGATACCGCTCAGAACGCGCTGATGAACATCGTAACCATCTTCCTTGCGACCTCAGTCGGCGCAACGATGGTCGCTCAGAACTTCCTGAGCGGCGCAACGATCAAGATCATTATCCTCGGTCTGTGCGCATTCGCCATCTCTACCATCGGCGGTCTGCTCGGCGGCGTTGTCATGTACTACGCCTCCGGCAAGAAGATCAACCCCCTCATCGGCTCTGCCGGTGTTTCCGCAGTCCCCATGGCCGCACGCGTTTCCCAGGACGTCGGCAGAAAGTACAACAAAACAAACTTCCTGCTCATGCACGCAATGGGCCCCAACGTTGCCGGCGTTATCGGCTCCGCTATCGCAGCAGGCTTCCTGCTTTCTGTCTTCGGCGGCTGATAGATCTATCTTTTCAAGGCATGTGTCATACGGCACATGCCTTTTTCTTTTTCATTAAATGTGAAAAAATTATCTTTTTGCGCAGCAAGGCTATTGACAATGCGCCGCAATGCGCATATAATCTAAAACACTTGTTACAAAACATTTGTTTTAAAACGTCAGTTTTAATTCAAGGGGAGATCTTAATGCCGCCGAAACCCAAATTTTCAAAAGAAGAGATAATAGATGCCGCACTCGATATCGTAAGCAGGGACGGAGTCGCGGCGCTCACTGCGCGCGAGCTTGGCGAAAAGCTCGGCTGCTCGTCAAGCCCTATTTTCACCGTTTTCAAAAGCATGGACGAGGTCATGCAGGCCATACGCATTGAGGCAATGCGGCGGTATGACAAATACGTCAGCCGTGCGCGCGACTACTATCCGTCGTTTAAGGCCATCGGCATTCTCATGCTGCGTTACGCCAAGGAGCAGCCGAAGCTCTTTCAGCTTCTGTTCATGACCGAAAATGCGCAGGCGCGGCGTTTTGACGATGTTTTCGATGCTTTGGGCGAAACGGCAAAGCTGTGCATAGAGTTTGTCACAGACGACTACGGCCTCACGGAAGAGCAGGCGCGCTTTTTGTTCCAGTATGTCTGGACATTCACCTACGGTGTGAGCGCAATGAGTGCAACGGGAATGTGTGATTTTTCCGAGGATGAGCTTATAAGCATGCTCGGCAACGAATTCATGTCCGTCATGAGCTTTATAAAGTCCGGCATGTACGGCAAGGCCATGACCGATATCCGCCCCATTAAGCGCGGCGACGGCGCGCTGCCCGACACTCGGAGCTTTGACGAACCGGCCTAAGCTCTGCCGATGTGCGCATGTTTGCCTTTTTGTTGCCCTTGTGTTGTACTTTAGTGTCAAAATCGCCATTATCGAAGCAAAAAACGCCCTGCGCAACCAATAGCAACCGCCGGTTGACACATTTTCCGCCTGGCTTTATTGCCTGCAACCGCAAAAAATGTTACTGTCAGCACACAATCCAACTGACAGGAGGAAATCAACCATGATACTCGCAGACAAAATCATCAATCTACGCAAAAAGGCCGGATGGTCGCAGGATGAGCTTGCGTCAAAGCTCAACGTAACGCGCCAGTCCGTTTCCAAATGGGAGGGCGCGCAGTCGATTCCGGATATGGAGCGCATCGTCCGGATGAGCAGGCTATTCGGCGTGACAACGGACTATCTTTTAAAAGACGAGCTTGAGACCGAGGAGTTTTCCTCCGCCGATGCCGACACCGGCACCTCACTGCGCCGCGTGAGCATGGAGCAGGCGTCAAATTATCTGGCGCTGCGCAAGGCAGCCGCGCCGAGGATAGCCCTTGCAACGCTTTTGTGCATCGTCTCGCCGATCGTCATGATCGTGCTTGCCTGTGCGTGCGAGTCCTCTTATTTCGGCATAAGCGAGGACGCCGCGGCCGGTATCGGGCTTTGCGTTATGCTCTGCATCGTTGCCGCCGCAGTTGTTATCTTCATCCGCACCGGCCACGCATCGGCCGAGTTTGAATTTCTCGAAAAAGAAGAGTTTGAGACCGAATACGGCGTTGCAGGCATGGTAAAAGAGCGCAAAAAGGAATTCGGTGAGCAGTATTCGCGCCTGAACGCCGTTGGAACGGCGCTGTGCATACTCTCGGTCCTGCCGATCTTCGCTTCCCTCGCGTTTTCTGCGCCCTATATATGGGCAGGCATTTCCGTCGCAGCGCTTCTGCTTATTGCCTCGTTCGGCTGCTATGCCTTCATACGCGCAGGAGTTTACAACGCGGCAATGGATAAGCTTCTCGAGGAGGGCGACTACACGCGCGAGAACAAGCGCAAAAACTCCGTTTTCGGCGCGATAAGCACGGCCTACTGGCTCGTTGTCACGGCGCTTTTCCTCTACCTCAGCTTCGGTCCGAGCGGCAACGGTCAGCCCGGCACGCTGTGGTATATCTGGGCCATCGCCGGCATTCTGTACGGCGCGATCGTTGCTTTTAAAAATGTTTTTGTCCGCAAAGGCGGCAAGAGATAGGAGCTTATATGGAGCAGCATATAATTGAAATATCACATCTGAATAAAAGCTTCGGCAGCATAAAGGCCGTAAGCGATCTTTCGTTTCATGTGCGGCGCGGCGAGCTTTTCGCCTTTCTCGGCGTCAACGGAGCCGGAAAGAGCACGACCATATCCATCATGTGCGGCCAACTCAAGGCCGACAGCGGCAGCGTCATCATAAGCGGCCACGATGCCGACCGCGACATTGCGCAGATAACGCGCAAGCTCGGCGTCGTGTTCCAGAGCAGCGTGCTCGATAAGCCGCTGTCTGTCCGCGATAATCTTGAAAGCCGCGCCGCGCTTTACGGCATAACGGGAACGGAGTTTGAAACAAGACTCGGTGAGCTGTGCGAGCTTCTTGAGCTTTCCGAACTTCTTGACCGCAGCGTCGGCAAGCTCTCCGGCGGTCAGCGCCGCAGGATAGACATTGCCCGCGCCCTGCTGCACAGGCCGGAGATCCTCATTCTCGACGAGCCGACCACCGGTCTCGATCCGCAGACGCGCAGACTCTTGTGGAGCGTTGTGCGCTCGCTGCGCGAGAAAGAGAACATGACCGTTTTTCTCACGACGCACTATATGGAGGAGGCCGCCGACGCGGACTATGTCGTTATTCTCGACAGCGGCCGCATAGCCGCCGAGGGCACGCCCCTTGCTCTTAAAAACGCCTACACCGGCGACTACATAACCTTTTACGGCGCGCAGCCCGAGGCGCTGAGCGCTCTGGGGCTTGAATATGAAGCTCTGCGCGATGCGTACAGAGTATCCGTTGCAAACACCGCCCAGGCTACAAAGCTCATAACGGAGCATCCCGAGCTTTTCGTCGATTACGAGATAACCAAGGGTAAAATGGACGATGTTTTCCTCGCCGTGACCGGCAAGGCTCTTTCGGGAGGTGGCGATTCATGAAAACGCTTTTAATTCTCACAAAGCGCAACTCAAAGCTCTTTTTCAAGGACAAGGGCATGTTCTTTTCCTCGCTGATTACTCCGGCGATACTGCTGGTTTTGTATGTAACGTTTTTGTCCAACGTCTATCGCGACAGCTTTTTATCCGCGCTGCCCGAGGGCTTTTCGCTTTCCGACAGCATCATCGACGGCGTTGTCGGCGGTCAGCTTGCCTCGTCGCTGCTGGCGGTCTGCTGCGTCACCATTGCGTTCTGCTCAAACCTTTTAATGATCCAGGACAAGGTCACAGGCTCTGTTCGCGACCTCACCGTGACGCCGGTAAAGCGCAGCGTGCTTGCAATGGGCTACTTTGCCTCGTCCGCTCTCGTCACGCTCATCGTGTGCCTTGTCACCTGCGGCATATGCTTTGCATACCTTGCCGCGATCGGCGGATGGTTTTTAAGCGGCGGCGACATTGCGCTTATTCTTCTGGACGTTTTTCTGCTTACGCTGTTCGGCACGGCACTTTCATCCTGCCTGCACTATTTTCTCACGACTCAGGGGCAGCTTTCGGCCGTCGGAACGCTTGTCAGCGCAGGCTACGGCTTTGTATGCGGCGCATATATGCCCATGTCAAACTTCCCCGTCGGGCTTCAGAAGGCGCTTTCGTTTCTCCCCGGCACCTACGGCACGAGCCTGCTGCACAACCACTGGATGCGCGGCGCGCTCGACGAAATGGGCAGCAGCGGCGTGCCCTCGCAGGTGATCTGCGCGATACGCGACGGCATCGACTGCAACATTTATTTTTCCGGCAAGGCCGTCTCCGAGCCTGCAATGTTTCTGATCGTTGCCGGGTCTGTGCTTGTCGTAACTGCAATTTACATCCTCATAAACGCACTGTGCCGCCCAAGATACGGCGACAGATGACAAGCAAGAAATAAACGCACTTAACGCCTTAACGCACTGAAAAAAGGAGATAGAAACATGCTCGATATCAAAGAACTTACAAAATGCTACGGCGAGAAAAAGGCTGTCGATGATCTCAGCCTGCATATCGCCCCCGGAACCATCTATGGCTTCATCGGTCATAACGGTGCCGGTAAGACTACGACGCTCAAATCCGTTGTCGGCATCCTCGATTTTGACGAGGGCGAGATCCGCATTAACGGCATCTCGATCAAGGCCGATCCCATAGCGTGCAAGAGTGTGCTCGCCTACATTCCCGATAACCCCGATCTGTACGAGTACATGACGGGCATAAAGTACTTAAACTTCATTGCCGATATTTTCGGCGTAAGCCCCGAGGACAGAAAGGCGCGCATCGAAAAATACGCAGACCTTTTTGAGCTGACAAAGGATCTGGCTCAGCCCATTTCCGCTTACTCGCACGGCATGAAGCAGAAGCTTGCCATCATTTCGGCATGGATACACGCGCCCAAGCTCATCATCATGGATGAGCCGTTTGTCGGCCTTGACCCGAAGGCCGCGCACATTCTCAAGGGCATGATGCGCGAGCTGTGCGACGAGGACGGCGCGATATTCTTCTCGACCCACGTTCTTGAGGTCGCCGAAAAGCTCTGCGATCAGGTCGCCATCATAAAGGGCGGCAAGCTCATCCGTTCGGGCACGATGAGCGAGGTCAAGGGCGATGACAGTCTGGAGGAAGTATTCCTTGAGCTGGAGGATGAGTCATGCTGAAAATTCTTCTGAAAAAGCAGCTTTACGAGCTTAACAGCAGCTTTTTCTACGACCGCAAGAAGGGCAAGGCGCGCGCGAAATCGACGAGCATCCTGTTCATCGTTCTGTACGCGCTGCTGATGATCGTCGTCATAGGCGGCATGTTCGCTGCGATGTCTTTCATGCTGTGCAAGCCCTTTGTCGGTCTGGGACTTGACTGGCTGTATTTTGACATGATGACGCTTATGGCGTTGTTTCTCGGCGTTTTCGGCGGCGTTTTCAACACATATTCAAGCCTTTACAAGGCCAAGGACAACGACCTTATGCTCTCGCTGCCCGTGCCGACGAAGTACATTCTTCTGTCGCGCCTTATGGGCGTGTACCTAATGGGGCTTATGTTCAGCGCCGTTGTCATGCTTCCGGCGATCATTGTTTATTTCATCGTCGCAAAGCCTGCATTCGCCGGAGTTTTCGGCAGCATCCTGCTTACGATCCTTGTGAGCGTTTTCGTTTTCATCCTCTCCTGCCTGCTCGGCTGGGTGGTCGCGAGGGTAAGCGTTCATCTCAAAAGCAAGTCGCTCATCGTCGTTATCATCTCGCTTGTTTTCTTCGGCCTTTACTACTTTGTGTGCTTTAACGCCTATGATCTTATCGAGCAGCTTGTCCGGAACGCCGTGACCGTCGGCGAGAAGCTCATGAACTCGGCATATGTCCTGTACATCATCGGCGACTGCGGCGCAGGCGGCTGGCTGTCGATGCTGTACACAACGCTTGCCGTTGCCGTGCTGTTTATCCTCACCTATCGCATTCTCGCGCACAGCTTTATCAAGATCGCAACGACCTCCGACAAGGTTGCAAAGCGCGAATACCGCTCGCAGACGGCAAAAATGCGCAGCACATCCTCCGCGCTTCTGCACCGCGAGCTTTCCCACCTGCTCTCAAGCCCGACATACATGCTCAACTGTGCCCTCGCCACTCCGATTCTCCTCATTGCCGGTGTGTTTTTGCTCATAAAGGGCGCGGACATTGTATCGATATTTGAAATGTTCGCTCTTCCCAACGGCTTTTTCACCGCCCTGCTTGCATTCGGCGTGTGCGTCCTCGGCGCAATGAACGACCTTACCGCGCCCTCCGTTTCGCTTGAGGGCAAGGGACTTTGGATAGCGCAGTCGCTGCCTGTGCAGCCCAAGGCTGTCCTACACGCAAAGCTCAGGCTGCACATGCTTTTTACGGTCATCCCCGAGCTGTTTTGCAGCGCGTGTATCTGCATAGTGTTCCGCCCCGACTTCGTCTCCGGCCTGCTGTGCGTCATTCTGCCGCCGGTGTTCACGCTGTTTCTTGCCGCGTTCGGCCTGATAATAAACCTCAAAAAGCCCAACCTCAACTGGCAGACCGAAGCCATTGCCGTCAAGCAGAGCATAGGCGTTCTCATCGCAATGTTCGGCGGCTGGGTGATCGCGGCAGCCCTCGGCATTGCCTACTACCTGCTGTACGCGGTTATCGGCTCGACGGTGTTTTTGTGCATCGCAGTCGTGCTGCTTGCGCTTTTATCCGCGCTGGAGCTTAAGTGGATAAACACACGCGGCAGCGAGATATTCAGGTATCTGTGATGAAGGATATTTTAAACAAGCTGCTCATCATAGCAAGCGTAGGTCTTGCCGTAGCAGGCGTGATATTTCTCGTCATAGCGTTCACCGGAAAATTCGACGGCACATGGCCGCTTGCCGCTTCGCTTGCATGCATAGTGCTTTCAAACCTCTTTAACATCATCCGCCTCAGGCAGGGTAAATAAAAAAATTCCGCATCTTTCGATGCGGAATTTTTACTAATTTACGATTTACAGGCCGTATTCCTCGGCGAGCTTTTTGAATGCCGGGAGCGAATTTTCGGCCGTCTTTTCGGACACGCAGTAGGCAAGTCGGGCATAGCCGGCAATGCCGAAGCTGTCAGACGGCACAAGCAGTATCTCGAACTTTTTGGCCTTTTCGCAAAATTCCCCGGCACTGTCGCCCTTGGGCGCTTTTACAAACAGATAAAACGCGCCGTCCGGCTTTACGCAGTCAAAACCCATGCCGGAAAGGGCATCATACAGCGTGTCGCGGTTTTTGGCATAGCTCGTGATATCAGGCCGGACATCCGCGCACTGCGCGAGCATGTGCTGCATAAGGCTCGGCGCGCAGACATAGCCCAGCGCTCTGCCGGCTCCGCACACGGCCGCGAAAACCTCCGCGCTGTCCTTGACGCAGGGCGGCACCATTATATAGCCGAGGCGCTCGCCCGGCAGCGACAGGGACTTCGAGTAGGAATAGCAGACGATCGTGTTGGGGTAAATGTTCGGCACGAACGGAACGGTCACGTCGCCGTAAACAAGCTCGCGGTAAGGCTCGTCGGCAATGAGGTAGATGCTCTTTCCCTGCTCCTCCTGCGCGGCCTGAAGGATCTTGGACATGACCCTGAGCGTCTGCTCGCTGAGTATCGCACCCGAGGGATTGTTCGGCGAGTTTATGATGACCGCCGCAACGCCCTGCTCGACAGCGTTTTCAAACGCCGCCATGAACGGCTGCATATCGTCGCCTGCCGGCGGAACTATCAGAATCTCCGCTCCGGCATTTTCGGCAAACACCTTGTATTCGGGGAAAAACGGTGCGAGCACCGCGACCTTCTCGCCCTCGGACACCAGCGCCGACAGGACTATCGACAGCGACGAGGAAGCACCGGAGGTCAGGTAAATGCTCTCGGCCGGTATATCATATCCGGCTCTTTTGCTCTCCTGCGCCGCGGCGGCCTTGCGCGCCGCCATTGCGCCGGGGGCTGCCGTGTATCCGTGCAGAGCGAGGCTCTCCTCATTTTGGAGAAGCTCTATAAGCGTATTTTTCACCTTTTCGGGCGTCGGAACATTGGGATTTCCTATGCTGAAATCAAAAACATTTTCGCTGCCTATCTCGCTGCGGCGCGCGTCGCCGTAGGCTGCGATGGCGCGTATTGCCGAATCGCTTTTGCCGAGTGCAAGCATTTTCTTCGCTATCATGGTGCTGCTCCTTTCCGATTTATCGTGTGTGTTGTTTTATCTGAGGTCTGCCAGCTCGTATATGAGTCTCTCGGTCTTATCCCAGCCGATGCAGGCGTCGGTGATGCTCTTGCCGTAAACTCCGCCGTCGGGCTTCTGGTTGCCGTCCTCAATGTAGGACTCTATCATAAGGCCCTTGACCAGATGCAGGATATCGTCCGAGTGGCGCGTGCTGTGCAGAATTTCCTTTGCAATGCGCGGCTGCTCATCCCACTGCTTGCCGGAGTTGGAGTGGTTGGTGTCGATGACGACCGCCGGGTTTTTAAGTCCGCTTTTTGCGTAAAGCTCGCACAGTATCTTAATATCCTCGTAGTGATAGTTGGGTATGGTTCTTCCGTATTTATTTGACGAGCCGCGCAGAATTGCGTGTGCAAGCGGATTACCCTTGCTCTGCACCTCCCAGTTGGAGTAAACGAAGGTGTGCGGATGCTGGGCGGCGGTGATGGAGTTCATCATAACGGAAAGATCGCCGCTGGTGGGGTTTTTCATGCCGACCGGCAGATCAAGGCCGCTGGCCGTGAGCCTGTGCAGCTGGTTTTCAACCGATCTTGCACCGACCGCAACATAGGAGAGCATGTCCGACAGGTAGTGGTGGTTTTCGGGATACAGCATCTCGTCTGCGCAGGAAAAGCCCGTTTCAGCAATCACCTTCATGTGCATTTTGCGTATTGCTATAAGGCCGCGCAGCATATCCGGCGAGCTGTTCGGGTCGGGCTGATGGAGCATGCCTTTGTATCCGTCGCCGGTGGTGCGGGGCTTATTGGTGTAAACGCGCGGAACGATGAGTATCTTATCAGCAACCTTCTCCTGAACCGTGCGCAGACGCGAGATGTAATCGAGCACCGAGTCCTCGCGATCGGCAGAGCACGGGCCTATGACAAGCAGCAGTCTGTCGTCCTCGCCGGTGAATATTTTCCTGAGCGCCACATCGGTGATCTTTTTTCTCTCGGCAAGCTCGGGGGTTATCGGGTACATTTCCTTTATCGCCTGCGGCGTAGGCATTTTTCTTTTGAATTCCATGTTCATGACTCATCATCCTCTTTTTTAACATCAAAGTATTTTCTGCGCTCTGTCGAAAGGCGCATCATACGGCGTATGGTTTCGCGGTCGCCGTTAGCTATGCTGTTTCGCAGAAGCTCGAACTTTTCGGAGAAAAGATCCATCTGCTTCACCAGCTCGTCGCGGTTGAGCAAAAACAGCTCGCTCCACATTTCATCGTTTATTTTTGCAATGCGCGTAAGGTCGCGGAACGAGTCACCCGTGTAATCGACGAGATGGTGCGAATCCTTGCACACCATAAGCGAAACTGCAATGCAGTGCGCAAGCTGCGAGAGAAAGCCTATCATCTCGTCATGCTTTTCCGGCGTAAGCTCGGCTATCATGCGAAAGCCCATTATTCTGCCAAGCTCCTTGCAGGTCTCGATAGCTTCGGGCGTATTCTTATCCGTGGGCGTCACGATGTAGTTTGCGCCCTCGAATATCTCCATGCGCGCGTTTTCAACGCCGCTGCACTCGCGGCCGGCCATGGGGTGCGCGCCGATAAACTCAAGGTCAGGCCGCAGCATGTCCTGAATTTTATAGACTATGCTGCATTTTACGCCGGTAACGTCGCTTATAAGCGCATTGGGCTTAATGTACTGCTGATATTTGTCTATCCACTCTACAAACGCATGCGGATACATTGCGAAAATCAGCAGGTCAAACTGCCTGATATATTCGGGGTCTATCTCGGCTCTGCCGTGCTTTATTATCCCCTCGCGCAGGGCATAGTCTATCGTCTCCTGCCGCCGTGCGACGGCGCCGACCTCAAAGCCGTGCGAGGTGAGCGACTCGGCGTAGCTGCCGCCCATAAGGCCAAGGCCGAGTATAAGTATTTTCGTGTTTTTATCAAGCTTCATATTCTGCCTCCAAACCGATGGAGCTAAGTGCGTCAAAGTAATTCGGATAGCTCTTGCGCACCGCCTCGGCGCCGTCGATAACGCCGCCTGTCATGCTGCACAGTATCGTCAGCGCCATGACTATGCGGTGGTCGTTGTGCGACGAAAGCTCGCGCTGCGGCTTGCTTATACGCCCCGGCTTTATTGTTACGCTGTTTTCGTGCAGCTCGGTCTTGATGCCGAAGGCTTCAAGCTCCTGCGCCATAACGGCGGCTCGGTCGCTCTCCTTTATCCGCAGTCTGCGCGTTCCGGTAAAGCGCGCTCCGTTCCCTGTAGCCGCTGCAAGCGCAAACAGCACAGGGCCGAGATCGGGGCAATTTGAAATGTCAAGCTCCGCGCCGGGCCGTGTAAGCTCCCGGAAATACTCAAGGCACACTCTGTCGCCCTGTATGCTGTTTTCGTTCAGACCGTTCACATTAACTCTGCCGCCGATGAGGTTGAACGCCTCGAGCGCCGCGGCATTTGACCAGTCGCCCTCAACGGTCTTATCTCCGGCAGCATACCGCTGTCCTCCGGGAACGGCAAAGGTGTTTTTCTCATGCTCTGCGATTTTTATGCCGAACGAGCCGAGCGCCGCGGCGGTAATGTCTATATACGCTCTGCTCTCGACCGGCGGAAGGATCTTTATCACGCTGTCGCCGCTAAGCAGCGGAAGCGCAAACAAAAGTCCCGTTATGAACTGGCTGCTGACATCGCCGCGCAGGACATACTCGCCTGCCGTAAGCGCACCGAAAAACTCGATTCCGCCGCTGTCTTTTTTAATTTCGATGCCCTTATCGCCGAGAAGCTGCTCGTATATTCCGACTCCTCTTTCAAGCAGCCGGGGTGTACCCTCGAACCTTACTCTGCCGCCGGTGAGTGCAGGCGGTATCATAAAGCGCAGCGTGCTTCCGCTTTCGCGGCAGCGAAGCACCGCGCCCTCGGGTGTTTTGCCCGTTTTGCCGCATATTTTCACCGTGTCGCCGAGCTTTTCGTATCTTGCGCCGAGCGCGGCAATGCAGTCGAGCGTTGCGAGCATATCCTCGCTTTCGGAAATTCCGTGTATCGTGCTCTCGCCCTCGGCGAGGGCGGCGCATATCATCAGGCGATGCGCATAGCTTTTCGACGGCGGCGCGCTTATCTCGCCGCAAAGGCGCGACGGACTTATTTTAACCTTCATTTTTCTCTCCGATGTAGTCGATAAGGAAATCCAGCGCCTCGTTATAGCCGTCAAGCCCGTGTCCGCAGATGGTCTTGACCGCAACATCGCGGATGTAGCTCACCCGGCGGAACGCCTCGCGCTCGGACACCTCGGAGATGTGCACCTCCACCGTCGGTATGCCGACGCCCTTCACCGCGTCCGCTATCGCGACCGAGGTGTGCGTATACGCGGCCGGATTAAAAACGATGCCGTCAATGCCGTCAAAATACGCCTTCTGTATCGCGTCAACGAGGTCGCCCTCGTGGTTTGACTGATAAAACTCGACCGTGACGCCCTTTTCCTCGGCGTGCTCGCTTATCAGCTTCAGCAGATCCTTATAGCTTTGTCTGCCGTATATCTCCGGCTCTCTTATGCCGAGAATGTTTATATTCGGCCCGTTGAGTACGAGTATTTTCATTCTCCCAGCTCCTTTAATATTGCGTCGGCCTCCGCCTCGGGCGTGGTGTTCGCGTCGATGCGGATCTCTGCCGCCGCCGTGTAGATATCGTATCTCTCTGCATAGAGCTTCTCAAGCGCGCTGCGGCGCGAGGCAAGCGGTCTGTCGTCGGTCGCGATGAGGTTTTCCGGCGCGCGATCCAAAAATACGATCGTTCCGTTCTGCTTGAGTGCTCTCACGTTTTCCGGATCGAGCACAGCTCCGCCGCCGGTCGCAATGACCTTGCCGCCGGTCGCGGCAAGCTCGGCGATCGTCTCTTTTTCAATGCGCCTGAACTCCGGCTCGCCGAATTTGGCGAAGAAATCGGAAATGGACATGCCGATTTTTTTGACGATGTATTCATCCGTGTCGGCAAGCTCCTTGCCGCATTTTTCAGCCAGTATCCTGCCCACGGTGGTCTTGCCGCTTGAGGGCATGCCGACGAGGACAATGTTCTGCTTTGCGCTTTTCACGCTGTCAAACGCGCGTTTTATAAGGCTCTCGTCAAGCTTGATGCTCTGGAACACAGCCGAGGCGTAAACCGCCTGAGCCGAGAGCATGTACAGTCCGCCCTCTGCCGGAATGCCCCGCTCCTGCGCATCGAGTATTAGATTTGTGCGCAGGGGATTGTATATCGCGTCGAGCACGCCCTCAAGCTTCGGGAACGATGAAATGTCTATCGGTCTGCCCTCGACCTTCGGGAACATGCCGGCAGGCGTTGCGTTTATGATGATCTGCGCATCATTGTGCTCCTGCACTGCCTGCTCATATGTTATGCTGCCGCCCTTTCCGCTGCGTGAAACGTAGTCAACGCTCTTTGCGCCCATGAACTCCGCCAGAGCGTGCGCCGTTTTCGATGCGCCGCCGGTGCCGAGGATGAGCACCTTTTTGCCCTTCATGTCAACGCCTGCATGCTTTGCAAGCGCCAGCATGCCGGGAAAATCGGTGTTGTCGCCGTAAAGCTTGCCGCTGCGGTTTACGACGGTGTTCACCGCGCCGATGCGCTTTGCCGTTTCGGATATCTCGTCAAGATACGGGATAACGTCCTGCTTGTAGGGTATCGTAACGTTTATCGCGTTAAACTCGCGCTTTGTCATAAACTCGCCCAGCTCGTCCGGTCTAAGCTCATGCAGCTCGTATTCGTAGTCCGCTATCTGCGCGTGAATTTCGCACGAATAGCTGTGCGTCAGATGCTCGCCGATAAGTCCGTATTTCACTTGTCATCTACTCCTTTCGTCAGCACATCCGTACCGTATCGCAGGCTGAGCATATCCGCAACGCACAGCGCCGCAACGCTGTCGAGCACCGGGCATATCCTGCGGATTATCGCCGGGTCATGCCGCCCGTGGATGCTCAGCTGAGTATTTTCGTTTTTTATAAAGTCAACCGTGTCCTGCGTCTGCGCAATGGACGGCGTCGGCTTAACGGCGCAGCGGAAAACGATCGGCATGCCGTTTGTTATGCCGCCGTTAATACCGCCGTTATTGTTCGTCGTCGTGACTATCCTGCCGCCGGACACTCTCAGTGGGTCGTTGCACTCGCTGCCCTTCATATCCGCGGCGGCAAAGCCTGCGCCGAACTCAACGCCCTTGACGCCGCCGAGGCTGAACACCGCGTGGGAGATCACGCTCTCGACGCTGTCAAACCACGGCTCGCCGACTCCTGCCGGAACGCCGCATATGACGGTTTCCGTAACTCCGCCGACGCTGTCGGCTTCTTCGCGCGCTTTCAAAATGCGCTGCGCCATTTCCTCGCCGCGCGCATCGTCGAGCACGGGGAAGCTTTTTGCGTTGAGCGATTTTATATCGCTTTCAATGTCGCCGAGCTTTCTGTCCGAAACGCCGGCGCACTTTGCGATGTGCGTTGCAAGGCTTATGCCTATGCCCTCGAGCGCCGGGATGATAACGCCGCCTGCCGCAACGAGCGCCGCGGTTATCCTGCCGGAAAAATGTCCGCCGCCGCGATAGTCCTCAAAGCCGTGATACTTGCAGTAGGCCGAAAAATCGGCATGCGCCGGGCGCGCCGGGCCGTAGTTATAGTCGCGGCTTCTGGTGTTCTCGTTTGGGATGACTATGGTCAGCGGAGTGCCGGTCGTTCTGCCGCCAAACACGCCGCTTATGATCTTAAACTCGTCCTTTTCCTGCCGGGGCGTATCCAGCGACGAGGACGGGCGGCGGCGCGTGAGCTGCTTTGCAATGAAGTCCTCATCGACCTTTATTCCCGGTGCGAGTCCGTCTATCACGCATCCGACCGCCGCACCGTGGCTTTCGCCGAATATCGTCAGGCAAACGCTCTGACCGAAGCTGTTTTTCATCCTTAGCCCTCCAAACGCGAGAGTATCTCGTCGGCGCTCATGCGGCAAAGGCGGAACGATCCGATCTCGTCAACGATCACCGCCGCAATGCCGTCGGAGGCCATTTTCTTATCGTGCTTCAAAAACGGCATAAGCTCCTCGGCGCTCTGCCCTATCTTTGAAGGCAGGCCGTATTTTTCAAGCACCGACTTTATCCGCGCCGCGGCATTATCTCCGCTCATCGGGATCATGCCGAGCGCAACGCACTCGCCGTGCAGGAGCTTGCCTGCATTGAAGCTCTCGACCGCGTGGCCGATCGTGTGGCCGAAGTTGAGCACCTTTCGCAGTCCCGTCTCGCGCGGATCCTGCTCAACAACGTTCTTTTTTATCATCAGCGCGCGGTAAATGATCTGCGGAAGATCGGCCGTGAGGTCTGCGCTGTTTTCGATAAGCTCAAACAGCTCGGCATCGTTCGTCGCCGCCATTTTTATCGCCTCGGCAAGGCCGGCCATGAGCTGGCGGCGCGAAAGCGTTTCGAGTACCTCAGGGTCTATGATGACCTTTTTGGGCTGGTAAAACGCGCCGACGATGTTTTTAACGCCCCCGAAATCTATCGCCGTTTTGCCGCCGATGGAGGAATCGACCTGCGACAGAAGCGTTGTCGGAACATTGTAAAAATCCACGCCGCGCATGTAGCAGGATGCTGCAAAGCCGCTCAGGTCGCCTACGACGCCGCCGCCGACGGCAACAACGCAGTCGACTCTTGTAAACGACTTATCGAGCATCTCGGACAAAAGGTGCCGGAGTTCGTCAAAGCACTTGCTCTGCTCGCCCTGCGGTATGGTGACGATCGCCGCCTCGCCGCACTGCGCGGCAACGGTCTCGGCGTACTGCGCCGGAACTCCGCTGTCGGTAACGACGAGCACGCGGCGGTTCAGGTTCAAGAGCTCACCGGCCTTTTTAATTGCGCCCGGCTCGAGCACGATGTCATAATTCCATGTATCGGTCTTTACGGGGACGATCATATCTGTCACTCTCCGATTTTAAGATTTGAGTAGTAGGTTCCGACGAGCTTGAGCTTTGCGCAGATAGCCGACAGCTCGCGGAGCATATCCTGCCCGTTTTCGTTGTTTATGTTTCCCTCGGCCTCGATGTAGAAGAAGTAGTTCCACTGCAGGTCCTTCATCGGACGCGAGCGCAGGTTGCGCATATTAAAGCCGTGCGAGCCGATGATGTTGAGCATCTGCGCAAGAGAGCCGGCCTCGTTTTTGACGGTGAACACGAGGATGAAGTTCTCCTCGGCGCGGCTCGACATTGAAGCCGGCCTGTTCTGTGCACGGGAGAGCGCCGCAAAGCGCGTTGTGTTTATCTTGCTGTCGTTAATGACCTTATCAATAATATCGAGCTCGAAAATTTTGCTCGTCTCATCCGAGGCTATGGCGGCAACCGTTGCGTCGTTTTTCTCCTTGACGTACTGCGCGGCAAGCGCCGTGTTTGAAAACGTCTCGGTCTCGAAACCGTGCGCGCGGATGTACTCGCCGCACTGCTCAAGCGCCTGCGGATGGCTTATAACAGTCTTTATGCTGTCTAGCGACGCGCCTTCTACGCCGAGCAGATTATGCTCTATCGGAAGATCGACGACCTGGTTTACGAACAGGTCGCCCGAGAAGATAAGATCCATGACCGTTCCGACCTCGCCGGCTGCGCTGTTTTCAAGCGGCAGCACCACGCAGTCATATTCGCCGCGCTCGACCGCGCGGTATGCGTCGCCGAAATCGGAATACGGGATAAGCTCTGCCTCCGGGAACATGCGCTTTGCCGCCATGTAAGCAAACGCGCCCTCAACGCCGCAGTAGGTCACGCGCATGCCGTTTAAAAGCTTCGACTGATACTCGCAGGAGAGATCTATCGTCTTTCTGAGAAACTGCGTTCTCAATAAGCTTTCGGTCGCGGTCTATAAGCTCCTTTTCGCGCACTGCGTCCTTGACGGACAGGCCGTGCCGCTTTTTATATTTTGCTATCACCGCCGCAGCCTGCATGCGCTGCTCAAAAAGCTTTGCCATTTCGGCGTCTATGCGGCTTATCTCGTTTCTGGAAGTCTCAAGTTCGTTCATATCGCTACCTCTGTCTATTCAATAAAAATATGCGGCCCCTTTGCAAAGGAACCGCATTCAATGACAATTATTCGCCGCCGAAACGGCTTTTATGCGTGCATTGTTACGTCCTTTGCCAGGCGGTGCTGCGCCAGCCATAATAAAAAACGCAGTACGAATAAAATCGTACTGCGTCAAAAGACATGGATGCACTGCGGACAGACTCAGACACGGAACAATTGCCGATCGTTGTGCAGCGTGCAGTCATTTCCGTATCCTCGCTTTCCTGATTTATTAACGAATAAATTATACTCACACCCGGCGGCCTTGTCAATTGCCGCTTTTGAACAAAATTCTATGCGTCCCGACAGATGGTTTTAGTAAATATCGGGGCAGTTTCGAAAACTGCTCGTCGGGCCAGGTGCATTTCCCCAAGCCCCTTTGGGCAGCATGGGCGCATTTTGGCCGCTCAAATCGGTTTAACCCCACAGGGCGGTGAGCATAGGTATTATCTGCTTCTTGCGGCTCATTACGCCGGGCAGGAAGATCATGTTATCCTTGGGTTCGGCGGAGAAGGCACGGCGGATGGTGTCGTCGCTGCCGATGTAGAGAAGCCGGGTGCCCTCGAGAAGGACGTCGGTGAGCATGAGGATGACGATGTCGTAGCCGTGATCGTCCTTCATGCGGCGCATCTCACTGAGGAATTCCTCGCGGCGCTCGAGCATTTTCGCCGAGTCAAGAGTCGTGATCTGACCGACGCCGAGTATCTGTCCGGAGAGGTGGAACTCCTTGAAGTCGGAGCGGATAAGCTCGGATACGGGCTTTGTGTCGGACGAGCCGGAAAACAGCTCCTTTCCCAGGGCCTCAAGTGAAACGTTTGCAATGCGCGCCATACGTTCGGCAAGCGCGGTATCACGCTTCGTGCAGGTCGGGGATTTGAACATGACCGTGTCGGACAGTATGGCCGCCGCCATAAGCCCGGCCATTGCCGGCGAAGGCATTACGCCGTGCTCCTGATACATGCCGCATATTATGGTCGTCGTGCTGCCTACAGGCTCGTTGCGCATGCGGATAGGCTGTGCCGTCTGGATGTCGGCAAGGCGGTGGTGATCTATTATCTCCAGTATCTCGGCCTGCTCAAGACCGGCTACCGCCTGCGCCTTTTCGTTGTGGTCAACGAGCACGACGCGCTTTCTGCGCGGACGCAGCAGGTGATATCTTGACAATGTGCCGACGACCTTTTCGTTTTCGTCGAGCACGGGGTAGCAGCGATAGCGGCTTTTGAGCACTTCCTCGCGGACATCGTCGATGTAGTCGCTCAAATGGAAGCATATCGTATCCTCGGTGTGGCACGGGCGAGAGATGGGGATCGCCTGATAGATGAGCTTTGCAACGCGCGCAGCGTCAAACGGAGTGGATACGATGCAGGTTTTACCCGCTTTTTCAAGCCACTGCTTTTTTGCCTCGGTCTGGCACAAAACGATGCAGTTTACGCCGAGCTTGAGCGCACGCTCGACCATGTCGGGCTGATCACCGCACAGCACGATGCTGTCGGGGTCGTTGAACAGAAGCGTATCGCAGCTTTGCGGCAGCGCAATGACGACGTTGCCCGAGATGCAGTCGAAAAGCTCGGCATCCTCGTTGAGTATCTTGCCCTCGAGCACGCTCAGCACATTGTAAAGCGGAACATCGTCGATGTGCGGATCGATGATGGTCAGCAGGCTGTACGACGCGATATCGCCGGCCGAGAGAGTGCCGTGCAGGGTGCCGTCCTCGTTTATGACGGGAATGACGGACACCTTCTGCTCGCGCATCATGCGCCAGGCTCGGTTCATCGTGACCGAGGAGTTCAGCGCAGGGGGCGTATCGAAATCAAGGTCGCGCACCTGCGTGCGCACGTCGTTTATCTGGCGCGGCGGCTCAAAGCCGAATTTATCGAGCATGCGCTGAGTCTCGTCGCTTATATGTCCAAGGCAGGCCGCAGTGTATTCTCTGTCGCCGAGGGCGTTGCGAAGCGCCGCATAGCTCATCGCCGCAACGATCGAATCGGTATCCGGATTACGGTGGCCTACCACGAAAATTTCATTCATTATTCTTTCCTCCGATTTTGGATGCTTCACAATTATAGTATGTGATTTTTAAATGTCAACAGAAAAAGCTGCATCTTAACAGATGCAGCTATGCGTTTTATATCACTTTTTATTCCCCTGCACATGCATCGAGCAGATCACATATCTCCTGCGCCGAACCTGCGGCGGCAAAAGCTCCGTTTCCGTAATCGGCATAGACGCGGCCGTCATCAATATAAATGAGCACAAAATCAGGCTCGACACCGTCATCAAAGCTGACCGCGTAATCGGCCTCGCCCGACACGACATATTCGCTGTGCGCATCTTCTGCCGGCGCAAGCAGTGTGCGGAGCTTTTCAGCTGTCTCCGCCGAGATAGCAGCTCTTGTTTTCGCATTCTGAGCCAGAGTATATGTTGTTTTGTCACCATTGACGGTTTGTCCGGTGAATCTCCCGTCCAGAACAGGCAGCGTCTCTTCAACATACAATTCGATTGAATCGACTTTGTTTTCCGCCGGTCCGAACATACCGCTTTTGGCTCCCGCGAATATGACAAGGGCAAGGCATGCCGCTACGGACAGATATTTTATCCACACTATACCGGTTTTCTTCTTCGGCTTTGCCTTTATGCCGGACATAATCTTTTCATGCAGTCCGTCGGGCAGCGACTCTTCCTCATGCATCTGCTCCGACACTGCCGAAAATGCATCATAAACGCTTCTGCATTCGGGACAGGAGGCAATATGCTCGCGCACGAGGCTCTGCTCTGCTTGGCTAAGCTCGCCGTCAAGAAGGCAGCTTATCATTTCTCTGCATTTTTCACAGTCTATCATGTTTTGCCGCCTCCTTTCATTCCTTTTGACGCTATAGACTCCGGAATGTTCCCGCTGTCGAGCAAAAATATGCACAATCTCTTACGCGCGCGGAAAATACGCGACTTGACCGTGCCCTCCTCAAGCGAAAGCGCCTTGCCTATCTCGGCATAGCTCATGCCGCCAAGCTCTCGCATGACAAGTATCTGCCGCTGCTTATCCGGCAGAGTCTTCAATCCCTCCTCCACCGACTGCATGCTTATCTTTTTTATAAGCTGCTGCTCGGGGTCGGCTTTCGGGTCGGGGATGTCAAGCTGAGCATCCTCGTCATCGTCGCTCACGGTAAGAGATACCTGCTGCTTTCGGCTTTTCGAGCGCAGAAAATCAAGGCAGACGTTCGTCGTTATCCTGTATATCCACACGGAAAACTTACTGTCGCCCCTGAACGAGGAAAGGCTGCCGTAGGCCTTGATAAACGCCTCCTGCGTCATATCGAAGGCATCGTCGCGGTCCCCCACCATGCGCAGCGCAAGGTTATAAACCGTTTTTTCGTACCTCAGCACAAGCTCTTCAAAGGCGTTTGCGTCGCCGCCGAGAACTTTTTCGATTATTTTCTTTTCAGAAACTTCAGTCATACAAGCTCTCTCTTTATACCTTTTATTATTTCCTCAAGCTCATCGAGCGTTTCGACCTTCACAAGGCGCTGCTTATAGTACCCGGCGTACGCCACGCCCTTGAGGTACCACGGTATCTGGTGCCTCGCCTCAAGGCAGGCAAGGCGCTCGCCGAATTTTTCCGCATACATTTTTGTATGCCTTAAAGCGAGATCCATGCGCTCGGCAAGCGGCGGCTTTTCCGGTATCTCTTTGCCGGAGAGCAGCGCGTTTGCCTCGGCAAAAAGCCACGGATCGCCGAACACGCCGCGCCCTGCCATAGCAAGATCGCAGCCGGTGTAGCGCAGGATATGCGCCGCATCCTCGGCGGAAAATATATCGCCGTTTGCGATGACCGGAATATCGACGGATTTTTTCACCTCGCGGATGATATCCCAGTCCGCACGGCCGGAGTACATCTGCGCTCTCGTTCTGCCGTGCACGGCTATCGCGGAAGCCCCCGCCTGCTGCATTATCTTTGCAAACTCCACGGCATTGACGCTTCCGCCGTCAAATCCCTTTCGGAACTTGACCGTAACGGGGACATCGACGTTCGACACCACCGCCTGTACTATTTTCCCGGCAAGCTCCGGATCGCGCATGAGCGCCGAGCCGTCGCCGCTTTTGACGATCTTGCCCACCGGGCAGCCCATATTTATATCCAGCATATCCGCGCCGGAATATTCGATCGCCATAGGCGCTGCCTGTGCCATTATCTCCGGCTCGTGGCCGAATATCTGCGCGGCGAAGGGTCGGCAGCCGGGCAGATTATAAAGCAGGCTTTTTGTCTTATTATCGCCGTAGCACAGCGCTTTCGCACTGACCATCTCGGTCGTCGTGAGTGCGGCGCCAAGCTCGGTGCATATCGCACGGAACGCAAAATCCGTGACCCCTGCCATTGGTGCAAGCGTCAGCAAGCCGCTTATTTCAACATTGCCTATCTTCACCATAATATATCCAGTCCCACCGGGCAGTGATCCGAGCCCATGATTTCGGGCAGTATGTAAGCATCCTTTATGTTATCACGCAGCCTGTCGGATACGACAAAGTAGTCGATACGCCAGCCGACGTTGCGCTCACGCGCAGCCGCACGGTAGCTCCACCACGAATACGCATCGCGCTTATCGGGGTAAAGCGTGCGGAAGCTGTCGATAAATCCGGCATCGAGAAGCTCGGTGAACTTGCCGCGCTCTTCGTCGGAAAAGCCGGGGTTAAAGTGGTTCGTATCGGGATTTTTGAGGTCTATCTCACAGTGGGCAACATTCATGTCGCCGCAGACTATGACGGGCTTAAGCTTATCCAGCCCCATAAGATACCCTCGGAAATCATCCTCCCAGCTCATGCGATAGTCTAGGCGCTTGAGCTCGTTCTGCGAATTCGGAGTGTAGACGCACACGAGGAAAAATTCATCGTATTCGAGTGTTATTGATCTGCCCTCCGTTTCGTGTCCGGGGATGTTTTGTCTCACGCTTATTGGCGTGTGCTTTGTAAATATTGCCGTACCGGAATAGCCTTTCTTTTCGGCATAGCTCCAGTAGCTTTCGTATCCGGGCAGATCGAGCTCTATCTGACCTTCCTGTAATTTTGTCTCCTGCAGGCAGAAAAAATCCGCGTCAAGCGACCAGAATATATCCTCAAAGCCTTTTTTTACGACGGCGCGCAGGCCGTTTACATTCCAGCTTATAAATCTCATTCGTTCAGCCCCCTCGCGTCGGAAAGCGCAGCATTGCGCAGCCTCGGTGCCTCGCCGGACGCGCCGTTTTTTGTGTTCTCGGTTTTTACTGCAACAAGGCGGTTTATCTTAACGCCCATTTCACGGAACTTGCACTCGTAGTCGGTCATGACTCCGCCCTCGCCGCCGGCATGCAGGTCATTGGTCACGCTGTGGACCTCCCAGCCCTCGGCCTTTATCTGCTCAAGCGACCAAGTAAACAGCGGCAGATTATCCGTCTTGAAGCATACCTCACCGCCCATTGGCAGGATATCGGCATATATCCGCAAAAAATTCGGAGATGTGAGCCGGTGCTTTGCATCGCGGCTTTTCGGCCACGGGTCGCAGAAGTTGACGAAAATGCGCTCGACCTCGCCGGGAGCAAACACCTCGCGCAGTTTCAGTGCGTCCATAGATATAAACCGCACGTTGTCTGTCTCTTCGGCGCAGGCGCGCTCCATGGCGATGACCATAGCATCCTCGACCCTTTCAAGGGCGATAAGCTCCGCCTCGGGATTTTCCTTTGCCGTGCCGACCGTAAATTGGCCCTTGCCGCAGCCTATCTCGAGCCACAGGCTTTTTCCGGGAAAGCTCTCACGCCATTTCCCGCGCAGGGCGGCAGGCTCGGCTATCTGCACCGCGGCGCACTTTTCCATGCGCGGCTGCAAATTCGGTTTTTTTCTCATTCGCATTTTAAGATCACTCTCCGAAGCTTTATCCATAGTAAAATACCATACATTCGACAAAACATCAATCCGAAAATCATTCAATATCAACACATTTTCGGCAAAAAACCGGACATTTTCTGACATATAACTACTTGAAAACTTAAAAATCTTATGATATAATGCAATAATCAAATAATTAACACCCCTTTGTTGCGTTTTTAAGGAGAATAAATATATGAAGCGTGTAAAAGTATCTAATAACGTAATCCGCCGCCTTCCGAGATATCTTAGAAAGCTCGACGAGCTTACCGATGCAGGCGTGAGCCGCATATCATCCGGCGAGCTGGGCCGCCAGCTCGGTCTCACCCCCTCGCAGATCCGTCAGGACTTCAGCTGCTTCGGCGAGTTCGGCCAGCAGGGCTACGGTTATAAAGTCACCGCACTTCGCGCTGAGATCGCATCCATCCTCGGCATGGACAGGGGCTACAGCGCCATCCTCATCGGTGTTGGTAACCTCGGTCAGGCACTTCTGTGCAACTTCTCATTCAAGACCTGGGGCTTTGACCTCAAGGCCGCGTTCGACGTTAAACCGCAGCTTATCGGAACCGATTACGAGGGCGTAAAAACCCACGACATGGCCACCCTGCCGCAGTTCCTTTCCGAAAACAAGGTCGATGCAGCCGTTCTGTGTGTTCCCAAGGCTCACGCGGTTCAGACCACCGAGCTTCTCACCTCGCACGGCGTGAACGCGATCTGGAACTTCACCAACGTCGAGCTGACCGCTCCCGAGAGCAGCACCATCGTTGAGAACATCCACTTCTCCGACTCTCTGCTGTCGCTGAGCTACTACATCTCCGAGGATAACGACGAGAAGGCCGCAAGAGCTGCAAGAATGAACAAATAAGCTTACCATTTCAAAAGCCGGCCAAAAGCCGGCTTTTTTCTTTGGAGGGACAACACATGTCAGACACGATAGCCGCCGTTTCCACCGGCACTCAGGTCTGCGCGATAGGCATCGTCCGTATGTCCGGAGGCAAGGCGATCGAAATCGCAGACAGGCTCTTTTCGCCCGTGTCGGGGCGCAAAATGGCCGACTGCGAGGACAGAAAGCTCATCTACGGAAAGCTCTGCGACGAGCAGGGTCGGCTTCTGGATATCTGCCTTTGCACGATAAGCCGCGCTCCGAACAGCTACACCGGCGAGGACACCGCCGAATTTCAGTGCCACGGCTCGCCCATCGTTCTGCGCGCGGTGCTCGAGGCGGCGTTCAGCCTCGGCGCGAGGCAGGCTCTGCCCGGCGAGTTCACAAAGCGCGCATTTCTTAACGGCCGCATGGATCTTTCCGGCGCGGAGGCAGTCGCGGATATCATCGACGCCGAAACCGCCGAGGCCGCGCGCAACGCAGCCGGTCAGCTCGGCGGAGCTATATCGCGCCGCATCGATGAAATATACGGTACGCTCACCGACATAAGCTCGCACTATCACGCGGTGCTCGACTATCCCGACGAGGATATCGAGGACTTCACCCTTGCGCGATACGAATCGGATATAGAGCGCTGCACGGCAGTGCTTGAAAGCCTTCGCGCAAGCTATGACAGCGGAAAGCTTCTGCACTCGGGCGTTCCGGCTGCGATAGTCGGGCGGCCCAACGCCGGAAAAAGCTCGCTTTTGAACGCCGTTTTGGGCTATGACCGCGCCATAGTCACCGATATCCCCGGCACGACGCGCGACACGATCGAGGAAAAGCTGCGTCTCGGCGGCGTACTGCTTCGTTTGACCGACACAGCCGGCATTCGTGAGACCGACGATGAGATAGAGCGCATGGGCGTCACGCGCTCGCGCCGCGCAATGGAGCAGGCAGACCTTGTTCTAGCCGTCATCGACGGACACCGCGAGATAACGTGTGAAGATCTTGAGCTTATAAAATGCGCCGAGCGCGCGCCGCACGGCATCGTCATTTTATCCAAACATGACCTTGGCAGTTTGAGCAAAATGCCCAAAACAACGCTGCCGATCATCGAGATAAGCTCAGTCACCGGCGAGGGGCTTGATAAGCTCGAGGACACGGTGCGCGCGCTGTTTCCCATGCCGGCCGCGCCTGCCGGAGAGATACTGACGAATGCCCGGCAGTTTGACGCCGTTTCGCGCGCGCTTGAATCCATGAAAGCAGCCGGCGGCGCGATGCGATCGGGCTGCACGCCCGACATAGTCCTCACCGAGACCGAGACCGCCATGGCCGCCCTCGGCGAGCTTACCGGACGCACCGTGCGCGAGGAGGTCACGAACCGAATATTCGAGCGCTTCTGCGTTGGTAAATAGAAAGACAAGAAGCAAAAACAGACGGCTGGGCCGTCTGTTTTTTATTTTATATAAGGAAGTCCCGTCTGGGGGCGCGGATAGAACAGCACCTTCGGGCAGGCTTTGCCCGTCAGAGCCATTGCGCGCTCAAGCGCTTTCTGCACATCGCGGACAGGCTCCATGAGCATCGTGCGCGCCTCGTCGTCGCTCACGTTCGGACAGCTGAGTATTACCCTTGCGCCCTTGCGGTATATCTTCGCAAGCAGCAGGACGTGATCCATCTGGATCTCGTAATGCTCCGTCGTCCACTTTTCTACCTCCGGCAGCGTTTTTCCCGAGCCGAACGCGCGCAGCATATCCGGGGAATTCACGCCCTCGGCGCAGCCGCAGGTGAGCAGCGTAACGATATCGCCGTCGAGTATCTCCGTAAGGCCTATAAGCGCCTTTGCCGACTGATAAAAGTCGATATCCAGCGGCTGACCGGGGCAGGTCACGATAACGTCGGGCTTTTCGATACCGACGCCGAGATAATCGCGCACATATTTGACCGCCGCGCTGTGGCACTCGACAAGACTGCCGGTGAAAACGGCGGCTATTTTCATCTCGTTATTGAGAATGCAGTTTACGCCGAAGTCAATGCCGAACAGCTCTGCCGCTTCGATCATATCGTCGCTCACGGGGTTTCCGTCGATCTTGCCAATGGCCGCGTTGGGGTCAAGTATCCGCTCGGGGCGGTGGTTTATGCGGATCGTCTCCTCGCTTGATATGCCGGGCAGCACGGACTTTCGTCCGCCGGAGAAGCCTGCGAACTCATGCGGCTCGACCTTGCCGATCTGAACATGAACATCGCACTCATATGCCCTGCGGTTTACCGTCACGGGCATTCCGTTCGAGCTGTCGCCGAGATATATAAGATTATCCTTATCAAACGGCGTGTGGTTTACGCACGTTACCTTGCCGTAAAGCTCGCCGAGGGCGCACCTCATCTCGTCCTCGGTTGCCGGGCGGTGAACGCCGATAGCAACGAAAAACGTGATATTCTCAAGTTCTATGCCGCCCTTGACAAGCTCATCGACCGCGACCTTCGCCATTGGCGCCGTGGGAATGCCGCGCGTTGCGTCCGATATCAGGACGCAGGCGGTTTTCGCGCCCTTGTCGCGCACAATCTCATGCAGAGTTTTGCCGGAAACAGGCTCGGCAAAGGCTTTTTCTATAGCCGTCACTTCGTCTATCGCCGCAAGCTGCCTTGTCTGCACCATTCCGGCGCAGTTGGCTTCCGGCAGGCGCAGCTCGATGCCGAGCATCGTGTCTTTATATATGCACACGCCGTCTTTATTTTCTAATGTATACATTGCGCTGTCCTCCAAGATAAGAAAATCGGAGGGGCAGAGCCCCTCCGACTGTAATTATTTTGCCATCAAAGCTCGACGTCCTTGCCGCCGGTGAGATCCTCTTCGGGCTTCTCGATGCAGGCATAGTTGCCCTTGCCGGTGAAATCGCAGATGAAGTTGCGAAGCTCAAAGAGCGTTACCGGTACGAATGCAACGGGTATTGCCGCGTAAGCCCATGCATAGGGGATCCTGAGTGCGGGCGTCAGACGGAATCCGGCCTTCATGCAGTACTGAATGCCGATGACGACCATAAGAATGCAGATACCGACGATGATAAGCTGCGTAAGCTTGGTCAGGAAATTCTGTACCTTCTTCGGCATGTGCTCTTTGAAGACAACGATCGCGACATGCTCACGGCGCGCTGCAAGCACCGCAACGCTCATCATGCCGAACCAGACGAGCATTATCTTCAGCAGCTCTTCCGACCATGTCAGCGAGTTGTTCAGAACATAGCGAAATATGATGTGAGCCATGAGGATAACTACCATCGATACCAGCACGAGTATGAGCAGCACCTTCATTATCTTGAATACTACTTCGAGGGCTTTGTCAATTTTTTCAACCATTTGTCTTCTCCTTCCGGATGTGTCTTCAGCCGCCTCGGCGGTCAGACGTTAGAGAAATCAGAACTTGGAAATCTGTGCGAGAACGTCCTTAACGTCGTTCATGTACTGATCGACTGCGTCCTGGCCGATGTCCTTAGCAACGAGCTTGATAACGGCAGGCTGTGCGACCTTTGCCATCTCGGCTCTTGCGTCTGCGGAAACTTCGTTGATCTGCATGCCGTACTTGTCGGCGAGGTCGGCGAGGATGAGATCCTCACGCTCGAGGTTGCAGAAGCGGCTGAATTCCTGAGCGTAGATAGCGCCGGCCTGAACGACCTTCTGATATGCCTGGGGCAGGCTGTTGAAGAACTCGAGGTTGCAGACCAGAGGCATTGCGTCATAGATGTGGTTGGTCAGCGACAGGTACTTCTGGACCTCATAGAGCTTCTTATCGGTGACGTTTGCGATGGGGTTCTCCTGTGCGTCAACGACCTTCTGAGAAAGGGAGATGTAAAGCTCGGAGAATGCTACGGGAGTGGGATTGGCGCCGAGTGCGGAGAAGGACTCCATGTGGTTGTTATTCTGCATGGTGCGCAGCTTAACGCCCTTGAAGTCGGCGATGCTGTTGATAGCGGAGACGTTGCTGGTGACCTGGCGCATGCCGTTTTCCATGTAAGCCATGCCCTTGAGGCCCTGAGCCTCCATCTTGTCGAGCAGGTTGGTGCCGACATAGCTGTCAAGAACCATCCATGCCTCGGTGTAGGAATTGTAAACGAAGGGGATATCCATTACTTCGAACTCGGGAACGTAGGATACGACCGGTGCGAAGGATGCAACTGCCATCTCGAGGTTGCCCTGAGCGACCTGCTCAAGAGTCTCTTCCTCGCCGCCGAGCTGGCCGGAGGCGCAGACCTCTACCTGGACCTTGCCGTTGGTGTGGGACTCAACGTACTTCTCCATCTGATACAGACCGAGAGTTGCGGGATAAGAGTCGGAGTTTTCGCAAGCGATACGGATGGTGTAGGTCTCGTCGCCTACATCCTCGTCACCGGCGCTGTTACCGCCGTTGCCGCCGTTGCCGCAGGCGCACAGTGCAAACACCATGACCAAGGCAAGAAGCAGTGCAATGATTCTTTTTGACATTTTCATTTCTCCTTTTTAATTTTTCGTTTATGTTGGTTAACTAACGACTATGAGAGATAACCCATCGACTCCGGCAGCCACAGCGCAAGATCCGGGATAAATGTCACGAGCAGCAGTATGGCTATCGTCGTCAAAAGGAATGGCAGGGCTTCTTTTGCCGTTTCCTCTATGCGGACGCCTGCAATGGGGCTGGTGACGAACAGCGTGACGCCGAAGGGCGGAGTTGCAAGACCTACGACGAGGTTTATGCAGAACACGAGGCCGATGTGCAGAGGATTGATGCCTATCGCCCATGCGATGGGAGCGATGATCGGAGCGAGGATAACGGTGGATGCGTAGTCATCCATAAACATGCCGCAGACAAGAAGCAGCACGTTGACAAGCAGTAGGAAGCCCCACTGCGGCATCTGGCTCAGAGGCTCGATGAGCAGGCTCATGACGCGCTCGTTTGCGATGCCCCATGCCATTGCGGTGCCTGCGCCGGCGAGGATGAGAACAAGGCCGGAGGTGGAGGCAGCTTCAATGATCATATCGGGGATATCCTTGAGCTTGACCGAGCGATTTACAAAGAAAGCGATGATCGCACTGTAAACGACTGCAACGCCGGATGCTTCGGTGATCGAGAATATACCGCTGAATATACCGCCGAGGATGATGACCGGCAGGAAGAGGGCCGGCAGAGCCTTAAGGGTAGCCTGTCCTTTTTCCTTCCAGGTGGACTTGCCGTAGGACGGATATCCGCGCTTTTTCGCGGTGCGGTGTGCGATGACGCACTGCATGAGAGCTATAAGTATAGCAGGGGTAACGGCCGCCATAAACAGGCCGGCTATCGAGGTGTTGCCGACTGCCGTGCAGTAAAGGATCATCAGCACGCTCGGCGGCATGATCGGGCCGAGCAGCGAAGCCGAGGACATGACCGCAGCCGAGTACGCCGGCGAATAGCCTTCCTTCTTCATCATGGGGATGAGGAAAACGCCGAGGGACGCAGCCGATGCGACCGCCAGACCGACGATCGAGCCCATCAGCAGCGATGCACCGATGGTGACGATAGCGATGGCGCCCTTGAAGTTGCCGAACCACACGTTAACGAATTTGACGAGCGATTCAAGCAGGCCGCCGCGCAGCATAAGCTGGCCGGTAAGTACGAAAAACGGTACTGCGAGGAATGAGAAGCTGTTCATGCCTCCGTACATTTTTATCGCAAGCTGGACAATGTTGAGGTCTGCCGAAAGCAGGTAGACCACAGTGGTGATAAGAAGGTTGTATGCGATTGGCAGGCCGATTATCATCAGTGCCAGGAAGCATACGATCATCAGTATCAATGACGTTGACATAGCTTCTCTCCTTATAGGCTCTCTGGATTTGTAGGTTCGCGGTGCTGCGCATTTTTTTGTGTATTTTGTGGGATGCACAGTTTATACCGCGTTGTTATCATTATAACTGTTTTTGTGAAAAAATATATAACTATATTAACTTGAATTATTAAAATAATAATTTTAGTATTTTCTGTACAAAATAATACTGCACTTTTTGTGCATAAATTTCTGTTGACAAGCTTAAATTTATAGCTTTTTAACAATCTTTTTTAAATTGCATGTTAAAGGGCTTTAAAAAATATAACTCCGTTAACGAGAAACGAAATTATCCGCCGCTTTGTTTGACTTTGTATTCGTTTGTCATTATATTTATTATATCGCTGCGATATATCGCAGGAGCGTAACCGTTCATAATACCTGTTGGAGGAATGACATATGCAGAAAAAGATCAAGAACCGTGAGGCGTTACTGTCGCACGGCGACATCAACGGAAGAAAGATCGTTCTGGACATCACCGAGAAAACGCTTCAGCATCTCGATGCTTACGAGCGCATCAAGAGCATCGCACATATGGAAGGCGATACACTTTGCATCGGCTCGCGCCGCTGGGATCTGAGCAAGAAGCGCAACGTCTATCTGCTCGGCGCAGGCAAAGCCTGCAATCATATGGCCATGGCTGTTGACGAGATCCTCGGCGACCATCTTACGCGCGGCATTGCCATAGTTAAAATAAAGGAAGACACAGATGTTTTCCGCAAGACCGACGTCTATGTCGGCGGTCACCCCCTGCCCAACGAAGAGGGTCTGCGCGCATGCAAGGAGATCATAAAGCTCGTTGACAGTGCAAACGAGGATGATCTTTTTATAGTAGTAATAAGCGGCGGCTCGTCCGCTCTCATGAGCTGCCCCATCGAGGGAATAACTCTTCAGGACGAGATCGACACCACCGACGTCATGCTCAAGTCCGGCGCAGGCATTTATGAGATAAACGCCATCCGCCGCCACATCTCAGCCATGAACGGCGGCATGCTCGCAAAGCGCATCCGTGAGCGCGGCGCCGAGCTTATCGGCTTCGGCATCTCCGATGCGGTAGGCACTCCGGCGACCGGCGATATCGGCGAGCCGTACAAAAACTACAAGGGCACTCCCATGGGTCCGGATCAGACCACGCTTGAGGAGGCACGTCAGGTCATCCGCGATTACGACGTTGCAGACCGTCTGCCCAAGAGCGTTGTTGACTACCTGATGAACGTAGGTCCCGAGGGTGAAACTCCCAAAGCTTTCCCCGAAAACACCTATTTCCTTATAAACAGCCTGCCCGACTCCTGCCTGACGGCAAAGCGCATATCCGAGGAGATGGGCATTCCGGCAATAATCCTCACCTCTTATCTCGAGGGCGAGGCCAAGGACGTCGGAACGGTGTTCGCCTCCCTCGCACGCGAGATACAGAACTACGGCAACCCCATAAAGCCGCCCTGTGTCCTGCTGTGCTCCGGCGAAGCCACCACCAAGATCCTCGATAACTCCACCATCACCGGCCACGGCGGCCCCGGCCAGGAGCTTACGCTTTCCTACTCCATTTCCGGCAAAAAGGCCCCCGGCTGCGTGTGCCTGTCCATCGACTCCGAGGGCACCGACGGAACCACCGTCGTTGCAGGCGGCATGACCGACTCCACCAGCTACGACGCCGCATGCGAAAAAGGCATCGACGTTTTTGAAAACCTGCGCGGCCACGCCTGCTTTGAAGCGCTCGACGCGATCGGCGACGCAGTGTTCACCGGCAACACCGGCACAAATCTGTGCGATTTTAATATAATGTATGTTCCTGAGCTGCCTGCCAAAAAGCTCAAGGGCAGCCGCATCAAAAAGGTTCACGCACGCCAGATCATCGACTGCAAGTGCCGCCCGATGGTCGAGGTCGACGTTATAACCGAGGACGGTTCGATCGGCACCGCCGCAGCTCCCACCGGCTCCTCCGTCGGCATGCACGAGTCCTTCGTTCTTCGTGATAACGACCCTGCCGAGTACGACGGCATGTCCGTACACAAGGCCGTTGCAAACGTAAACGACATAATCGGCCCTGCGCTCATCGGCATGGACACGCTCGACCTCGATGCGATCGACAGAAAGATGATCGAGCTCGACGGCACGGACAACAAGTCCAAGCTCGGCGGCAACGCGATCTACTCTGTCTCCGTAGCTGCCTACCGTGCAGCAGCGGCAAGCCTCAAGCGTCCGCTTTACGACTACATCGCAGGCGGCGATATCAAGACCGTTCCCATCCCCTCCTTCAATGTTCTCAACGGCGGCAATAACGCCGGCATAAAGCAGGCGTTCAACGAGTTCATCGTCATGCCCTACCGCGCATCGGATATCGAGCAGGCAGTCGAGATAGCCGTCAAGGTCTTTAACCGCCTCGGCAAGGTCATCCGCGAGTACACCGGCTCCGAGCCTCGTGTCGGCGGATCGTTTGGCTGGTGCGCTCCGTCGGAGGATCCCGAGGTCTGCCTGAACCTCATCCAGAAGGCGATCGACGACTGCGGCTACACCGAGCAGTGCGCCTTCGCGCTCGACTGCGCCATGAGCGAAATGTACGACCGCGAGAGCAAAACCTATTACCTCAACGGCAAGCAGGTCACGACCGACGAGGTCATCGCCTATGTCAAGGCCCTGACCGAAAAGTACAACTTCGTGTTCATCGAGGATATGCTCGACGAGGACGACTGGGACGGCTTTGAGAAGGCACACAAGGAGATCACCCGTACCTTCATCATCGCCGACGACTTCACAGTTTCCAACCCCGAGCGCATCCGCAAGGCATATGCGCGCAACAGCATCGATGGCTTCATTCTCAAGCCCAACCAGGTCGGAACCATCTCCGAGGCGCTCGAGTCCCACCGCTTTGCCAACGAGCACGGCCTGTTCTCGATAACCTCCGGCCGCAGCGGCGGTGTTGTCGGCGACGTGGTAATGGATCTCGCAGTCGGACTTCAGATACCGTTTATCAAAAACGGCTGCCCGCGCTCCGGCGAGAGGATCGACAAGCTCAACTTCCTCATGCGCGTCAAGGATAACTACCCCGGCTGCCACATGGCAAAGATCGACGACATAGTTAAGTTCTAAAAACGCAAACAGCCGCCGCAGTCAATTGACTGCGGCGGCATTTTAATTTATTCGGTTTTATGTGATGCTGCCCTTATCGTTGACGGCCTTTACGGCCAGCATCGAATAGTTCCAGTTATTTTTCATCGCAAGCTCCGCGCCGAAGGGATCCTTCATGCGGAAGCTTTCTATCATAAGCTTGTGGTCATTATATGACGTGCCCATCGTGTTATTGCGGAAAAACAGATAGTCCAGCCGCGCAATGTGCACCCACAGCGCCGAGCAGAATTCTTCGATATATTCGTTTCCGGCGATCTCGAGTATCTTTTCGTGAAAGCTCTTGTCGGCCATAAGAATGCTCTCGGCGTCATTTGCGTTCTCCATGACCTCGCCGAACTCGGCATTGAGCCTTTCAAGCTCCTCAACATCGGCAGCGTCGGCCTTTTCCACCGCAAGGCGAACGGCAAGGCATTGCAGGGTCTGCATCGGCAGATAGTAGCTCTCGATATCGTCCAGCGCAAGGTCTGCGACTATCGTCGCCCTGCCGGGATAGGTGAAGATGAGCTTCTGCTGCTCGAGCATTTTCAGCACCTCACGCACCGGCGTGCGGCTCACATTAAAATACTCGGCGATCTCCGTATCGGATATCTTTTCGCCGGGCTTGAGCTGCATAACGGTTATCCAGTGCTGCAAAGTTTCGAGTATATCGTTTTTCGTAAGAGTATCTTTTCCTGCATACGGATAGTTTGGAAGCGGCATATTTCGCCCTCCATTATAGCTTTAATGATGCAATTATAGCATCGCAAAAACACGCCGTCAAATCATTCCTTGCAATATCAGCCTGCATATTGTACAATAAGTATCGGAAAGTATTATTTAGAACATATGGAAGGACGGGTGAATATGCTCTTCACCTCAAAAGTAAGTGCCGCATACGGCAAACTGACGCATTCACAGAAGGTAGTCGCAAATTACGTTGACGAAAATTATGAGGATATTGCCTTTTCCACGCTTGAGGAGCTGGCGGAAAAGATAGGAGTGAGCACGACAACGGTCATTCGCTTTGCCCGTGCGCTTGACTATTCCGGCTTTTCCGAGATGCAGGACAGCATAAAAAAAGAGATACAGACCAAAGGCTCGCTGCCGGACAGGCTCGAGCGCGCGGCCGCTTCATCCGGAAATGACCTGCTCGAGGAGGCTTTCTCGACCGATATAAAGAACATTCAGCTCACGCTCGCAGGGCTGCATGCAGACGATCTCGAAAAGGCAATCGAAATGATAAGCGGAGCAAACAACATATATGTTCTGGGCATGCGCAGCAGCTTCTCGCTTGCACACTACATGGTATCGCGCCTGGGCGAGATCAAGCGCAACGTGCATTTTATCCAGACCACAGGCCTCATCTACCCCGAAGAGATAGTCAACGCAGAGGCCGGAGATGTTTGCATTGCCTACATTTTTCCGCGTTATTCGCGCATCGGCATCAACATACTCGCGTGGATGCGCAGCCGTGGGATCAAGGTCGTGCTGTTCACGTCCAACAATGATCTCCCCGTCAAGGCCTACGGCGACGTATGCTTCAACTGCTCGATAAAAAGTGTTTCCTGCAAAAACTCGCTGACAGCTCCCATGTGCCTGACAAACTACCTTGTCGCGGAGCTTGCCCTTCGCAATTACGAGGAGGCGCACGACGTGCTCTCGCGAACCGAGGAAATACTCAGCACCGGATTTTATCTCGGAATATGAAAAAACAGCTTCCCACGGGAAGCTGTTTTTTATATCTGTTTTTGCTATTTATCCAGCGCTATGCCCATGAGCGCCTGCTTTATGCGGAATATCTGCGTTGCCTGGGCGACGTTGAAATCATCAAGCTGCTTATTGAGCTTATCTATCGCGGCAAGCTGGTTTTGCGTAAGGCCGAGCGTTTTTTCGCCGCCGTCAGATGCCTTGCGGCTGACAACGATACCGTCGGCGTCGAGCTTTGCTTTGTTTATTATCTCCTCGGCCTTTGCGTTTGCGTCCTTTATCATTTCGTCGGCCTTTGCCTGCGCGCCCATGATAAGCTCGGCGACCCGCTCCTTGGAAAGCCCAACATCGTTTATCTGCCGGCGCAGCTCGTTATTTTCCTCTATAAGCTCCGCAAACGCGGCCTTTATCTCCGCCATCCGAGCATCGACCTTATTGGCGTTGTAATACTTCTGCTTTGCGATATCAAACGTTATGCCGTCAAAAAACTCCATCGTCACTGACATATTTCACCCTCCGCATTTTATACACATATATAGAGCTAATATAGCGCATTTTACGCAAAAATTCAATGCACTTTTCGCGGCGGTGCGGAAGATTTTTCTTATGATCATCTTAAAAGTGTTGACAAATTATGAATTTATGAATAACATGTTAACAGCAGTGCCTCAGGGCACATAAACGCAAATTTTTATTAAAGGGGAGAAAAATGAAAAAATCAGCTCTTACCACCACGATCAGCATCCTGCTCATCGTCGCATCTGTGTTCGCACTTATCGCCGCCGGGTTCGGCGTCAAGGACGGACTTGCGATAAAGCAGTACAAGGAAGAGGATGCGAAGGCGGCAGACGTTGTAGGCGATCTTGAAAAGGCCATCGGCATGCTCAAGGAGAACGAGGCAGCCTATCTTGAAGGTGTCGGGACCTACGCCAAGGGTCTGAGCGACTATGCAGCCGGTCAAAAGGCCTATAACGAGGGCAAGGCTACTCTTGCTCAGGGCTATAAAGACTATGACGAGGGCAAGGCCACGCTCGCGCAGGGCTACAAAGACTATGCCGCCGGCAAAAAGGCGCTTGAGGAAGGGCGCGCAAAGGTCGCGGCAGGTCAGGCGATGATCGACGCGAACACCGACGCCTACAACGAGGGCAAGGCGCTTCTTGCTAAGATCGAGCCGCTCATGCCGCTGCTGAACACCTATGTCAAATTCCGCGACGGCAGCATCGCAAAGCTGCCCGGCTTTGACAGCGCGCAGGCATGGTTTGTCGGCAAGGTCGCACCTATTGCCGAGCGCTTGGGCCTTTCCATCCCGGCAGACGTGACCGATTTCCCTGCCTATGTTCAGAACATGGTGGCAGAGGGCAAGGCTATGCTCAAGCAGTACGAAGACGGCCTGAAGGAGCTTGAAGCCGGCAAGGCAGAGCTTGCAGCCGGAGAGCAGCAGCTGGCCGAGGCCGAAAAGCAGCTTGCGCAGGGCGAGAAGGATCTCGCAGCCGGAAAGAAGGCGCTCGAAGCCGGCGAAAGCGAACTTGCTGCCGGCGCAAAGGAGCTTGCCGACGGCGCGGCTCAGCTCGAGGCCGGGCGAAACGACCTTGAGGCATTCGAGTCCGGCATGGCGCTTGTTGACGAATACACCATGGTATGCTTCAAAAACGAGCCCATATACCGCCACAACGGCGATATGGCCGTTCCCGGTCCCGAGCAGCGCCTCGGCTCCGACTTTGACTGGAAAAAGTACGACGAAAACGGTAACCTCATGACGCTGCGCACCGGCGAGCCGTATCTGGATCTTGACCAGTGCCTTGTTGTCTGCAAGAGCTTCCGCGAGTCGGTCGATCACCACGTTGCCGACGTAACGCACGAGCTTTACATGCGCCTTGGCCTGTATGTCGCGCTCGCCGTCGCCGCCGTTCTCGGCATCATCGGCGGCATACTGGGTCTTGTCGGCAAAAAGGGCGCGTTCGTGCTCGGCATCATCACCGCGGTGCTTGCAGTCGGCTGCAACATCTTCGGTCTGCTGACCCGTTATCACGGCTACACCTATCCGCTCAAGGACGGGACCTATTCCGGCACCCTGCAAATAATCGCGATAATCACCTTTGCGCTTGTCGCGCTCGGCTTCCTTATCGTGACCGCCGCGGCAAAGAACGAGGCCGCAAAGCAGGCCGCCGAAGCCTGAAAATTTTAATATTTCGAGCGCTCTGAACAGTTCGGAGCGCTCGTTTTAATATTATCAATGGTTGCATAAAATTAAATATGTTATATACTATAGGTATAATTAACATACCCTTAATGTATGGATCCCGGAGGCTAATATGACTGACAGAAAGCTTAACCTGACCATGCTGTGCGATTACTATGAGCTCACTATGGGCAACGGATATTTCGACCACGGCATGGGCGATAAGATCACCTATTTCGACGTTTTTTACCGTCAGAATCCCGACAACGGCGGCTTTGCCATCGCTGCCGGACTTGAGCAGGTGGTCGAATATATCCAGAACCTGCACTTTGACGACGAGGATATAGAGTATCTGCGCGGCAGGAAAATGTTCTCCGAGCAGTTCCTTGAGTATCTGCGCAATTTCAAGTTCGAGGGCGATATCTGGGCGGTTCCGGAGGGAACGCCCGTGTTTCCGCGTGAGCCGCTTATGATCGTGCGCGCACCGGCAATTCAGGCTCAGCTTATTGAGACATACGTTCTGCTTGAGATAAATCATCAGAGTCTTATCGCGACCAAGGCGAACAGAGTTTGCCGCGCTGCCGAGGGCAGAGTCGTGCTCGAGTTCGGCTCGCGCCGCGCACAAGGCATCGACGGCGCCGTTACCGGCGCAAGAGCCGCGTACATCGGCGGCTGCGCAGGCACCGCATGCGCCCTTTCCGACACGCGCTACGGCGTTCCGGCAGGCGGCACGATGGCACACTCCTGGGTGCAGATGTTCGACTCGGAGTACGAGGCCTTCAAGGCTTACTGCGAGACCTATCCGACCAATGCGACGCTGCTCGTCGACACCTACAACTCGCTCAAAAGCGGCGTTCCCAACGCCATACGCGCATTCAACGAGGTGCTCAAGCCCCTCGGCATAACAAAATGCGGCATCCGCTTTGACTCCGGCGATATGGCATATCTCACGCGCAAGGCTCGCGCAATGCTCGACGAGGCCGGCTGGCCCGAGTGCAAGATCACCGTTTCAAACTCCCTTGACGAGCGCCTTATAACCGAGCTTCTGCTTCAGGGCGCGAAGATCGACTCCTTCGGCGTCGGCGAGCGTCTTATAACCGCAAAATCCGATCCCGTGTTCGGCGGAGTATACAAGCTCTGCGCCGTTGAGGATGACGACGGAAACATCATCCCCAAGATCAAGATCAGCGAAAACGTCGGCAAGATCACAAACCCCGGCTTCAAGAAGGTCTATCGCTTCTTCGAGCGTGAAAACGGCATGGCCGAGGCAGACTACATCTGCATGCACGACGAAATCGTTGACGACACAAAGCCCCTCGAGATCTGCGATCCGGCCGCACGCTGGAAACGCAAAACGATGGAAAACTTCAAGGCGCAGGAGCTGCTCGTTCCCATATTCGAAAAGGGCAAGCTCGTCTACGAGCTTCCGACGCTTGACGAGATAAGACGCCGCTGCGCATACGAGGTTTCCACTCTCTGGACGGAGGTCAAGCGCTTTGACTTCCCCCATCAGTACTATGTCGATCTGTCCGAAAAGCTCATGTCGCTCAAGGACGAGATGCTCGACGCAAAGAGGTAATGCATATGAATTCCGAAAAACGCCGCGAATATATAATGAACGCTCTCAAGCAGACCGACCGCCCGATAAGCGCGTCAAAGCTTGCAAAGGAGCTGTCGGTCAGCCGTCAGATCATCGTCGGCGACGTTGCGCTGCTGCGCGCCTCCGGCGAGAAGGTGCTCGCCACGCCGCGCGGATACGTCATTGACCTCTCGGTCGCAAGCGACCAGTACACCGTCGCCTGCGTACACGATTTTGACAACATGGAAAAAGAGCTGAACATCATGGTCGATAACGGTGCCACGGTCGTGAACGTCACGGTCGAGCACCCGCTGTACGGCCAGCTCACAGGGCCGCTGCACCTGTCAAGCCGATACGATGTCGAGCAGTTTATAAAAAAATGCGGCGAAAACGACGCAAGCCCCCTGAGCACGCTCACAGGCGGGATACATCTGCATGTGCTCTCCTGCCCCAATGCCGAGTGCTTCGAGCGCATAAAAGCTCAGCTTGAGCAGGCCGGACTTCTTTATACTCAAAAGCAGTAATTGATCATTGACAAATGTGACAATAAGCGTTAAAGTAGACTATGCAAGTGTCAAGACACTTAGTAGCCTACTTTTTTGTTACGAGGTAATCGCTTATGTCCAAGGTCAAGGCATTTTTCAAGCGCAAGGATATTGAGGTCAGCCTCAAGCGCTACGGTATAGACGCGCTCGGCGCAATGGCGCAGGGTCTTTTCTGCACGCTGCTCGTCGGCACGATTCTCGACACGCTCGGCACGCAGCTGGGCATTTCGTTTCTGGCTCAGCCGCTTATCAAGATCGGCGAAACGGGCTACACGATAGGCAAATTTGCCTCGGCCATGGTCGGCCCGGCGATGGCGGTTGCCATAGGCTATGCGCTGCATGCCCCGGCGATGGTGCTGTTTTCGCTCATCCCGGTCGGCTATGCGACGAATGTCATGGGCGGCGCGGGCGGACCGCTTGCCGTTTATGTTGTTGCGATAGTCGCAGCCGAGTTTGGCAAAATGGTCTCAAAGGAGACTAAGATCGACATTCTCGTGACGCCGATAGTCACGATACTCATCGGCATCGGCGCAGCTTACTTCATCGCGGCCCCCATCGGCAAGGGCGCAATGGCCGTCGGAACGCTCATAAAATGGGCTACGACTCAGCAGCCGTTTGTTATGGGCGTGCTCGTTTCCGTCATCGTCGGCATTGCGCTCACGCTCCCGATATCCTCGGCGGCGATATGCGCGGCGCTGAGCCTCACGGGTCTTGCCGGCGGCGCGGCTCTCGCAGGCTGCTGTGCGAACATGGTCGGCTTTGCGGTCGTTTCGTTCAGGGAAAACGGCTGGGGCGGCGTAGTTTCGCAGGGGCTTGGCACCTCGATGCTGCAAATGGGCAACATCGTGCGCAACCCGAAGATATGGATACCTGCCATCGCGGCAAGCGCCGTTACCGGCCCTGTCGCCACCTGCCTGTTCAAGCTTGAGATGAACGGCGCGGCAGTATCCTCAGGCATGGGTACCTGTGGCTTAGTCGGCCCGATAGGCGTGTGGACCGGTTGGTCAAACCCCTCGGCCGAGGCGCTGCTCGACGGCGCGGCGGCGATCACCCCCACCGCGGTCGATTGGATAGGCCTTGCGCTTATAACCATCGTCCTTCCTGCCGTTCTCTCCTGGGTCTTCGGCCTTATCTGCCGCAAGCTCGGATGGATAAAAGACGGCGACATGAAGCTGAACTAAATATGTGCAAAAGCTTCGATGCTCAGCAGCGTCGGAGCTTTTTTACGCACAGAAAGCGGAGGCAAATGCCTCCGCTTTCCCGCAGCTGAAATTAATTTAAAAGGAGATAATGTTATCGTAAAATTACTCGCACTGGGCAGGATTTTCCCAGAGCAGGAGCTTGGTGCCGATGCCCTTTTCGAGTGCGGTCTGATACAGGTCGTAGCCGAGGCCGAGGTCGAAAACGCTCATGCCGCATGCGATGAAGCAGATGATATCGTCATCGCTGGTGCGTCCCTGCTGCTGACCCATGATGATCTTGCCGATGGCCAGAGAATCGTCGAGCTGCTCCTTCAGGCCGAGGTCGATTAGGTGGTATACGGGGCCGCCGATGACGCCTGCGTAGTACTCTTCCTTATCGCCGGTCGCTATCGCGTCCTCGACATATGCGTGGTGCAGGCCGATGTGGTCGTATACGACCTTCATCTTGGTCCACAGGCCGCCGTTCTTCTCGTACTCGCCGCCCTCTTCCTGGTCGAAGTGGATCGGGCCGGAGGCGAGGATGGTGCAGCCGGGCTTTACCCACTCGCCCTTGAGGTTCAGGAATGCGGTGCGCGATGCGGCGACGGAGATGACGTCTGCCTGACGAACTGCCGTTTCGAGATCCTGCTCGACGACGGCTTCAACGCCGTATGCCTCGCGGACATGTGCCGCCAGCTTCTCTGCCGGAGCGAGGGAGTGGTTATTGCAGATGACCTTCTTGACCTTGGGCATCTGGGTGATCACGTTGTCAAGGCAGGAGGTGCCGATAGCGCCGCAGCCGATGCACAGCAGGACTTCCGCGTCCTTGCGAGCAAGATAGCGGGTCGCAACGCCGGGAACGGCGCCGGTGCGTGCGGCGCTGAGCAGGTTTGCGCTCATGTAAGCGATGGGTTCGCCGGTGTCCTTATTATTAAGGGTGACCATCAGAACGCTGCGAGGCAGGCCCTTCTTCTTGTTTGCGGCATTCGAACCGTACCATTTCTGGCCGCAGATATCGAATCTGCCGCCGAGGTAAGCCGGCATTGCGACGAAGCGGCGGTCGGGGCCGGCGACGGGCATATTGGGGAACTCGCTTTCCTTGGGGAATACGATGTACATGCCGTGGTTATTGTGGTTATTGCCGCCCATGAGATAATCGCCTTTTGCAAGCAGGGTGAACACCTCTTCTGCATTATCTATGCACTTTCTTGCATCCAGAACGCCTGCTGCGATGGTGTCGGGCTCGGACATGTAAAGGAACTCTGTTTTATGAGCCATGGTGGTTCTCCTTTCGGTTGATCGGGACTTTCCCGCAATTATTCGTTTTGAGCAATACGGCAATATATTGCCCTGCGATATATCAAAATTTACATTGTATATCTAAAATAGTCAATGCTTTCGCCCGATAAATCACACTATATTCGCAAAAGATGAGAATATTTTTGCTTTTTCTATAAAAACAACAAATACCCATTGACTGCGTACATGAATATGTGGTAATATTTCTGTACTAAACAATACAAAATAAATCAGTTTTTCCTTGAAATCGGGGTGTGAATTGCATGAGCGAGCAAATACCAAAGCTTAGAGTGCTTAGTCAGTGCATCAGTCCGGCATCGAAAACCGTTGGGCACCATCGCCATCGCGAGCCGGAGCTGCTGCTTGTCACAAGCGGTGAGCTTCGCGCGCTGCTCAACGGGCGCGAGCTTGTCCTGCGTGAGGGTGAAGGTCTGTTTATAAACAGCGGCGCAGCGCACGGAGTCGTTGCAAACTCAAAGGAGGGCGCAAATTTCATCTGCGTAAGCTTCAGCACCGACTGCATCGCCGGCGCAGACGACACCCGGCTTCAGGCGCGTTATGTAGATCCAATTCTCAAGGCGCGCAATCTGGACTATGTTCCCCTGCGCGGCAGCGGCTGGGCAAACGACATATGCGATATTATGCGCAGTATGCAGTCAACGTATTCTTCGAAAATGCCGGGCTACGAGCTGAAGCTGAAAATAATGGTGTCGGAAATATGGCTCACGCTGTACGAAAACTGTGTGCCCGATCTCGGCGATAAGCGCAGCGTTTCGCACGCGGAAAAGGCACGTATTGATATTCTGCGCAGATTTATTCAGGAAAATTACGCCGAAAAGATAACCCTTGAGGACATCGCCGCCTCCGCGCACATAAGCCGAGGCGAATGCTGCCGCATATTCAAGCGCCTGTACGGCACAACACCGTTTCAGTACCTTGTCCACTACCGCCTGACGCGCAGCGTTTACTATCTGTCGGAGACCGACAAAAGCATATCGCAGATCGCGCAGAGCGTCGGCTTTTGCAGCAGCAGCTACTATACGAAGTGCTTCCGTTCGGAATATAACTGCACTCCGTTAAAATTCCGCCAGGCTCAACACCGTTTGGCAGAAATATAGTGCATTTTATTAAACAAGCCCACGGAGAAAAGGGCCCGGCCGCATAAGGGTATCATTTAAAACCGTCCAGGGTTCAGTAAGTTGGGACACATGCTACACACCGTGTGGCATGTGTCCTGCTTTTAATTATACTTCAATTACATATCCTTGTTGAAATTAGAATACACTTGCGTTATCATTTTCTTTAGTCAATCACGATTTCCAAGAAAGGGCAAATAAGTATGGCTGATGTTGTTGATATTCCGGAATTCAGAGCATTTTATTATACAGATGATACGCCCCGCCAGTTTTATACCCTCCGGCGATACGAGGATGAGAGCGGGTCTGGGGAAATGCACTGTTATAATATTGCGCCAGGTATTCAACTGTCTTTTAATGATCTAAATCTAAGTTCTTGCTATCAGCCACTAAATGTCCAAAAAGATTTTTTAGAAATAAATTATTGCCTTGAGGGCGGACACGAAGTTGAAATGGTCGGAGGCGGAATTACCTTCTTGGGTGAAAAGGATTTAAGTATATCTGGCCTATACCATGATAAACGGGTTATTGTCAATTCAAGAATCCCTTTCAATAAATATAAAGGTATAACCATTCTCTTGGAGCTAGAAACAGCCCAGACGACTCTCGACAATGAATTCTCTAAGTGGCATATAGACTTGCAAAAAATCCGCACAACTCTATGTCCGGAAGGACGTGTTCTTTTAATAAAATCCAAACAAAAAATCGACCATATTTTTGCAGAGATCTTGAGCGTTGAGAACCAGATAAGATTGCCGTATTACTGGCTGAAAATCCTGGAAATCTTACTTTTATTAAGCCAACTGGATAACAGTTATGTGGAGCCGCCCCAACAGTTTACGGAGAAAGTATCCCGGCGGACTCAACAGGTCTATCAGTATATTATTGAAAATCCTTTTACACAAAAAAATATTTCTGAGATAGCAGAGATTTATGGGGTTTCGGAATCAAGTATGAAACGCTGCTTTAAGTCAATTTCCGGTGCTTCTCTAGGCACGTTTATGAAAAGGAAACGGATGGAGGCTGCTGCGGAATTACTTAGGTCAGAGCCGACATTGAGTGTGGGTGAAATTGCCAGTCTTGCAGGGTATGAAAATCAAGGAAAGTTTTCTGGGGCATTCAAATCAGTATACGAAATGACTCCTATCGCATATCGTTTGAAATACTCGTGACCTAAATGGATTAAGACTTGACCTAAACAGTTATAGACGAATATATGATCTTGTGCTATCATAATTGACGTTAATTAGAGAATGGTGAAAAGAGCCGCGTTCAGCGGTTCTTTTTAAGGGTGTCAGTTAGCGATGTCTAACCGCGAGCGAATGGGGGGCAAATCAGTTGTTCAGTATGGGGATCAGTGCGCGAATTGTAAAACGTATTATAACCTTGCTAATTGTGATTTTGGGAGTCGTTACTCTCAGTTTTTGCTTGCAGATATTTACCGGTACAGATCCGGCAGAAATGCTTGTAAGAAAGACTACATTGTTCGCAACAGAAGAGCAAATCCAAGCAATGAGAGTTGAACTTGGCCTGGATGGTACACTCTCTGAGCAATATGCAGATTATATAAAAGGACTACTTACCGGGGACTTGGGTATTTCAATTACCAATCGAAAGCCTGTCATTGATAATATTAGAAATGCCCTTCCTGTTACATGTATGTTAGTTATTATGTCTATGCTCTGGGTTGCTATTTTAACCGTTTTAATATCAGCGTTTTCTGTCATATGGAAAGACAAAGCATTTGACCATGCAACAAGAGTTATCTGCATAATTGGTATATGTGTTCCGAGTTTTTGGCTGGCACTCATTCTGCTAATTGCTTTTGCAGTTGAGATTCCGATATTTAGTGTGATTTCAGACGGGAGTATTAAATCCCTTATATTGCCATCTATTTCTATTGCCATTCCAATTGCTTGTATTTCTATCAGAGTTTTGCGCGCTGCTGTAATAAACGAATTAAAAAGTGACTATGTTACTTACGCTAAAGCGAGGGGGTTTTCCACATCTAAAATTGTATACGGCGAGGTCCTGAGGAACGCATTTCCATCGGCCATAACACTTTTCGCACAATATTGCGCATCAGTTTTTGGAACCTCTGCACTGATAGAAACTGTCTTTTCCATTCAGGGTCTTGGATACTATTTAACTGAAGCGTGCGAAAGTATGGATGTATATGGAATATCGGGTGTGGTACTTATTTGCGCAATCCTATTTGTTCTTTTTAATACTGCAGCAGACATCTTCTCGGGCATTATTTGCCCTGCGTATAGGAGGAAACGTGTATGAGGAAACATCCACAAATTGTCATTGGTGTTTTGCTTATTGCGTTATTTATTTGTATTGCGATAACTGCACCCCTCCTTGCCCCAAATGACCCAAATGCAACAAACCTTGCACTAAAAAATGCCCCGCCATCAGCCGAGTATCCTCTTGGATGCGATCAAATGGGGCGGTGTGAACTTTCGCGCTTAATTTACGGAGCGCGATATTCACTAAGCCTTACGGTGCCTGTGCTGATAGTACTAGCAGCGATTGCATTGTTTATTGGATGCTACACTTCTTATAAAGGTGGCCTAATAGATGAGGTCATCCGATTGTTGTGCGATATATTTATGGCATTTCCGCTTTTAGTAATAGCAATGTCATTAGTGTCAGTTATTAACAATTCTGTTGCGAGCATTATCACTGCAATTGGTATTTCTATGTCTGCGTGGTTCTTACGCATGGCGCGTTCTTATGCAAAGACCGAGTGTGGAAAGGGGTATGTAGAATCCGCAAGAGTATCTGGTGCATCTGCAATGCGGATCGTACTTCACCACATTATCCCGAATGTATTGCCACAGTTTGTTGTCTATTTTACCACGGGAATAGCATCAGCAATTCTATCGGTATCAAGTTTTGCATTTTTGGGTGTGGGCCTTATTGCTGGTACTCCGGAGTGGGGAGCCATGCTTAATGACGCTCGAAACAGCATTTATACAAATCCCGCCCTAATTGTTTATCCCGGCATATGCCTCATTATCTGTTGTGCGGGCTTTAATTTATTAGGTGAAGGTATTCGGGATTTTATTGGCAAGGAGGACCAGATCAGTGTTTCTTGACGTCAGAGATCTCACTATTACTCTCAAAACGGGTGAAGAAATTGCAAAGGATATTTCTTTTTCAATAGATGGAGGAGAAATGTTGTCCATTGTGGGCAGCTCTGGGGCAGGAAAAACGACGGTATGCAAGGCCGTTATGGGCTTACTTAGTTCTAATTATTCCATTTCAGGTGAGGTGCTTTATAGGGGGGAAAACTTGCTGCACTGTTCAAAGAAACGATTGCAGGCAATCTACGGTAAAGAAATATGCTATATTATGCAAAACCCCATGACAGCATTTAATCCATCGCTGCGTATTGGAAGGCAATTAGAAAAAACATGTTACTTACATAACCCCCAAATATCGCGGCAGGAATTACAACTATTAGTGAGCAACACACTACAACAGTTGGGCCTTGATGATTTGAAACGGATACTGAAGAGTTACCCTGATGCCCTTTCAGGTGGGATGTTGCAGCGGATTATGATTGCAGCAGCACTAATCAATCAGCCTACTATATTGGTTGCTGATGAAGCGACTACAGCAATAGATGCCTGTAACCGAATTGAATTGATGCAATTACTTAGGCAGTTATGCAGTGGCGGCATGGCGATCTTATTTGTTACACATGATTTAAGAGCGGCGTCAATGGCGGATCGAATTTTAATAATGAATGATGGCCAGTTGGTCGAGGCAGGGACAACAGAGCAGATATTCAATGAACCTAAAGAAGAATATACAAAATATCTGCTTAGTGCTTGTACGTTGGAAAGGCGGTGATTATCTATGATTGAGGCGAAAGATGTAAGTTGCACTTTTGCCCGCAATCCGTTTTCCAAAGAGGGATTCATGGCGGTTTCCCCAGTTTCAATCCAATTCATTGATGGTGAACGGTATGCCATCGTTGGTGAGTCAGGGTCAGGTAAGACAACACTCGCCAGAATGATTGCGGGCCTCCAGCGTCCTACGACGGGGAATATCTATGTCGATGGGATGCCTGTTTACGGTAAACACAAGGTTCATACAAATTACTTCAAGGAAGTCCAAATTATTCAACAGGACTCTTCATCTGCATTAGATCCTAAAATGTCCGTGGGTAGATCAATCGAAGAACCTCTTTTGTGTTTTTTTCATTTAGACAAAGGAGAACGCAAAAAAAGGTGTCATGATCTGATGGATTTATGTAATTTGCCTGTTGAATACTACTCGCGTCTTCCCGCAGAATTATCTGGGGGCGAGCAAAAACGAGTCGCTATTGCAAGGGCCTTGGCAGCAGAACCTAAGTGTCTAATTTTTGATGAGGCAACAAATGGCTTTGACCTTCCTTTACGCAAGAAGATCATTGAAGAAATTGTTGACTTGCAGAGGAAACTCGCATTTACCCTTATATTTATTACACATGATATGGAGTTAGCCGTCGTTATTGCTGACGTAATTTTGGTTATGAGAAATTCCACCTTGATTGAACAGGTTGAATTTTCTGGAGATATATCAGTATTTACAAGCGAATACAGCAAGACGCTTTTATATGCGAGTGGAATTACTGATACATAATCATTGTTGGAATTGATCATAGCAGAAATAAAATGAAAGGATAGTTTGCGATGAAATTCAAAAGACTTGCAACGATTCTTATGGCTGCGGCCATGATGGTTTCGTTGGTTGCCTGTACAGGCGACAATGGCGAAAACTCAGAAACGCCTGTTACTTCGGGCAATGATGTTGTGGAGGAAACGGAAACCAACCACATCACTTTGGCCGAAAGTTGGGGATTTGAAAATTTCTATACAATTATGACGCCCGATGTATCGGCAAGCAACTTCGGTATCACATATTATCTTAGCAATTTCTACGATGTGCTTGTAGAATATCAAGATGGAGAATACGTTGGTGGTCTGGCCGAGGATTGGACAATTAGCGAAGATGGAACGGTCTACACATTCAATCTACGGCATGATGTGAAATTTTCTGATGGTAGCGATCTGACTGCGGAAGATGTTGCCAAATCGCTTTTGGCCGTTCCCATCAATTTGGGGCAATACAATGGAACCTATGGCCGCCTGTCTACAATTATTGAAGATGCAGTGGTCGTTGATGACTATACTGTTGAAATGCATCTGACGCAACCTTATTATAATGCGCTGCGGGAGCTGTGTTTGGCGAATCCATTCGGAATCGTATCGAGTGAACAACTTAATGATGATTTAACGAAAAAGGATACTTTTGAAACTGCAACCTATGGTACAGGTCCCTATATGTATGCTGGAGATAATGACGGGCAGACCTGGAATTTCGAGAGCAATCCCTACTATTGGGGTGAAAGACCTGATGTTGAGAGTTTTTCTATCAAGAGCATTCCTGACAATGATGCTAAAATTCTCGCATTGAAAAACGGGGAGATTGATTTTGTCGCAGGAATCACGAACGTCTCCAACGAAAGTTTTGTGGAAATGCAAAACACTGAGGGATTTGGCGCCAAGGTTGACGACAAATCTTTCCGCACCGGATATATTGGTTACAATTTAAGTAGCTCTATGTTCGGTGATGAAGTTGTTCGCCAAGCCATTACATTGGCCTTAGACAAAGATGCAATTTCTGAGAGCATTTATGGCGGCCTGTATGAAAAAGCAGATACATTCTTCCCGAAGACCCTACCCTATTGTGATGTAGAGCAAACCGTATACTCTTATGATATAGACAGGGCAAACCAATTGCTTGATGAAGCAGGATACATTGATACGGATGGCGATGGCATCCGTGAAAAGGACGGTGAGAAACTATCCTCTCCGTTCCAGTACCAAGCAGGCTCCGCTTCTGATGATAACTTGGTTGTTTATATCTGCGACCAGTTAGGGAAAATCGGAATCGAACTTACACCGCAGTCTGCACAAATGATGGACTGGTATGCAATGATTACAACTGGAGAGTACGGCCTTACCTTATTTAAAACACAAGGCGGTTTCTATGATCCGGGCAATACGATCGGTAATATCGATCCCAGCATGGCCATGGACCCAATTATCTCCCAGGTCGCTGCATACTTGCCGGGCGGTGCCGATCTGATTACAGAATTGGAATCTACTACTGACGAGGAACGAATCCAAGAGATTTATGGAATTATTTTGACTACGATGGCGGATCAGTGCCTTACTACACCTCTGGTGTATCCTCACCAACTTGCAGTATATAGTGATAAGATTGCAAACTACGATTTTCCGCCTGATGCAAACTTTACTGCTGTACAAAATATCACATTAAAGTGAGCATTTTCCCATTCTGCAAACGGCGTGCTATGCAAAACATAGCACGCCGTTTGTAGAAAGAGAAACGACATATTGCAAATAGATTACAGAGAAGTTATGTTAAACCATATATTTGCTCTGCCGGTTGAAAGGAGTCCAGATATTGGTGAGCAATCAATCAAAAGGAATTAAGCGGATTCTCAGTTTTGCCGGCAGATACAGGGGCCTCTTGACTTTTGCCCGTTGCCTTTCCGGCATCAGTGCGTTGTTTATTATAGGCCCTTTTATCTGTGTATATTTTGCGGCAAGAGAACTTATCGCTGTATTTTTAGGCGATCAATTGAATGGCCAAGCATTATTGAATTGGGGCCTTTTTGCATTAGGATTAGAACTCGTGGGAGTAGTACTCTACTTTTTGGCTTTGCTATCTTCTCATATCGTTGCGTTCCATATTCAAAAAAACCTGCAGATGGCAGCATTAAGGCACCTTGCTCATATGCCAATTGGCTATTTTAATGCCAATCCAAGCGGAAAATTGCGTAAAATAATTGATGAAAACAGTTTTCAAACGGAGACCTTTATTGCACATCAGTTGCCAGATTTAACAGGCGCCCAAGTAACCCTGATTGCTGGTGTTTGCTTTATGATCATTTTTGACTGGCGTATTGGAGTTCCACTTATTATCTTATATGGAATGGCCTTTTATCTGCAAAGCTCTCTCATGGGAAAGAATAGTGCTGAGTTTATGAGAATTTATCAAGACGCTCAAGAAACAATGAACCATGAGGCTGTTGAATATATTAGAGGAATCGCCGTTGTCAAGGTGTTCGGACAAACTGTAAAGTCGTTCGCCAAATTTCATAATGCGATAGAGACCTATAAAAAGTACGCACTTGCTTATACTATGTCTTGCAAGAAAGGCATGGTTGCATTTAATGCTATCGTAAACTCATCCTTTTTAGTGCTGGTTCCGATTGGCTTTCTAGTTGGATTTACGACCCCGACACTCAGAGATTTTATTCAAAGTTTTCTGTTTTACGTGATTTTCTCTCCGGCATGCGCAGTGATGCTTAATAAAATTATGTATATGACTAGTTATAAAATGCAGGCAGAGGAGTCTATGCGTAGAATCGATATGATTTTAACTTCTAAACAGCAACCAGAACCAGCGATCCCCCAATATCCTGATACATATGAGGTCGCTTTTGAAGATGTGACATTTGCATATGATAATACCGATCACCCCGCAGTTTCACATCTCACTTTTATGGCAAAAGCAGGAGCAATAACGGCCCTTGTGGGACACTCCGGGTCAGGTAAAAGCACAGCGGCCAGTCTGATCCCTCGGTTCTATGACGTGCAGGATGGCGCAGTAAAAATTGGCGGCGTTGACATCAGGGAAATCCCACAGGGTGATTTAATGAAAATGGTGGCATTTGTGTTCCAAGACCCCAAGTTGTTTAAGGATAGCCTATTAGAAAACATAAGAGCCGGAAGACCATCGGCAACCCGTGAGGAAGTTCTAAAGGCAGCTCATCTGGCGCAGTGCGACGACATACTGAAAAAGCTTCCAAACGGAATAGATACAATTATTGGAAGTCAAGGTATATACCTGTCCGGGGGCGAAACACAGCGCATTTCTATTGCCCGCGCTATTTTAAAAGATGCTCCTATTGTAGTTTTAGATGAGGCGACAGCATATGCTGACCCCGAAAATGAGCATCAAATCCAGAAGGCCTTTGATGGACTTATAAAGAATAAAACGGTTATTATGGTTGCACATCGGCTTTCGACTGTCCAGGATGCAGACCAAATATTGGTGATGAAAAACGGTGCGATAGCGGAAAGCGGAACACATTCTGATTTGATAAAGCATCAGGGCGAGTATGCTAAAATGTGGGACAATTATAACAAAACGGTGCAGTGGCATATAGAAAGTTGAGGTGCTGTCTATGCTAAAACGTGCGTTTGCATTAAGCGATCAAGGCGCAAAAGATTTAGCGAAAGGAATTATAGCAACTGCCTGCGCCAATTTGATACAGATCATTCCAGCAAGTTTGTTGTTGATGGTAGTAATGATGCTTTTAGAAAAAGCGGCGGGGACTCAAGTTAATGTAGGTCGGAATATTCCGTTCTTTGTCGGAATTACCCTGGTGCTTTTTGGCATGATCGCGATTGCCCAATTAGTACAATACAATTTGACATACACTGCTGCATATAAGGAAAGTGCAAACCGAAGAATTGTGCTGGCTGAAAAACTCAGAAAACTTCCACTGTCATTCTTTGAAAAGAAAAATTTAGCCGATCTGACAACTACTATTATGGGGGATTGTACAGCATTAGAAAGGACATTTTCTAATGCGATTCCACAGTTGTTAGGCACAATTCTTATGTTTGTTATTATGTCCGTGGGGCTGGCAGTTTTAGACTGGAGGATGGCTCTTTGTATTATTGTCCCGGTACCAGTTGCCTCAATTGTTGTTGTTCTTGCTCGTAAGGCACAGAGTAAGGCGGAACTTGAAAATCTGGAGGCAAAAAGGTGCGCCTATGACGCAGTACAAGAATATATTGATACTATAAAAGAATTAAAAGCATACTCAAAAACGGATGTATACTTGGATGAACTTGATAAAAAGTTAGAGAATGTTATTCGTTGTTCCTTCCGAAATGAGTTAGCCCCCGGAGCATCTACAACAGCTGCTCAGTTCATCCTGCGCTTTGGTTTAGTTGCTGTTTTGCTTATAGGGGGAAACTTGGTGATTGAAGGTATGCTTTCTATTCCCATGCTCATACTGTTCCTTCTTTTCGCTGGTCGAATCTATGATCCATTCACCAACTGTTTCATGCTATTAGCGGAGGTTTTTGCCGCACTTGTAAGCATTGGCCGGATGAAACAGATAGACAATACACAGGAACAAACCGGCTCAGACTGTTGCAATAACATTGGCTGCGATATTGAGTTCAAGGATGTTTACTTTTCTTATAACGAGGAACCAGTTCTGACAGGAGTATCTTTTGTAGCAAAGCAAGGCGAAATAACTGCTTTAGTCGGGCCATCTGGCAGTGGAAAATCAACAGTTTCAAAATTAGCAGCGCGTTTTTGGGACGCCGATTCCGGACTCATAACACTTGGAGGCATAGATGTCAAAACTGTTGAACCAGAAGTATTGTTAAAAAACTATGCAATTGTATTCCAGAATGTCACCCTTTTTGACGAATCGGTAATGGAAAATATACGGCTTGGCCGTAGCGGAGCTTCTGACGAAGATGTTAGAGCCGCAGCAAAGGCCGCCCAATGTGATGAGTTTATTGATCGTTTACCGCAAGGCTATGACACGAATATCGGGGAAAACGGAAGTAAATTATCCGGTGGCGAGCGCCAGCGCATTTCTATTGCCCGTGCCTTGCTAAAAAATGCTCCTGTTATTCTTCTCGATGAAGCAACTGCATCTATGGATGCAGAAAGTGAAACAATGGTACAAACTGCCTTGTCAGCGTTATTAAAAGGTAGGACAGTGATAGTTATTGCGCATCGAATGAGGACCATAGCAAATGCAGACAAGATAGTTGTTTTGGACAAAGGAAAAGTGACTGAAGTGGGGACTCCCAGCGAGTTGGCTAAAAAAGGCGGGTTGTATGCGCATTTGGTTGCACTCCAGCAGAAACAGCAAATGTCTTCCTTACCGACATGAACGTCCTAAGAGGGAAATATGAAAAGAAAACAGCAAGCCACCACATCGGGTGAAGATTATTTAGAGGCAATTTTAGTGCTCCAAATGCAGAAAGGAACAGTGCGCTCTGTTGATGTCGCCCGGCATATGGAGGTGTCAAAGCCCAGCGTGAGCCATGCGGTGGCGACCCTGCGGGATGGAGGTTTTCTGACGATGGACAGCGACTATTTCCTGCACCTGACCGATGTGGGCCGGGAAGTGGCGGAACAGATCTACGAAAAGCACCGTTTCTTTACCGAGTGTCTGATTGCCGCCGGCGTGGATCCGAAAACCGCAGAGGCAGATGCCTGCCGGATTGAGCACGTCATCAGCGATGAGAGTTTCCAAAAATTAAAGAAACAACTCATGTAACCTGTGGAGATCGAACTCATTACACCAAGAGTGTCTTCGAAATTGAGGATGACCAATATGCAAAACGATCCGCGCTCCCGAATTCTCCTATTGCTACAACTTCTCCTGAAGCAGACAGATGAGCACCACTACGCAACTGGCGCGGATATTCTCCGTTTTTGGGAGACTCATGGCATCCAGACCACCCGGAAAAATGTGTACAGCGATATCCAACTGCTCATGGACTTCGGACTGGACATCATCTGCATCAAAAGTACGCAGAACCGCTACTTCATCGGCTCCCGGCTACTGGAGTTGCCGGAACTGAAACTGCTGGTGGACGCTGTGGAGTCTTCCCACCTCATCACGGAGAAGAAAAGCACCGCCCTCATCGAGAAGCTGGGCCATCTCACCAGTCGGCACAACGCCGCGATCCTGAACCGTCCTATCTACATGGACGGCACGGCTAAACCGGACAATGAGGCTGTGTATTACGCCATCGACGCCATCCAGACGGCGATCCACGAACAGCGGGCCATCTCTTTCCAGTATTTCGAGTACACGCCGAAAAAGGAAAAGGTCCTGAAACATAAGGGCTACCGCTATGGGTTCAGCCCCTACACCCTCATCTGGAACCGGGACTTCTACTACGCCGTGGGCTGGTCGGAAAAGCACGGCAAACTGGCGCAGTTCCGGGTGGACCGCATGACGGCCATCCAAGAAACCGACGCCCCCTACACAGCAGACCCGTCCTTTGACCCAGCGTCCTACCTTCGGGAAGTCTTTGGGATGTACCACGACGCGCCCCGGCGGGTGATGCTACTGTGTGAGAACCGCACCATGCGAAATGTCATAGACCACTTCGGCGAGGATGTGGCCACGGAGGTGGTGGACACCAAACACTTCCGGGCTACTGTGGATGTGGCACCTACCCCACCATTCTTCTCATGGGTATTCACCTTCGGCGGCGCCATCCGTATCGAAGGGCCTGCGGAGGTTCTGGCGAAAATGAAGAATATGGCCGCGTGGCTGCATACATAAAAGCAAGAGGGATCCGCCCAGGAAACGCTGGGCAGATCCCTCTCACCTTTATAGAGCAGGAGGGCCGCTGCGGGGATACATTCCCCGCAGCGGTCCTCCTGATTTTAGTCCGAAAAGTATACCGGCCTGCCAATGGATGTAAAGCCCTCGATGCCGGTGATCACCACATTGTTGTATCCGCTGGCGCAGTGGATGATGAGCAGATTGCCGCTCTCATCCCTGCCGCCTACGATGCCCACGTGGGAGTCCTCTGGGTAAAATACCAGATCGCCGGGCATCGCCTCATCCCAAGAAATGGCGGTACAGTAACTGTGCTGTGCCGATGCCCCTCCCCCGTGGCCGATGATGTACTCGCCGCCCGTGGCGTTGTAGAATACCCAGTCGACATACCCTGAGCAATCCATCCCGTAGGGCCGGTAGGTGCCGGAGCTGGAACTGCCGGGGGCCGTGACCTGCATGGTAGTCCCCCAGCGGGAGTCCCAGCCGAGGACGAGGCTCTTGCCGCCCCAGAAGTAATTGACTTTGCCCACCAGTTGGCATGCGGTTTCTATGATCTCCCGGCGCTCGGCGCTCAGGTCCGCCGGCAGCGAGGCAAGCAGTTCCTTGGCGTCGGCCTCCGTCACAGCCAGATTCCCAATGGCCCCGCCCAGCAGTTCGAGGTTTTCCAGCAGGTCGTCCAGCATGTCGTTCTGCTCGTCGGTAAAGGCGTAGTGCTCCCGCATCTCGTCCACGGTCTTTCCCGTGACGGAGATGGTCAGGATGGTTTCCGTCCAGCTGTCGTCCTCGCCGTCGTCCGGGTCGCTGTCCGGGTGGTCTATGGTTTCCACAGCGGAGGAGAGGGATGTCATTTCCCAGAATACCTCCTTCAGCCGTGCTACCCGGTCTGCATCCAGGGTGACTACATCCACACCGTCATTGGTCCCTGCGGTTTTTACCGCAAACACTGCCACGATCTCCCGCCAGTCCGGCGGGGCGCCGTCTATGATAATCTGGTCGTAGTCCCCGGCCTGCAGTTCCTCCAGCTTACCAGCGTATTCCACATTGATCTGGGCGATGGCCGTACTGAGCGCCACAGAGGTACTGTCAGCAGGCTCGTTGGCGAACAGGATACCAAAGGGGGAGGCGATTAACAGGCCGACGACACAAATCAGGACCAACAGGGCAAGGACGACAGATCCTCCCGCAGCCGCAGCGGCGATCAGGCTCTTGGCGGCGGCATAGATGGCCCGCAGGGCGTTTCCGGCCTTGGCAGCGGCCTTTTTCGCCGCACTCCCCGCCTGTTTTGCCGCCTGCCGGAACCGGGCCGTTTGCTGTGCCACATGGGCTGCTTTGGCGCTCTGGGCGGCACGGGTGGCCCCACGCCCCGTCTGGGCCGCAGCCCTCCCAGCATGGTCCGCTGTTTTTACCACCCGCCTGGAGGAGCCGGCAACCGGCTTTGCGTGGCGCACGGCCCTGCCACGGCCTGCCTCCTTTATGGCAGGTGTTTTGCGTTTCCCTTTTGGCAGGGGGCCGGCATCTTGGGCAGGCTCCACCTTTGGCCGCATGGGCGATACAGTCCCGTCCCGCCTGCCCCCATTCCCATGTGCAGTTCTGCCGGAAGACCGGCGATCTCCTACAGGTTGCATAGGCTCTTGCCCGCTGCCTGCCGGCTGACGCATCCGCTCGACTCTGTCCTGCGCGGACTTCTGCGCTGCCTGCCGCCCGCGCTCCCGGATGAAGGGTTGCTGGCCCTGGGTGCGCTCTGGTGACAGGCCGGAAACCTGCGTTTCCGTTTGAGCGCGCAGGTATGCGTCCTTGGTCTTGATCCGCTGCCCGGCTTTTCCGACCGGTTCCGCCGGCTGGTCTGCCGCTGCGGCGCCAGGCCGGCTTTCCTGCTCCCGTGTACGGATCTCCGGCGCGGGATCCCCAGCGGTGGAATCCGCGGAACTGCCGTCGCGGGAGGCACGGTTCTTCCGTTTCTCCTTGATGAGCTTTTCCGCACCGCGCTCCATGCGGCGCATGCTGTCCGCAGTGGTATCCTCGATTTGGTCGCCGCCATAGTCATCCCGCCGCCCCTGCTGGGCGGCGTCACGGAGCTGCGTCCGCAGGCGGTTTGTCCCATCCTCCAGGCCGCGATGGACCAACTCCTTCGGTACGGCCGTTATCTTCTCCCGGATGGAGGATGTAGCCTGCGGTTTCTCCTTGATTTTATCCATCCAAACACCTCCCTATGGAAACGGGCCGCATCACGCGGCCCGCCCCATCCCGATGGTGCCATCTGTGTCGGAGGGCTTGGTAGTCATCAATTTATACAGCCGGTTCTTCGGGAAGTTGTCCATGAAGGGTACGATAGCACTGCCACACTTGATGAGGCCGCGGCCGGAGTCCACGTTGGTGATGTAGGAGAGCTGGTTGTCCGAAATGTTCAGCAGCCGGGCCAGTTCTGTCCGGTCCGTCGCCGCCTGGTTGAGCATGACGAGGAACTCGCTGTTGGCCAGCATGGTCCGGGCGGTGTGGGACTGCAGGAGGTCGTCCACATTCTGTGTAATGCCGGTGCAGCAGGCCCGGTATTTGCGGACGCGCTTCCAGAGGGTAAATAGGAAGTTCGCGCTGTACTCATGCTGGAACAGCAGATAGATCTCGTCGATGTAGATCCAGGTATTGCGCCCCTGCTGCCGGTTGCGGATGATGCGGTTGAAAATGCTGTCCAGCACCACCAGCATGCCCACGGGCAGGAGCTGACGGCCCAGATCCCGGATGTCATAGCAGAGGATGCGGGAATTGGTGTCCACATTGGTGGGCTTGGCGAAGGTGTTGAGGCTGCCCTCGGTGAACAGCTCAATGGCCAGCGCCACATCCCGAGCCTCCGGCTCCGGCTGGCGCAGCAGCTCAGCGTGGAAATCCTGCAGGGTGGGCACCGCGCCGGTGTAGCCCCTGCGGATGTACTCCCGGTAGCACTGTGCAGCGCAGCGGTCGATGATGGACTTCTCCTTGGCGGAGAGTTTCCCGGATCCCATGAGCTGCTCACACAGGGACAGCAGAAACTCGGACTTCAGCACCACCGGGTTCTCCCCGTCACCGTAGCCCTGCTCCATGTCCATTGCGTTGATGTGGTTGGGCGAGGTGGCGGACACCTCGATCACCTCGCCGCCCAGCCCCTCGATGAGCGGCCGGTATTCGGATTCCGGGTCGATGACGATGATGTCGTCCGGCACCCCGCCGTCACCATTCTCCGCCGCCAGGGCCAGCCCCACCATCTCCCGCTTGGCGGTGAAGGACTTGCCGGAGCCGGACACGCCGAGGACAAAGCCGTTGGCGTTGAGCAGTTCCCAGCGGTTGGCGAGGATGAGGTTCTTGCTGATGGTATTCTGGCCGTAGTACACGCCGCCCTGATGGCGGATCTCCTGGGCCTTGAAGGGCATGAGGACGGCCAGCGCCTCGGTGGTGAGGGTGCGGAGAGCATCGATGCGGCGCAGGCCCAGAGGCAGCGCCGTCACCAGCCCCTCTGCCTGCTGCCAGTTGAGGGTGGAGAGCTGACACAGGTGCTTGCGGGCAATGGACTGAAGGGTTTCCGTGTCGCTGTCCAGTTCCTCTTTGCTGTCCGCCAGATGCACCAGCGTCACCACAGCGAACATCATGCGCTGGTCACGGGTGGTGAGATCATCCAGCATCTCACGGGTTTCCTTGCGCTGCTGTTCGAGGTCATACGGGACAACGGCGGAGAAGTTGTTGTTGCTGTTCTGCCGGCGCTGCCAGTTGGTCACATTGGTTTCCACGCCCAGCAGTCGGTTCTGCATCTCACGCACCGCCTCGTCCGTGGGGACGGGGATCACATCGATGGACAGCATGAGCGTCCGGTTCAACTCCGTCAACTCGTTGATCATGGAGTCTTTGATGTAGGAGGCGTACTCCTTGAGGAACAGGACCCGCCCGAACTTATCGCCCATGACAAAGTGGTCCTTCTTGAACTCCATGCTGTCCGGGCAGATGGCATCCTTATAGGAGGCCCCCTTCCGCATGCTGTCCTTCAGGTTGAAGTGGAACTCCGTTTCCTCACCTACCCGGTAGAAGTCGTGGAGGATCCGCAGACGTTCGATGGCGTCCAGTTCCTCGCTGCGGGAGTCCAACTTGCTGAGCCGGCTGGTAATATCATTGGTGACACGGTCAAAGAAGGTTCTGGCCTCATCCACATTCTTCTTGTGAGTGGAGACGGTGATGTACCGCTCCTGCACCACGCTGTTGGACGAGTCAGTGACCTTGTCCATGAGCATGGTGTTGTACTCGGCCCGGTATCCGTCCAGAAAATCTCCGCGGGGCGGAAGGAGGATGGTTTCCTCGAAGTTCTGACGGTTGAGCCGCTTGTTGTTGATGGTGATCTTGGTGGTAGAGCCAGTGTCCAGCGCATTGAGCAGTTCGGAATAATTCAGGAACATCGCCGTCTTGTCCTCTTTGGAGGCGATGGCGTAGTTGATGTCCGAAAAACGGATGCACTTGGAGAACTTGCTCCCAAACTGAAAAACCCCATCCGGCCAGATACGGCGAATGGGGATGGCGTCCTGTACAGATCTTGGTACGGTAAATTGTTCTTTGTCCTGCTTTAATGTATTTTGCAGGGTTTTAATCAATCTTCAGGGCCTCCTTCATACTCGAACGCTCCATGAGTTTTGCGTACAGGTTGTCCGATTGGAAGACGAGCCGGTGAGGATATATAAATTCCGTGCGGATATAGGCAAATAGAAACTGCTCCAGCGTCATGCCGTTGTACTGGAAAAAACCGCCGAGGGCGAAGGGAAAAGCGCACAGGACGCAGACCCACCCGATCTCGGCGGTCGCCAGCACAGAGCGCAGGCCAAAATACACGCCTACGGCAACAGCGACGGCCAGCAGCGCGAAGATGAACTGGCGGAGCGACAGCCCGAAAAACAGGCTCTCCTGATAGTTTCGGACTTCTTTGTTGATGCGTACCTCGATTGGATTTCACCTCCGTTTCCGTTCCTGAACTTTTGGCAGACAGGAGTTGCCATGTCCGCCGGGGTATGCTAACATCAAAGTGAAAAAATAGCGAGAGGGGTGTACCTATGTTCTATGCATATATTTTTCTGGGAGCCGGGATCCTGATCCTGTCCATCCTGTTCCGCCTGGCCGCGGTGTTCCGTCTGACCATCCCGCTGCTGTATGCGCTGGTGGTGCCGACGCTACTGAGCGATTGGTACTACGCCCACTACACGCTGGCCAATGTGATCTGGTACATCCTGCTGGCGGTCACGGTCCTGTCCTGGGTGTACTCCCTGGTGCGGAAGATCTCCGCCATCATGGAGCGGCGCCGGCGCGAGAAAGAAAAAGAGGAAATTTTAATTCAGCGGGTGCGCGAGGCCGGCCGCAACGGCGGCGGTATCGTCCATATTGACGATCTTTTGGATTAACCGAGGCCCATCAGTTCCCGCACCAGACGATCGCTCATCTTGATAGCGCCCACCAGGACCAGCATGTTGAAAATCAGTTCCCCGATATAGTTCCAAACGATGGTAGCGGCAGCCATTGTGTCATCCGCGATGGCCGGCGGCGCCGCGGCAAACTGGGAAAAGATAATACAAGCTAAAACGATCATACAGCCCTCCAGGCAGATGGCGGCGTAACTCTTAACAAAGGCCACGCCAATGCTGCTGGAGGGTTGTCCTGCGAAACTGGCCAGTGGGATGGGGGCGATAGCCGTCGCCATATAGAGTTTGAAAAAACGGGAATAGACGGTCAAAATCATGACCAGCGACAAAACCCAGATAAACAGGGATCCCAGGAGCGTCACTGCCCACAGCGGGATGCTCTCCAGGAAACCCACATCCTCAATGATGGCCACCATCTCGTCCGGCAGGGCCGTGTCGGACATGGCCGTGAGGCCGGAGGCGTCCATGATGGTGGACACCGCGCCCTGGGCGATGCTGAACAGGGCCATCATCAGCTCCAAGCCGTAGGTGACGGCCCCCTGCGCCAGCGCGAACCGCACAAAGGTCTTGACCGCCACCTCCGGGCGCTTGAGTTCCGTAAAGCTGCCGCAGGTCTTGACCACGCCGGCCACGAAAAACAGCACCAGCAGGGCGTAGCCGATGGCTCTCAGCGCGTCATGGATGTTGAGAATGACGTCCCAGATCCCGCCGCCTTTGAATTCTTCCGGCGACGTGGAGATGAGCGTCCAAATCTCGGTGAGTTTTTCATTCCAGGTAGCAAGGGCTGAGTTCAGGTTGTCAACGATCCAGTTTCCACTTCCCATTGTGCATCACCTCCGTGTGGGAAGGGAGCGGGAGGACGCTGTGTGCGCCCTCCCGCTTTGCCCACTCAGCCGGTGATGAGGGTGAGGATCTCCTTGGTAAACGTGATAACAATGCCGCCCGCGATGGTGAGCATGCCGTTGGCGCGCTGGGAGGGGTCGTGGCTCTTGAGGGACAGGCCCAGCTGGAGGACGCCGAAGCCCAGCAGGATGAGGCCGATGGCCCGGATGAGGGAAAAAATGAAGTCGCTCAGATTTGTCACAACCGCCAGCGGATCGTCCGCCGCGAAGGCAGGACAGACAGTCATGACCGCGACCAGCACAAAGCAGGAAAGCATGGCGTAAATGCGCTTGACCCGCTTTTCGAATTTATGATTCATGCTGCATTCTCCTTGTTTTCATTGGTGTCATCGGTGGAAAATGCCGCAAAAAATTCATGTCCAGAAATCACCGGTGCTTGGTTCTGCCTGTGGTGAATATAGGGTGGCCCGCCAGCCAGTGAGGTTTGCCGGACGGCGGGATGTTTCATTAAATCGTATTTCAGGTCCATGACCGGTCCGGCACCGCGAATGAGCAGAATGGCGTACCGGTTGTCCAACCGGCGCACTTCGTCCGGCGTCAGCAGTTCCCGGCCGCTGATCTGCATGTTGGTGGACCATGAGCCGGACTTACCTTTGGTTTCCCCATGAGTCTTGGTATCGATGGTGGATTTGCCCAGGGCCTCGGAAATGTACTTGTGGGTGCTGGACTCGTTGCCGCCGAGGTACAGCAGGGTGTCCGAGTTGCCGGGGATGGTTTCCCAGGAGTCCTTGAACTGCTCCTTGATCTGCGCCATGTTTTGGATGATGGTGCTGCAGGAGATGTTTCTGGACCTCATGGTTGCCAGTTCGCGGGGCAGCCCCGGCAAATTGACCGAGGGCGCCTCATCCAGGATGAAGTGGACATGCCGGGGCAGCGGACCGTGGTGGATCTGGTCTGCACAGTAGTAAAGGGTCTGGAACACCTGGGAATAAAGCAGACTTACCAAAAAGTTATAGGTATTGTCATTGTCCGGGATAACAGCGTACAGGGCACATTTCTTCTCTCCCAGCGTGTACAGATCCATATCGTCGTGGTCCGTGATGGCCCGGATCTGGGGCAGGTTAAAGGGGGCCAGACGCACAGCGGTCGACACAAGGATGCTCTTGGAAGTCTTGCCCGCCGCCATCTTAAAGACCTTATATTGCCGGACGGCGACGCTGTCCGGCTTCTCCCGTTCAATGGCGCTGAACAGCAGATCCAGCGGCGAGACGTGGTCCTCGTCGTCCTCTTTTACCTCCGCGTATTCCAGCACCCGCATGACCATGGAAAAGTTCTGCTCGGACTCCGGCGCCTCCTGAAACAGCATGAGGATGATGGCCTGCAGCAGCGCCGTTTCGGCCTTGGTCCAGAACGGATCCGACTCATGGCTGTTCTTGGGTGTTGTGGCTTGAATGAGGTTATTGACCAGCCGCAGGGCGTCCTTCTCGTCCCGAATGTAACGGAAAGGGTTATATCCGTCCGACTGCTCCAGATTGACAAGGTTCAGCACCCGCACATCGTAGCCCTGGCTTTTGAGGTAGCCGCCGGTGGCAGTCAGCACCTCCATTTTGGGATCGGTGATCACATAGTTGGTGTTGGCCTCCAGAATGTTAGGCAGGACATAACTGCGGGTCTTGGCCGCGCCGCTGCCGCCGATGACCAGTACGTTGAGGGACCGGCGGTGCTTGTGGGTATCCAGCCCCAGGCGGACATGCTTTGTCAGGGGCTTATTCTGCTTTTGACAGAACATGGCGTTGACCTGTTTGGGGGACGCCCACTGGGCGGAGCCGTGTTCCTCGCCGTCGCGGGTACGGCCCTGGGTGGTGCGGTAGAGGCAGATCCCCATGACATAGAGGCCGGTGCAGGCGAGAATGCTCATCAGGCTGTGTCCCGTCCAGCGGATCTTCAAAGGGGTCTGCAGGGCTGCGGTCAGGTTCGTCAGCAGTTCCGGCAGGCCGTCCCCGAGGGACTGGGCGATCAGGAGCGCGGCCCAGACCACGGGAATGTAGAGAAACAGATACGGGAGGATCCCTCCCGATCTGCCCGGTTGATTCAGCGGCATTCACCTCCAAATGTGAAAAACAGGGGCGCACCGCATTGGTACGCCCCATAGGCTGATTGGATGTATGCCTGTTTGCTTAGTCCTGTTCGAAGGGATACAGGATGTCCACACCGAGGGCGTGCATGTGATCCTCATACTGCAGGAGGCCCCGCAGGTCGTGGCCCCGGTAGATCCGATCCTGTTTACAGGACAGGATGTAATCCATTTTCTTTTCGGCAGCCTCCCGCGCCAGGAACCGGAGGCTGGGCCTCCGGAGGTCCCATCCGCACATATAATCTTTGTATACGCCGACGATCTGCAGGCTGTTTTCTTCCGCAAATTGGCGCAGGTAAGTGTCCTGTCCGCTGATACCGATCTCGTCTGCTGCCGGATTGTTCGTGTTCACCCGGAGATACAGCCAGCAGCGTTTCCCTCGCAGCTGCGCTTTGGGCGGCAGGCTCCCGTGCGCAAACAGCCTTTTCAGCAGTGCCATATCCTCCGGGAGCAGGAATCCTGCGCTGCCGGTGCGTCCTCTGTAGTAGTAAACGGCTTTCATGTGATTTGGCCTCCTTCCACTTTTTTGTAACTCAACCATACCCGAACCGGCACGGAATGTCCAGCACTTTCCCCGAACAGCACCCGATCATCTGGACTTCTTACGCGTCTTAGTTTTCTGTCTGGCCGGGGCGCGCTGACGCTGTTCTTCCAACTGAGCGCGATAGCCCTGCAGGCGGCCCTCAACGGAGGGCCGCTCATCACTCGTCGTCCTCGCCGCGCTCCCGGCGTGCATAGGAGAGCTGGTGCTGGTATCGCGCGAGGCGCGTCCCGACCGGGAATCTTTTTTTGGCGTTCCAGGTTCCTTCTCCGGTTGCCGCTCCCGTTCCGGCTGCTCCTTCTGGGGGGCCTCCGGCTGCTGGTACATCATCTTCTGGAACACCAAGTTGGCCCGTTCCACCTCTGTGGCCGGCATGACAACATCTACCATGCTTTGGGGGTCATTGGGATCTCTGGAGTTTTGGATGGCCGCATAGAGCAATTTCGGTTCCCGCGCCTTGTGCCTGAACTCCCGGTATTCCTCCTGCGTCATGGGGAATACCCGCAGATCCCGTGTCTGCTGCAGCATTTTGCCCATGCGGACCTTGCCGCTGATCTTCTTGTGGTTTTTTGCTAAGGCCAGCGACATGGCCAGCAGGTTCTTGGCTGCCGAACCGCCCAGCCGGACGGCCACCTCTCCGCCGGAGAGCAGCATGCGGACCAGCTGGTCCGCAGCCTCACCGCCTCCGATATTCATCTCGTTCCACCTCCTTTGCCTTGGCCTCGGCCACATGGATGTCGTGTTCCATCTGGGGCCGGTTCCGTTCAATGGTTTCGCACAGGGAAATCTCCTTCCGTGCCTGCCGGATCTCACGGTTGACGTCCGCCAACTGCCGGTACAACTCCGCCTTTTCCGCCATGAGCTGCTCCCTATGGATCCCACACTGCTCCAGCGCGGAGACGGCGTCCATGTAGCGGGCGAAGGGTTCCTCCATGCCGGGCATGCCGGACTCATAGCAGTTCTTTGCCGGGGCGAGGGCCTCCGCGTCGGAGAGGGCGTCGTAGAGTGCCCGCCATTTCTTCTTCCGCACGTTGAGGATGGTGCGCTGCTTGTTGAGGCTGGCCAGCGTTTCCTCTGCGCGGGCGCGGACGGCCTGCAGGTCCTCTGCCGTGGAGACGCCATGCGCCCGCAGGAAGGCGAATTGTTCCTTGTAGCTCTCAAACTTCATGATCTCCCGCCTGAGATGGGGCGTCATCTTTGGCGGGTACTGCCGCTGCCCGGCCTTGCCCAGCAGATAGAGGTAGTGGACGTACAGGGCCATAAATCCGGTGTACTTCTGGGGGTGGCGCCTGCGGTACGGCTCATACCGGGGCCGGTAGATGATGGCAGGGCGTGTGCCGGCTTCGATGGCATCGAGGTTCCCTTCGATGGCGGCGCGGATCCCGGCCTCGGTGAACAGCGGATTTTTCCGGCCCGGCACCATGAACCGCTCTTGGCCCCGCAGACGGAAACCGAGGCGATTCCCATGCTTGATCTCATATCCCTTGTGCTCCATGATGAGGAAGAAGTGACCGATATCGTTGGCATCCTCTATGGCCTCCCGCAGATCCGCCTCCAGCATGGCCCGGAAGGTAGGCTGGCCCTTGCTTTGCCGCAGCCACTCGATGTAACTAACCGCTTTTTCTGTTTTACCCTCCATGATAACAGAGAGGCCGTGTTCCCGACACAGCCGGTCTGAGATGGCCCGGATCTGGCTGTAGTAGCTGCGGGCATTGCTATGGTACTTCTCACCGGTATTCGCATTCACAGAATTGAATATGGTATGGGCATGGATGTGTTCCTTGTCCTCATGCACCCCAATCACTGCCTCATAGCCAGAGAGATGCTCTGCGGCAAACTCCTTCGCAATCTCCAACGCCAGTTCTGGGGTGACCTCGCCGGGCTTGAAGGACTGGATGATGTGATAATACTGGACGCCGTCCATCTGACGATAGTGCCGCTTGGTTTTCATCATACGGCTGACGGCGTGTTCCATGGAGCAGCCCTGGCTGGTGGTAAGGATCTGCTCGTTTGTTTTATCCCCATTGAGGACATAGCGGACTCCCACGTCCAGCCGCCCCTTTCGGGCGAGTATCTTCGTAACCGCCATTACAGATCCGCAACCTTTTCCATGAGCAGGTACACCTGCCGCAGCAGGAACAGCGCCTCTTTTGCGTCTTGTCGGGTGGCGATGCCGGCGTTGACGCTCCGGGCGATTTGATTGATATTTACGCCGATTCGGTTGATCTCCCGATATAAGTCGTTGATCTCCGCCGGCTGGCGCTGGCGGATCTCCGTGCGGTTGATGCAGGAGCGGATGACGTTACTCAGGGACAGGCCAGACTCTCTGGCCAGCCGGTCCAGGTGTTCCCGTTCCTCCACGGTCAGCCGCACGGAGAGAAATTTGCTTTTTTCCTGCACACGTCACCTCCTTTTTCCGCCTGCAGGCGGCATTGGGGTCAGGGGGATTCCGCCTGCAAGCGCATTTGTCATACAAATGCTATGCTTGCGCCATCGCCGCCGAAGGCGGCGGTGGCCTCGCCGCGCAGGGCGCGGCCATTTTCAAGCGGTAGGTGGATTTCAATTCCCTCTCCTGCGGAAAAGAAAAATGCTCACCGCTCACGGGCCTTGAGGTCCAGGTTATCCCGCGGGACACCTGCCAGATCCAGTTCGCGCTTGTCCCGCACATACGCCGCATAGCGGGCGTAGGCGTAGCCCTCGCTGTCAACAAGTATACCGTCCTGCCGCCTGCGGGTGGTGACCAGCAGGCAGCGGAAGCGGCCGGACTTCTCACTGTAGCCGGTGAGCTGTGTCCTGGCGGCGATGAAAGGGGCCTCGGCCAGCAGGTCCGCTTGAAAGCGGCGGTATTTGGATTCCGGCAGGATAATCTCCCGCACCACTGTAAAAGGCGCGGCCTTGATAATCGGGGTGTCGTTTTGCAGATCAGCAACAGAAGCCGCCTTTCTGAAAAATCGTGCTTGCTGTTCTTTTGCTATGGTGCAGACCTCCCTTCAAGGGCAGGACGTGTTATTGGACGTCCTTGCCGTCCGCAGTTGGAAAGCAAGGACGTGTCATTGGACGTCCTCCAGCCCTTGCTCCAGCGCCTGACGGATCCGGCCTCTGGCCAGAGCGGCATAGGCGTCCGTGACCTCGATGCCGGTGGCGGAGTAGCCCTCCAGCACAGCGGCCAGCACCGTGGTGCCGCTGCCGGCAAAGGGGTCCAGGATCCGTCCGCCCGGCTCGGTGATCTTCACAATGTCCCGCATGAGCTGCAGGGGCTTTTCCGTCAGGTGGATGCGGTTCTGGGGGTTGCCGTACTTGAACACGCCGGGCAGGCAGGGCACGGGCCGGCTAATGGGCATGTCCCCGTTGGATCCCCAGACGATGTACTCCGCCTGCTGGCGGAAGCGTCCCTTCTGGGGCCGGCTGTTGCCCTTGTCCCAGACGGCGGTGCCACGCCAGATCCAACCAGCCCACTGGAGGGCGTCCGTAGCTGCGGGGAGCTGCCGCCAGTCGATGAACATACACACCGGGGCGCCGGGCTTACAGATTTTTCTGGCGTCGTACAGCCACTCCGCCGCCCAGCGCGTCCAGGACCGCTGGTCCTTGGCGTCGCCGTCAAAGGGCGGCGGGGCATGGTCGCCCATGTTGGAGTATTTCTTGGCCGTGGACTTGTTCTTTTCCGCCTGGGTGCGCCCGCCGGATGCGTAGGGCGGGTCTGTGATCACCGCGTCGAAGGTCCCAGGCGCAAAGCCGGACAGCACCTTCAGCGCGTCGCCTTGGATGATTTCCCACTGGGGGTTATCGCTCATAGGCAGGTTTCTCCTTCTTCTTATTCTTTTTGGGTGTTTGCAGTACAGGTTCCTGATATTCTTCCAAATGCACTGTTTCGTCTTTTTCCGTTATGATTGCAGGCCGGTGGACCCGCTGGCCGAGATCCAGCAGTGTTCCTTCGATGGCATCCGCTACTTCGCCTATATAATGCATATCCCAGGGAAATTCATCTTCCGTCTTGTTGAGGAAGGTGAGGATCGTTTGATAAACGGCATTGTCGATGGCATCCAACTGCTCGATCTGCCTGCCTGATAATTCGATCTCCAGTTCTTCTGGCGGAATGTTGTCCACCATCACATCATCGCTCCTTCCCTTGCTTGGTTCGCCGGCGCGGGGGCTTTCCCAACTCCTTCCGATCTGTCAGGACAGGGATCCCCAGCCTCTCGGCGTGGTTGATCTCCGCCCACATGCCCTCCGTCCAGACGGGGCCGTAGACGTTGACCTGCTGGCAGGACTCCACCAACCGCAGGCCCATCTCCCGTGCCGCCTGATCCTGTGCCGGGTTTTCCGGGTCGGCAATGGGCGGAAACATCAAATGGGGGCAGATGGGCACGTTGCCCTCCACGAACACCTCCCGCGCTCTATCTCTGGCAAAGGCGATATTTTTCTCTACCTCGCCACGCAGCGGGGCGCAGATGTAAACGAGTTTCGGGCCGTCCTGCCGGCGCTCCGTCACACGATCCCGAAACACGTCCAGGTACTCGCGCACAGCCTGCCGCATGGCGGAATAGTCCGCCGCAGTTGGGCGGAAGGCATACCACTCCGCTTTCCCGCCATCTTCCCAGATATGCGGTGATACGCCATTGCGGAAGTTGGGGTTGCCCGGCACCTGCTTGACGCCGAGAATATCTTTCAGCTGGAGGCGGAGTTTATCTACTACGCCGTCTGTGCGGTTCAGCACCGTAACGCTGATGGCGTCATAGTGATCTGCATATCCGGATGTCACAAACTGTACACGGACACGGAGATCCTTTCCCAGCGTTCCCAAACAGGCCCGGCCTGTAAACTTGGGGCTGCCGATCACCGTGCCGTCTGCAAACGGTTTCCGAAGTTCCTGTTCGTAAAACGTCATCGCTCCGGCCCATCCTTTTGCGCGGGAGCACTTTTCCAGTGGATCTCATGGTGCGTATTGTTGATTTGGTTTGGCATGTGACCTCCTTTCGTCGCTATGCGGCGTTTTTCCATAGGCTGAGTTGTTCATCTTCACGCCGAAAACCTGCGTCAATTTCCGAAAATGTCATGGTCCGGTTGAATTTTTCGCTAACTTTCCCCGGCAGTGCCTGCAGTTCCAGCATTCTGGCCCACAGATCCGGGTGATGGTCATAGAGGTGGCGCAGTTCCCGCCGCCTGGCGTTGGGGCAGAACCAGCAGCCGCCCCTGTTGGTAAATTCATAGACAGGCGAAAGCAGCCCCGCCTCCCGGCAGAGCTGCTTTGCGTCCTGTTCCGTATAGCCATACTTGTCCAACAGGGAAACACGGCGTCCGTCCAGCCGGAGCAGCCGCTCCTGCTCATCCCTGGCGATGCCGATGTACTGCACCGTGTCTGGCGGGAGTCTTTTCTGATACCGCAAAATCGGTTTCAGTTTGCAGTCCCGCTGGACGGCACATCGCCCACAGATAGGAAAGGAGCGGAGCAGGCCCCTTTTCGGCCCGCGGGTGATCCTCCCGGTGAACAGCCCCACATAGGTCTGCGGCCCACGGAGAACGCGGATCTTTACGCCCATGCGCTCCAGCGCGGGGATGGCTGTGCCATAGATGAAGTCCCGGTGCTCCGGCACCTCGCCGGAGATATGGCTGTCAAACATCACTTCGCAGTACACCGCCTCATCCAGCGGTTCCCTATAACGGAGCGCCAGCAGGATGGTGGCGATGCTGTCCTTGCCAAAGGAACAGGATGCTATATGTTTCAGCCGCCATCATCTCCGCGCTCCAGTTCTGCACACAACTCCGCAAACTTCCCGGCCTGCCCGGTCTGCTCCCACGGCAGGCTTGCCCTGGTAAAGTGGCCATAGTTGCAGGCGTCTGCGAAAATCGGCTGGTCCAGCTGCAGGGTGCGGATCATACCCGCGGGCGTGAGGCCAAAGAAACAGCGGACTGCCTGTTCCAGCAGCTCGTCCGGGTATGTGCCGGTGAGGTGGGTATCCACATCCACAGCCACCGGATCAGCCCGTCCGATGGCATAGGCCAGGGCGACCGTGCATTTCTCCGCGAGGCCGGCGGCCACAATATTCTTGGCGATGCAGCGGGCCATGTAGGCGCCGCTGCGGTCCACCTTGGTCCCGTCCTTGCCGGACAGCGCACCGCCGCCGTGGGGCACCAGCCCTCCGTAGGTGTCCACCATCAGCTTGCGGCCGGTCAGGCCGGTATCCGCCTCGATCCCGCCCTGCACAAAGCGGCCGGAGGGGTTGATGAGGATCTCTGTATCTTCATCCGCGGGGAAGATGCGGAGAGCGGGCTGGATGACAAATTCCAACAATTCCTCCCGCAGCCGGGGCAGGTCCTTATCCTCCGCATGCTGGCAGGAGAGGACAATAGCGGAGATCCGCCGGGGTGCGCCGAAGGCATACTCCACAGACACCTGCGCCTTTCCGTCAGGCCGCAGGCCGCTGATCCTGCCCATCGTCCGCGCACAGGTGAGCAGGGCGGTCAGGCGGTGCGCCAATACCACCGGCAGGGGCAGGAGGTTTTCCGTTTCGCTGCAGGCGTAGCCATACACGATCCCCTGATCACCGGCTGCGGTCTGTTCCCCGTGCTGTACTGCCCCTGCGATGTCCGGGCTTTGGGGCCGGATGAGGACCTCCACGTCGAAGTTCCTGCAGTTGTATCCGGCCCGGCGCACCGTGTCGCGCACGATGGAAGGGATATCTGGGATCGTCAGTGCGGTAATCTCGCCGGCCACCACGAATTTGCCCGCTGTCGCCAGAACTTCACAGGCGACGCGGGCGTTGGGGTCATGTTCCAGACAGCAGTCCACCACCGTGTCCGCTATGGTGTCGCACAGTTTGTCCGGGTGGCCCGCTGTGACGGACTCCGCTGTCAGAATGGTCTTATCTTTCATGCTCATTCCTTCTCTCTTTCTTTTTGGGGAGTGGGAACAACATCTCCCGGCTGTACAGGGATTCATATTTTCGAAGCTGTTCCGGCGTCAAAGACACAAAGGTTTCCCCGCCGAGGCCGGCGAGGAAAAAGGTGCCGCACACAACATCATACGGATCCCCGTTTTCCAGCCGGAGGAGGCGGTTTGGCTGCAGGCCGGCAAACTTGCCGCTGCTGTTAAATATAAGCGCCACGGGATCCTCATAGGGGTATGTGGCGTCGATGTCCCCGCCGACAATCTCCTGCATGGCCTGCAGGGTGTCTGGGATCTGCCGGGGATATGGCGGTTTCCCCGGCTCTACAACGAGGATTGTCAGATGGTTATCGCTCATGGCAATCCTTCCTCTTGGCGGGAGCGCCCTGTTGACTGCTGCGGCCTGTATCCCGTTGCACAACTTCGCGCTCCCGTTCTATCTGTTGGAACATTTTTAGCGTTTCCCGAAATGCCACATATTGCCGGATCCGTTCCGGGTCATCTGTAATGGTACGCACGGTTTCCCAAAAGGGACTTCCATGCAGGCTGACATCTTCCTGAACAACCAGTGCCGGCCGCTCACCATTCTCCAGTGTGACACGGCAATCCCGCAGATCTTCCGCATGGTCATAAACACCATATGCGATACCAACGATTTTCAATGTTTCCAGTGCATCTACGGTTACGGAAAATCCTGTGGCATTCATGTGTAGTTCTCCCGTCAGAGAGATGGTTTTTCTTGCCATACCGCGCCTCTCTTTCCTTTATCGCTCATGGTGGCCCTTCTTCCTGCCTGGCTTTTCGCCGAAAAACAGGTCCATTTCCTGCATGCGCTCAAAGTGCCGGGCCTGCCGCACCTCGTCGTGCACATTTTTCAGCGCGGCCTCCAGTTCCGGCACCGGCAGGCCGTTCTGGCGGTATCCCTCCAGAATGCCGCCATAGTAGGCGGGAGAAGGGATGGCAGGATCCCGCCACAGTTCCCCTGTCATGATGTAGGCCATGACGGTCACGTCTTTGCCGTCCCCGGTGCGGACCGTGATATCCTCTTTCTCATACAACCGCGGGTATCCCTCATAGACGTCCAGAGATTGCTCACACTCCGGCGTCAGCTTCCACAGCAGGCCGTGGACCTGGCTGCCGGGCAGAGGCTCGATGGTGGCGACGCCGGCCCCGCGCCGGTTGCCGCGGAACAGCAGTTCATAGCCGTCCAGTACCGCAGGCCCAACCACCTGGGCGGCAGGACAGCGGACCGCCATCTGCTCCAGATTGATGTTGCTGCCATAGGCAAAATACAGACGCTTTGCCATATCAGTCCTCCAAAATCGTGAGAGCGCCCACTTTCGCCAACTGGGTGAACATCATCCGGGCCTGCTGCTCCACATCCCCCTCTGGCAGCGGGAAGTCCAGGCCGGTGGTACGCACCACATTGTTTCGCAGGAACCAGATGTAGCTCTCCGTGTCAGGGAACTCCGTGGGGTCAAATACACGGGCGCGCAGATGGTCCATGATCTCTGCCCCGGTACCGGACAGGATATCTTCTTCCATGCGGATCTTCATCTCGTCACCTCTCCATCTCTCGGTTCTTTTTCTTCTTTTTATTGACTTCGTAACTGTCCTTGTCGTAGCGCCAAGCCCGGTCGCCGTCCAGATTGGCCAGCAGATGGTCACGGGTGTTCTTAAACTCCGGCCCGTTGAGGCCCAGGCGCACCAGCCAGACCCGGAAGGTGAACAGCTCATTGTCGCTGTGGGTTTTCCGCATGACGGTGCTGCGCTGGGCGATGGCCTGGGCAGACATGGCGAGGCACAGGTCGATGTAGGCTTTCGCGCGTCCTGCATGGAGGGTGGAGTTGAAACAGCGCCACTCAACGGTGCCGCGATAGAACACCGAATGCAGGTTCAAGGCATAGTAGCGTGTCCAGTTGTAATGCTCTCCTGAGCTGATATCACCTTCATACCAAATGCTCTCCAGCTGTGTCAGATCCTTGGTTTCCTCAGCGGAGAGGGTGCGGGCCTGCCGCAGCATGGGTTCCCGCACCTTTTGGCACCAGCGGGCGGCACGGGCCTCATTCACCTGCAGGGCCTTGAACAAAATGTCCTCTTTGGCGTACATGATGCTCAGGAGGTTTTTCAGGCTCTGGCGGTTGTGGTTGGCCGCGTCCACATGGATGTGCAGGCCGCAGGAACTGTTGACCTTTGCCCCCGCATGCCGGATCTGCCGCACACACTCTTGGAACTTTGGCAGCTCCGCATAGGTCAGTTTGGGCGAAACCATCTCCACTTTATATTGCCTGTTATTTGTTTGTTCGTAGCCATGCAATGTCTTTCGCTCTGCATGGATGCTTCCGTCACTCATCAGTTTCCACTCTTTGTTTTCTGTGTCTTTGACGACCCATGCATCATAAACCCCACCTTTGTACTGTGGGATCGTTCCGAAATAATCTGCCAGCGCCTGCGCGGCCTGTTCACGGGTGATGCCGGTCATCTCCACCTCGACGCCGAAATACTGGTCCTTCATCCCGGTCACGCAGCCGCCTCCTTTCGCAAAGCCTCGTCCACGGCCCGGATGCGCCGGCCAATGGCCTCGATCACTGTGACGGTGACGCTGTTGCCTGCCTGCTTGTAGGCTTGGGCGTCCGAGTTGATGGCGAGGATCTTGTCGATTTGCTCATCGTCAAAGCCCTGCAGGCGCAGGCACTCCCTGGGCATCAGGCGGCGGATGCGTCCGCCGCGCTCCACAATGCCCTGCACACTGGCGGCGTCATGGGCGACACCGACCCCGACCCGACCGGCGCGTGTGGCGCTGCCCGGATAGCCCAAGTCCACGCTGTCGCCAGGCGCCGCCTCCTGATAGCCTTTTTGGGTGGCTTCCTTGATCAGCAGCGCCCCGGAGCGTTCCGCCTTATGATTGGACAGCGTCGTCTGCCCATAGCGGGCAGTGATGCATCGGGATTGCTGCGTCCGTTTCGGATGCCCCGCACACAGATCCACAAAAGGCGCGTCCGGCGGCAGCAGGTATAACCCGGTTTTCACACCGAGACCGCCACCACCGGCTGTCTGGGTACAGGCTACTCCTTCTGGGTCATAGACCCGGTGTCCTTGCGCCCCGCCGATGAGTTGTATAAGAGCTTTTGCACCATTTCCGAAGACAGGTAATATTTTTCCGGCGCATCGGGGATCAAGATAGCAGATAAGGAACACCCTCCTCCTTGACTGCGGGACTCCAAAATGTTTGCTGTTAAGCACAGCCCATTCGACATGGTACCCCAGGTCAGAAAGCGCGGAGAGGATGGCCGCAAACGTCCGGCCGCCGTCATGGTTAAGCAGTCCTGGCACGTTCTCGAGCAGAAGATACGAAGGCCGTCTGGTTTCAGCCAGGCGGGCAATTTCAAAGAAGAGAGTACCTCTTGCATCGTCAAATCCTTTTCTGCGGCCAGCGAGAGAAAACGCCTGGCAGGGGAATCCCCCACACAAAAGGTCGAAGTCGGGCAGGTCGTTGGGGTCAATGGCTCGGGCGTCTGGATAGTATCGCTCCTCCTTCCTGATGTCGTGGATCGCGCGGTAACTGGCTTCGGCATATTTGTCGATCTCGCAGTGTCCGACGCACTGGAAGCCGCCGGCGCGGGTCAGCCCCGCCCGAAAGCCGCCGATCCCGGCGAACATATCAAAATATCGAATCAGATGGTATCATCTCCCTCCTGCAGCGCACGGAGAAAGCCGAGGACGTCCTCATCGACGGCCCCGGCCTGCTCCTGCTGCGTAGTGGTCTTTGGGAAGGAAACGCCTGCCAGTTCCTCCCGGATAGCGCCGCGAATGGCCTCCAGCAGTTCCTGTTGTTCCATATAGCCGTTGATCATCCTGCACACGGCGTCCATGCGCTGTCCGGGCGCAACGGCGGACAGGCGCTCCCATGCGTTCCGCTGCTCCCGCTGAGTCAGGGAGAAGGAAAGACTGAGCCGTCGCTTTTCAGGCATGGGCGCCGCTCCCCGACATCTGCCGTACAAGCCGTTCATAGCCCTTGGCGTTCAGGGATACATCATCGAGGATCACGGGCCGACACAGGCCGTTTGTGGCCGAAACACGCCGCTTCATGAGCGCCGCTCCGCCGCCTATAAAAATAGTAGGCATGGCGCGGGTGTCCAGGCCGCACTCCGTGATGGTGGAGAGCAGGTTCTGCACATACAGGTCCGCCTGGGCATGGATGATGCCTTTCGCCTCGTCCGGGAGGCTGCTGGCATCACCCCGCAGGACGCACTCGATCTGCGCCGTTGTCAGAGAAAGACCCAGGACGCGTCGCACCTGTTCGCTGATCTCATCGATGCAGCGGATCATGCCCCACTCCAAGCTGCGGCAGGTGGCGGCATTGGGGAGGCGGTTGTCCAAGCGCATCAGGTCCACTGTCCAGCCACCGATGTCCGCCACGATGACGGACGGTTCATCCAGCAGCTCCGTCTGGGTCAGCACAGCGGCATAGCCCTGGGGGAACAGTTTCACATCCCGGACGGTGACGGTATAGTCCCGGCCCTCATAGCGGAAGGGCACCGGTTTGCCGTCCCGCAGCAGATAGGCACGGAACTTCTTCTTGTCCCGGCCAAAACTGGTCAGGGGCAGGCCGGCAACCAGAATGACGGAGCAGGTGCGCTCGGCATTGCGGCAGTCCAGTTCCCTGGCGATGGCTGCCAGGGTCAGCAGATAGTAGTCCTCCGTCCGGGTCTTGTCTTTCTGCAGAGGCTGCCTGCCGCTGCCTACCACATAGTACGTACCGCCGTATTCCAACACATTCTTCTGGGTGTACGGCTCATGCTCATAGGCCACCAGCCCCGAGGGGAAGGAACCGTGGACAGTTTTCATGGCTGCGTAACCGTGGTCCACGCCGATGACGTATCCCTCGCTCACCGAGCGCCGCCCCCTTTCTCTTTTTTGGTAGCCATGTCCTGGACCTTGCCCTCGTCCAGCAGCCGGCGGATCTCATGGAGGTCGTAATTCCATGTGGATGGCGCCGCCAGGAAACGCTCCGGCCCGCCGTATTTTTCGCACAGCCGGGGTAGGAACCGTGGCAGGTCCTTCGGCTCCCTGGGGTATTGGATGCCGTCTTTGTAGACGATATCCTTTTTTAGCTCGTCCCGCATCTTCTCGATCCTGTCTGGTTCCATCTCGTCGTAGGCGCTGCGGCCGGTGAGCTGCTCATAGGCGTAATCGCCCACATAGGACAGGCACTCGAAACAGCAATCGCCGTATGGCTCTATATCCGCCAGCGTGTCGGGATCCCGCAGCGCATTCATGTACACCTCTTTGCCCTGGGCGATCAGCCAGGCGCGGAAGTCGATAAAACCGTCATCCGAACAGCCATACTCCTTGATCACGCTGACGGCGTCCCACAGGCCGTATTGGTCCGCCAGATCCTCATAGGTTTGCAGAATGTCATGGAAATTTTTCGCCGCGGCAGGCCCCATAGACACAAGCTGCTCCTGCAGGTAGTACTCCATAGCGTTCAGATCCTGGCCGCAGGCGGTTTTTGCCTCCTGAATCAGTGCCCAGAAGGCATCCTTGCTCATCCCATTGTCAGGTTTCTGTTCTATCGCTCAGCACCTTCCTTCCGTTTTTCTTTTTGCTTGCCGATCCGCCGTTCCTGCTCCTGGGGCAGAAGGCCCTGAAAACCTAAGTCACGCAGGGCCTGCGTATAGAGCTGCTTTTCAAAGGCCCGGTACTCCGGGGTGGCGGTATCCACATCCAACAGGACAGCCTTTTCATAAGGTGTCCCCGGCACGACCTCCCACCGAACGGCGTGGAACTGCAGGGCGGTCAGGTACTTCAGCAGTTGATGACCGTCCGCCTCATCAAAGACACCGCGGTTGTCCTCATAGGGGAACTCGCCGGGGAGATTGGGATAGCCGGAGATCGCCAGGGCGGCGTCGTAGAGGAGGAAACCACCATCATCAAAATCCGGGGCGATGGTGTCATAGAACCGCCGGAGCTGCTCCGTGCTGTCCAGGGCCGGGCAAAAGGACGCAAGGGCTTTCTTCAGTGTTTCCACTTTCTGGCGCTCCTGATTGGCGGCATATTCCTTACCGCAGCTCTCCTGGTAGTATTCATCGACGAGCGGTTCCAGTTCATTGATCTTGCTCTGCAGTTGCGCGCATTCCATCCGGCTGAGGTCCAATTCAGTGTTGGATTCCTCCAACGCCTGCCGCAGAGCGGGGTAGTCCCGGACCGCGGCGATCAGATCCTTGATCTTCATGTCACGCCGCCTTTCTGAGCCGGGCGATCAGGCGATCCAGCACAGCGATGCGGGATCTCACCTTGCCGGCGGAAGCGTTCAGGCCATGCGCCTGATTTTGAATGCGGCGGCGGATGGCCGCAAGCTGTTGGCGATCCCTGCAGCACTCCAGCACAACATACCGCCCCTTCCCATTGGACAGGACCTCGCGCTCACCAGAGGCATCCCGGAGGCTGGCCATGAGGCGCTGGCCCAGCTGCCTGCGGTAGCGGTCCTGCAGGATGTCGGCGTCGCAGGAGACATGGTGTTTTTTCAAAATGGCCGCGATCTCGTCGCCGCTGATCTCCATGTTGGCAAACAGCACCTCCAGGATCTCAGTTTTGGCTTTGGGCGGCAGCGCGGGGCGACCGTTGAATCTCCTGGTCATCGCGTCTGCTCCTTCCTGCGCTGTGCGCGCTGCAGCACGTCGGCCCTGTCCAGTGCGGGCGCCTCGCTTGGGAAAACATAGAGCATGCAGTGCTGTTCTGCAAGTTCTGCAGGAAAGCCCTGGGGGACATTCTCCGGAGAGTCCGAAACCGCGACAGTTCTGTATTTCCAGTCACGGGGGGATTGGTAGGCGAACAGGTGATCCCCCGCCCGCCGGATGCTGTAACTGCTTTTCCCCTCGTGCTGCCGGACATATTCGCCCACAGCCGCTTTCTCCTGCACGAAGCGAGGCTGGATCCCCCGCGCCAGCTCCGGCGCGATGGCGTTGATGTATTTCACCATGTCACGGACATTGCCGCATTCAAATTCCGGTGCGTCGTAGCCATACCGCTCTGTAACGAGCGCCCACTTCATATGCTCATGGGGGCTGTCCAAAGAAACGACAAAGTATTTCCCGTCGCGCTCCCCGGTGAGAGGCTCAAACCGGACGTCGTCATAGAGCGGCCCATCCAGCGGGCAGTTGTTCTTGAACCACACATAGTAGTTGTCCAGAATGAAGGAATCCGTGATTCCCAGCACAACGCCGGAGATCTTCTTCAGGCGTCCGGCCAGGGCGTCGTCCCGGCAAAACCAGTCGTACCAGCCGGCCTCGCACTGCACAGCACGGTTCCGGCTGCTGAAATCCCCGGCGCGGAACCGCTCCTGCCATGTCCGCACACTCATCTCATTCATAGCGTCCCCCTTTCCGGCAGGAGGTGTTCCATGAGGCCGGCAATGGAGGTAAACACCCCGGCCAACTCACGGGACTCCTGGATGGTATCCTCCATTTCTTCCTTAGTCATGCGGGTGCATTTGACCCAGATCCGCACATTTTCCTCTGTGGGCGTCAGCAGAACGGCCTTTTCATAAGCCTTGCAGAACACGCCGGCGATCTTGCTCTGGCGGTCGATCTCCGCATCCTTCTCCCGGATCTCCTTTTTCGCTTTTTCCAGCTCCACCAGGTCCAATGCCGCCTGCCCCTGCTCGTCCTCCGGCAGATCCTGTACCTGCCGGGTGATCTGATACCCTTGGTTGACGGACAGTTCCTTTTTATCCAGGGCCTCCTTCACGGCGGCGGGGGCGTGTTCGTCGATCTGCATCACCTTGCCCATCGTGCGCTCCCCGAGGCCAACGGATGCAGCCAATTTTTTGCGGGTGTCCACAGGTGCGGAACCTTCCGGCAATGTTGCCGAAAGGTCTGTACGGGCACCCTGGTTGGCCTTTGCCCTGGCCTCGATCTCCGGCCGCAGTTTCAGGGCGATCTTGCCCAACTCCCATTTGTCCAGGTTGCGGCGGCCCTTCTGGGTATCCAGCGCCCACTGCTTGGCCTCCAGCAGATCGTCAAAGGCAAACACCGCCATCTTGTAGGGCAGGTCGTGCCGGGTGCAAATCTGTTGGCGGTTGTGGCCATCTACGACAACGAGATCCTCATTGACGATGATGGGCGCATAGCAGCCGTTTTGCAGGATGTCCTTCTCCAGCGCGGCAAGCTGCTCCCCGCTGAGAGGAGGGAGCAGCTCCGCCAGATCCGGTAGAATGGTGGGGGTGCGTTCCGCACTGGTGTATTCAATGCCTGTATTACGCATGGCGCTCAGGCCGCAGCCTCATCCATACCGTCCGCAGGCATGGACACGGCGCTTTCCTCCACGCGGCGGGGAGACAGGAACTCCACCTCCGTGGCTTTGATGAGGAAACCGGGCTGACGCTCCGGATCGTCCGCGAAGGTGATGGTTTCAAAGTCACCGGAGGCCGCCAACTTGCAGCCCTTCCAGGCAAACTCCGCACAGCGTTCCGCCAAGGGGCCGCGTACCTTGATGGAGATAAAATCCGTCAGACGGTTGCCGTCCTTGTCCCGGTAGCGGCGGTCCGAGGCGATCCGCAGGATGGCATAGGGCTTGCCGGTGGCCTCATGGACCTTCAGTTCCACATCGTTTGTCAGGTTTCCGATTGCTACGATCTTCAGCATAGGTGCATTTCTCCTTCTTTATCTAATGTAGGGTGAATTGTGTGGGATAAAAGCGCCGCGGCCCACAGCGGGGCCGCGGCACGCGGATGAATCACTTGTCCCAGGTTTCGGGATTGGTGAGGTTGGCGGTGTGGGCGTTGGCGGCCTCCAGCACGTTGTAGTAGGCCCAATGGCGGGAGGACACGTCGGGGAACGTCACCAGCTGGCGGCGGTTGTCCGCAATATAGTCCTCGTCAGCCTCGCGGCCCAGCAGGCGGTTGACAATGGTGACGACTTCCGCCCGGTCAATGGGATCGTCGGCCCGGAAGGTGCCGTCGCCGTAGCCCTCTACCCAGCCGTGGATGGCGGCGTCCTTGATATACTCAGCAGCCCAGTAGCCGTCGCTCACATCGTCAAAGCCCTCGTACTGCTCCATGATTTCCTCGGCTCCATCGCCGTACACATCAAAGAACCGCGCCGCCATAGCGGTAAACTCGGCGCGGGTGATGGCCTTATCACCCCGGTAGGTGCGGTCATTGTAGCCCACGGCCACGCCGTAGCCAGTGAGATATTCCACATAGCCCGCATACCACATATCCGGGTCAATATCCTTGAACTTCACATTATTTCCGCTGGGGATGCGCTCATCCAACTTGTCAGAGAGCAGGCGGGCAAAGATGGCCGCCGCCTCGCTCCGGCTCATGCTGCGCTCCGGGCCGAAGGTGCCGTCTGTGTAGCCGACAATATAGGCCCCGTGATATTCGGTTTCGGTGACGGCGGGAACCGTGAGTTTCCCGTCCTCGTCTGTTTCGCCGGTTTCCCGCTGGCCGAGGTCGCCCTTGACGATGACGGTCACGTCCTCCTGCGGGTCGCGCTCATTGTCTGTGACCGTGACGGTGATGCGGTTGTCCTCGTCCATATCGGTGCCGTCCGGCAGGGTGACGGTAATATTGCCGCCCTTACCGATGGACACCTCTGCGTCCTCGATGGGGCGTCCGGTTTCGTAGTCCTCTACAGTGACGGTCAGTGTCCAGCGGTCGCCGTCCTCGTCCTCCCAGCCAACGGTGGTATTGCCGTCCTCATTGGTCTTGCCGCTGGTGCCGGGAACAGTGACCTGCCCATTGCTGTCAGTGTTACCGGCACAGTAGTTATCGTGCTTGTCAGTCATAGTAACGAACATACCCTCCACGGCGCTCTTATCCTTGGTGAGCAGGACAGTCACGGTAGTCTGGTCGGCATAGTCCAGCAGGCGGGAATTGGGGAGACGGATGGACAGGGTATCGTCCGCATGGAGAGTGACAATAGCATTGGAAACGGGGCCTTTAGTGTCGGTATCCGTGACAATTACCAGATAGCCGCCCACAACGGCCTCGCCCTTACTGTCCGTAGTGGCCTGATTGTAGATCTTCTCAATGGTTTCTTCCTCTAACTTCTCACCGCAGACCTCGCACTCCTTATGCTTGCTGCCCTCGCTGTCGGTGGTAGGCTCCTTGTCGATGATCCAGTCGCCGGGCTTATGGCCTGCGGCCTCGGTGTAGTCGCCCTTGTAGGCGTCGCCGCAGCGGGTGCAGGTATAGGTGGTGTAGCCCATCTCGGTGCAGGTCGGCTCGGTCACTTCCTCGGCATAGTCATGCCCCAAAGCGTTCTCAATGACGGCGCCGCAGCGGATGCAGAGTTGAGGATCGGTGCAGGTGGCCGGATCGCCGGGGATATGACCCGCGGCCTCGTCACCCTCCAGCCGGGTGGCTCCACAGCGGATGCAGGTGTACTCGGTCATGCCCTCGCCGGTGCAGGTGGCCCCGGTGATCTCCTTGCCCTCATCCCAACTATGCCCCAGCGGGTCGGTGTAGTCGGTGATGAACGAACTGCCGCAGCCCTCGCAGATATGGAGGGTGCGCCCGCCGCCCTCACAGGTGGCCGGGGTGGTCTTGCTTACATAGTTGTGAGGCAGCGCGGCGGTGATGTCCTCGATGTGGCGCTCCCCACAGACGGTACACTCCCGCAGGGTGTAGCCAGGGCTGGTACAGGTTGCCGGAATGACGGTGGTGGAGAACTCATGCTCGGTCTGGGGCAGGTCGGTTTCTTTCACATTGCCGCACCGCTCACAAATATCAATGGTCTTGCCGGGGACTTCACAGGTGGCGTCCCGGATGACCACACTCTGATAGGCGTGGCCCAGCGCGGCCTCATAGTCCCGCTTTTCAATCATGCCGCAGTCCACGCACAGGTAACGGTCATAGCCGAGGGTCAGGCAGGTGGGGTCTACGCTATCCAGCAATGTCCAGTTGTGGTTCTCGCCGCAGCCCTTGTCGTCACAACAGCAGCCGTCGCAGTCCGGGTCCTGGCAGCCACAGTCGGGATTGCCGCAGCCGCAGGTACAGGAACCGTCCTCGGTAGTGGTTTCATCCCTGAGATGGACATACGCCACGCCGTCCTCCACCATGTCGGTGTCGTGGTAGGTGTAGGTGATCTCGTAGTACACGGGATAGTCCCCGGCCTCGGTGTAGTTGGGGGCGCTGGTCAGGGTGCAGGCGTCCGCACTGTGGCCGTAGCGGATGGCAGTGGTCACACCGGCCTCGGACAAGTCCGACACGGTGACGGTGTGGGGCTGGCCGTCCACCACGCCGAAGTAGTCCGCAATGACGGCCTTGGCGGCGGTGTAGGAAGTTTCAGCATAGCCGCAGTCGGCGCAGGTATCCATCTCCACAAAGCGGTCATGGGCCAACTCGGGCCGGATGGCATTCTCCATGTGGTGACGCTCCAACGTGGAATTTTCCTCCTTGAATGTGCCGTAGCAGAACCCGCAGTATTCGCCGCTGGTGGTGATGACGCGGTGATACTCGCTGTCCGCTTGCTCAATGGTCTGGGTTTCCGGCAGTTCCTCGAAAAAATTGTTCGCGCAATCGTAGAGCCAATAGACGTTCTTCAGGTAGCCGTAGTCCGTCTTGGCCATGTTGGTGTTGATGCTGCCGCAGGTTTCACACACGGCTTTGGTCCAGTGATAAGCCGTGTAATAGGCGTCCTGTCCCGGTACGCCGTCCAGAATGGAACCCTTGCCGGAACCATCTACAAAGGTGCCGTCCGAGTATTTCACATTCCGGCTCATGGCCGTCTGGCCATCCCTGGTATATTCCGGGGTGCGGAACACGATAAAGGAAGTCTGCTGCTTGCAGACTTTGCAGTTAAAGGTTTCGTGGGTCACGGTGGCGTTGGCGTCCAGTTCGTTGGTGCGGTTGTTGGCCTCCTGCCAGTTCTCAGCGGGGTCGTGGTAACTGTCCTGCTGGGCGGCAAAGGCGCTGGGCATCATACCCATGCACAGCACCAGGGCCAGCAGCAGGGCTGTCATGCGTTTCAGGCCATGCCTGGTTGTCTTGCTTTTCAAGTGGTCTTTCCTCCTTTTGTGTAGAAATTGCTGGTTCAGGTTTTTATTTTCGTTTACTTGGTCACCGCCCCCTTTCCCGGAACTGCTGCACAAAGGTCAGATAGGCGTTCCAGTCCTTCCGGGAGGGAGGGGACAGCGTCTGCACGACATATCCCTCCGCCGCGTATTTCCGGCCCATGCGCTCCGCGGCCTCCTGGCCGGGGCGGTCGTGATCCAGGCACAGGACAACCTTCCGCACTGTGGGATGCTCCCGAAGAAACACCGACAGGGCGCGGTCATCCAGGCAGCACAGGGCAAGTGCATTGCTGTGGAACTCCCGGTGCAAAGTGCAGTAACTCATGAGGTCGATAGGTGCCTCAAACACATACACGCTCCTGCTGTCCGGGGCATACGGCAGTCGGAAACCGATGGATTTGTCGCTGCCGGCGGCGTCGCCCTTGAAACCGCTGCCGTCCCGGTCGTAGGTGCCCCGCAGGCTGGCGAAGGCAGCCTTGCCGTCCCTGTCATACCCTACGAACACGCAGTTGTGATGCTCGGAGTCCTCATACAGCAGTCCTGCGGAAATAAAACTCCGAATAATCTGGGGAGAAACCCCGCGCTTTTTCAGGTAGGCGTACACTCGGCGGGCATCGGTGTGCCTGGGCGGCAATGCAAACGGTTTCGGCGGTTCCGGCGCCTGCTCAGTTTGCCTGCTCCGCTCCGCGGGGGCGTCCCTGGCGCGGCCGTGGAATGCCAGCAGATCCTCCACCGCCTCCGGGAAACTTCTGCCGCAAAAATGCTGTAGGAAGGTGATGGCATCCCCGCCCACTCTCTCGGAGTAGCGATACCAGGTGCGGCGGTTCTTGATCCGCAGGCTGTCCATCTCCTTGGTGGAGTAGTAGCGGCCTATCCGCGTCACGGTGTAGCCGAGAGACGCCAGCAGGTCCGGCAGGTCCGTCCCACGGGCAATCTCCAACTCCTGTTCTGTGAAACGATTGGCTCTCTGTTCCGACGTTTTCTCACCTCCGGTTCTCTTGTGAAACAGACCGCCCGGAACGTCCCTGTCGGGCGCTCCGGGCGGTTCTGGGATCCTGATTTACTTGGTTGTTCTCTTCCTGGGTGGCCGCTCCACATACTCGGAGATGTCGCAGTCGCAGCTGATGAGCTGCCCTCCGCACACCGGGCACCGCTCCGCATCACACCCCACATGGTGGTAATGCCCAGGCCTGGCGCCGCAATCGTGGCAGCGGGCGTCGCCATGCGCCATGCCATCCTCGCCGTACTTAATGCGGCGGTAGTACCGGTTGCCGCATTTCACATGGGTCCAGGTGCAGCCGTCCGCTTTCAGCATCCGCTGGCCGCAAGCCCTGCAGGGCGCTCCGCCGGCCGCAATCATGGCCTCCAGTTCATTCTGCCACATTCTTGGCTCCTCCTTCCGTTTCTTCAGCCTCCCAGGACGGGGCGCTGTCTGCCGACTCGTCTATGGGATCCAGCGTGTCAGTTGGTGCGCCGGGATCGGCATCCGCTGTTTCCTGCTCCCACCGCTCCAGAGCGTCCTCGATCAGCCCAATCACGAACTCCTTCTGGGTCACTTTCCGGCCCTGGCGCTCATTCTCGTGGGCCAGATAGTCCTTGATCCGCTGGAACAGGTCCTCACTGATTTGAAATGCCATTGTCCTTGTCTGTGCCATGTCTTTTTTTCCTCCATTTTCATAGTAGTTGGTAAGTAGTCCCGTGATGTACTCGCTGAGGGACTGGTTTGCCGCGACGCGCTCCGCCGTCACCCTGGCATGCAGGGATTCCGGGATTTGGCATGAGAGGCCCTTGGTCTGCTCCATGTCTGACTGCCTCCTTTTCTTGATTTGCAACGCAAGTATAGCCGGAAAGCATCACGAAAGCCATTACGAACACCACCAAGGAATGGCGAACAGACGCAGCAAATGCAACAATTTCATCCTGCGTTGGGGAGCCGGAAATAGCCGGCGTCCTTGTGGGCACGGTAGAAATGTTCCACGGCCCGCAGGCTGCCCGTCACCGGCATCCCCGGCAGGGCCTCTGCCATGCTCTGGAAATATCTCCGGCCGCGGGCGGCGCGGGGATCCAGCACAGCGACAACGCAGGTGTCCGTTTCTGTGCGGATGGCCCGGCCAAAGCCCTGCCGCAGTTTGATCTGCATTTCCGGGACAACGACGGAGCGCAGGAACTCCCGCAGGTTCGGGTAGTCCTCCCGCTCTTTTTCTTTGACAGCGTCCGGGTAGGCGAAGGGCAGGCGCGGGATGATGAGCAGGGACACGCCGTCGCCAGCGAAGTCCAGCCCCTCCCACGCCGCGCCGGTGGCCAGCAGGATACTGCCGGGAGCGGCGCGAAATGCCGCCAGGGTGCGGGCCGGGCGTTTGCCCATCGTAAATACAGGGAAGGGCAGCGCCGCGGCCTGCAGCCGTTCCTTGACCGCCGACATGGCGAGGTAGGATGTGAACAGCACAAGGGCGTGGCCGTGGGATGCCGCCGCCAACTGTCGGATCTGCGCGGCCAGCCGGTCATAGTAGTCCGCCGCATCCAGCGGGATCGGGTCCGTGGGAAGATAGAGGAGGCAGTTGTGCTGATAGTCAAAGGGTGACGGACACACAGTTTCCGTCACGGGCCGTTCCCCTGTCAGGCCGGCGGCGGTGCGGAACCGGCTGAAATCCTTCCCAACGGCAAGGGTGCCGGAGGTCAGGACAATGGGCTGTTCCTGCCGCCAGAGCGTGGCCTGGAGCTGCGCGGCCAGTTCCGACACCGTGCCGCACAGCATGGACCCGCCGTGGTCGTCGTCTGCCGCGTAGAAGATCATCTCGGGATTCCCCAGGTAAAAGAGGGATACTGTGGAGGCGACGGCGGACAGCAGGCGCCAGGTTTCCCTGGTCAGCAGGCCCTCCAGCTGCCGGCAGATCACCGTCAGGACCTGATGCGGCCGCTCCAGGAACATCTGGTAGGCGTCAAATCCGGCCCCTTCCTCCACCGGGAGCGACAGTTTCTCTGCCAGCGGCTCCACGGCCTCGGACAGCAGTTCCGCCGCGAGGACATACCGCTCCACATGCAGGCTGCGGATCAGCTCCGCAAAGTCCTGGGCATTCAGCGTTACGCCGAACATCTGCCGTGCGGTTTCCGGCAGCTTGTGGGCCTCGTCTATGATGATGGCCGCGCTGTCCGGCAGGATGGACTTTTTCTTTTGGCTGCGGTGGATGAGGTCCGCCAGCAGGAGGTTGTGGTTGCAGATCTGGACCGTGTACTGCCCGCTCTGGCAGGCGTCCAGGAAACAGCGGTACCGGCAGTCCTTCCTCCGGCAATTACACCGCTTGGGGACGCAGATCCGCTCCCGGTCATAACTGCTCATCCCGGACAGCTGGTCCAGATCCAGCACATGCCAGGCGGTGTGCAGGGCTTGGCGGGCGGCGGGATTCTTATGGCTGCCCTCCACCTGACGGACCCGCCGTTCCAGCCGGGCGTCGCAGGCGTAGTGGGCCTTGCCCTTGCGGATGACCGCCTCGATGGGCGCGGAGATCAGCCCCTCGGACAGCAGCACGCTGGACAGCAGGGGCAGGTACTCCTTCTGGATGGCGCTCTGCAGCGCGATGCTGGAGGTGGAGATCAGGATAGGACGCTGCGGTTTACCCTCTGCCGCCCGGCACTTGCCATGCAGGATGCCGGCGGTCAGGTAGGCGAAGGTCTTGCCGATGCCGGTCCCCGCGTCGCACAGGGCGATGCTGCCGTCCAGCATGGCGTCCAGGATGCTGTGACACAGCCGGATCTGTTCCGGCCGCTCCGCCATGCCCCTCTGAGGCAATAGGGTTTTAAAAATATAGTCGATTTCCTCATGGGCCTTTTCATGGGTATATTTCTTCATGGATACTTCCGTCCTTTTATCTTTTTTCGTGTTCCCATCGTATTCGCACTCGCCCCCCCGATGGGTTCGGGAACAATGCGGGCAGGCCCCTGGCCGGGGCCTCACGGGCATATTTCCGGGATCTCTACTGCTTTCAATCCCGGAGCAGCGCCGCCTGTCTTACGCGCAGGCCGTGCTTGGTGTGTCATTATTCGAGCCGTTCCATCTCTTGTCCGGCCTGCCAGGGTCGGCCGCAGGCGGAATCGCTCACCGGCCACTGGGCCGGGTCTTGGCGCGCGCTGTGGGGTGGGTACGGCTGCGTGTTACCCGCATTGCTGGTATGCACTTTTCAAGGAGCAGCGAAGGGGGAGGTATTTCCCCCTTTCGCTGTCCTCCCGAAAAAGGGGCTGGGTGAATACCCTCACGCCGCAAATTTTTCAAAATATTTTTTCATGTCCCGCAGGATCCGGTCCCTGCGCTTGATAACGGCCCGCTGGGTCACGCCGATTCGCCGGGCGTATTCTCTGGTGGAGAGGTGGTCGTAGAACAGCGCGGTGATGAGCTGCCTGTCCCGGTCCTCCAAGGCGATAAGCGCCGCCAGCAGAAGGCTGGTCAGTTCTTCCCGCTCCCGTTCCGACTCCCGTGCAAGGACGCAGTCCTCGGCGCTGGGCGCCGTTTCCGCGCCCACATAGTCCGGCAAAACGCCGTCCTCTGCCATCTGTTCCATGGAGAGGACCTTGCCAGTGGGCAGATCCTCGCTGAGATACCGCTCCCGCCGGTCCATCTGGGCATACGCCGCGAATACGTCCTCTGTGACCGCCACATCCCTACCATCCACGGTGATGATGTTGGCGATGACAGTTCCATTCTCGTCCCTGATTTTTCTGTAGTTGCGATTTTCCTGCCATTTTTCCATAGTCGTGATCTCCAATCTCAGATTTTTTAGGGGAAACTTCTGAGTTGGGGATCACGGGTACTTTGCTATGTAGGGCTGCCAGGCGTTCCGCATTTCGTGCCTTTCCGCTGTTCTGCCGCGGAAAAGCGCAAAAAAAGAGCCTTACAGCACAGCAGAACTGCTGCCTGTAAGGCTCCGAACACGGTGGATCCCGCTGCTGATGCGGGCGGTTGGTGCGCTTGACGAGGTCGATACTCTATATTCTATTTGCTTTTAGGAATGTCCTGCCTTTTCAAAGGAGATGCCAATCTGCAGCCCGCACTTTGGACATTTGGAGAACAGCTCCGCCTTGTCCGCATGCTCCGGGCCGTAGAGGTGCAGGCGCCCCGGATCCACGTCGGCTGCGGCATCAATGACGCGCCCTTTACCGCACACAGGGCAGCGCACCGCATGGGTTCTTTTCACTTGTTGCATGGCGTTCCTCCTTCTAAAGTGTTCTCAATTTTGAGAACACCACAGTAAAAAATTTTACAGCAGATGGTGGTTGGTGAGCCGGATCCGCATGGCCTGGCGGGATACCTGAAACACCTCCGACATGGCCTGAACAATGGCCTGATTATCCCGGCCGGACCGCATTTGGTAGAAACACCGCTTGACCATTGGCATGGGCATGAGCAGGGCGGACCCAAGCATATTCGCCTGGATCTCCATACTGGTTTCCCTGACGGCAGGCTGCAGCGCCGCGCTCTCCCCGGTGCCTGTGTACAGCCCCTTGTGCAGGATCCAGTGGGACAGTTCGTGGGCCTCGGTAAATCGCAGGCGGCCGGTGCTGGTTTCTTCTTCACACAGCGAGGCATCTATGAGGATCGTGCCGGCTTTCACCGGGAACAGGGTATACTCGCCCAGTTCCATGTCGTACACGGCCTCCAGGCCGGTGTCAAAAACGGTTTTCCCTAGGATCCGGCCATTTTTGCGGAGGTACTGGAACTCCAGCGTCAGTCCGTGGCGCTCGATGAGGTCCTCGATGGGGATGGCGCGGGGCTGCCCCCGGTAGAGGCGCTCATCGTAGGCATCCAGCACACGCCGGGCGATGCTCTCCATCGTCTGCTCGGTATAATACTTCCGCATGTGCCTGCCTCCTATTTCAGTTTCCCGGTTTCTGCCGCTGGGTGATGCGGTCTATAAATTCCTGCCATTCCTCGTCTGTGGCGTCCACTTCCTTGGCTGTCCGCAGGGCGGCCCGGACGATATCCCGTTCCATGATGTACTCCGGCAGGTCCGCGGACACCCGTTGCGTTTTAGATTTGGCGGCCAGATCCAACAGCAGTTCCGTGTCTGCCTGGCATAGCCCCAGGATCTCAATGAGGCGGTCCATCTTCTCCTTGGTGGGAGCCGGCCTTCGGTCATTCTCCATGTTGCTCATGTAGACCGGGGATACCTCCAGTTTCGCCGCCAAACCGCGCAGGGACAGTCCGCGGGCCATCCGCTTTTCCCGCACATAACTGCCGAATGTCTGCTCCATTATGGCGTGCCTCCTATTCTGTGTTCTCTTTTTCGAGAACGGCTACGCTTAGTATACACGCCTCCATCTCATGCCGCAAGAGGCCAAACGCGAGGTGCTCCTTTTATGGAACACCTCGTGCCTTTTCTTAATATGGGTATTCACTTGCCCTGTTTTTCGGGAGGTGGATGAAGGGGATTTTTCTTTTCGGGCATAAACGTAAGGCGGGACCGGGTTTGGCAACGCTGCCGGACCCGATATGCCGTTTCCTGGCCCCTCACATTTTGTAGAGGAGGGACGCAATGCCCAAAGTCATTCCTATGCCCGGCCGGACGGAAAAAGTTGTGGCCGAGCGCGACCAGCTGAGCCACGGACGGCTGATCCATGTGGTTTCCGTGTTCCCCGCGGACGGCACCTGTTCGCCGGTGGACAAACTGAAAACGCTCATTGACATGGACTTAAAAAATTCCCACACAGTTGCGGAAAGGGGTGGACAAACCGCCCCGTCAGAGGTAACATCACACAAACTCTGGACGGTTTGACTGGAGAGAAGGAGGCTTTTATGAGTCAGTCAAACCAAGGGAAAATCACCGCCCTGTACTGCCGTCTGAGCCAGGACGACGGTCTGGACGGGGAGTCCAACAGCATCCAAAACCAAAAGAGAATATTAGAGCAGTACGCCCGGGACCATCGCTTTCCCAACATCCAATTTTATGTGGATGACGGATACTCCGGGGCCAGTTTCAACCGGCCGGATTTCCAGCGCATGATGGCGGACATGGAGGACGGGAAAATCGGGATCATCATCACCAAGGATCTCAGCCGTCTGGGGCGAAACCAGTTGCACACAGGGCTGTACATCGAGGAGCGGTTCCCGCAGTTCGGCGTCCGCTACATCGCCATCAACGACAATGTGGACACGGAAAACGCCGAGAGCAACGACCTGATGCCCTTCAAAAACCTGTTCAACGAGTGGTTCGTGCGGGACACCAGCCGGAAGATCCGGGCGGTACAGCGGGCCAAGGCTCAGCGCGGGGAGCGCCTGGGGACACGGGCACCCTACGGCTACAAAAAGGATGAGAATGCCAAGGGCAAACTCGTTGTTGATGAGGAGGCCGCCGCTGTGGTGCGTCGCATTTTTGCCCTCTGCGCTGCCGGCCGCGGCCCGAGTCAGATTGCTAAACAGTTGAGAGCCGAAAACGTGCTTTGTCCGGCGGTCTGCACCTACCGCAAGTTGGGATCCGGCCATACCTGCCTCGATCTGTCCCAGCCCTATAACTGGTCCGACAGCACCATCGCCAACATCCTGGAGAATGAAACCTACCTTGGGAACACGGTCAACATGAAGTTCACCACAAAATCCTATAAGGACAAGCGGTATGTGCAGCATCCCAGGGAGGAGTGTCTGGTGTTTGAGGGGACCCATCCGGCGCTGATCACGCGGGAGGTTTGGGATATCGTCCAGCGGGTCCGGCAAAACCGGAAGCGCCCCACAAAGATGGAGGAACTCAACAAGTATTCCGGCCTCGTCATCTGTGCCGACTGCGGTTCCACAATGGTCCTGCATAGGGCGCGCACCATGAAACCAACGCAAAACAATTTCACCTGCCGAACCTATAAGAAAGCAGGGTCTGAGGTCTGCACGGCCCACTACATTCGGGAGTGTGTCCTCGACGAGATTGTGCTGGAGGACATCCGCAGGGTGACGGCGATGGCGCGGGAGCATACGCAGGAGTTCGCCGCCTATATCTGTGACCGGCAGTCCGCTGAACTGCGGCGGGAGATCCGCAGGCAGGAGTTGGAACTTTCAGGGATGAAAAAGCGCGAGGCGGAATTGGAGGCCATCTTCAAGCGACTGTATGAGGACAGCGTACTGGGCCGCATCACCACGGAGCAGTTCCAGACCCTCTCCGCCAGTTATGTGGCGGAGCAGGAGCAGTTGAAAACTGCCATCCCGCAAAAGGAGCGGGAGGTCGCCAAACTGAAGGCCACGGTGTCCGGCGCAGACAACTTCATTGCCAGGGCCAAACGCTACACAGACATTCAGAAGCTGACGCCGGAGTTGCTGCGGCTGTTTATTGAGAAAATCGTGGTGCATGAGAAGGATGTGAAGTGGTCCAAACACGCCAGCCAAACGGTGGAAATCCATTACACGGATATTGGCGTGATTGGGAATATGAACATCACGAAAAGTGCGTAAAGGAAAAGGCAGGTGCTGCCAAAGCAACACCTGCCTATCCTTAAAATTTGTAGTTGTCCCTGTCAGGCCGGACCTAAATCTCCGTGGGCTTGTTTAGCTTATTCCGTGATTTTGATATCGTCGCCGGTCTTTATCTCGCCGGATTCAAGAACCTTTACGAATATGCCCTCGCGCGGCATAACGCAGTCGCCTGCGGCCTTGCGTATCGCGCAGTCGTTATGGCACTCCTTGCCGATCTGCGTGACCTCGCACAGTGCCGAGCCTATACGCAGCTTTGTGCCGACAGGCAGCGTGTGCACCGCCATGCCCTCAACAAGGATATTCTCGGCAAACGCACCGTGCTTGAGCTCAAAGCTGAGTTTTTCCTGAAGCTTTGCAACACTGTCGACCGACAGCAGACTCACCTGTCTGTGCCAATTGCCGGCATGGGCATCTCCCTCGATGCCCCAGTCCTTTTTCAAAAACGCCTCGGGGATCTCGTGCTTTTGTATTCCCCTTACGTCACTTATGCAAATTGCGGCTATCTTCGCCATTTTTCAGCCTCCTATACGATACATGCTCCGCTTTGCCTCGCTGCGCTCGGTCGCCGAAAGCGCGACATGCTTTTCCGGTTTGTGTGATACGGCAGAAATTATCGCATCTTTCAGTTCCTGCCCGTGCAGACCTCTGACCGGCAGCTCCTCGGCCGAATGCAGACACGGCTTCAGGCAACCGTCCGCCGTCAGGCGCAGGCGGTTGCATTCCGAGCAGAAGTGGTTGCTCAGCGGGCTTATAAGCCCGACCTCACCTTTCGCGCCGGGAAGCTTATACAGCCTTGCGACCGTGTGCTTTTCGCTCGGCACTGCGCGCAGCTGCGGCAGCCTTTCGAGCACCGCGCTGTCCGGAAGAAATGCGCTTGCCGCAAACTCACCCTTAGTATCTCCGATGGGCATAAGCTCTATGAACCTAAACTGCACGGGATAGTGCAGCGTAAGCTCGGCAAGGGACGCGATCTCATCATCGTTAAAGCCGCCGATAAGCACGGTATTGAGCTTAACAGGGCTCATCCCGGCCTCGAATGCCGCGCGTATGCCGTCAAATGCGTCTGAAAGCTTTCCTCCGCGCGTGATCTTTGCGTATTTTTCCGCATCGAGCGTATCGAGGCTGATATTTATCCTGTGTATACCGGCTTCATACAGCTCTTTTGCGATTGACGCAAGGAGTGTGGCATTCGTCGTAAGGCTCATATCCTCTATGCCCGGTATCTCGCCGAGTGCTCGCACGAGAGGCACAATATCACTCCGCACCAGCGGCTCACCGCCCGTTATGCGCAGCTTTTTCATGCCAAGCTCCGCCGCGGCGCGAGCTATTTCCACGAACTCATCCGCGCTCATCGCTGAGTGGCAGGGGCATTCGGCCATTCCATCCGGCGGCATGCAGTAGACGCAGCGCAGGTTGCAGGCATCGGTCACCGACATGCGCAGATATTCGATTTTTCTGCCATATCCGTCAGTCATTTTCTTTTACTCGCAGAACACCCCACGGGCTTTTCTGAACTCCGCTATTCTCTCGTCGCGGATGTGTCCGTCCTTTATGACGGTCGCCTTCTTCAGCGATTCCGGGTATTCGTCGAAATCCTTTTCTATAATAATATCGATATAGTTTGAAATGCCCTCGCTGAGCACCTTTGTCACGGTTATCGGATACATGGCCGGGGTGTTATCGACCGCGTAGTGGATAACGCCGTCGACGACGTATACCGGATCGTCTATCGTCGTCGGATGCGAGGTTTCGATCTCAAGATGCGGATCGCAGCTTACATCTATTATAAGCGTGCCGGGCTTCATTTTCTTTAGATCTTCCTTATATATTATCCTGTCGGTGCGCGTGGTATCCCACATGACGCAGTTTATGAGCACATCGTAATCGAACATGTTCTTGCGGAAAAGCTGCTCGAGCCTGTGGCTGTAAACGTCAACGCGAGCACCGAGACCGTGCAGAATGCGCATTGCACCTTTTGCCGTCTGGCCGTTTCCGAGGATGGCTACGCGCGTGTCATACGGCATTTTTCCGCAGTATCTGAACGCCTGCATAACAGCAGCCTCGCCGGCAACCTCGCGGTTGCGGTAGAAGATATAACGGCCGTGCTCAAATATCTCCTCCCACGCAACGACTGTGTGCTTTTTGCGGATCATATCGCTTGTGAAGTCGATATTCTGCACCGTGTGCGCCCAGCCGAACATTATCTTGCTCTCATTTATCTCGTCGAGATAGTCTGCATCGCCGAGCTTAACATCGGTTATGATATCGCATGCAAGCGCCTGCTCGCGCGGCACTATATGGCAGCCGCAGGCCGCGTACTCTTCATCGCTCACGCCGACCGCTTCGCCGTAGCCTGTTTCAAAATACAGCTTATCTGCATTTTTTATCTTGCCTATGTGCTCCGGCAGAAGGGCGCGGCGGCCTTCGCCGTTCTTGTGGCTTATAAGGAAGCCTATCGTTTTCATTGATTACTCTCCTGTCTTAATATTTTTTCAGGTCATACTGCCTTGCCTTGAGCGCGAGCTTATCCCTGAAGAACGCCTTGAATTCCTCGGAGTGCTCCGCGACCTTGTGCAGATCCTGATGTATGTTTATCTCAATTATCTTAAAGCCGTCATCCGTGATGGCGATATCAAAGCCGAGATACTCAAGCTCGGGCATGAAGCGGCAGATGTCCGTTATGCCTTTTTTCATAAGCTCCCAGTTGGGAACTATGCCCTCGATCTCAACGCCGGTATCGGGATGGATCGGGCACGGCGTGAACTTATGGTCGATTATCTTCTCGGCGCAGTAGTAGCGGCCGGTGGGAATGTCGATCTTCGCGCATATGCCGCCGTAGCCGACATTGTCGGTAAAGCCCGTTGAGGACGAGCCGATGCGCATATACGTCTGCATGATCTTCGGCTCGTACGCCGACTGGTTTACGACCGCAACGCGGATGGTGTTGACAGAGTACGGATATATCTTCTTCAGATCCTTGTGCATGAAGAGGTATTCCGTTATGACGTAGATCGACTTAAACCCCTCTATCATGCTTTTTATCTCATCCTCGGTCATCTCGTCGCCGTTAATGAGATATTTGCCGTCGGCATACTCCATGCGGTAAAATCCGTCGCCGTGGGTTCCGGACGAGGGCTTGAGCGCAAGCAGCTTTTCCCGGCGCAGCAGGGCGAATATTCCGTCGAACGACGCGTCAAAGCCCTCGGGGATATCCTGAAGCGCCTTTATGCAGGTCTCGCCCTCCATTTTAATTATGTCGTAGTAATACTTTGCAAGATACTGCTTGTACGGCTCAAAGACATATCGCGTCGTCGTTTTGTCGTTTATCCATATTTGATAGCTGTTGTTTATTCTGTTTAGCCAGTGGTACTGATAGTCGGACAGGAAGCTTTTATAGTTATCCTTAGTAAGCCCGTATTGCTTTATTCTGAACGACAGGAAGCCTCGCTTATAGCACCAGAGCTTCTGTGAAAGCGTTGTGCCCTTATTGTGCCGGAAGTCGTCCCAGACCGAGCTCATCCAGAGCTTCTGCATATAAGGCCTTATGCCGGGGCGGCAGCAGCGGCGCACAAAGCGCTTAAAGCGCTTATCCTTAAACGCCGTCCACCATTTTTCGCGCGTGACTACTACAGTTTCGCGCTTTTTCTCAAGCCTGTCGAGCAGGAAGCTGTTGAGCGCATCGCTGTGCGCGATCGGCGGCAGGTCGGGGTTTGTGTCAACAGAGTCGATGACAAAGCCGCCTTCCGTTAGCATGATGCTCACGGTGAAATACTCGATCTCGCTTATATATCCGGCGATACCGGTGACTGTTTTTATTATCTCGTCCCAGCAGCCGATCTTCCGGCCGTCAAGCTCGCCCGAGGGCGTAACCGCGCGGCAGCGGACATTCTCACCGTCAAGATCCGTGCAGTAATAGTCAAGCAGCTTTGTTTCTTTGAGCTTTTCGTTTGCGGCGTATATCCTCAAAAGGCAAGGCTCGCCGCTTATCTTATAAGGCTCGGCTATAACATAGCCGTATTTGAAGGTCGAGATAAGCTCATACAGGCTGTTTTTGTCGTAATACTCGCGCTTGCACGGATTTTTCTCAAAATCCTCGGGCAGGTCGTCGGGATAGTCGCTCAATAGATACGCCGCATCGTACTGATTGCCGAAAATGCTCATGCGCGCTTTGCATGCCGTGTCCTCTTTAAGCTCATAGCGATCCTCGCCCGTGCGCTTTATGACATACGCGCAGCGATTCGCCGAGGTGCGGTCGGGACGGATGACAAGCTCGCCGCGCTCATCAAGAAGCCGGATGAAATCGTCATAGTTCTCGCCGAATTTTCTGTCCACCGTGTCGATCGGCAGGAATACCTTCTTTTCCTCTCGCTCAATGATGTTGAAATACAGCTCCGGCAGGTGCTCGCGGTGGTTGATGAGCACCCTGTTTTCCGTCACAAGGTCGCCGACCCATTTGGTGAAGCTGTTGTTAAACGGCTTGAGATACATGTAGTCAACATCGCTTATGTACTTACCCGGCGTATTTTTCAGATCGTATTTTTCAATGCTGCCGGACAGATAGCCGAGGCTGTGCGCCCACTTTTTGTCCGCCACCGGCACACCGTTATCTTCCTGCAGATCAGCGCGCACCTTTTTGTAATATAAATTGGCCAGGCGTCTTGAATAGCCTTTTTTAAGCCACGGGCGGATAAAAGCCTCACGCCTTATCCTGCTTATTACTCCCATTTGCTGCTCTCTTTCCTGCGGAACAAAATCCGCATAGATATCCATTATAGCTATATTATTATAGTACATGATCCGACATAATTCAATCCCGAGCGACGTTAAATTATCAATTGCGAATAATTACGATATATAGTATAATGAAACGATTTAATTAATTTCGGAGTTTTTACAATGAAAGCTTCAAAGCTTATAAAAAGCGCCGCCTTGCTGTTTCGCGGCTTTACCTTTGCAACGGCAGACGAGTGGCTTTATCTTGACGGTATAAAAAAATACAAGCGCAAAAACAACATCGGCATGAGCGATAAGGAGATATTTTCGCTTTTGCCGTTTGACGCAAAGTTTGATAAGCTCTTCGGCGACGTGCTATCGATGTCCTACGCGCTCGATAAGCACACAGAGCTTCTGCCCGAGCAGTATTACAGCCTGCTCACGCGCGACGGCGAGCGGTTTATTCTGCCGCTCAGAGACGGCCTTGAGCAGAGCATGGACGGCGTTCTGGCGCTCATCCGCGAAAAGGGGCGCGTTTCGGTGCGCAAGGCCTCAAACTCGGTGAAAACAAAGGAGCATGTCTGCGGCTATGACGGCGAGGCGTTTTATTTTGACTCGGCCTGTCTTGACGAGGACGCGATGCGCGAAAAGCTCGGCTCTCTCCCCTCCGGAACGATAATAAGCGAGCTTATCGTATCAGACTTTGCGCCGACTGTGCACCTTGCGTTTTTAAACAGCGGTGACGCTCCGGAGCTTTTGTTTTCCGTTCTCACCGCCGCTCAGGAAAACGTCGGGCAAAACTGGTACACTCAAAACCGCGAGATAAGCGCCGTTGACGAGCTTGGAAATTATGACGGCGGTCGGATCGAGGCCTTTCCCGAAATCGCAGAAGCGCTCAGAGCCATCGCCTCGGAGTTCAACGAGCTTGAGTACATGAACTTTGCCGTGCGTTTGACCGGCAGCAGCTTCAAGATCCTTCGCGTTGACACGGGCGCCGATCTTACATACCTTGAGCATTTCAACGACAAGACCGACGAGTTTATCCGCCGCAAGCGCGCAGCGAAGCCGCGCTTTGTCGGCTTTAAACGCGCCATGACGATAATAGACCGCTATCTCTGGAGCTTCCGGGCGAAGCGTCACGGTTTCATGGATTATATGTACCGCGGCTGGAAAAAGGCTCTGCGCGATGACGATCACGACAAATTCACCACGGCGCAGGAGAAAAAATGGGCGCATGAGCGCGGATTTTTATCCTATCACATAAAGCAGTACGGCCTGACGGAGGAAAACTACCGCTCGTTCCTCTCCGACCGGGACTACAAGTGGCTCAGGCCCATAAACAACGAATACCGCAAGCTCTTGTGGGACAAGGTCACGCTGCGCTACTGTCTGGATAAATACAGCGAATATCTTCCCGAGTATTATTACCACATCGTTCCGCGCGACGGAAGGATGCAGGTACTGAAAATGCCCGACTGCCCCGAGGGGCTGCCGCGCAGCCTTGACGGAGTTTTGCGTCTTCTGCGCGAAAAGAAGCTGCTTGCCATGAAGCCGACCGTCGGCTCGCACGGCATAGGGTTTTATAAGCTCGGCTTTGACGGAAAGCGTTACCTCGTAAATGGCGAAGAGAAAAGCGAGAGCGAAATGCTCGGCTTTCTCGCCTCGCTCGACGATTACTATAACATCTCCGAATACATCGTCATGCACAGCGAGCTGCGCAGGATATACAGCGAGGTCGCCTGCACCGTGCGCATTATGGTCATAAACCGCAGCGGGCTTGACCCCGTCATTGAAAACGCCTACTTCCGCATCGGCACAAAGAGCACCGGCTTTACCGACAATATCGGTTCCGGCGGCGTTTTCGCCTATGTCGATGAAAAAACGGGCTTTTTCCATAACGCCGAGATCATCAGGGAGCACGTCATAACCCCATGCCCGGTGCATCCCGACACGCAGGAGAAGATCGAGGGCACGCTTCCGCACTGGGACGAGGTGCTGCGCGTCATCCCCGAGCTGTGCCGCTACATAGCGCCGCTTGAATACCTCGGCTTTGACGTTGTTATGACCGACTCGGGCTTTAAGATCCTTGAGATAAACACGCATCAGGATCTGCACCGCTATCCGACCTATAACGAGAATGTCCACGCCTACTTCATGCATAAGCTTGAGCTGAAAAGAGCAGGCAAAAAGCTCTGCTAATGTTAATAAATATATGGTGACAAAACATACGTTTGCGCGTATAATTAGTCGATTTTAGTTATGCCCGACGTTCGGGCATAAAAGGAGTATTATGAGAATAGCTGTAATTTTGCTGCGCTGGGCAATGAACTTCATTTACTTTTTTCTGAAGCTCTGCCCGACCGACAAAAACAAGGTTTTATTCCTCAGCCGGCAGTCAAACACCGTGACAGAGGATATTGATTTTCTGAGCCGCCGCCTTGTTGAGCTGAAACCGGAAACAAACATTGTTATAATAACAAAGCGCGCCGACAAGGGCTTTGCGAGCATGCTCGAATACGCTTTTGTCACGCTCAAAAGCATGTACCACCTTGCGACCGCTTCCGTGTGCGTGCTCGATTCCTACTGGCCGGCGGTGTCCGTGCTGCATCACAAAAAGCAGCTTGCCGTTATCCAGATGTGGCACGCAATGGGCAAGATCAAAAAGTCCGGCTATCAGTCGCTCGGCAAGAAATTCGGACGCAGCGACATGATCGCGCGCGAGATGCGCATGCACCGCAACTATGACGTTGTCATTGCCGGCGGCAGGGCATTTAATCCGTTTTACTGCGCCTCGTTTGACGTCGAGCCGGATATCCTGTACAACGTCGGTCTGCCTCGCATGGATAAGCTGCGCGAGGGTCAGGACGAAGCCCGGCGGCAGTTTTACGAGACCTACCCCGGCCTGAGAGGCAAAAAGATCGTGCTTTATGCCCCCACCTTCCGCAAGGGGCAGACGCTCGACCCCAAGGCGCTTGTCGATGCGTTCAACTTTGACGGCAGCCAGATGCTCGTCATAAAGCGTCACCCGAACCAGCTTTTGAACTACGACTCGCTGTCCCCGGCGATAACCTGCCACAGAGTGCCGACCTCGACGGTGCTGTCGGTGTGCGACTGCGTAATAACCGACTACTCGGCGATAACGATAGAAGCCGCGCTTCTGGGCAAGCCCGTGTATTTCTATCTTTTCGACTACGAGGACTATCTAGACCATAACGGCCTGAACGTCAAGCTCTTTGACGAGTTCCCAGACTGCATATTCCGCGATCCTGCCGAGCTTGTCGCCGCCGTCGAAAGCGGAGAGTACGACATGGATAACTACAGGCGCTTCTGCCGCAAGTATCTGCCCGATCTGAACGGACGCGCGACCGACAAGATCGCCGATCTTATAATCGACTGCATGGAGAGAGATAAACATGATGCGATTTCTGAGCATATTGCTCGCCAAAATCAAATTGATGGTGCTGTGGATAGTGAGGATACTGTTTGCGCCCAATCACTTTAAGCTTCCGCTGCACACAAGGCTGTACTACTGCATTTTCGGCGGCTACATGGTCGACCAGGCGGCACTGTACGACTTTAAGCACAACGACAAAAAGCAGTATCTTTCCGAATTTGACTGGTACCGCTCAAGATGCATAAACGATCCTTACAGCGAAATGCTCAACAACAAGGTCGTTTTCACTCAGATTATCGAGCGCTACTGCAAAACTCCGGAGATCTACTGCGTCAAAAAGGATGACCGTCTCGCAGGCTTAAACGGCCGAGTCATAAACGATTATGACGATCTTGTCAAGCTTCTGCACGAGGTCGGAGCGTATGTCGTAAAGCCGGTGCGTGCCGGCAAGGGCAAGGGCGTGTACGTTGTAAAGCATAACGGCCACGGCATCATCTGCAACGACGAGCCGCACACGGAAAAGGAGCTTGCCGACCGTCTGCGCCGCGATACCGAGTGGCTCATCTGCGCCTATGCGCATCAGGCGGAATACCTCAACAAAATTTACGCGAACAGCGCAAACACCCTGCGTATGATAGTTCTGCGCAATGCCGAAACCAAGGAATTTGAGCTGTGCTTTGCCGTGCAGCGCATCGGCGCAGCGTGGACGGGCGCCGTCGATAACGGCAGCCGCGGCGGCCTTGTTGCAAACGTCGATATCGAGACCGGCACGATGAGCTATGCGCGCACGCTGCACAATCTGACCGTTTACCGCACGCATCCCGACACGAACGCGCAGATCGAGGGCGCAGTTATCCCGAGCTGGGACGGCATAAAGGCCGGCGTTCTTGAGGCGAGCCGCGCCTTCCCTTATCTTGATATAATCGCGTGGGACATTCTCCCGACCGACGACGGCTTCACCGTTATCGAGGCCAACACCTCCTCGGGCGTAAACATCATTCAGCTCTGGGGGCCGCAGCGCTACGGCAGGCTGGGCGATTTCTATCGCGAGCACGGGATAATCAAATGAGATACGTCATCATGGCTGACGGCAAGGGCAGCCGCTGGAACAACTTCATGGGGCACAAAAAGCACGACATAAGCGTTTCGGGCGAAACTCTGCTCGAGCGCACGGTGCGCCTTGTGCACAAGTTTGACGATGCCGCCGAGATCATCATCACCTCGCACGACGAAAGCGTCAGCATCTCCGGCGCCGTGAGGTACGAGCCGAAAAACAACGTCCTTGAGATCGACCGCTTCACCGCCGAGCTTATCGGCGACGATATGTGCTTTCTCTACGGCGACGTCCTGTATTCCGAAAGCGCCGTAAAGTCCGTTATATCGCACCGCGGCGAAAAGCCGCTGCTGTTTTTCGGCAGCGAAAAGAGCATATGCGCCGTCCTCGTCGGCGACGGGGAGCTTTTCCGCTCGCTTTACCTCGAGGTGCGCCGCCGCTTTCTTGACGGCGAGATAAAAGAGTGCAAGGGCTGGCAGGTGTATCTTCTGTACGCCGGATATCCGCTCACCGGGCGGCGCACGGGCGAAAGCTATGTCCTGCTCGACTCATTCACGCGCGATTTCAACTCGCCCGAGGATTACCTGGACTTTATGTCCGAAAAAAATTAATGTAGAATTATAAACAAAACTGTGTTATAATGGCGCGATAGTGTGTGTTAACACAGTTTTTTGTTTTAACAAGGAGAACGGACGTTTTATGACTTCGGACAAAGCTAACCACCGTTTTTTGCTTTCTGAGCTTATAAGGCGAGACTTTATTAAAAAATACAAGCGCACGACCTTCGGCATACTCTGGAGCGCGCTTTCGCCGCTGTTTCTGCTGCTGACCATGGACGTGGTCTTCGGCACGTTTTTCGGCCGCAACATGCCGCATTATACGATATATCTGTTCTGCGGACTGCTGCTGTTCAACTATTTCTCCGCAGCCACACGAAGCGCCATGCGCGTTCTTTACGATAACGCTCAGATATACAGCAAGGTACCCGTGCCCAAGCACTATTTCCTCATTTCGCAGAGCGTAGCGCAGGCGATAGATTTCGCCGTTTCGCTGCTTGTGTTCTTCATCTTCGTCGCCATTGACGGGATAAGCTTTCACTGGCGCTTCCTGTACCTGCTGTTCCCGATGGTGTGCCTTTATTTCATTAACTTCGGCATAGGCATGTTCCTGAGCACGCTGTATATCTTCTTCCGCGACATAAACTATCTCTGGCCCGTTGTGACGCGCATCATCATGTACGCCTCGGCGATATTCTATGATCCGTCGATACTGCCGGGGATCATGCGCAGGCTTTTAAACTGCAATCCGCTGTATATGTGCGTGGATTACTTCCGCCAGCTGATAATCCATTCGACCGTACCGAGCCTCTCGACGCATCTTATCATGCTCGTGATGGCCGCGATCTGCGCTTTTCTCGGCTGGTTTACCTACCATATCACGCGCGACAAGATCGCGCTGTATGTGTAAGGAGGTGCTCTGATGGACGGAAACAAGATCCTTGTTCTTGACGATGTTTCGGTGCGCTACCGCAAGCAGGACTCGCGCTCGACCTCGGACATAGTCAAGCGCATACTCGGAAAAAGCCCCAGGAACAACGAGTTCTGGGCACTCAAAAACGTATCCTTCAGCCTCGAAAGGGGCGATATGCTCGGCGTTATCGGCAAAAACGGCGCCGGCAAATCAACGATGATGAAGGCCATAAGCGGAACGCTGACCCCGGCCTCGGGAACGATCGAGAAAACCGGCAAGATCTGTGCTCTGCTCGAGCTTGGCACGGGCTTTGACCGCGAGATGACGGTCAAGGAAAACGTGTATCTGCGCGGCGCGTTCATGGGCTACTCCAAGGAGTTTATCGACTCGAAGTATGACGAGATAATCGACTTTGCCGAAATGCGCGAATTTCAGAACAGCCCGTTCCGCACGCTCTCAAGCGGCATGAAAAGCCGCATTGCATTCGCAATAGCGAGCATGATAGAGCCGGACATCATCATCCTTGACGAGATATTCGCCGTCGGCGACGGCGACTTCCGCAAAAAGAGCCAGCAAAAGATGCAGAGCATCATCGATAACGGCGACACGACCGCGCTCATGGTCTCGCACTCGCTGCAATCGGTGCGCGCGCAGTGCAACAAGGTGCTGTGGCTGGACAAGGGACGCATGGTCATGTTCGGTGATCCGAACACTGTCTGCGATGCATATGCCGAGTATCTGAACACCGGCAAGCTGCCGCAGACCGAGTCGCTTGCCGCAACGCAGGAAAATCCGCGCAACAGGCTCAAAAAGAACACCGGCAAGCACCTTGCCGAGGCCGCGGTGTATCTCATGCTGCTGCTTGTTATCATTGCCGGCTGCTTCGTGTGGTCGCAGTATGACCTGCTGAAATCCTACGTTCTTGCGCAGAGCCTCACCGTCGAGCAGATAGAAAACGAGGCGGCAAACTACCACCGCCAGATCGACCGTTTGCTTAAGGTTGACACGACGCGCTGGGACACCAACATATTCAAAGAAGGCGCGCAGGACATAATAAACGAGGAAGCGACCTACACAGACGTTGCCAAGGAGGTTCTGCTCCAGGCCGGTGACCTCAGCCGCGATCAGTATAAAAAAGCGCTCGCCGCCGCCGAGATAGAGGCCATAAAGTATTCGCACATGGCTCGCCTTGACGCGCTCGTTGCGCAGATGCGCACGGAGTTTGAGGCTCAGCCCGAGGGCAAGTACCGCAGCCTTATGGTGTATGCCTACACCAATTGCGACAGGTTCTATGACCTTGAGGAGGACTGCGAAAATGACATGCAGAAGGTCATCGAGGAGATCCGCGCCTTCCAGCGCAAGGCCGGTCAGCCCGAAGACCTTGCCGACCGCGTCTGGAACGCATACAAATCGGAAAAGACCTATCTTTTGTCCTACTACTGCGTAAAACTCAGATAACATTCAAATCGATCACAGGCCGGAGAGCAATCTCCGGCCTATACATTTCGTTCATGATTTGACAAAATATTTGTTATAGGCTATTATGGCCATATAAACTTATAAATTTTTAATTTTTTAAAGGAATGATTCGAATGGAAAACATCAGCGCAAAAGCGCCGTGGAAAAACCATCTGGGCGAAGTGCCCTTCACTCTTGATTATTTCGACGGCTCGATGTTCGAGGCCGTTGAAAAGATAGCCGAAAAATACCCCAACAACATTGCATTTGACTTCATGGGCAGATCGACGACATATAAGGCTCTTGTCCGCGAGGTCGAAGACTGCGCCAAAGCGCTGCGCACCATCGGCGTGCGCGAGGGTGACAAGGTGACCATAGCAATGCCCAACTGCCCCCAGGCCATCCAGATGTTCTATGCGGTCAACCTCATCGGCGGCATCTGCAACATGATCCACCCCCTCTCGGCAGAAAAGGAAATCGAGTTTTATCTCAACGAGTCGGAGTCGGTCACGGCCATTACGCTCGACCAGTTCTACAACAAATTTGAGAACATCCGTCAGAATACCAAGGTCGTCAACATAGTCATCGCCAGCATAAAGGACGAGCTTTCAAAACCGGTCAAGGCAGGCTACATGCTCACCGAGGGCAGAAAGATCAAGAAGATCCCCGAGGACGCGCCCGTTATCCGCTGGAAAGAGTTCCTGCACATGGGCAAGCACTGCTTCTATAACTACAAAGTTAAGCGCACCGGCAAGGATCCTGCCGTTATCCTCTATTCCGGCGGCACGACCGGCACGACAAAGGGCATCCTGCTTTCAAACCGCAACTTCAACGCCCTCGGCCAGCAGGTCATCGCGGCAAACCCCATGTTCCGCGTGGGCGACAAGATGCTCGCGGCAATGCCGCTGTTCCATGGCTTCGGTCTGGGCGTATGCATCCACACAATGCTCTCGCAGGGCGGCAGATGCATCCTTATTCCTCGCTTCACCGCACAGACCTATGCAAAGCAGATAACCAAATACCACTGCAACTTCATTGCCGGCGTTCCCACGCTTTACGAAGCGCTGCTGCGCCTGCCGAGCATGGACAACGCCGACCTCAGCTCGCTCAAGGGCGTTTTCTCCGGCGGCGACAGTCTGTCGATCGAGCTTAAAAAGAAGTTCGACAAATTCCTGTATGACCACAACGCGAAAATTCAGATCCGCGAGGGCTTCGGCCTTACCGAATGCGTCACGGCAAGCTGCCTGACTCCCCCGCACATGGCCAAGGAGGGCAGCATCGGACTCCCCTTCCCCGATACATATTACAAGATAGTCGAGCCGGGCACCGACAAGGAGCTGCCCTACGGCGAGGAGGGCGAGATACTCATCGCCGGCCCCACCGTCATGATGGAGTATGTAAACCACCCCGAGGAGACCGCCCAAACTCTGCGCAAGCACGACGACGGCCTTACATGGATGTACACCGGCGATCTCGGCATGATGGACGACGAGGGCTTTATCTACTTCAAGGGCCGCGCAAAGCGCATGATAATAACCTCCGGCTACAACGTCTATCCCGGTCAGCTTGAGAATATTCTCGACGCAAACGAGTTCGTCCACATGAGCTGCATCATCGGCGTTCCCGACCCGTATAAGATGCAAAAGGTCAAGGCCTTTGTCATGCTCAAGCCCGGCGTTCCCGAAAGCCCCGAGACGAAAGAGGCTATCCTCGCCTACTGCCGCAAGCACATTGCAAAATACGCAATGCCTTACGATATCGAATTCCGCCGCGAGCTGCCCAAGACCCTTGTCGGTAAGGTCGCCTACCGCGTCCTCGAAGAGGAGGAGGCCGCAAAGCGCGCCGCCGAACAAACAGGGGAACAATAAAGCTTTTCGACCGTCTGTATATTTGCAGACGGTCGATTTTTGTTTACCTGTTTGCCTTGAAGTGACGGGGCTCATATGATATAATCGGCACGTTTATAAATTAATTGAGGTGATAAATTTGAAGAAAAAATATATTGCCCTCGCGGCGGCGCTTATCATGCTGCTGTGCGTTTTGTGCGCTTGCGGCAAGGACGATGAGAAAAAGCCCGAGGAAACGCTCAGTCCTCCGGCGGTGAGCACCGATGATCCCAACGCGGAGCAGACGAAGGCTCCCGAGCAGACCTCGACCCAGCTCGGTGAAACTGCCGACGCAGGCGACGAGTATATTTCCAAAATGGTCTTTATCGGCGACAGCACGACCTACGGTCTGAAGGCCTACGACGTTCTCGACGGCTCGCAGGTGTGGACGCCGTCAAGCGGCACGCTTGCGCTGTTTAACCAGAGCATAGCTACCATTGTCTATCCGCCCACCGGTGAGGAGATACCCATCACCGATGCGATAGGTCGCGCAAAGCCCGAGTATGTCGTTCTCACCATCGGCGTAAACGGCGTTTCGATGATGGACGAGGATTCGTTCAAAACCGAATACACCGCACTTATTGAGCGCATCAAGTCCGTAAGCCCCGACACGAAGATCATCTGCAACTCCATCTACCCCGTCGAGGCAATGTACGAGGCAAAGGATAACGGCATAAACAACGCCGTCATCGACCGCGCAAACGGCTGGATACTCCAGATAGCCGAGGCAACCGGCACGCACTACACCGATTCCGCATCCGTGCTCAAGGGCTCCGACGGCAAGCTCGTTTCCGATTACGGCAACGGTGACGGCATTCACCTGAGTGCAGTCGGATTCAACCGCGTGATAGATTATCTCAAGACTCACGCATGGCTTTGAGAGGTGAAAACATGAAAAAGCTTTCTTCCGCAATAGCGCTTTTGCTGCTTATCTGCATGCTCGGCGGATGCAGCTCCCCGAAAAACGCAAAGGATCCTGACATGCAGACCGTTGCCGACAAGGTCGGCGCGGCGATCGACATAAGCGAGCTTTCGCAGGTCCCGGACGCATACGTTGAAAACGTTATGGGCATCGCGCTTGACGGATACGCAAGCCGCAATACCCTCATCTCCGCAGTCGGCACAAATATCAACGAATACGGCATTTTCCTCGCCAAGGACGCGGATCAGGCCGCAACGATAAAGGCCGCGCTCGACAAATATCTTGAGTACCGCGAGAGCGTATGGATGGACGAGTACCTGCCGGACGAAAAGCCAAAGCTCGACAATGCCGAGGTCTGGCGGCAGGGCAACTATGTCATGTACGCCATTCTCGGCGACAGCGACCGTGCGGCGGTCAAGCAGGCGTTTGAATCCTGCTTTGAGGGCTGAAAAAATGAAACTTATTTGGCATTGCCACGCCTGCTTTGAGCTTATAAGCGCCGACGGCAGCGTGGTGTTCGACCCCTACTCCCCCGGCAGCGTGCGCGGCCTTGAGCTTTCCCCGCTCCGCGCAGACTGCGTAATTTGCAGCCACGGGCATTCCGACCACAACTACACGGACGGCGTGGAGCTAAGCGGCATTGAGCCTGGATTTTCGCTCACGCAGGTACCGACATATCACGACGGCAAGCTCGGCGCTCTGCGCGGAGATAACCTGTGCAGCGTCGTTGAGGCCGAGGGCATGCGTATCGCGCATCTGGGCGATCTGGGGCATACGCTCGACCCCGAAACGGCGGCAAAGCTCAAGCCGCTCGACGTTCTCATGATCCCCGTCGGCGGCTACTACACGATCTGTCCGCAGCAGGCAAAAGAGATCGCTATCGCGCTGGATGCAAAAACGATCATCCCCATGCACTATCGCGGCGCAGGCATAGGGCTTGAAAACGTCGCCTACGTCGATGATTTTCTCGCCCTCTGGGACGATGACGATATAGTTTATCTGCCCGGCTGCGAATACGAGGTCAAACCGAGCGCAAAGCGACAGATAGTCGTCTTTGAGCCGGATGAAAATTGCATAAAATAAAATATCCGAGGACTCTTGTCCTCGGATCAGCGTGTTGAAAAAGCCCAGCTGGGCTGGACTTTTTCGACAGACTGTTGCCGCCATCCGTTTGGATGGCGGCATAACTTTAATTTTCTTTTATTACCTCAAGTCCCTGGAGGTAGCGGCGCATCATATCGAAAATGTAATTTCCCGAAACGCGGCGGACATAGCTGCGCGTTCTGCGATCGCCGACGTGCAGCTCGCGCACATAGGTCCCGTCCTTGGTCGCAAGCGAAACGAACACCGTTCCGACCTCGTGGACTCCGTCGCCGTCGGGGCCTGCAAGCCCCGTAACGCCGATGCCCATGTCGGCTCCGAGAAGCGCGCGCACACGCTCGGCCATTTCCTTTGCGACCTCATAGCTCACGGCGGTCTTTTCCTCGATGAGCTTGGGGTCTATGCCCAAAAGCTTTGCCTTGGCCTCATTCGTATAGGTCGTCACGCCGCCGAGGAAGAACTCGCTCGCGCCGGGAATATCGGTAAAGCGCTTTGCAAGCTCGCCGCCGGTACAGCTTTCGGCAGCGGCAAAGGTCATTTTCTTTTCCTGCAAAAGCCGCATAACGCTGTCCTCGACCGTGTCAACGTCGATGCCGAAGATGATATCGCCGAGCACATCCTTTACATGCTCGATGACCGGCTTCATCATCTCCTCGGCCTTCTCGACGCTCTCGGCCTTGGCGGTGACTTGCAGCAGGCAGTCGCCCTCCTTGGCGTAGGGCGCCATGGTGGGGTTTGTCATGGCGTTCATCTCGTCGCGGAAGATCTGGTCCATCGCGCTTTCGGACATGCCGAAAATGTGGATAGCGTGCGAGACTATCTGCTCGTCCGACAGCGAGCGCAGATACGGCATTACGCAGGCGCGGAACATCGCGTTGCACTCCTTCGGAGGGCCGGGCAGCATGATAACTATCGTTCCGTCGTCGCCGGTGAACGCGCAGCCGGGAGCCGTGCCCCAGTCGTTGTGGAACACGGTGCAGCCGACGGGCAGCATAGCCTGCTTGAGGTTGTTTTCGGTCATTTCCTTGCTGTAGCCGCGGTTGGTCAGATAATCGTAAAGGCAGGCCTTTTCATCCTCGTGCATCTCAAGCTCGAGGCCGAAGGACTTTGCAAGTATCTGCTTTGTAAGGTCGTCGCAGGTCGGGCCGAGGCCGCCGGTGGATATGATGATATCTGCCCTTTTGCGCGCGATCTCTATGCAGTCGGCAAGGCGCCGGGGGTTGTCACCGACTACGGTGTGGTATTTTACGTTTATGCCCAGCTCCGAGAGCATGAGGGATATATCCCGTGCGTCGGTGTTCGTCGTGTGGCCGAGCAGTATCTCAGTTCCGACGGAGAGTATCTCGACATTATATGCCTTTTTCAATTTCAGTCGCCTACCTTTATTCTTTCAATGCCGGCATATGCTTCTTCAACAAGCGCGTCGATATCCAGAGCCGATTCGATCTGCTCAACGTCGCGCAGCTTGGGCTTTGTTTTGGGGTGCTTGGGCGTAAAGACCGTGCAGCAGTCCTCATACGGAAGGATGGACGTTTCAAACGTTCCGATCTTGCGCGCAAGACGCACGATCTCCTCCTTGTCCATGCCGATAAGCGGCTGGAGCACCGGCAGATCGGTGACGGCCTGCGTGGACGCCATGGCTTCCATGGTCTGGCTTGCTACCTGGCCGAGGTTTTCGCCGGTGACGATGGCCTTCGCGCCGTTTGCATCGGCGATCTTCTGCGCAATGCGCATCATAAAGCGGCGCATGATAAGCGTGAAGTAATCCTCATCGCACTTTGCGCGTATCTCCTCCTGAATATGCGTAAACGGAACGACTTCGATGGTCATTCTGCCGCAGTACACCGTCAGCAGGCGCGCAAGCTCAATGACCTTCTGCTTTGCCTGCTCGGAGGTGTACGGGAACGAGAAAAAGTGCACCGGGATAAGGCGCACGCCGCGCTTTGCGATCATATAAGTGGAGACCGGGCTGTCGATACCGCCGGACAGCAGCGTTACCGCGACGCCGTTTGCGCCGACAGGCATGCCGCCCGCTCCGGGCGTGGGCGCTGCGTGGACATAGGCCGCAAGGTCGCGCACCTCGATATGGACGGTAAGCTCAGGGTCGTGCACATCGACCTCGCAGTTGGGATATGCCTCGGCAAGCTCGCCGCCGACAAACTGCGCAAGCTCGATGCTCGTCATGGGGAAACTCTTGTCGCTGCGCTTTGCCTCGGCCTTGAAGCTCTTCGCCGCGAGCATATCGTCCTTGAGATATTCAATTGCAAGCTCTGCGATCTTCTTCGGGTCTTTCTCGCAGCCGGCGGCACGGTTGACAGACGCAAGGCCGAACACCTTGGTCATTGCCTCAAACGCCGCATCCATGTCGCTTGTTTCATCCACAGGCTCGATATATACCGTTGACTGCATGCAATAGGCCTTGAATTTGCCGATAGCATCCAGGCGGCGCTTTATATTGCTCATGAGCTTCTGCTCGAACGAGCGGCGGTTTAAGCCCTTGAGGACTATCTCGCCCTGCTTGAGAAGAATAATGTCGTTTATCATGTGTTCTGCTCCTAAATATTTTTAACATCTTATTATATCACCATTTGTTTTGCAGCGCAAGAAAAGCTCCGCAGCTTAAAGCTTGCGGAGCACACAACACTAAGATTATATGATTTTTTGTGACATATGTCAATAGATGCGCAAATTTATTCATAATTTTTGTTTAGCTGCACAACAATTTGCTTTTTATTTCGTTCACTATTCCTCTTGAATAAGCCGCTGAAATTTGGTATCTTTAAATCACAGAAAGGGTGATACCGATGTACAAGTAACGGTCCCTCGAAACCCGACAGAGAGTCGGCAGCGAGGGAGACGATGCCGAAGTCAAAATATCAAGAGAACGAGAACACAGGCCACATCCCGCTTGGGGAATCAATCGTAGTTATTCAGAGTGTTTTGATTTGCGTTCCGTTGGCAGGCGGCATCAATTCCGCAGAAAGAGAGGTAACCAATGATGTTAGATACTAAGAATTCACAGAAATGACCCTTGGCTGCTGTGAAAACGGTGTAAAGAAACCGTGCAGTCAAGGGTCATTTCGCATTTACGGGATAAATTTATATATCAAGGCCGTCGCGGAGACAACGCGGCGGCTTTGCCGTTTTGCTGTGCATTTCGGAATTTTTTTGTTAACAAAATTTGCATTAAATTTCGTTTCGTCCGTGCTAATATGGCTGCACGGCGTTTTATCCCCCGAAATCAACACTTCAAAGGAGGGCTCGCATGAAAAAGCTAGGAGGGCTCGCATGAAAAAGCTCAAATATATTATTGTTCTGCTGACCCTTGCGGCCATTGCGCTGTGCGCCTGCTCTCGGGAAACGCCCTTGCAGCGCGCTCTGAGCACAATAAAAAGCGAATTCGGCATAGACCTCAAAAGCGAAAGCGTGACCGTTGAAAGGCTTGCATACACCTACGATGACGGCAACATTTTCGGCGAAGGCTTTGCGGCGTATAAGATAAGCTTCTCGCAGGATGCTTCCGCGCATTTTGCCGGTCTCGACACAACGCCGGACATAAACGCCGATGACGGCATAGACCTTGCCCGACAAAACGGTGTCGAGCTGCCTGCCGCTCCGGACGGCACACCGTTTGCCTATAAAAGCGAAAACCAAGGGCTAAACAGGGTTTTTCTGCTTTATTACAGCACCGAAAACACCGCATATCTGATCACTTTGGATGCGTAAAAACAACGGATGTTCTCTCGAACATCCGTTGTTTTATTATTTCAGCTTATTCTGAAGCTTTTTGTACAGCTCGTCATAGCGCTCGGTGCAGTCGGCAATGGCAAGCTCAGGCTCGCGGCGCATTGCCCTGGAGTTAACATCGCCGGAGATGAGCGTTGAGTAGTGATATCTCTGAAGCTTCACGCACTCCATCGCACTGCGGCCGATGGAAACGGCAGCCGCCGCATCGGCACAGGCCTCGGGCGCGAGCTTATCGGAAACGGACTCTATCATGTCGATGAGCTTTATCATGCCGTAGAGCACCTCGTCGATCTCCGAGCACGCGGCAAACACGCCGCCTTCGATGCAGGCCTGACTTTTGCCCTCGGCGACCTCCTTATCCCACTCGGCGCGCGATTGCAGTTCCTGATCGACGGTCTTGAGGAAAAACTTGCGCAGGACCTCGATAAAATGCTCGGCGTTTTTCATTTCCGCATCCTCAAGCCCCGACTTGCGCAGCGCCTTTACCGCAAGCGCCGCCGCTTCCGCCGCGATCTCGGCCGAAACGTTGCTGAGCCACATGCGCCCGTCCTTCTGCGCGACGTCGGCAGTGAAGTCCCTGACCGATCTATCGGAATAGAGGTCTATCTTCAGGCTGCTGACATCAATGTCTTTGTTCATAATCTTACTCTCCTTTTTAAAGCAATGCCCAGCGCGAGCGCTGCGCAGCCGAGAGCCGCACCTGCCGCCGCCTTGAGCATATACTGCTGATTCATGTTAAGACCCTTCCTGAATCCGATGCAGCCTTCCCTGCCCTCGCCCGTTTGCAGGAAAATGAGGATATTTTCGAGCTTTGCCGCACGAGAAAACGTTCCGCTCATGCCCTCACGGCTGAGCGCAAGCACCGTAAGTCCGACAAGCGAAGGGAGATTTGAAAAGCGCTGCTTTCCACCTGCGGCGAAGAACTTTTTCTCGGCATGGTAGGCGCGTGTGTACGCTCGGTTGAGACGGCTGTAGCAGCCGGGGAAATCATCGGCTTTGATATCGGTCTCGCTCACCGTTTTGCCGTTGACACTCACGGAAAGATGAGCGTCCATACTCTCCGGCAGGCCTTTTTTGCCGAAGGTGGGCAGAGCATTGTGCCGAATGTCTATATTCGTGACCGACGTTTTGCCGAGCACCTCGTGGATATTCTCCGCGATAAGGCCGCCGGCATCGGACGAAATTTTAACAAGCTCCTGCTCTGAGCCGCCGTCGCGGCCGCTGTCACGAAGGACGGCGAAAAACGCCGACGCACCGCTGAGTATCTCAAAAACATGCAAACAGCCGGTCGTTCCGGCGTCCTTATAGATCTGCGAAAACTCAGTGAACGGTCTGTTTATGAGTTTATCACGAAGTGAGCGCTCCAGGCAAGCAAAATCGCAGCTTTTGCCCTGCGAGCCGCAGCTTTCCTCGTCGATCGTAAGCGAGACTATGCGCGCGCTTTCGTCAAGCTCTGCGCGCACGGCGATCGGCACCTCGCGGTAAAGGCCGCCGAAGCGATACATGCTCTTTTACCATGATACTATCTCAAAGCCTGCCGGCAGCTTTCGGCACACAGTACCGCGATAGCGCGTTATGAAATTCTTCTTTTCCCTGCTGTGTATATCAAACACAAAGCACGGAGATTTGAACACGTCGAGCTGCGAAAGCTCGGGCAGTCTGTCGGTTTTAAGCATCACCGAGCACCTTCTTTGCCGCGGCAAAATTGTCAAACTTTTGGCTATTATTAACGTTCTAAAGCTCCCCGAACGGGGAGCTTTAGCTTTATTTATTTTCTATTGCTTTCGGGCGCCATGGGTGAGTTTTAGCCCTTTAGTCTGACCGAGGAAAAATTCGTTCAGAGCGGCTGAAACGCCCGACGGGAATACTTTTTGTATTTCCTAGGGCTTTCGGGCGCTATGGGCGGATTTTAACCGGTCAGCTCACCCGGTCAGGCCTCGCGGAAGTCATAAGTGCGGTACTGTATAGCTTCCGCTATGTGCATCGCGCCTATAGTCTCCTCGCCTTCAAGGTCGGCTATCGTTCGTGCGACGCGCAGGATGCGGTCGTAGCTGCGAGCGGTAAGACCCATGCGGTCGAAAGCATCGTGCATGAGCTGCTCGCACTCGGGCGTGAGAAGGCAGTATGCGTTGAGCGCCTTTGTGCCCATGCCGGCGTTGCTGAGAATGCCGGTGCCCTCAAAGCGCTTGCGCTGGATAAGGCGCGCTACGTCAACGCGGCGCTTTATATCGGCAGAGCTTTCCGCAGGCGCGCGGTTTTTAAGCTCCTCGTACTCCAACGCCGGAGCCTCGACGATGATATCAATGCGGTCAAGCAGCGGCCCGGAGATGCGGCTGTGATATGCGCGCACCTCGTTTGCAGAGCAGCGGCAGCGCCCCGACGGATGGCCGTACCAGCCGCATTTGCACGGATTCATTGCGCACACGAGCATGAAGTTTGCCGGAAAGGTCTCGGTCCCGGCAACACGTGAGACGGTGACCTCGCCGTCCTCAAGCGGCTGGCGCAGCACCTCAAGCACATCCTTTCGAAACTCCGGCAGCTCATCAAGAAACAGCACGCCGTTGTGCGCAAGGCTGATCTCGCCCGGGCGTGGGACCGCTCCGCCGCCGGACATGGCAGCGCCCGAAACGGTATGGTGCGGCGCACGGAACGGACGCGCGGATATGATGGGATTGTTCTTCCCCGTCAGCCCGGCAACGGAATAGATCTCAGTGGATTTGAGCATTTCCTCCCGCGTCATATCCGGCAATATGCCGGGCAGGCGCTTGCTCATCATGCTCTTGCCGGCGCCCGGAGGACCAACCATGAGTATGTTGTGTCCGCCGGCCGCGGCAATCTCCATAGCACGCTTTACGTTCTCCTGTCCCTTGACATCCGAAAAGTCAGGATATTTGACCGTCGCCGGGTCGAGCTTCGGTATATCCATCGGCTTTATGCGAAATTCGCCCCTGAGATGCGCGATAAGCTCGGACACATTCTCAATGGGATACACCGTCACTCCCTCGGCATATGACGCTTCCTGTGCGTTATCGGCAGGCACGAACAGCTCACGCACACCTTCGCGCGCGGCGGCGACTGCCATGGGCAGCGCACCGCTGACCGGCCGAAGCGTTCCGTTGAGCGAAAGCTCTCCGAAAAATGCGCAGTCGGACTTCGGCTGACGTATCACTCCCGTTGCGGCAAGAATGCCGAGCATTATCGGCAGATCGTACACCGTTCCGGCCTTTTTTGTGTCCGCCGGCGCAAGATTGACCGTGACGCGGCTGACCGGGAACTTGAAGCCGTTTGATTTTATCGCGGCGCGCACCCTCTCGCGCGCCTCCCTGACTGCGGCGTCGGGCAGGCCGACGATATCAAAATTCACAAGGCCGTTGGACACGAAAACCTCAACGGAAACGCCGTAGCCGCCGATGCCCTTAACGCCGAGCGATCTTATCGTTGCAAGCATATTTTACCACCACTGTTTTCAAAAATAGGGACTGCGGAAAAATGCAGTCCCTTTATAATTTTTCTTATTCTTCGACGGGGCAGGTTATAGCTATGTTCAGCTCGTCAAGCTGCTTCTGCTCAACCGTGGAGGGTGCGCCCATCATGACATCCTGCGCGTTCTTGTTCATCGGGAACGGGATGATCTCGCGGATGGAGTCCTCGCCGGCAAGCAGCATAACCATGCGGTCAACGCCCGGGGCGATACCGGCATGAGGGGGTGCGCCGTAGCAGAAGGCATTGTACATAGCCGGGAACTTGGCCTTAACGTCGTCCTCACCGAGGCGAACCATTTCAAACGCCTTTATCATGATCTCGGGATCGTGGTTACGCACTGCGCCCGAGGACAGCTCAACGCCGTTACACACGAGGTCATACTGGAACGCGGTGATCGAAAGCGGATCGACCTCGCCGCGCTCGGCCTTTTCGAGGATCTCCAGACCGCCGTTGGGCATGGAGAACGGGTTGTGGCAGAACTCAAGCTCGCCGGACTCCTCGCCGATCTCGTACATCGGGAAATCGACGATCCAGCAGAACTCGTAGCGCTCCTTATCCATATGGCCGGGAACCGCCGCGCCGAGCATCTTGCGCATAACGCCTGCGGTCTTCTGCGCCTCGCCCTTCTTGCCTGCCGTTACGCCGACAAGGCAGCCGGGCTTGAGACCGAGAGCCTCGGTGAGGGCAGCCTTCTTATCCTGAAGGAACTTTGCAACGCCGCCGGCAAGCTCGCCGTTTTCATCGACCTTGAACCAGTAGGGCTTCATGCCTGCCTGGACCTCAACGTCAGCGCAGACCTTGTCGATCTGCTTGCGCGTCAAGTCGCAGCCGGTGACAACGATCGCCTTGACGGTGTTGCCCTCGGCAAAGGGAGCAAAATCGGTGCCGGACACGAGCGCGGTGATATCCTCAACAACGAGGTCGATGCGCAGGTCGGGCTTATCCGAGCCGTACTTTTCCATCGACTCGTTGTAGCCGATGCGGCGGAAGGGCGCCTTGTTGGATATGTTGTATGTTCCGAACTTTTCAAAAATTGGGGGCAGGACATCCTCAATGACCGCAAAAACATCCTCCTGGCCGGCAAACGACATCTCCATATCGAGCTGATAGAACTCGCCGGGTGAACGGTCGCCGCGCGCGTCCTCATCGCGGAAGCAGGGCGCAATCTGGAAATAGCGGTCGAAGCCGGAGGCCATCAGCAGCTGCTTGAACTGCTGGGGCGCCTGGGGCAGCGCGCGCCCTCGGGTGATGAGGCGGTGAGGATAGGTGTTGTTATCTCGAGGAAATCGTGCTCCATCATCGCCTTGCGCAGGGCGGCGATAACATTGCAGCGGAGGATTATATTCTGCTTTACGGCCGGATTTCTCAGGTCGAGGTAGCGGTATTTAAGACGTGTGGTCTCGTCGGCCTCGCGGCTGCGGTTTATTTCAAACGGCAGCTCGTTATAGCGGCAGCGGCCGAGAACTTCGATCTTTTCGGGAACGACCTCGATATCACCGGTGGGGAGCTTGGGGTTTTTGCTCGCGCGCTCGCGAACGGTGCCCTCGACGGAGATGGTGCTCTCTTTATTTATGCCCTTTATGACCTTCATCATATCCTCGGTCTCGATGACGACCTGCGTCGTGCCGTAAAAATCGCGGACGATGACAAATGCAAAGTTCTGTCCTACCTCGCGGACGTTCTCCATCCATCCGACGATCTTGACCTTTTCTCCGACGTTTTCAATGCGGAGCTGATTGCAGGTATGGGTTCTTGACTGTGTCATTTCTTCTGCCTCCATTATTCTTTGATAACCGCGGCACGCGCGCGATCATCCATGTCATTCTTTATGAGCGACGCAGCGTCGGCAAAGCCGAGCTTTGTCTGCTCGCCGGTGGTCATATTCTTAACGGCAACGACGTTTTCCGCGATCTCGTCCTCGCCGATGAGGATCACATATGGAATGCCGAGCTTATCGGCATAGCTCATTTTTGCCTTGAACTTTTTCTGCTCGCAGTAGAGCTGAGTCCTCACCCCTGCATCACGCAGCGCCGTTGCTGCAGCAATGGCGTAGCCGAGATCCTCGGCCATGGGGATAACGAGCGCATCGGCAGGAGCCGACACGGTCTCGTCCGAGAGCATGCCCTGCTCGTTGAGGACATAGAAAAGGCGTGTAAGGCCGATGGATATGCCTACGCCGGGCAGCTTTTTATCGGTGTAGTATCCGGCAAGATCATCGTATCTGCCGCCGGAGCAGATCGAGCCTATCTCGGGGTGAGCAGTCATTTCGGTTTCGTAAACCGTACCGGTGTAATAATCAAGGCCGCGCGCTATCGAAAGGTCGATAGCGAAGTTTTCCTCCGGGACGCCGAAATCGGCAAGATATCGTGTCACGGTCTTAAGCTCCTCAAGGCCCTCGTCAAACAGCTCGTCCATGCCCTTATAGCGCTCAAGTCCGGCAATGACCTCGGCATTCGTGCCGCTTATGGCCATGAAGTCCATAACGTCGTCGGCCTTGTGCGAGAACATGTGCAGCTCATCCATAAGAAGCTGGCGAACCTTGTTGGGGCCGATCTTATCGAGTTTATCGACCGTGCGCATTATATCGCCGGCCTTTTCGCTCATGCCGGCAAGGCTGTAAAACCCGTTTAAGAGCTTACGGTTATTGACCTTTATCTTAAAGCCTCTGAGTCCGAGTGCGGTGAAGGTTCGATAGATTATCGCCGGGATCTCCGCCTCGTTTATGATATCGAGCTTACCGTCGCCGATGATATCGATATCGGCCTGATAAAACTCGCGGAAGCGGCCGCGCTGCGCTCTTTCGCCTCGGTAGACCTTGCCTATCTGATAGCGGCGGAACGGGAATGTCAGGTGTCCGTAGTTTGCAGCGACGAATTTTGCAAGCGGAACAGTCAGGTCAAAGCGCAGCGCAAGGTCGCTGTCGCCCTTATTGAATCTGTATATCTGCTTTTCGGTCTCGCCGCCACCCTTTGCAAGCAGCACCTCCGCCGATTCGATCACCGGCGTGTCAAGCGGCGCAAAGCCATAAACGGAGTAGCTCTTCCTGAGCGTCTCCATCATTTTTTCCATCTTTATCTGGTCTGCCGGAAGCAGCTCCATGAAGCCCGACAGGGTTCTCGGCGCAACTTTTGCCATACTTAATTTTATTCCTTTCAATCACTAAATGCTGCTATTGCTTGAGCAATAACAGCATTCGAGTTTTAATTCGGCGATGCAGCCTACCTGCGCTTTGGATTGACGATATTGCGCCAGTCAAGATCACCGCGCCGCAGGCCCTGAACGAGCACCTCCGCGGTTGCCGCATTGGTTGCAAACGGGATCTGATACTGATCGCACAGGCGTTCGATCTTGTTGATATCGTCAAATCCGCCGGGGTTTGACGGGTCGCAGAAGAACAGCACAAGATCGATCTCGTTATATGATATTCTTGCTCCGATCTGCTGGGCGCCGCCCTGGTCGGCATGCAGATAAAGCGTCACGGGAAGTCCCGTTGCTTCGGATACAAGCTTGCCCGTCGTGTTGGTTGCGCAGACTGAATGCTCGGCCAGAATACCACAATAAGCTATGCAGAACTGGACCATCAGTTCCTTCTTTCTGTCATGTGCCATAAGTGCAATATTCATAAGCTTCCCTCGATTCTGTTTGCGAAATTTCCTATTATAAAACTTCTTTTTATAATTTCTTTTTTATTATATACAATACTGCCGTTTCTTTCAACGCCTTTTTTGACAAAAAGCGCGGTTTTTTATCACTGCAGCAGTTCGCCTTCGACATCGGTAACGTCGGTTGCGGACTTCAGACTGAAGTAAGCCTCCAGTATTTCCTGCGCGATGACCGAGCAGTTTGCGCCCGCGCCGCCCTTCTGAACAACGATGGCCATTGCGATCTCAGGATCGTCAAAGGGCGCATAGCAGATGAAGATACCGTCGTTTGCTATGCTGTCGCCCTTCTGGGCGGTGCCGGTTTTTGCTGCAACGCTCGTTATGCTGTAGCTTGGCAGGCTTGATTTGCCGACAAGCCGCATGCCCTCGTGGACGGCGTCCCAGTTATATTGCGCGGTTTCGACCTTGCTGAGCACCTCGTCCTCGCGTTCATGCACGTTATCGCCGTAGCTGTAGCTGCGCACGGATTTGAGTATCGACGCGCTGTGGCGCTCGCCGCCGTTTGCAACGGCTGCGCAATACTCGGCAAGCTGCAGCGGCGTAAACAGGCTGTCGGACTGGCCGATAGCCGCCTGCATGGTCTGGCCTATCGTCCACGGTTCGCCGGTAAGCTCTTCATGGTTTTTCGCGTTTGCCATGTTGCCGGTGGATTCGGGCAGCTCAATGCCGGTGCTCTCGCCGAGGCCGAATTCGGCCGCGTATTTATCGAGCTTATCTATGCCGAGGTCATGTCCTGCCGAATAGAAGAATATATTGCAGGAGTTCTGGATAGCGCCGGTGACGTTCAGATAGCCGTGAGTCAGCTTCTGATTGTTCTGCGTATATATCCAGCAGTATGGCGCAAATCCGTACTGAGCATAGCGCGTATATTGGCCTCTACATTCAATCGTCGTTCCGGTGTTTATTATTCCCTCGGTCAGCGAGGCTATCGCCGTGCAGGGCTTGAAGGTTGAGCCGGGCGCATAGCCGCCCTGAAGCGCGCGGTTATAAAGCGGAGCGTTTTTATCCGCAAGCAGCTCATTGTATTTTTCCAGCAGCTCGGACGGATCGTAGGTTGGCCAGTTTGCAATGGCAAGCGGCTCGCCTGTTTTTACATTTACAACGACCACGGAGGCACCGTCGATAACATCCTGCTTTTCCTTATATGTTCCGCTGGCTATCTGCTGCTCTTTCTTTGAGTCTATCTTTGCCTGGATGGAGGCCACGCCGTTTTCAAGCGCAAGCTCGGCGGCCTCCTGCAGGGCAATATCTATCGTCAGATACACATTGTTGCCCGGTTCCGGCTCTTCGATATATTCCTTGCTTATTACCGTGCCGTCGGAAGCGGAGGTCGTGCGCACGGTACCGTTTGTTCCGTGCAGGTATTTTTCAAAGGCATATTCCGCGCCATCCTTGCCGACGGCGGCATCGGCGGAATAGCCCTGATCTTTATACTTTGCATAATCACTGTCGCTCATTGCGCCGGTGTAGCCGAGGATGTGCGCGGCAGCTGAGGTAGCATATTCACGGACGTATGATTCTTTTATATTGACGCCCTCGATGTTGTTTTCGCGCAGCGTGGCTATGAGCTTCATATCCGCGTCCTTGACGAAAATATAGTCCGAGGTATTTATGAGATATCGCACGTTTATAGCATAGCGCACGCCGGCGATGATCCTCGCCTCTTCGGCGGTGTAGTTGCTGTCGATCTCATAGCGGTCGCGCATGCTCGAGAGTATCTCGACGGCGCTTGCGTTTTCCTTGACTTTGTTTGTCTTTATATAAGCGTCAAGCCGCGCCTGATCCTGCTCGCTGACGTTTTCAAACTCAAACGGAGGACTTTTCGTTATCGGCAGATCGTCGATGTAATCGTCGCCGTAATCGCGGATCATGTTGACAAGCTTCAATATGACGGCGTTTGAATCAACGCTGTCGTCATTTGGAAAAAGCTCGTCTGTATTTATTGTCAGGTCATAGCACGATTTATTGGTCACAAGCACTCTGCCGTAGCGGTCAAGGATATTGCCGCGCGCGGCGGTAACTGTGCTTGTCGTTACCATGTTGTTGCGGCTTTCCTCATAGTACTTTTCGCCCTCGATTATCTGGAGCTTGTACAGTGCAACGACATACACCGTGATCAGCATCGCAAACACCAGTGCAAGCGCTATAAGTCTTTCTTTCTTAATTATGTTCATCGGGTATCCTCAATCAGTATTGCGCGTGCATTATTCCGCCTTCTTTAAACGGAAGATACAGCAGCATGACCGGCAGCACGGACAAAACGGTCTGCAAAAGCACCGTGATCAGTCCTGCGGTAAGCTCCGTTCCGCCGCCGGCAAGCGCATGGATAAGCTGCACTATGCCGCACAGCAGTATCGCCGCCACGCTGAATATCATGAACGCGAAAAAGCTTTTGTTGATATAAAACTCCGAGGCAAAGCCCGCTCCGAAGCCGATCATCGGAAACAGTATCGTAAACAGCACCGTTGTTTCGGAAAAGGCCATATCGGTGAAAAGTCCGAGGAAAATTCCGAATACGGCGCCGCGAACGCCGCCGAGATATATGCCTGCCGCAACTGCGGCGGCCGGGATTATAAATCCCTTTGCGCCGAAAATGCTGATCCTTGAAAACAGCACGCTTTGCAGCAGCATGACAAGCAGCATATAGACCGCGTATTGGATCACCATGCGGACTTTTTTCCATTCAAGAGCCTGAATCAGTCTGTTGAGCAATTATTCCACCACTTCAAAATCTTTTACTACAAAAACCTGCACGAGCGCGTTGAGGTCGCAGCCGGGCTTGACCTCGCCGTACTCTATCTGACCGCCTGCCTCGGTCTTGACCGAGCTTATCGTTCCGACAACAAGGCCCTGGGGGAATGCGCCGCCCGAGCCTGAGGTCATGACCGTGTCGCCCGAGAAGACCTGCGCGCCGTCGGCAAGGTAGCTGAGCTTCACGCAGCCCTCCTGCATCATGGCAAAGTCGCCGACGAGAAGGCCGGAAGCACCGTTTTCGGAAACGAGCGCACCGATATTCGTGTTAAGGTCGATGACCGTAGAAACCGTCGCCCATGTCGAGCCGACCTCTGTCACCTGTCCGACCATGACGCCGTACTCGGTGATAACGCAGTCACCCACGGCGATATCGGCATTCGTGCCCTTGCTTATCGTGAACGAATTTGCCCAGTTTGACGTCGTCCATGCAACGACCTTGGCCGATTCAAGTGTCATATCGCTGTGTTTTTCCTTGAAATTCAGAAGCTGGCGGAAGCGCTCATTTTCCTCGATGGCGGCGGCGCCGTTTCGCGCCTCCTCCTGAGCCTGGGTCAGCTCCGCGCGCAGACGCTCGTTTTCGGCAACGAGCTGGTCATAGTCGTAAAGATATCCGTAAAGGCTCTCAAGCCAGTCGGCAACGGAGCTCACCATACGCTGTACCGGGGCTTTGACCGTGCCCGACACATTCTGTATAAGTCCTGCGTTTCCCTTGAGAAGATAGGATGCCGCTCCGATGACGAGCGCTATGACGAGCACGATAACGCCGAGCTTTATTCCGTTTTTCTTAAGATAATTTTTTACGTTCAAAAAAGATGCACCCCGATCTCTTCGAGCATTTGGCCAAGCCTGCACAGCGGCAGCCCCATAACATTGAAATAGTCGCCCTCAAGCCGCCTGACCATGAGCGCGGCTCTGCCCTGAATTCCATAAGCGCCGGCCTTGTCCATCGGTTCTCCGGTCTGAACATAGCGATCGATCTCGTCCTCCGACAGCTTGCGGAAGAAAACCTTCGTACACTCGCTGCCGACGACGCTCCTGCCGCCGTACATGGCCGTTACGCCGGTGTACACCTCGTGCGTGTTATCCGACAGCAGGTGCAGCATGGCTTTTGCGTCGGTCTCGTCTTTGGGCTTGCCGAGTATCCTGCCGCCTGCCCAGACGACGGTGTCCGCCGCTATGATAAGCGCATTCGGAAAGTCTTTCGCGACCTCTTCGGCCTTTGCCCGCGACAGAGCCTCTACCGTTTCGGCAGGGCCTGCGCCGCGCGGCGCTATCTCCTCGCCCTTTGCAGGAACGACAGCGAAATCAAGCCCCAGCGTTTCAAGCAGCTCCTTTCGCCGCGGTGAGCCGGAGGCAAGCACGATACTCATTGTGTCAGTCAACTCCTCTGTAATAAAGGCCTCGGGTCAGATCGTTCGGCTGATAGTCGCCCTCGCCCTTATATCTCTTTGCGACCTGAACGCACTCGCGCGCACCCTCGGTCGTGAACATCAGTCTTATTCCCCAAAGTCCCACGCCGCACAGCTCGTCGTTTTTATCGGCCATAAAAAGCTTTCGGGAATTATATATCACATTGCGGTGCTCATATTCACGCACGACGGGGAATGTTGAGCCCATACGGTCGGAAAGCTGAGCCGGGCTTTGGCAATTGCACGCGCCGAGACTGTGGCTTATAACGCACTGATCCGACACCATAAGCGGAAGCCGCCCGTATGCGATGAGCTCCGTCGGCACGCACTTTGCCATATCGCGCACCTGCGCAAGACGCAGTTCAAACGACGCCGTTGCGGATAAAAAGCCCATCTTCTGTATCATATCCATCGAATACGAGTTAAACACATTCATGCCGAAATCGGCGCGCGTTTTCATGCCTGCCTTGCGTGCGATTATGACATGTCCGAGGTTCCCGACAAGCGCCTCGTTTATACCAAGATCAAACAGGCTTCGCAGCATGACGAATATGTCTTTTGTCTCGCTGTCGGTTATAACACGCGGCAAAACGGCGACCGGAACGGCGCCGCGCTCTTTGAACATGCGCACAAGGTCAAAATTATCGTGCATGACCTTGACGGGAATGTAGATATAATCGGGTCTTGTGTCGGCAAGCTCCTCGGTAAGCTGCTCTGCCGTGCGCACCTGATAGATCATGACAGGATCGGTCACGGCGCTCTGCCCCGAGGGAAGCTGCGGCATGGGCAGGCTGCGGCGCGGCTGCGGTATCGCGCGGCGCTCGTTGAGCGCCGTGACAAGCTTGCGGCGCAGCTCGTTTATCTCGGACGCGGAGAGATAAAGTCCGCTCTGCACCCTGCTCTGCGCATCCACGCAGTAGTACGGCGTACCGCCTGTCTTGCCGAGTCTGTCGCTCAAGACCTCTGAATTTATCGCCTGACGTATCGCCTTCTGCGGCTCTGCGCCGAAAGCGACTACCTTGTTTCCGCGGTTATCTATCGCCGCGGCCTTGACCGCCTCTCCGGCGTTTACGACGGCGTAAAACTTCACCGGAACGCGGCGCTCTTCCTTGCCGATGTACTCTTTTCTTGCGTCGGCAAACATTTTTTCGCCGACCTTGTCGGTTTCGGCTCTCACGCCGAACATATCGGCCTTGTCGCCGTTAAAATAGCCCTGCGTGAAGCCCTGGCGCGAGAATGCGTCGGCAAGTGTCTGCATTTCCTCCTCCGTCGGCTCGCGGCGCTCTTTGATGATCTTCGAATATATGCCCGTGACTATGCCCGTGTACTCGGGGCGCTTCATTCTGCCCTCGATCTTCACGCAGGCAACGCCGGCGTCCTCGATCTCGCGCAGGCGGTCAACAAGGCAATTGTCCTTGAGGGAAAGCGGATGACTGTCCTCAAGTCTGCCGCCCATGGTGTATTCCATGCGGCAGGGCTGGGCGCACATGCCGCGATTGCCGCTGCGGCGGCCTATAAGCGACGACATATAGCACTGCCCCGAATGGCAGAAGCACAGCGCTCCGTGGACGAATATCTCCGTTTCTATCGGCGAATGCTTTGTTATGAACTTTATCTGCTCGAAACTCAGCTCGCGCGCAAGGACTGCACGGGTGAGTCCCATCTCGGCCGCTGCCTCAACGCCGGCAAGGTTATGGATGCTCATCTGGGTGCTCGCGTGCAGCGGAATATCCGGCACGGCTTTTTTCAAAACGCTCAAGAGCCCGAGATCCTGCACAAGGATGGCGTCCGCGCCGAGATCCGATACGCGCCGGGCAAGCTCGACGGCCTGCTCCATCTCCCTGTCGCCGACGAGCGTGTTCATCGTGACATAGACTTTGCAGTCGCGTATGCGGCAGTATCTGACCGCCTTTTCAAACTCCTCGTCGCTGAAATTTTTTGCTCCGCGTCGAGCGTTGAATATTCCAAGTCCCATATACACCGCATCCGCGCCGTTCTGAACGGCGGCAACGACCGCCTCCGGCGAGCCTGCGGGAGAAAGCAGCTCAAGCATATATCCATACCTCTGGCATTTTACTTTTATCGTTGAATTATACCACAAACATGGCTATTGCTACAAGTTAATTTTAATGATATAATCCCTCTTGTTAAAGTCCATTGTGTAAACTTTGAATGAACAGAGGAATCGTCATGCCCACAGCAGAGCAAAACTCAATACCGCGCAGCACCGCGGACAAGCTTATTGCCGCACATGACGGCGATGTTGCGCTGCTGTATATCTGGCTCGATCTTAACGGCGGATTTGACGCCGACAGGGCCGCGCGCGAGCTTTGCCGCACCGAGGCCGAGATAAAAAACGCGCACGAAAAGCTGCTTAGAATGGGGCTTTCGCGCCCGGCCGCAAGGCCCGAGCAGGAGATAAAGCTCCCTCCTGCCGAGGAGCTTCCGGAATACACCTCGGCGGATATCGTGCGCCGCTCGAAGGAGGACAGCGGATTTCAGGCCGTTATCGCCCAGGCGCAGCACAAGCTCGGCAGAGTCCTTTCAACGGCCGAGCTGAAAACGCTTTTCGGCATTTACGATTACCTCGCGCTGCCGGCAGATGTTATTTTCATGCTCATCGGCTACTGCATCGACGTTTTCACCGAAAAATACGGTCCCGGCCGGCTGCCCTCGATGCGCAGCATCGAAAAGGAAGCCTACTCATGGGCAAACAAGGAGATCATCACCATCGAGCAGGCCGACGAATACATACGCAATGCCGCCGAGAAGCGCTCGCGCGCAGGCGAGCTGAAGACCTCAATGGGGCTTGGCAGCCGCGTGCTCACGCCGACCGAGCGCAAATACATGACCTCGTGGTTCGACATGGGCTTTGATAACGAGGCCATACTCATAGCATACGACCGCACGGTGACAAACACCGGCGCTTTAAAATGGGGATACATGAACAAGATCATGCTCTCGTGGCATGATAAGGGCATACACTCGGCACGGGACGTCGCCGAGCGCGACAGCCGCTCTCCGGCAAGCGCAGTCAAGGCGGAAAATCAGCATCGCAGCAACGTTTCGGGCGATGAGCTCAAGCGTCTGCGCTCAATATACGAAAAGGTTAAAAACGGTTAAACAATGGCACTGGACGGAAAAATTCTGGCGCGCGCCAGAGAGCAGATAGGTCACACACACGCAAACAATGTCGCCGAGCATTATCTCAGGCAGGAGAAGATTTATTCGCAGATACCCGAGATTCACCGCATCGACGATAGGCTTCGCGCGCAGATGTCCGAGCTTGTCGGACTTACGATAAAGCGCAGCGCGGATCTTTCCGACGCGCTCAAGGCGCTGGAGGACGAAAGCCTTGCGCTTCAGGCAAAAAAGGCCGAGCTTCTGCACGCTGCCGGTTATCCGGTCGATTATCTTGAGGACATCTACTCCTGCCCGAAATGCAAGGACACCGGATTTATCGGAAGCCAAATGTGCTCCTGCCTCATCGAGGAATACAACCGCCAGCTCACAAGCGAGCTGAGCACGCTTCTCAAAAACAGCGAGGAGCGCTTTGAAAACTTCGATCTTTCGCTGTACGGCGAGGCAAGGGAAGCGATGAGCATTGTTTACGACACCTGCCGCGAGTACGCCTCCAGCTTCTCGGAACGCTCGATGAACCTGCTGTTTCAGGGCGGCACGGGGCTGGGCAAAACGTTCCTGTCTGCCTGCATAGCGCGCGTCGTTGCGCAAAACGGCCACTCGGTGTGCTACGATACCGCGGCCTCCGCGCTCGAGGCGTTTGAAATGAAAAAATTCGCGCGCGACGCCGAGGCTGCGGAAAAGGCCTCGACACGGGTCGAGCGCATGCTCGAGTGCGAGCTTATGATCCTTGACGATCTGGGCACCGAAATGCTCACGCAGATAAGCATCTCGGCGCTGTACACGCTTATAAACACGCGCCTTGTCGAGGGTAAAAAGACCATTATCAGCACAAATCTCACCGATGCGGAGCTTGCACGGAGATACACTCCGCAGATTTGCTCGAGGATAGACGGCGAGTTTCTCAAGCTCCCGTTTGCCGGAACGGATATACGCAAATTGAAAAAGGAGATGTAGGAATGGATCAGCACGAGATCACTCGCGAAATACCCCTGCTAAACGCCGACGGCGAGCTGACGGAGCCGGGCTACGCCAAGAAGCTCCTGCCGGTTTACAGGCGCGCGGACATCAAGGCAAGCCCCATGCGCATCAAGGAATGGGACTATTACCTCATAAACAACGGCCGCTTTGCCCTTGCCCTCACCATCGACGATAACGGCTACATGGGTCTGGACTCGATAAGCCTTCTCAACTTCGAGGAGGGCTGGGAGATCACCACGAGCCCCATGTGCTTCATGCCGCTCGGAAAGCGCAAGCTGCCCGAAACGAGCAAGACCGGCGACACGACCGCCATCGGGAAAAACTACAGCATTTATTTCAAAAACAACGGATCGGGCGTGCGCACACTGATAGCGCAGATGAAGCGCTTCGGCCCTGCCGGCTCGCTCTACGCAAAGGTCGAGCTTTTCGACGAGCCGGAGGAGAGCATGGTAATCGCAACGCCTTTCGATAAGCCGGGGCATTTTTACTACAACCAGAAGATAAACTGCATGCGCGCACGCGGTGAGGTCACATACGACGGTCACACCTATGTTTTTGACCCCTCGGACAGCTTCGCCGTCCTCGACTGGGGGCGCGGCGTGTGGACATACAAAAACACATGGTACTGGGGCTCGGCTTCCGGCGCGGTGGACGGCGTTCCCTTCGGCTGGAACATCGGCTACGGCTTCGGCAACACCTCGGCCGCCAGCGAAAACATGCTGTTTTACAACGGCAAGGCGCACAAGCTCAGTCAGGTGAAATTCAACATTCCCGGCGATGAAAAAGCCTTCATGGAGCCGTGGACCTTCACTTCGGACGACGGCAGGTTCGAGATGGGCTTCCGTCCCGTGCTCGACCGCGCATCCTGCACCGACGTCGGACTTATTAAAAGCGATCAGCACCAGGTGTTCGGCCTGTTCACCGGCAAGGCTGTCCTTGACGACGGAAAAGTGATCGAAATAAAAGACTTCCCCGGCTTTGCCGAGAAAGTCTCGAATAAATGGTAACACGGCAATAACCGGGACTGCGATGCAGTCCCGGTTACTTTATCTCCTGCTCAAGGCCGTCAAACTCCGGCGAGGAGAAAAACTCCGCAAGCGTCATATCCAGCCCGTCGCATATCATTTTTATCGTCAACAGTTTTGGATTGCAGCTTTTGCCGTATAGAATATTCTTGATGCTCGACGGCGGCAGCGCGCACACAGTGGCAAGTCTGTTGATGCTCATGTTCCTCTGCTCGCACAGGCGAAGTATTCTGATCTTAACAGCATCTATTGTCTGCATTGTTTTATTCCAAATTTCCGCTTTCGTACATGAGCGCCGTGAGCGCGACTACAGGCGCTGTTTCGCATCTGAGTATACGCGCACCCATCGAGCATACGTGAAGCCCTACCTTGCGCGCCATATCGGCCTCATACGGCTCAAAGCCGCCCTCGGGGCCTGTTATCACCGCAGCAGAGCCGAGCTTCTCGGCCCCCTTGAGCGCCGAGCGAAGGCTCTCGCGCTCGCCGGTCTCGTACAGGAAGAAGGCGTCCTCCTGCTGCTTTGCGGCATCGAGCGCTTCAACAAAGCTGTCGATCCATCTGACCTCGGGAATGATGCCGCGCCCGGACTGCTTTGCAGCCTCCTCGCTTATTCTGTTCCAGCGCTCGAGCTTTTTTGCAACGCCCTCGGTGCGCTGCACGACGCGCTCGGAGCGGAAAAAGCATATCTCCTTTGCGCCGGACTCGACGCATTTCTGGATGATATAGTCGGTCTTATCGCCCTTTGGCAGACCGCACAGCACGCGCACCGACACCGTAGGCTCGGCCGCGCACGGGACGACCTCGATGATCTCCGCCTCGGCCTCGTCCTTATCCGAGCGCACAAGGCGGCATTTATAGTCCGTACCGTTGCCGTCGCAAATGGTCATCTCCTCGCCCGGGCGAAGGCGAAGTACCTTTATATGCTCTGCGTCGCGGCCGCGGATGATCGCTCTGCCGCCGAGCAGATTTGTCCCAAGCGCAAAAAATCTGGGCATAGTAGACCCCTCTCACAATATGTTTTGTGCCGATATTATCTCACAGCGCTGACGTTTTTTCAAGTGGCGGCATATAATGCAGCGGTGAGAACTATGGAATTCGATAATTTTGAAAGCGTGTGGCAGCGCGTGACCGCGCTCGACGAGACTTTGCCCGAGCCGCCTCCGCCGCCGGAGAACAAGCACGAGCAGAAGCTTTGCGTAATAAAGCGCGGCGAAAAAAGCTGCGCCGTGCGCTTCATCGCCGGATATTGAAAGATCCGTCCGTTAGACTTCACTAACGGGCGGATCTCAGCGTGTCAAAAAATCATACGCACTCGAAGCAGTGCCACTCTTCCTCGTGATGGTGGGCGATTATCTCAAGTCCGGCGGCTTTGAGCGCAGCGGCGACCTCGTCCTCGCGGCCGTCGATTATGCCGGAGGTGATGAACACACCGCCCGGCGCCATAAACGCGCGCACAAACGGTGCAAGCGGAATTATAACATCGGAAACGATATTTGCAAGCACGATATCGTAGCCCGCGCCGAGGAGCGCTCTGAGCTTTCCGTCGCCGATTATATCACCGGCGTAGACCTTCATTTTGTCGCCGCCGATATCGTTGAGAGCCGCGTTTTCCATTACGGTATCGGGCGCTTTGGGGTCGATATCGCAGGCGGTGCAGAAATCGCTGCCGAGAACGATAGCGCCTATGCCGAGGATACCGCTGCCGCAGCCGAGGTCGAGGGCGCGCTTGCCCTCTCCGGCGTACTTTTCAAGCGCGGCAAGGCACATGCGCGTTGTTGCATGCGCGCCGGTTCCGAACAGCAGACCGGGGTCGAGGCGCAGCGGAACTCTGCCCACTTCGGCGCAGTCGATCCACTCCGGCACGACAAGGAGCTTTTCGCCGATCTCGAGCGGCTTATAGTACTCCTTCCAGTTATTCTCCCAGTCGGCGTCGCACACGGGCGCGGTTTTCACCTCAAACTCCGCCTTCACGGCATCGAGCAGCCGCGCGCCGTCCTCGTTATCCTCAACATAGAATTTAACGCGCGAAACGCCCTTATAGCTTTCCTCGAGCGAGGAATCGACATAGTCCCAATACTGGCGGTTATTTTCAAGGAAGGCCTTGAAATCGTCCTCGTTTTCGATGACAAAGCCGTCAACGCCGAGGGCGGTGAGCCTGTCGCAGGTCTCGTCGGTGTTTTTGCATTCTATCGTTACTTCGGTGTAATTCATCTGGTTTTTATCCTCAAATTTCTCAAAACTGCCCCCAGCGTGCAAAAAAGTCTTCAGCTTTTTTGCGCGCTGCAACGCCACATTTTTTGTGAAAACAAGTTTTCACGAAAAATCTCGCTACGCTCGTCAAAAAGTCCGTACCGGACGTTTTTGATGGCTATTAATCCAATTACGAGAGGGGTCTTGCCCCCTCGTGCTCCCCTGCTGCTCAATCGGCTCTGCTCGGCAGCACTATCTTTAAATCAGACTGACTGCCCCACCTTTTGGTGGGGCAGCTGTATATTTATTGTTTTTTATTCAGCGTCGTCGCTTATCAGACCGTAACCGCCGTTTTTGCGGCAATAGACTACCGAGATCGCACCGTCGGCCTGCTCATCGCGGAACACGAAGAACTCATGCTCAAGCAGGTTCATCTGCAATATTGCCTCTTCCGTTGACATCGGCTTGATGGGGAAGCGCTTGCTGCGCACGATCTTGAATTCCTCATCCTCTTCCTCCTCAACGGGGGCATACTCGGGTCTTGTCTCCTTCTCGAGCGCGCCCTCTCTCAGGCGTTTTGCAAGACGGGTCTTGTTCTTGCGGATCTGGCGTTCGATGGACGCGACACCGGAATCAACGGAAGCATACATATCGTTTGTAAGCTCGCTGGCTCTGTAATACAGGCCGTTATTTGAAACCGTGATCTCTGCCAGGAATCTGCCGCGCTCCATGCTGAACGTGATATTTGCGCTGCTTTCGGTCTTAAAGAAGCGGTCGAGCTTGCCAACCTTGCGCTCAGTATAGCTTCTGAGCTCTTCGGAGGTGCCCATCTTTTTTTCGGTAAACGTAAATTTCATATGTGCCGGCTCCTTTCTGCTTTGCAGGATGCTTCCTGCTTAACTTTATTATAGCATAAGCGCATGTAAAATGAAAGACGCTTTTGTTGAATTTGCTTTAAAATTTAAAATTTGTTCTCACATTTTTATTCAACACTTATATAACAGTCGGGCAGAGCGGCTTTCAGCGCCTGTATCTGGTCTGCGCTGATGCTGTTTCCGTTGAGCCAGAGCTGTTTGAGATTTTTAAGTGAGGCGAGCGCCGAAATGTCGCTGATCGAGTTGTTTGAAAGATCGAGCGTTTCGAGCGTTTTAAGCGTTGACAGCGGCGAGAGCCTTGATATCGAGTTATTTGACAGGTCAAGGTGCTTTACGTTAGTAAAGCCCGACGCCTTGGAGATATCGCTCAGGCCGAGGCCGTTTGCCTCAACGTTTTCGGCGTCCACGGCAAAGCTTTTGCCGCCGAGGACGATCTCGCTTTTAAGCTCGGAATGGCTGATCGCGCAGCCGGAGAGCTTCTTTTTCAGCGTTGCAACGGCGGCCTCGCTCAGGTCTGCGTTATCCTTTATGCTGAGCTTTTTGAGATTTTTGAGGTTATAAAGCTCCTCGAGGTCTGCGTCGGACAGGCTGACCTTATCCATCCACAGAGTTTTCAGATTCGTGAGCCTGCCAATGGCGGCGATGCTTCCAAGCTCATTGCCGCTGACATTAAGCTCGGTAAGCCCGGAAAGATCCTGAAGCGCCGCGACCGATTTTATCCTGTTGCCGGAAAGATTGAGGTACTCAAGCTTCGGCACGCTCATAAGCGGACTTATATCGCTTATGCGGTTGTTTGAGATATCAAGCTCTTTAAGGCTCGGAAGGTCTACAAGCGCCGAGATATCGGAGATCGAGTTATCCGAAAGGTCGAGCTTTTCAAGCTTCGTGCAGGCCGACAGCAGCGTGATATCATGAACGTCGCAGCCGGAAAGGTCAAGCTCCTTCACATTGTTTTTAAACGTTTTGCCGCCGAGCTTTATCTCAATAACGTCCTCCTTTGCATCGTCGCTGTATATGATGCAGTTTGGAAGCTTCGCTTTCAGTTCCTTGAGTTGAGACGCGCTTATATCCATCTGCCCGATGGTGAGCATGGACAGACTGTCGATATCATAAAGCGGAGAAAAGTCCTTTATCTCATTTCCGTCAAGGTGCAGCGTTCTGAGCGAGCTGAGCTTTTTGAGCGGTGTAATATCGCTTATCTTGTTGTTCGAAAGGTCGAGCGAGGTAAGCTTTTTGAGCGGCGTGAGGAAATCAAGCTCGTCGATCTTATTGTCGGAGAGCTTGAGGCTCGTAAGCTCGGTGAGCTTTGCGATATCCTTTAGGGCGGCCGAGCCTGCGCCCTTTTTCGACAGATCCAGCGACGTCGTTTCCACGTCGAACTGCTCGCCGCAGATGACGACTATCTTGCCGCTGTCGTAATCCTCCTTGGCCTTTTTGAGCCGCTCGATCTCGGATTTTATTTCGTCGCTGCCGCTTGTTGAGCTTTCAAGGATGGCAATGGCATTGACGTAATCGTACTTGGCCTCATAGCAGCGGCTCATAAGAAGCAGGCACTCGTCGGTCTTTTTGACCTCCATTGCCTCGCGCAGCTTTGTAAGCGCGTTATCGTAATCTCCGGCGTAGTAATATTCCTGCGCCTGCTTGAATGCATTGCTGTATTCGCTTTCCGTTCCGCCGTTTTTGAGTGCGAGTATCAGCGCAAGCATGGCCGCGAGCACAGCCACGATGGCAACACACACAATGATGAGCTTTTTTCTTTTTTTATGCGTGCGGTGCTCGGACTGCTCGCGTATGATGCGCTCGGCGTCCGATTCGCTCTCGTCGTACTCCGGCTCTTCCTCGTATTCCGGCTCGCCGTCCTCGTCCTGCGGAGTAAGCTCATATCCTTCGGTTTCACGCAGTATCTCCTCAAGCTCGGGGTCAAATATGCTCTTGTATCCCTCATTGACCGTGTCGAGGACGGTTTTTTCCTCGTCGGCTCTGTGGAGCTGCTGCTCGATATCGCTTTTTTTGACGACTACGGTTTTTTCCTCAGTCGGGTCTTTTCTGATAGTATCACTCATGTGCATCGCCCTCCTGCGGCGCAGCATCGGGCATGATCTCGGATGCGGGCGGCTCCTCATTGCTGACGAGCAGATCTATCGTCTGCTGCTCGGCGCTGCTCGCCTTTTCGGCTGCAAAGTCGCGCCTTTTCATTGCAAAGCAAATGCACAAAAGCGCCGCCATAATGCACAGCACAGATATCTCGGGCAAAAGCTCCGCGAGCACAACAGTCTTCCCCTTCGGTGCGATCATGTCTCTGTCAAGGTAAATATGTACTATAAGCGGCAGACCGAACAGCGGCGCAAGCAGCCACTTAGTCCGGATAACGCCGAACACCGTCGCCGTGTAGATAAACGCGACGGCAAGATACAGGCATATGCACAGTATCGTGTGCAGTATGCTGTCAAACCCGAAGGCTTTGATTATGAAAAACATTACACCCAGTATGACCGGGATAAACGTCAGACTGAAAAAGCGCCTGCCTGCATACAGAACGAGCACGATGAACAGCAGGTTGCACAGTATCGGCAGCACAATCTGAAATGTGACAAATCCGGCCGTCTGATTCGACCAGAAGCCCCAATAGCCGAGGAAGCGGCAGAGCGCCGACAGGATCATGAAGATCACCGCAAGCTTGACGAAGAAGTTCTTACGGCTGACCGAATACCTTATCTTTTCGTTTTCTATCTCCATCTTGCTTCCTCTAGATCAGAACGCCCAGTTTCCGTTTTTGAATATCTGCACTCTCTCGCCGCTTTCGGTCTCGCCCGTGATATTGAGATCCTCGGAGCCTATCATGAAATCCTCATGGATCATGGACGAATTTATGCCCATTTCGCGGCACTGCTCGAGCGTGTAGTTTTCAAAGTCCTTTATGCAGTTAGCAAATCCGTCGCCGAGCGCGAGGTGGCATGCGGCGTTTTCGTCAAAAAGGGTATTATAAAACATTATGCCGCTGTTTCTTATCGGACTGTCAAACGGCACGAGCGCGCACTCGCCGAGCATTTTCGAGCCTTCGTCCATGTTCACGAGCGTCTTGAGCGCATCCTCGCCCTTTTGGGCCTTGACCTCTGTCACCTTGCCGTTTTCAAAGCGGATGCTGAAGTTTTCGATCATCGTGCCGCGGTAGGACAGCGGTCGGGTCGAATACACTATGCCCTCGGCCTGTCCCTTCATGGGGCTTGTGAAAACCTCTTCGCTGGGGATGTTGGGATTAAAGCGCACGTTTGTCCCGAGCGTATCCTCCGCTCCGGCGAGAAACTGCGCCTGCGGAATGAGTCCGACGGTGAAATCCGTTCCGTTTGCGCTTTTATAGTGCAGCTTGCGCAGGCCGAGCGAGTTGAGATACTCGCAGCGGCTCTTGAGATCGGCATTGTGCTCCTGCCATGCCTTCACTCCGTCGCCCTCGGCGCGCGAGGTGTACAGTATCGCCTCCCAAAGCTTTTCGACTGCCTCGGCCTCGCCAAGCTCGGGGAACACCTTTTTTGCCCACGCCTTGCCCGGCGCCGCCGCAATGACCCACTGGTATTTGTTCTCCATCGAGTCACGGATGGGCTTTATGACCTTCCAGCGCATCTGGACGCTCTTGCCCCACTTTTCCTGATCCAGCCCGTCAAGACCCGAGGGGTCGGCAGACTCTATATAGATCATGGCCGGCAGCGTTTCGGCTCTGTTCAGAAGCTTCTGCTTTTCCCAATCTTTTATCTCGCCGAGGCGCTCGACGGTCTGGTATTTTACATGCTTGAGCCTGAGCGGCTGATGCGTCCACTCGACTCTTACCTCGGCAGCGCCTGCAAGATAGCACTGCTCAACGAGCATTTCGACAAATTCCGGCTGATCAAGCTCGGCCGAAATGACAACATCCTGTCCCTTTTGGACATTCGCGCCGACCCTGACGATAAGCTCGGCGTAGCTTTCGAGTTTTTTGATATCCATATATAAAAACTTCTTTCTTACAGTTAATTTAAATTATTCTACCACACAGGTTACAAAATTACTACACATTTATACCCTCACCGCAAAAATTTTTCGCACGAATTCATATTGAGTTAACAAGTTTCCTATAGTATAATCAATCATTGATCATTCAGATCTTTCAAGGGTGATAGCATGGTATCCAAAAATCAGTGGAGAGCGATCGCGATCGTTCTTGCCGTCGTGCTGCTGCTTGCCGCGTTCATGACCGGTCTTACCGGGATAGCGGACGGCATCAGTCCCGTCGGCGATGTTCGTGAAGACTACGTCTCCTTCAAAAAGGAGCTTGACGCGCTCAGCGATAACGAAAAAGCGCTCGCCGACGGCAAGGCCGAATACGATGAGAAAAAGGCCGCTTATGACGAGCAGAAAGCCGCTTATGGCGAAAAGTACAAGCAATACGAGGCGGCAGATAAAAAATACAACGAGGACGTTTTGAGCTATAATCAGCAGCTTATAGCCTACAATGTCGGCAAAAACCGGTTTAACAGCAGCGGCGCGCAGAGCGCCGTTTCGAGCGGCAGAGCGCAGCTCGACTCGGGCTGGGCCTCGTACAACGAGGGCAAGGCCGCTTACGATCAGCTGTTGTCTGCCATAAGCGAGCTTGAAGCAAAGCACATTCCGCATTGGATGGCGCTCAAGATCGTCGGCGGCAAGGTCGGTATCGACCTGACCGACAGCTACATTTCCGACATGAAGGCGCAGCTTGACTCGGCCTATGCGCAGCTTCAGCAGGGAGAGTCCGGGCTTACTCAGGCGCAGCAGCAGATAGATTCCGCCCAGGCGCAGCTTTCCGGCATGAAGCAGGAGATAGAGTCCGGCCCTGCGAAGCTCGATGCCGACGGGCAGTCCGTTGCCGACACGAAAGCCGAGCTTGACAAGGAAAAGGAAGCACTTGACGCCAAGGCAGAGGAGCTTTCGGTCTATGAGGACATTGCCGAAAAGGTCGAGCGCAGCCGCGAAAGCCTTATCGACGAGGGCTATGGTACGTCAGACAGCACAACGGCCGAGCTTCTAAGCTCCGCCGGCAAGCACGAAAGCGCGCTGCACATGGATTATCTCAAAGCTCTTATATCCTTCATCATCACTTACGCCGCGCACCTGCTTGCGGTCGCTGCCGCCGCAGCGGCGCTCATACTGCTGGCCAAAAAGCAGGACTCCCTCGCGTTTAAGCTCGCCGCCCTCGGCGCCGCCTTGGGCGCCGTGAGCGTCATTGCCTCACTTATCTACGGGGATATCGACACACTCGCTTTCGCAGCCGCCGTCCTCGCCGCCCTCGGCGTCGGCCTTTCGATCGGCATAAGCTCGGAAGAATGATCTCAAATAATATAAAGCGATCCCTCCGGCTCCGCCGGAGGGATTGTTCGTTCAATATCACTGGCGCTTCATTTGACGCAGGAAGGCCAGGACTGCGAAAATTACGGCGGCAGCGGCGTAGGCTATGACCCACGCAAGATCCGGCCAGACATCCGCAAGGCTGCCTGCGCAGACGGCCTGCTCGACTCTCACCGCATGGCAGAACGGCAGCAGCTCGGCCGCCGTTTTGAACGCGCCGCCTACAAGCTCAAGGTCAAACCATATGCCGGACAGCCATGCGGTGAGGTTTGTCAGCAGCGCGCCGCATATGCCGCCTACCTGCTTTACGCTCAGGGCACTGCCGCACAGAAGCCCGAGCGCAATGAAAAACACTGAGGCGGGAATTATCATCAGCACCGACCACAGGACGTTCACCGTCACCTCAAGGCCGAGGAAAAACGCCGTTACAAAGCACACGGCAGCCTGCCCGAGGGCAATGGGCAGCAGCGGCAAGGTATAGCCGAAAATGAAGTCGGCAGCCGTGAGCGGTGTTGTATAAAGCCGCTGCAAAAGCGCGCTTTCGCGATCCTTTGCGATGAGCGTTGCCGCAAAAAGCGTCATGAACGACAGGCCGAACACGGTCATACCCGGTGCAAGATTCTCGATCTCAAACATGGAAACAGGAATGTTCGCCTGGATCGCCGACAGCAGCAGGATAAGCACCACCGGAAAACCGAGTCCAAAGCCGAGGTTTACGGGATCGCGCAGTATCTCCTTTGCCGTGCGCGAGGAGAATGTGAGCATTTTCATTTCCCCTCCCCCTTTACTATCGCGACGAACGCATCCTCGAATTTTTCTTTTCCGGCAAGGGCTTTTAGCTCCTCGGCCGTGCCGAGGGCCAGCAGCTTTCCGCCGCGCATGATCCCGACGCGGTCGGACAGCGCCTCGGCTTCCTCCATATAGTGTGTTGTGAGTATTATCGTCTTTTTGCCCTTGAGCGCGCGCACGGTATCCCACAACTCGCTGCGCGCAATTACGTCAAGGCCGAGCGTCGGCTCGTCGAGGAACAGTATCTCAGGATCGCCGGTGAGCGCCATTGCTATGCTGAGCCTTCTCTGCCAGCCGCCCGAGAGCTTTCCGGCCTTGCGCTCTTTTGCCTCGCCGAGCTTAAACTCTTCGCACAGCGCCTGCGCCCGCACGCGCGTTTTATCCTTTGAAAGCCCGTGTACGCCGCACATAAGCTCGAGGTTTTCCATGACCGTCAGGTTCGGCGCAACTGCCGTCTCCTGCGGCGATACTCCTATGATGCGCTTCACCTCACCCGGCTGAGAAACTATGCTTTTTCCGTCGAGGAACGCCTCGCCGGACGTGGGCGAGGTCAGACACGAGAGCATTTTTATCGTCGTCGTTTTGCCCGCTCCGTTTACGCCGAGCAGCGCAAACAGCTCGCCCCGGCGAACGCTCAGCTCAAGGCCGTCTACTGCGATCACGTCCTTATATTTTTTCGTTAGCTTTTTTATCTCTATCGCATTCATTTTCCGTTTCCTCCGCACCAGCGCGCTTTCAATCCTTCGTATACGTCGGTCAGAGTGCGGCTGACATATTCCTCTTCCCAGTCGAGGTATCCCGTAACTATCATCGTCGCGATTCCGTGGACAAATATCCACATCTCGAGATGGAAAAGGCGCGCATCCTCATTGCTCAGCCCTGTATTTCGGGATATGAGCGCTATGATCCCGTCAATGCTTTCATCTTCGGTCTCCGAATCTTCCTCGGTTCTGTCGCGCATAAACAGCAGCTTGAACAGCTCTTTTTCCTGCCGTGCAAAGGCAATATACGCCATGCCGCTTGCCTTATACGGCGGATATGCTCCGCGCATCATCTCGGCGCGCAGAAAAGACTGATACTCAGCATTTGCCGCACGCACGACCTCATCCTGCACCTCCTGCATATTCTCAAAAAGGCCGAACACCGGCTTTGCGGACGAGCCAAGCTCCGCCGCAAGGCTTCGGGCCGTGAGCGCTGCCATTCCGCCCCGGCGCACAATATCCAGCGCCGCGGCAATTATCTCTTCTCGCGAAAACTTCACTCTCGGCGGCATTATTATCACTTCCTCATTTTTGCGCAACTGCTGTTGCGCAACTGATGTTGTTATTATATCATGCCGGCTGCATTTGTCAATGTTAACAGACAGTTTGTTGACAATATTTTTATATGATATAAAATAGTGTCGTCGGAGGTGAGGCACGATGAAGAAAAACAAAAAAGAAGAGGACGAGGAGATCCGCCGCGCAAAGGCCAATATACGCACGGGATTTATTATTGCAGTTATAGTCATTGCCTTGCTTGCGGTCATTGCCTTTGTAATGGTGGGGCTTATGAGCGCCATCACATCCTTTCCGGACATGGGCACCTCGGCGATACCGGATATCGACATATTAAACAAGCTGACATCAAGCTGACATAAAAAACACGGCAGGTGAAAACCTACCGTGTTTTTTTGCTATTCAATTCAGTAATTTTCCATCATTTCGCGCGAGTCCATATCGCCGTTTTCGGCAGCTATGCGATACCAGCGCATTGCCTCATCGCGGTTTTGCTTAACGCCGCTGCCGATGGCGTAGCAATCACCCGTCATGCGCATGCAGTCAACGTCGCCGAGTTCGGCGGCTTTTTTGAACATCTCAAAGGCCTTTTTCGGATTCTCCTTAACGCCGAAGCCGTTATAATAGCAGCCGCCTGCAAGGCGCATTGCGTCAACATTGCCGTTTTCGGCCGAGAGCTTCATCCAGCGGAAGGCCTCCGAGGGATCGGCCGCCGTTCCCTCGCCGTTTGCATAGCACACGGCAAGATCGTGCTGCGCGTCGGGATGACCCATTTCGGCCGCGTTTTTGAACCATTCAAACGCCGCCTGCGGATTGCGAAAGGTACCCTCGCCGCGGTCGTGGTTGAGCGCGGTTTTATACATTGCGTCAACGACGCCTGCTTCGGCGGCGCGCTTGAAGCGCGCAAACGCCTCGGTGGGATCTTTTTTGGTTCCGAAGCCTTGCTCGGAGCACAAAGCACAGATATACATTGCCTCTATATCCCCGGCATTGGCAGCAGCCAGCGCCCATTTATAGCACTCTTTTTCGTTCTTCGACGTGCCGACGCCCTTTTGATAGCAAACGGCAAGGTTGAGCATGGCCTTGACGTGGCCAAGCTCGGCAGCGCGCTTTAAAAGCTCAAACGACTTTTTCTCATCAAGCTTCGCAAAGCTCACGCCGCCGCGGAAAAGAATCTCCGGCAGCATGTCGGCCTCGACGCAGCCGAGGGCTATCGCCTCGTCGTAATAAGCCGCGGCGGCAGGATCGTCCTCCTGCTCGTAAGCCGAGGCGGCTTTTTTGCGCAGCTGCATGCTCTTTTCCTCGTCGGAAGCGTCAGCGCCCATTATCTTTTCAATGTCGGCAAAAACGTCCTCGAGCTTCATCTTTTTGTACTCAGCCATGGTGCACCTCACTTATCGTTTGCTGCAACGGAGTATTCCGCGGCAGCGACCGTACCGTCGTCGCCGGCCTGAAGCCTGAACAGGGTCGAGCCGATGGTGAACTTATAGGTATCGCCCGACTGAACATACTCGATGCCGTCCATGAGCGCGAGCGCCGCGTCGATCTTCATGCCGATCTTCACGCCCTGAGGATTGGAAACGGTATCATCCGCAATGGTTATGCCGGTGATGCACTCTGTCCCGTCAACATCGTTTACCAAGACTTCAAAGCCGTCATAGTAATAGAACTTGTCCTTGCCCTGATACGCGCAGCTGTTGGATTCAAAGGTGCTGTCAGGCTCGCCGAGGGCGGACAGAACATCCGCGGCAGGGTCGAGAATGCCGAACTTCACCTCGCCCGAGGCATAGTAAAGCTCGCCGTAATCGGGCTTGTACTCGGCGGTTTTGTTTGCATCGTTGTCGCCGCTGCCGCCGTCGTTTCCGCAGGCGCAAAGCGCGAAAACGCACAAAGCGGCAAGGATAATTGCAATAAACTTTTTCATTTTTCGTCCCCCAGTGTCCAGCTTTTTAGATAGCCGTATTCCTCAAGCTCGGCATTCTGCGCTGCCAGAAGCTCATAATACGCTTTGCATTTATTCTCCCAGTCGGCAGAAACGGTCTCATCGTCTCTGCGGTCGGGAACGCCGTAGCGCCCGGCGAGGATCTCCGCGAAATAGCGCGAGAGCTTTTCCGCGCCGTAAATGTTCAGATGCAGACCGGCGTCATAGGTGTCCGTCTGCATGTCGATGCCGATATCGTCCGAAACGTTCAGCAGATTTATGTAATCAAGGCCGTGCTCGGCGGCGTAATCACTTATCTGCTCGTCCCACTGATCGTACCAGTGCGGCCACAGGCTCGGCGATTTTATAAGAACGAGCGTCGCTCCGTTAGCATCGCACAGCTTCTGCATTTTGTCAAGGTATTCCCAGCATGTGTCGCCTATCGTGTAATCGTCCAGCACAGGCGCCGTCGGCAGCTTTGTCATAGGCTCAACGTCCGCGCGCATGAGGTAGCCTGCGATCGTCACGGGGTCGCGGCGGAATGCGTACTCAAAGTCCTCGTCCGTCAGCTCCGACCAGCGCGAGTGATAGCGCAGGAACGGGATAAGGTAGCTTACCATATCCTCGTCCTCGGTCATGGATGCCTTTATCGCGTCGAGCTTGTGCTTTGAAAGCGGCATACCGTCGAGCGTCATGCGATTGTACGCCTCGCTCTGCGGAGTGTCGTACTTCATCGACTGGACATTGTACACGACGACCTTCGGGCTTTCGCGCTCGAACACCTCTTCAAGCAGATAGTACGACTGCCAGATAAGCTGCTGCGCCGAGCCTCGGATGTAGCTCGTTATGCCCTTTCCCTCCCACATTGTTACGGGGGAAAAGTTCTCGTACACCTCGCAGTCGCCGACAAATATCACATCGTGCGGGTTTTCTTCATTATAATACTCCTGCGTCATCGCGCCCTCGAGAACGCCGGACATGTATTTCGGCTGACATATCCTGCCCAGCAGCCATATCGCTGCGCACAGCAGCACCGCGAAAGCCGCAAGGCAGATAATATGCAGTTTTTTATTGCTTTTTTTGCTCATTTGCTTCCTCAGAACTGGTTATAGATAAACTGCGCCGCATCGTAGCCCACGCCGTACGCGCCGAAGGTCAGGACCGCAACGGCAAGGACGAAGAACACGGCATAGCACAGAACAGGCTTTTCCCACAGTACCTCGCGCACGCTGCCGTGCTTTTCCTGAACGCAGGAAACGGCAAACATGATAACAACACCGACTGCGGCGATCAAATAGTCTGCGCCCGTAAGCCCCAGCTGCAAAAGCGCACCGGAGAATGCCTCGCCCCAGTTAAAGTCCGTAAACACCGTACCGAGCGCGCGGAAGGATACCTCAACATCGCGGTAGCAGTCGAGAACGCGCAGCGAGCACATGAGCAGGAACGTTCTGAGCGTTTCAAACACCCTGTAACCGAAGCCTGAGACGAGCCTTTCGTGCTTTGCGCGGAAGCGCTGCGACACGGGCTTGAACTCCTCGGCAAGCAGGATGAAGAAAGCGTTGAGAAGTCCCCAAACGACAAAATTCCACGCCGCGCCGTGCCACAGGCCGGTAAGGAACCACGTCACTATTGTCGAAACATACACCGACAGCTTTCTTCCGAAGCCGTCGGATATTTTTTTGCGCGCGGACTTTGAGAGCTTCAGGAGCCACGGCGCGACCGACAGCGGATAGAAGATATAGTCCTTGAACCATGTGCCCATGGAGATGTGCCATCTGCGCCAATATTCGGCGATATTGCGCGAAAAATACGGACGGATGAAGTTCTCCTTCACCTTTATTCCAAGCACCTGCGCAACACCGATGGTTATGTCTATGCCGCCGGTGAAGTCGGCATAAAGCTCGGCTGCGTACAAAACGGCGCCGATGAAAACATACGCGCCCGTGTACGTCGCCGGATCGCCGCACAGCGCAGTCACCGCAGCAAGCAGCCTGTCGGCAATGACGAGCTTTTTAAAGTAGCCCCAAAGAATGCGCTGAAGGCCGAAGGATATCTGCTTGAAATTTGCCTTATGCTCGGCAAAAAGCGTGTCCTTCAGGTCGCCGAAGCGCGAAATGGGGTCCTGAATGAGCAGCGGAAAGAATGAGGTGAACAGCGCAACGCGCAGAATATTCTTTTCCGGCTCGACCTTTTCCCAGTAGACGTCGATCACATAGCTGACGGTCTGGAAGGTGTAGAACGATATACCGAGGGGGAGCACCCAATCGACCGCCGCAATATCGGCAGAAAAAAGTGCGTTGACATTTGTTATAAGGAAGTTTGTGTACTTAAGCGCTGCAAGTATGCCGAGGTCGGCAACGAGCGCCAGAACAAATATTACCTTGCGGCGCTTTTCGCACTGCTTTTTATATGCCTTGCGCTCGGCGCGCTCAAGCGCCTTGCCCTCATCGGATCTGAGAAACGCCTTCTGCTTTGCAAGCGACGCGCCCATGAGGTTTGTCGCCGCCCACGAGACAACAACAGTTGCCGCCATGAAGCACAGACCCTTCCACCCGGCGCAGGCATAAAACACAATGTCCGCAGCAAGAAGCAGCAGCCATTGGAATCGCTTCGGTATGAGATAATACAGTACAAAAAGTACCGCCAGGAAGGCTATGAAGCCATAGGACGTAAACAGCACGGCTTATTCGTCAAGCAGACGGTTTACCATGTTCAGCATGGCTTCGGCGGAGTTGAAGTTTTCGGGCACGATATCGCGCGCCGGGATGGTGATATCAAAGGCGTCCGACAGCTCTGCGATTATCGTTACGATATCGAGGCTTTCGAGGATGCCGTCGTCGATGAGCGTAGTGCAGTGCTCAAAATCGGCGTCAAGGCCGAGGCCGTTGAGTATATCAAGTATCTCTTCCATGCTTAAATCTCCATATCTTTAAGTGAGTTTCGGTCGATCTTGCCGTTTTCCAGCAGCGGCAGAGCATCGAGCCGTTTTATTTTTGACGGCAGCATATATCGCGGCAGCATAGACCGCAGATATTTGCCGAGTGTCTTTTCGTCGGCAGCGCCCATATAAAACATAAGCAGCTTGCCCTTTTGCTTATCGAACATGCAGCACGAACGCACAACGCCCTCGCAGCCGTCGGCACAGGCTTCGATCTCGCCAAGCTCGACGCGGTGACCCATGTTCTTTATCTGATGATCCTTGCGCGAAACGAACACCAGCTCGCCGCGCTCGTTTATTCTGCCAAGGTCGCCAGTGCGGTAGATAAGCTCGGGATAGTGCTTATTGAGAGGATTTTGAGTAAACGCCGCCGCAGTACGCTCCGGATCGTCAAAATATCCGTGCGTGAGCGCCGTGCCGCGGATGCATATCTCGCCAGTTTCGCCGGGTGCAGCCTCGGTATCGTCCTCGCGCAGGAGCATAAAGCCCGTGTTGTCAAACGGCCGTCCGACAGGGATAGGCTCGCCGTCGGAGAAGTCGCGGTCAACGACATAGTAAAACGACATGCCGGTTGCCTCGGTCGGGCCGTAGAGGTTAACAAACCTCGCACCGGGGCAGGCAGACTGCCAAAGCTGCAATTGCTTTACCGGAAAGGCCTCGCTTCCGAAGCACACTGTGCGCATATACTCGGGCTTAATATCCTCAAACGCGCCGAGGCCGGATATGATCGTCAGCGCCGAGGCCACCCAGCACAGCGTGTTGACCCTATGCTCGTTTAAAAACTCCACCGCCTTTAACGGCGAAAGGAACATGCTCTGCTGCATGAGGTAAGCGGTCGAGCCGCATTTTATGACCGACAGCAGCTCTTTCATGCAGGCATCGACATAAAGCGGCACCTGCATTGCGAAAACGCTCTCCTCGTCAGCGCCGATAGCCGGGCACAGTGCGTTTGCATAGTCTATAAGCGCCCTGTGGCAGCCGGTGACGCCCTTGGGAACGCCTGTGCTGCCGGAGGTAAAGACGATGTACGCCGGGTCCGTGTCGATGCATTTTGCGCGAACAGCTGCCAGCGCCGCGGCATTTTCCTCGACCGCGAAAAGCTCGGATGCGCTTATAACGCTGCCCTCGGGCGAGAGCCTTTCGGCAAGCTCCCTTGAAGCCTCGTCACAGACAACGGCGCGGGGCGAGAGCTGCTCGAATATCATTTGCAGCCTGTAAAGCGGCATGGACGCATCCAGCGGAACATAATAGCACCCGGCATAGAGCACCGCGAAAAACGCGGCTATCGTTTTAGGCGCTTTTTTCATAAACACCGCGACAGGCTCGTTTTTAAGCCCACGGGCGATCAGTGCGCTTCCTCCGGCGCGCGAAAGATGCGCAAGCTCGGCAAAGCTCAGGCTCTCCTCGCCGTCGGAAAAAGCGGTCTTATCGCCGCAAGCGGGCGCGGTTTTTTCTAAAAATTCAAGTACGTTTTTCATTTTCAGCTCATTGAATACGGCGTTGTTTCAAGCGGCGGATACAGGCTCGTGTCAAAACGCCAGTACTGCACGCTGTATTTGACAAGCTCCTCGCTTGTTTTCATAAAGCATCTCAGGTGCTCCGGGCCGACATTGCAGGCATCGAAGTGATACCAGCCCGTGCCGAGGTTCACAAGGCACCAGAAGTGCTGCGTTTTACCGTTTAAGCGCTCAACGCTGAGCACCTGGCAGTCAATTTTCTGCAAAAGCGCATAGCTTGCCGAATAGAAGGTGAAGCAGTCGCCCACACCCTCGGTCAGACCGCGGTAGGCCTCACTCTTCCAGTCGGTCTTATCGGAGGTGCCGGTGTAGATGATATTGCTGTAGCAGTAATCAAATATCGCATACGCCTGCTCGGGCACGCTCATATCGTCGGTTATGATCTCGCCGATGACCTTGTCCACGGCCTCGTCAAGCTTAGCATCGTCGATCTTTTTCTCAACAAAGGTGTATTTCACCGTAACGCTCGAGGTGTTGCCCTCGTGGTCGGTGGCTGTGTATGTAACGTCGTAGGTCCCGGCAGTTTTGGCATCGACCTTGGACTTGTCAACCTCGATCTCCGGCTCGGGATCGGCGTTATCCTCGGCAAAGACCTCTTTGAAATAGGACACCGCCTCGCCAACATAGCAGTATCTGTCGCGCGCGGCGTAGATAACGGGCGCAGTCGTATCGGGGGCTATGATCGCCTTTGCCTCGACCGTAGTCTCGTTTCCGGCGCGGTCGGTGAGCACGATCTGAACATTCTGCTCGCCCTCAACGCTCCAGTCGGGCTCGTTTACGAATTTTGCCGTGACCTTGGACATATCCGCAACATTGGTCACAAACTTTATCGGCTCGCAGTAGTAGCCGGTGCTGCACTGGCAGTCGATGCCCTCGGCAGTGGGGGCAACGGTGTCCTTTATCACAACGCCGACGTTGATCTTCTCGTCGCCTTTTGCAAAAACCATCGCGTGTGCGCCGAGGCTTGTGCGCTCGAACGGCTCGCTTTCCATCTTGTATCCGGCATAGTCGCTGCCGAGTGCCGCGAGCACATCGCTTTCCGTGACCATATCCATCGATGCCTCAAGCTCGGCTATCGCGTCGCAGACGATGATCTTGCCCGTTTTCTCCGAGCTGTTTCCGGCCTCGTCGGTAGCCTTTATTCCGCAGGAGACCGTTCCGGCCTTCGACAGCACCGGCTCGGAGGTGAATTCATAGCTCACAGCGGTCGCGTCGCCGCCGCTCAGGGCGAGGTCCTTGGCCTCTATCTTACCGTTTACGAGCACCGCCGCCGGAACGATGTCCGGGTCGGGAGCCGTTGTATCGACTATGCGCAGGGTCGAGGTAAAGGTCTTTCCGTCAAACTCGGCCTTGACCTCGTAGTCGCCGAGCTTATCCCATGTGATGTCGTTAAGATCGGTCACGAGCTTTGCATCCTCGCGCTCTACGGCCATGAAGTCCTTAAGGCTCGGGCGCGGCTGACCGGCCTCGTGCTCAAGGACATCGACAAGACCGAGAACCTTGACCGTGAGCTTGACGCTGCGGCTGTTTCCGCAGGCATCCTCAAGCTTTATGCTGCAATCATATGCTCCGGCAGCGCCGTAGGTCGGCTCCTTCTCCCACGTTGCGGTGACCTTCGACGCATCCTTTATCTCGCCCAGAGCCGTTTCGGGGTCGAGGGATTTATCGTCGATGGTTATCTGGGCCTCGGTGGTATCGGTCGTCGGAGCCTTCGTATCGCGTACGATAAGAAGCTCCGGGCGAACCTTGCCGCCGCTTTTGACCTTTAATATATAGGTGCCCTCTTTGCTCGTGCTGACGTTGGCATCGCCAACGTAGCTTGCATCCGCGCCGTCTTTCATGAACGCCGACGCCGCCGGTGCCCCATCGCCGAGCTCGGCTTTGAGGTACATGTGCCGTCCGCCGTAAACGACGAACACAAAAAGCGCCGCAATGATCGCAAGCGCCGCGATCACGCACAGGGCTATGACAAGTCCCTTTTTGCTCTTTTTGCCGCCGCGGCGTCCGTTTTTGCCGGGCTTTGAATGCTTGCCGCCGCGGCTTTTTTTCTCCGTCTGAGTTATTTCCTCAGCCGGCATTTCGTCTAAAACATTAGTCTCGTCCATATATCAATGCCTCCGTAAGGTACATTTCGATAAATACATATAATAACACACATTTTTCTTATGCTCAATGCCTTTTTTATTAACAAAAAGCCGTTGAAATGCCAATTATATAGTGGTATATTATCCGCAAATGCTCTTTTATCACAAAAGGAGAGATATATGAAAAGAATAGTTGCATTTTTACTGTGCCTTGTCATGGCATTTTCGCTGTGCGCATGCAAGGGCAATGAGCCGGAACCGACGGCTCAGCCGACAGCGCAGCCCACTCCCGAGGAAAGCTACGCTCCCGTGAGCTTTCGCAATCACGGCAAGCAGAGCACCGTCACGGCGCTTCCGCAGAAGGTCGTTACGGCAGGCCCCAACTGCACCGAGGTTTTCTGCGCGCTCGGCCTTGCCGATAAGGTCATCGGCAAGTGCATGGAAAATCATTCGCTGGGCGCTCTGCCCGAATACGCCGACGCCGTTGAAAGCATACCGACGCTCAGCATAGGCTACCCGACGGCGCAGCAGATAATCGACAGCGGATGCGATCTTCTCTACGCAAGCTCTTGGATATTTGACGACGACCTGACCGTGGCTCAGCTCGAAAAGGCCGGGATCACCGTCTATGTCAGCGAGGCCGAGACCATCGAGGCCGTGTGGCAGGAAATGCGCGATCTTGCGAAGATATTCAGTGTCGAAAACATTGAGGAGATCGTCAGCGAGCAGAGCACACGCCTTGAAGCGGTGGCCGACAAGCTCGGCAATGTAACCGAGCCTAAAACGGTGTTCGTGCTCGACAGCTTCATCGGCGAAAAGCTCTACACCGCAGGCAGTGCAAACATCGAGTCGGCTTACATCACCGCCGCCGGCGGCGCAAACGCCTTCGGCGAGATATCAAAGGCGTGGGACGCGGTCGAGCCGTCGGCCGTAGCCGTGGCCGATCCCTGGTGCATCATCATCCACGACTACGAGGGATCAAGCTATGACGAGAAGGTCGCCGCGCTGAAGGCCGATCCGCAGCTTTCGCAGCTCGACTGCGTTAAAAACGAGCGCTTTGTGCGTCTTTCGCTTGAAGACGCAATGCCCGGCATCCGCTGCGTGTCCACCGTTGAGGCCATCGCCCAGGTGCTGTATCCCGATATGTTTTAGATAAAAATCCCGAGGTCGTTGACCTCGGGATTTTTCGTTATTTGTTCGTTATTTGGGTATCTTTCGAGTATTCTTTTTATCATTTATCACGGCTTTGAGATTAAGGGAATACCACGGGCGCGCAGAAGTCCACTCAAGTCCGACCCGACGCGAGGTGTAAGCTTTGAATTTTTCCTCCGACTTGGGATCGAGGGTTTTCTTTTCAACTATATACGCAAGCTGCGGCGTAGCAAAAAAGAAAAAGTAATCGCTATCCTCAATAAGCCTTATCATATTGTCATATCCGAGCCTGTTCGTATCGCTTCCGGCAACGATATCAAAGCCCTTATCGTCAAAGCTGTATTTTGACGTGCCGAACTTCCCGTCCATTGCCGCGATAAGCTTATCCGCATCGCTTTTCGGAACAACGCCCGGCAGCGTGATGACCCAGCAGCCTATAACGCCGATAACAATGGACGCAGCGCCCTTGGTAAGTCCGCACACGGCAAGCACAATGAGCGCAATGCCAAGCAGAACGATGAGTATCTGATTTTTCTTTTTGAACGCGGAATACTGAACCTTGCAGAAGGCCTTGATCGCGTTTTCGTTATACACTGCCCTGCCGCTGAAAGCACAGGGCTTTTTTTCTGCCGTTTTTTCGCTCATAGCATCAATACTTGGTGTTGACCAATTCCTTTTCGATTTTGAAGAAGCCGTCGGCCGTGTCCGGCTTTTTAAGCGCTATCATCGTATACAGCACATCGACTATCGCCATCTGCGCGATACGCGACGACAGCGCAACGCGGCGATAGCGAGTTTCGTTCGAGGCCGTGTGCAGCGCGATCGTAGAGATATCCGCAAGCGGCGAGCGGCCGACATTCGTGAGCGATATGACCGCAGCTCCGCCTTCAAGCGCTATCTCCGCGGCATGAACAACGTCGCGCGAGCTGCCCGAGTGGCTTACGGCAAACAGCACGTCTCCCTTTTTGAGAAACGACGAGCATATCACCTGAAGATGATTATCCGAATATGCCGTCGCATTAAGGCCGAGGCGCATCAGCTTATGCTGGATATCTTCGGCGATGGCGTGCGAGTTGCCAAGGCCGCATATGCAGATGCGGTTTGCGCCAAGTAGCATGTCCGCCGCGCGCTCGAGCATTCCGCCGTCCTGGAGCCTGTAAGTGTAATTGAGCGTATGCAGTATGCCCTGGAACACCTTTTCGACCACAACATTTGTAGGGTCGCCGGCTTCGATCTCTTCATTTACGCTTTGCAGCGGCGTAACGATATCCTGCGCAAGAGATATCTTCAGATCCTGATATGAGCTGCTGCCTATCTTCTGGCTTGCACGGATGACCGTTGCATCGCTCACTCCGCTCTTGGCCGCAAGCTCGGACACCGAAAGGTAGATCACCTCCTCCGGATGCTCGATTATATAGTCGCACACAAGAAGCTCCGCCTTGCTGAGATTTTCGCGCATCGATTTAATTTTCAGCAGCATCGCCGGAGTTTGTTTTTTATCCATTGCCGCCCCTTCTTCCATACTATTTGATAAATCACTGCTATACATATTAAATATTGTATTAAATATAACAAATCATCGAATTTTTTTCAAGTACCGTTAAAAGATAAGCGAAAAATTAATTTTCGTTTCTGAAATATTATTTCAGAAATAATAATTCACAAAATCTGCTGCCTATTTTTGTGCAAAAGCGTCAAAAATGAGCGAATGCGCAAAAATTTGTTGAAAATACAGCGTTTTGGAATTAGAATGGCAATAGCAACAGGCACGGTAACGTTTTTGACACTCGTTCGTGTTGTGTCAATCTCTGAAATTTTATTTCAGAAATTTTTATCCGCAAACCCCGTAAATCATGCCGTTGCGAGCCAAACGGCGCGCACGGCCTGTAAAGAGAGAAAAAGAACAAGACACAATAGGAGGTAATGTATGAAAAAGTTTATAGCTCTCTTACTTTCCCTGGCAATGGTTCTGTCCCTGTGTTCTCTGACCGCTTGCGGCAAGCGCGGCGGCGAGGGCGACACCAACAAGGACGGCGATACCGCCGACGCGAAGTACACCCTGACCATCGGCCACGTCTACACCGAGGACTCCATCGAGCACAAGCAGATGGCCAAGATCAAGGAGCTCGTTGAAGAGAAGACCAACGGCGCATGCCAGGTCAAGATCTTCGCAAACGAGCAGCTCGGCGACGAGCAGAACATCGCAGAGCAGTGCGTCACCGGCGCATGCGACATGGGCTTCTCCGAAGGCTCCGTTTGGGCAACCGTTACAAACAAGCCCGAGTTTGCTGTATTCGGCCTGCCCTTCCAGTACAGCAACATTGACGCCGCTAAGGAAGTTACCGCAAACCTCATCCGCCCCGAGCTCAACAAGATCGCAGACGGCACCGGCCTGTACGTTCTTGGCAACGTTTACTCCGGCTTCCGTCACATGCTCAGCGTCAAGTCTCCCATCAAGACTCTTGACGACCTCAAGGGCATGAAGATCCGCGTTCCGAACGCGACCATTTACGTTGACATGTTCAAGGACATGGGCGCAAACCCGACCACCACCGCTTTCTCCGAGACCTATCAGGCTCTTCAGCAGGGCGTTGTTGAGGGCTGCGAGTGCGACCTCGCAAACATCGTTCAGCAGAACTGGATGGAAGTTAACAACTACATGTCCTACACCTATCACCTTGCAGCGATGAACGTCATCTGCATAAACCAGGAAAAGTGGAACAGCTTCCCTGAAGATATCCAGAAGGCCATCCAGGAGATGGCCCCAGTGCATATATTCCCTATCAACGGGGATAAAGAAAATGCAGTTATATCAAGGCTTTTCTCCATGTTCTCTATAAACCTTGTACAAG
>MNSZ01000046.1:253829-254121 GCA_001916715.1 Firmicutes bacterium CAG:24053_14
TTGGCGTTAGCCAAAAGTTCAATTCCCGTCGAGACTTAATTATATTCATGGTATCGTGGACATAGTTTACCATACATAGAGGTTCATTACAAGAGGTATTGAGCCAGTGAAAGTGCCTGTTTTATCTTTCTCAGGAAAGGTAAAGCAGGCACTTTTTTTCATATCTAAACTTAGAAAGAAATGAGGTGAAATCATGAATACACAGATTATTGCCATAGCCAACCAAAAAGGTGGTGTCGGCAAAACAACCACTTGTGCCAATCTTGGAATTGGTCTGGCGCAGTCCGGGAAG
>MNSZ01000046.1:254185-254844 GCA_001916715.1 Firmicutes bacterium CAG:24053_14
TGCGGACATCCAGCTATCTGGTATGGAGGTATCTCTGGTAAACGCTATGAGCCGAGAAACCATTCTGCGACAATATCTGGACACGCTGAAGGGGCAATACTCCCATATCCTTATTGATTGCCAGCCCTCCCTGGGTATGCTTACGGTCAATGCACTGGCTGCCGCTAATAGGGTTATAATCCCCGTCCAGGCAGAGTATCTTCCAGCTAAAGGTTTGGAGCAACTTTTGCAAACTATCAATAAGGTTCGCAGACAAATCAATCCTAAGCTGCAAATTGATGGGATTCTGCTGACGATGGTAGACAGCCGAACCAACTTTGCCAAAGAAATCTCCGCTCTTCTGCGCGAAACCTATGGCAGTAAGATCAAGGTGTTTACATCAGAAATTCCTCATTCTGTCAGGGCTAAAGAAATCAGTGCTGAAGGAAAAAGCATTTATGCCCATGATCCTAATGGCAAAGTGGCTGAGGGCTACAAAAATCTGACGAAGGAGGTATTGAAACTTGAAAAGCAGCGCGAAAAAAATAGAGCTGGCCTCAGTAGATGACCTGTTTTCTACAGAAGAAAGTCGGCAAGACGAGCAACTGGAAAAAATTCAGGAAATTCCCCTATCTGAACTGCATCCGTTCAAGGATCACCCCTTCAAGGTCAAGGATGAT
>MNSZ01000069.1:0-22374 GCA_001916715.1 Firmicutes bacterium CAG:24053_14
AGCCGGATTTGCAGGTCATCGAAGTAGGGGAGGATGTGCGCCCGGGCCTGAACCTCGTAGCCCTGATAGGTGACCTCGTCCACGCGATGCCGGACATCGTCCAGCCAGCGACGCACAGCGTCACTGAATAGAATATCGTGAGGGGCGGCCTGCTCGGACTTTTCGCCGAGCATATCAAGCATGAGCTGCCTGGCTTTGCCCTCGTTTCCTGTTACTGACAGACCTGTGGAGACCCAGGTCTGATTTTTCTTGCCATCTGTCGTATGCGTGAGCACAACATAGTATTTGTCGTTTTTTACGCGCAAGCTGGCTGTCATGAGAAGGGCCTCACAAAGCATTGTGGCATAAGATTGCACCTCCAAGATTCGACTGTCGGGACGGGGCGTTTTCCTCGTCCGCTAAACCAGTATACTACAATCGTTACGATTTCAAAAATGTACGAATGGAACCAATATGGCGGCACAGCAATGCCGTGAAAGCAGGTACTTTCACGGCATAATCTGCTGCTATATTGGTTTTGCGTTTTTCTCCCCCTGCAAATTCCAGACAGGCAACCCTTCACGGCGCTGTGCCCTGCAAGGCAGCCTTTGGGCCGGCCTTGCAGCATGTTGTCACGCTTTCTTGGCACGCTCCCCGGACAAATTCGGATTATCGCGCTGCTTCCCCAAAAGCGGTACGGCAGAGGACGCTATTCAGTTGTCGTGAGAGGAAGTATATCTCCTCTCAATTACAATGGATAGCGTCGGAGTGTGGGAATGGGACGGACAGAAAATAAAAATTTTACTTTTGAAGTAAGTACGGAGGGCGATGGACTCATTTTTTGGCGTTAGAGCCAGAAATGTAAAAGAATTTTACAGAATTGTTGGCTTCCTGAAGCCGATAGTATATAAGGAAAAGGTGGGGTACGATCTGTTGCAGGATATTCTAAACCTTTGCAGAGTCTATTATTAAAGGCGGAAGGCTATGAATGAACGAATTACAGCAGCTAACTTACTATGCACCTATGCATCGCTAGAATAAGTTTGCAATTATCTGATGAATCTGGTATACTTAATTAAAACTATGAGAAGGATAATATCGGGTTGATTTTGAGAAAGAAGTGAGCATTATGAACATTAACAAGCTTGTTTTTAGAAATTTTAAGACCTTAGAGAATGTTTCATTTGAACCGGGGCGTGTAAATGTATTCATTGGTGCAAACGGATCTGGTAAGACTACTGTTCTTGAAGCGATAGGATTACTTTGTGCTGCTATGACTGATCGTATAGATAATTCGAGTATGCAGCGAAAGGGAATTCGTCTAAGCGTTCCAGGCCTTTATAAATCGGCATTTTCCGATTTGAAGAGAAAAGCGCCTACTATAAATTTTGACGTATCTTGGAGTCAAAATGAAAAGAACTATCAGTATGCGGTTAATTTAAATGTTCCAAATGAATCCGACTCAGCTAGACGAGATATGTGGCGGTATCATTCGGAAAAATTGACAGTAAACAATGAAACGGTATGGGGGAGAAGTGGAGCATCAAAGACGACTTATGATCCATATGTTGGCTTGCTAATGCTTGAACCAAATGAAGAACTAGCCGAGGTTAGAACGGAGATAGAAAAGTTTAAAAATTACGCGATTTATCAACCGAATACTCAAGCACTACGGGGAACGCTTCCGGATCCATATCAGGTCAACCCTATCGGCTTATGCGGTGGTAGGCTTGCGGAAGCGATTGAAGAAATTATAAGGAAAGATGAAGACGGCGAAAGCTATTTACAGGACCTTCCTTTAGACGATGTTCTCGAACTAATAGACTGGGCAAGTGGATTTGATGTAGCTTCGCCTAAAAGATCCAGTGTAAATGCTGCTGTACCAACATCAAGAAGAATTTTGGAATTCCAAGATCGTTATTTAACTTCAAAAACTAGTTTTACCGCTTATGATGCAAGCGAAGGAGCACTATATGTACTTTTTCTGCTCTGCTTAGCATTGCATCCTGATGCTCCTGGTATCTTTGCAGTTGATAGTTTTGATCATGCAATGCATCCGAGACTTGCGCGAGAGACAACAAGATTGTTCTGCAAAACAATTTTAGAACAGAATAAGACTGTTTTTGTGACAACGCACAATCCACTTGTTTTGGATGGGCTTGATTTAATGGATGATGATATAAGATTGTTCGCGGTGAACAAAAGCAGAAAATCTGGTCATACAACTTTGCAGAGAATACAAATCACCAAGGAACTCATGGATTCGGGATACTCGCTGTCGAGATTGTGGACGGAAGGAAGACTGGGAGGCGTACCAAATCTGTAATGAAAACGATAGGAATTGTTGCAGAAGGTCCCCGTGATTATGAATTGATTGCTGCGGTTATTGATACTATAACCAATGAGGAAAACAGCTATCAAATGATCCAACCGGAGCCCGACATGGCTGGACGGTTCGGAAACGGATGGAAGGGGGTCTGGAAATGGTGTGAAACAAATCAGGGAAGCCTAAACACTTATATGAACTCTTTGACCCCAGTCCTTGACTTTTTGGTTATTCATATGGATGGAGACGTTGAAAGATGTGAAAAGGAAGTCCATTGTGAATGTCAAAGAAAATTCTGTGATGCATCAGAGAGCACACACCCGCTTACTTGCGAAAAAATTGCGAACAACCGGAGTGATTGTCCTGTCGTTTTACCGTGCGAAGAGCATGGAAATACTCCAGAAGCAGGGGCAGATTTTCTGAGAACATTCATAAACACATTGTTACTGCCAGAAGACGAACTGGCGGTAAGCTATATGATTCCGTTTGATGCAACAGATACATGGATTGTAGCGGCATTTGATCAGTATGAAGACTATGAGGTCTTGTCTGATCCATGGACTAGTATTATCGCACGAGCGCCTCAATATCATGGAATCAAAATTGAAAATCGCCCGAATAAAACAAAAAGAACGTATAAGAAACTAATTTCAGTTGTATGTGACAACTGGAGTGACGTTGTTGCAAAATGCCCGCAAGCAAAACGTTTTGATGAGGATGTGCGTAGATTTTTAATCAAGTAAAAATCAGAATGTGATTCTACAAGGTAGAACGTTGTGACAAAACCGTTGTGAGCAAAATGAATTTGTGATATTCTTTTAAAAAATGAATAAATAACTGAGTCTGTCCGCCCTGAGCAACGAATTATCGCAGGTTCTGACACAGAAACGAGAATTTTTAGACGAGATTGAGCGCATCGTACCGTGGGAGAAATGGATAAGCATTATCAAGCCGTACTACTACAAAGGAGAGCGCGGCAATAAGCCCTACGATTTGGAACGGATGCTGAGAATCTATGATGTTACGGTGACCTCGGAACTTCTTACCGGAGATGAGGAATAAGTCTATGGGGACAGCAGCTATCTCGGAGCGGAGAAACGACCAGGAGCGCTGAAGAAGAACAAGGCCGGTAAGTCGGTCCACTACAAAATCAATCGCCGTCCCAGCCAAAGTAAGAAGAACTCCGCACGCTCCCAAGCACAAATCAAACGCCGTGAGCATGAGAAATCCTCTGTACGCGCCAAAGTTGAACATGTTTTTGCTGTGGTTAAGCTGCAGCTTCGTTTTCGAAAAACGCGATACCAAGGGTTGCAAAAGCAAATCGCAAAAATGAATATTATGTTTGCTTTGGCAAACTTGATTTTAGCTGACAGACCCTGTCTGGCGGCTTAATTGAGCTTTGCCTCGCAAGCAGATTTTGGAATGCGTCTGACCTTTTGTGGTTGGACGTTTTTCTGTTATGGGGAAAGCTCAATTGTGCGGTGTTGCCCTAAAGAAGAATTTTGTCAATGGATAGCGGGATCAACGGCACACAGCACAAAAGCACCAAAGCCACGCGCCACGAAATGCCTACGGTAATGGCAAACAACAAAAGCGGTGCAAGCATGGCGTAAAAGAACTGCGGCAGGTGGCTGGAATAGTACAGGTCCAGCTGCTCCACGCCCTCCAGGGCAATCTGAGTCAGGCCCGCCATGCTCATGTCATCGGTAGAACGCACACCAAGGCGAACGATTTTATTGTAGACGCACTCGCGCAGATTCTTTTTGACGCTGAGACCCAGTGTGTCCTTCAAGTCCCCGACAATACGGGTGGTGGCATAGCGAACCGCCAATCCGGCACAGGCGCAGACTACTGGTACCAGAAAAACACCCGCGCTGCCGCCGTTATACTGGACAGCAAGTGCAATGGACTAGCACAGAGACGCAGTGATGCCGACATTCGCAAACAGGCCCAGCACCATCCAGCCTACACAGAAGCCGATATACTTTTTGTTGCCGCCGAGCAGGCGGAGAAGATCCTTGTCTATCATTCGATATTCCCTCATGGTTTGTTTGCGTCGGTACAAGGGCGCAAATTTCAAATTAGCGTCAACTAACCAACGGACAAAAAAATATCCCCCTGCAAACAAGCGCGAAGCGCAGCATTCATCACATACGTAAGAATGAAATGACTTCTTTTGCAAGCTGATGTGGATACGATTATGGCAGCCCTGTCGGAGCGTAATGAAAACAAAATGAAATCAAAACTGGGTTAGAAAAGGCTAACAACCTATTATTCTACAGATTTTTTAGCATTTGTTAAGCGGAAATAATTACACTTGCAGCATAATAGACCAGACGGCAGGAAAGAACCGTTGGATATGACAAAATAGTGGTTGGGTGACAAAGGATATAAAACGATAGGATAAAGAAGAAATGAAGCAAGATAAAAATACTCGGCGCGATGAAAGCAGTTCTAACCCCGCCACTACGGCCATAAAAATCAAGGCTGGAACATGAACAAATGATTCATGAGTGTCTAAAAATAAACAGAAGCAAAAATCGACATAAAAATAAGAACGATATATCGCATATAAAACGGAATGCAAGAATTGACATATCGAATAGAAACTGTCTGTTTACATTGTCACATCAGGGTGATAGGATGAGGGTGCAGTGAAAAACTTCCCCCAAATGGAGAAGATGAACGGCAAAGAGGAGTGAGCAGAAAATGGAGCAGGCAGTGGTAAAGATTCTGCTGCTGGGAATCTGCGGATATGGCAGTAACTACATCAAGGAAATTTCGGAACGCGACATTCCCGGTATAAAAATCGAGGGCATCTGTGAGGTCGTTCCCAACGCCGCAGATTTGTATCCCATTATTAAAGAACAGAACATTCCAATCTATCAAACGCCTGAGGACTTCTATAAAGAACATACCGCCGATCTGGCTGTTGTTTCAACGCCCATTCATCTGCATTATTCGCAGATCGTCACCTGCCTGACGCATGGATCGAATGTGCTGACCGAAAAGCCCGTCTGCACCTCGGTAGAGGGCGCACACAAGCTGGAACAGCTGGAAAAGGAGACCGGTAAGTTCATTTCGGTAGGGTATCAGCTTAACTACTCCCGCGATGTACTGGCTCTGAAACATGACATTCTGGACGACCACTTCGGCAAGCCCATCTACATGAAAGCACTGCACGCGATGCGGCGGGGTGATAAATACTACGCCCGCAACAGCTGGGCGGGGCACATTGATGTAAAGGGCTGTGCTGTGAACGACAGTCCGTTCAACAACGCCTGCGCCCACCAATTTCAAGTGATGACTTTCCTGCTGGGGGAGCGTCTGGAGCGCGCGGCCGAGTTGGCCGATGTACAGGCCGAACCCTATAAAGGAAACCCAAATGTCGACAATTTCGACACGATTACAGTACTGGCGCATACGGTATCAGGTGTGCCGCTGTGGTACGGCACAGGCCACGCCATTGTAGACAAGAAGCTGGGCCCTATAGCCGAATACCGCTTTGAGAAGGGCACGGTTTACTTCGGCAAAGATTTCGGCAGTGGGCCAATAGCCGAATATGTCTACATCGGCGATACTGGCGAGCAGATCGACTATGGCCGCATCCCCAAGGGGGAGCGCCTGCAGAAATTCTACGATGCGATTGAGGCCGTGCGCACAGGGAAGCATCCTGTCTGCACTGTACAGTGCGCGATTCCTCATTTGGAGGCGGTAGAAAAAATTGCAAAGCTGCCCATTGTTTCCATTCCGGCCGAAGGTGTGGAGGATATCCGGGAAGATGATGACACATTCCACACCATTGTAGGGCTGCACGACATTTTTATCACTTGTTACAAAAACCGGGAAATGCTTTCCCAAGAAGGATTACCCGGGAATAAATAAGAAGGAGAAACACCATGAAAAAACAAAGCACCCTCAAGCGCGCACTGGCGCTTGGCATGTCGGCCACTATGGTCGGCGCTACGCTGGCAGGCTGCGGCGGTTCTGCCTCCTCTACGGCAGCAACCTCTACAGAAACTGCATCGTCTGCAGCCACTGAGGCGGAAGCGACTACGGACAGTGACAAACCCTTTGCGGGCACTACGCTGACTTGGTACACCACATTGAACGGCAATGTCTCTGACAACTTCGCAAACCTTGGCGATACGCCATGGGCCAAGTATGTGGAGGAGCAGACCGGCATCACCATCGAATTCCAGCACCCGACGCAGGGCTCTGAGGCCGAAGAATTTGCCGTTATGCTGGCCTCCGGTGAGTATCCCGACATCATTGAGTATACATGGACAACTTATTCCGGCGGTGCGGGTGCAGCCATCAATGATGGCGTCATTATTTCGTTGGATGACTATATGGCAGATGCTACAAATCTGTCCAAAGTCATGCAGGAACATCCTGAAATCGGTAAGATGATCAAGTCCTCCGGTGGTAACTATTACTGCTTCCCCTGTCTGCGCGGTCTGGAATCCCCCAACAAGACCGAATTTTCTTCCGGTTTCCTGTATCGAGCCGATGCGCTGAAGGAACTGGGCTTTGATCAGGTGCCTGAGACGATTGACGAGTGGGAAGAAGTCCTGCGCGCCGCCAAGGCCGCCGGCTACAGCAAGCCGTTCACGACCCGTAAAGAGTGGGTCAAGGATGTCTGGTCTGCCGCTTACGATAACTGGGGCAGCTTCTATGTAGATGACGGTGTCGTGAAGAACGGTCTCATTGAGGACAGCCGCAAGGATTTCATCCAGAAGATGGCCGACTGGTATGCCGAAGGTCTGCTGGACAACGACTGGATGCAGGCGGATAAGAAATCCACCCAGACCGACTTCGTTTCCGGCAACTGCATCTTGGGCTACGCACCGTTCGGTCAGGGTCTCGGCAACTATACCAAGGCTATGATGGAAGCCGATCCCAACTTCAAGGAAGATTACATTCAGGCTAACAACATCTATGACCAGTCCGGTGCTTCTGCCGCCATCTCCTCTCAGTGCAAAAATGTTAAGGCTGCCGTTTGGCTGCTCGACTGGCTGTACAGCGAAGAAGGTCAGATCTGCTACAACTTCGGTATCGAGGGCGAAAGCTACGAGATGAAGGACGGCAAGCCTGTCTACACCGATCTTATTATGAATAACCCCGATGGCATGAGCGTTGCACAGGCATTGGCTGCGTACACCCGTGCTTCCACCTCCGGCGCCGGTATCCAGAGCGAGGACTACATTGACCAGTATTACGCACAGGATAATCAGAAGAAAGCGCTGGAGCTTTCCATGAAGACCGACATGGGCGAGCATATGTTCCCGCCGACATCCGTTTCTGAAGAAAATCAGGATCGCTACTCCGAAATCATGAGTCAGGTTAAGACTTTGGCCGATGAGATGGAAGCCAGCTTCATCTGCGGCACCACCCCGATGAGCGAGTGGGATTCCTACCAGCAGAAGCTGAAGGATGCCGGCATTGAAGAGGCAGTCCAGATGATGCAGGAAGCATACGACACCTACATGGCAAACTGAGTTCCGATGCGATAAAGCGACAATAATATGTTAAAAATGGCATCCGGAGGAATGCTCTTTCGGATGCCATTTCCATAAGGAAACACTACGGGGTGCTGACAAGATTATGAACAGAATGACAGAGCTGCTGGAACGGATCAATTATGATCTGCCCGGGCTGAAAAAAGCAAAGATGTGCTATGCACAGGGGGATGCGGACGGCGCAATGGATGCGGTTATTGAGCATTTTCGCACACGCACAACGCCGAAGTATCTCTTTACCGCTAAGGAGATGGAGCAGTGTAAGGTCGATGGCATCCTCGAGGATGCGCAGGAGACGCTGGATCATTATATCTATGGCCACAAGTTTGACGGCGAGATCGACTGGTTCTTCAACCCGACGGAGCATACCTCCCACGATAACGAGTGGACATGGTCGCTGTACCGCCACATTTATTGGCAGCCGTTGGCCCGTGCCTACGCGTTGACAAAGGATGAAAAGTACACGAAAGAGTTCCTGCATGAAATGACCGAGTGGGGCAAAGCATGGCCTGTGACCCCCTTCATGGAAAATGAAGAGGATGCTGCAGCCAAGTACAAATTCCCCGGTCACTCCTGGCGCACCATCGAGACGGCCATGCGCATCTACACGGTCTGGCTGCCCTGTATGGAGGCGTTCCGCACCTCGCCTGCGTGGGATCGAGAGGGATGGGTAACATTCCTGACGCTGCTGTGTGACCATGCAGATTTCTTGATGACCCATTACAGCAACCACAAGAAGTCGTCCAACTGGCTGACGATGGAAAGCGGTACACTGCTGGAATGCGGCATTCTCTTCCCGGAAATCAAATCCGACTGGTTCATGACCGGCTACCGTCGGGTCATGCAGGAAGTAAAGTACTCCTTCGATAATGACGGCATCCACATGGAGCGCACCCCCATCTACCACATGGTGGCTGCGGGCGTCTACTTCCAGTGTTACCGTCTGTGCAAGCTGAATGGCATCCCTGTGCCGCCCTACATGGAGCCAACGCTGGAAAAATCCGCACAGTTTATTATGAGTCTGGTCAAGCCCGACCTGTCCACGCCGATGATCGGCGACGCGGATCGGGATGATCTGACGACCCGCCGCTGCGATACCTCGCTGTACGAGGGTATGAACCTGACATTCGACCCCTACGATTTGAACGAGATGCGTGCGTACTTCCGTACCTGGTACGAGGAAACGGGTCGCGAGGACTTCCGTTTTATGGCCACCGCGGGCAAAGAGGGCACACCGCCTGCACAGCGCAACTACAAGTACATCCCGGCGGGTATCTATGTTATGCGCACAGGCTGGGGTCCGGAGGATAGCTACTTCCATGTACATGGCATCCAGCTCGAGCGTGGTGAGGTCAGCTCGCACTCCCACAACGACACGGGTCATGTGGAGATTCACGCCAGGGGCGAGGACATCCTGACAGACTCGGGCCGCTACATCTACAACAGCTCCTGCTGGAAGGATTGGCGGCACTACTTCCTGTCCGCCAAGGCTCACAACACGCTCTATGTGGATGATCACGAGATGGGTACCGTTCCCGGTGTTACCCGCACCCGCGGCGTGCGTACCTATCTGCACGCCTTTGAGGAAAACGAGCAGTATCAGCTTATTGACATTTCCCACAACGGCTATGACTTTATGGATGACCCGATGTTCCACCGCCGCCGCGTTGTGCGTCTGCCTGATGATATCTATGTCATTGAGGACCGTGTAACTGGCATCTGCAGGGAAGACCATGACATCCGCCTGTATTATAATTTTGCGTTTGGCCATCTGGATGGAGAAAACGGCAAGTTTGACTATACCTCCCAAAAGGGACGCGGGTATACGATGACTGTACAGGCTGACAAGAAACTCGATTTTGAAATCCTTGAGGGCAGCGAGGATCCCATCGGTGGGTGGATCAGCTACGGTTACGCATGGCGCAAGCCCATCCCGCAGCTGATCGCCAAGCATAGCGGTAAAGCACCGATCCACTTTATTACAGTGCTGGCCCCGGAGAAAACCAAGGCTGAAACTGCCATCAATGGTGATGCCGCCATGGTCACGCTGGCTGGTGGCAAGGTATTGACACTGACAGAGAATGCGGTAGAACTGCATTGAGAAAGGAGCCTGCAAGATGAGATACGGTATCTGTACCGGCATCGAAAATGCCGGGCTTGTAAAAAAATTGGGCTATGACTACATTGAGCTTTCGGTGACAAAGACCATGGGCCTTGACCCTGCGGCGTACGCTGCAGGCAAGAAAGCGCTGGAGGAGAGCGGAATCGAGGCTGAGTGCTTCAACATTCTGTTCCCCAAAACGATGAATTTTGTTGATGGTAAGACAACGAGCCTTGATGAGTTGGAAATTTATCTGGAAAAGGCAATGGCAATGATTGCCGATCTGCATGGTAAAGTGGTCGTGTTCGGCAGTGGCAAGTGCCGTACATGCCCGCCGGAGGTCAAGTATCTGGACGCTTACGAGAACCTTGTCAAAGCCTGCCGACTAACGGGTGAAATCGCAGGAAGGTACGGCATCAGGGTGGTCATCGAGCCGCTGAGCCGAAAAGAAACCAATATGGTCTGTACCGTGACCGAGGGTGCATTACTGCAGAAGGATGTGGCCAACGAGAATGTAGGATTGCTGGCCGACTACTTCCATATTTGCGCCAACCACGATGACGTCAACAGCATCGCAACCATCAAGGACTTTGGGCATATCCATATTGCGTCCGGCAATGGCCGGCGTTATCCGCTGCCCGGCGATGGCGAAAACTATGGCGAGCTTTTTGCTGCTCTGCACACGGCGGGTTATAACGGCCGCATGAGTATCGAGGGCAAAACAGAGAACATCGAGCAGGACGGTGCGGCCGCCCTTGCTTACTTAAAACAGTTGGAGGCGCAAAACAATGGCTGATAAAGTAAAACTCGGTATCATCGGCTACGGTCATATTGGCAGCCAGCATGGCCGCGCGATTCGGGACGGAAAGTGTCCGCAGGTCAATCTGACAGCGGTCTGCGACATTGACCCCGCCCGTCTTGAACTGGCAAAAAAGACGAACGGTGAGGACATTCAGACATTTACCGATGCATCCGAGCTGATTCATTCCGGCGCGTGCGAGGCTGTCATCATTGCAGTGCCGCATTACCTGCACCCCTCGATGGCCATAGAGGCTATGGAGACAGGCCTGCATGTCATTGTAGAAAAGCCCGCGGGCGTCTACACCAAGCAGGTCGAGGAAATGAACGCTGTTGCGGCCAAACACCCGGAGCTTGTCTACTGTATGGACTTCAATCAGCGCACGAACCCGCTGTACAAAAAGGTCAAGGATCTCATCGACAGCGGGGATTTGGGTGAGATGACCCGCGCTATTTGGATCGTTACGGATTGGTACCGCTCGCAGAGCTACTATGATCAGGGCGGCTGGCGTGCTACTTGGGATGGCGAAGGCGGCGGCGTGCTGCTGAACCAGAATCCCCACAATCTTGATTTATGGCAGTGGATGTGCGGCATTCCTAAGCGCGTAAAATCACAGGTATACTACGGAAAGCACCGCAATATCGAGGTCGAGGACGACCTATATGCCCTTGTCGAATACGAAAACGGTGCGACAGGCTGCTACATTACGACAGTAGGGGATGCCCCCGGTACAAATCGTTTGGAAATTGACGGGACAAATGGTAAAATTGTAGTTGAAAATAACGAGCTTACCTTCTACCGTCTGCGTATTCCGGAACCGGAATTCAATGCCACCTACAAGAGTGGTCTTGGCAAGCCGGAAGTGTGGGAGTGCAAGATTCCCATCAAGGGCACCTACACCTCCCACCCGGGTATTATCAACAATTTCTGTGACTGCATCCTGAAAGGTGCAAAGCCCATTGCCCCCGGCGCCGAGGGCATCCGTGGTTTGCAGATTTCCAACGCTATTCACCTTTCGAGTTGGCTGAACGGCGAATGGGTCGACATCCCTGTGAACGGAGATTTGTTCCTTGAGAAACTGCAGGAGCATTGCAAGGAACCGGTCACAAAATAACAGCTGCCCGCAGCAGAAGCTAAGCCGAAGAAACGGAGTATACAAACGTGGCTGAAAAGAAAAAGTGGGCCCCTACAAAGATGTTTTTGCAGTGGTGCCTTTCCTATCTGCTGATTTCTGTTATTGCCCTGACGCTGCTTTTGGCATCCGGGTACAGATATCTTGATGTGCTGCGGGACAATTTGGAATACACGAACGGCATCCAGCTGGATATGACGCGGGTCTGGCTGGATCAGAAGGTCAAGCTGCTACGCAACATCACAGCAAAAGAGAGTAGCACAGCGGCCATTGAGGCCGTACGTCAGACGGATGACTATGATGATATTCCACGGTATGATTACTACATGCTTACGAGGAAAATCTCTACAGATGTCATCAACTACGGTATAGGGGATGCATACTTTCTCTATTTTCCGTCCACGGATGCGATAGTATCCAACACGAAATACGGGCAAAGCCGTCGATTTTATGACCTTGTGCTGGAGGCTTATGACATCAGCTATGAGGATTGGATGGAAATATTGAAGCAGAACTTAGTGACAACGCGGGTATTTCAACCTGTTGTACAGGGCAAGGATAGCAAAAACTATCTGGTTCTGATGCGTCCGCTGAACATCACAAGCCGAGAGCCTGATAAGGCAGTGGCGGTTATGATCGTTGATTTGGAGGATCTGTTCAAGGCCTCTGATTGGCTGAATAACGATACACTGTGTATCAATGACCGCAACAACGGTGTGCTGGTTGCTAACCATGAACTCCCTGAGGCAACGGAAAATGCTGTCACAGAGCTGATTAAAAGCAGCGGAAGCCGTAAGTTTGACGAAGCGGCTCATAGAACGAGCAAGGAAGAATACATTTCAATCATTTCTTCCACTTACGAAAACTGGGATGTTGCAGTCATTCTGAAGGAACAGGCTTTTGCATCGAAAATCATTGATATACAGAAGCTTTTGGCTGTTGTTGTCATCATCTACCTGCTGTTGACGGTAGCGGTTATTGCCAACAGCGCAGCCAAGCGTTATTTGAAGTTGCGCAACATCGTGCAGGTGCTGCACCGTGGCAATGCGGCTGACCCGGAGGAAAATCTGACCGATGCCTTCGCCTATATTGACAGCCGCGTACAGAAGCTTGTGCAGGATAATGTCGAAAGCTCCGATCTCATTGAACAGCAGCGCACCGTGATGCTGCGTGAGCAGTTTCACGCGATGATAACGAACGCAGATGCGGCAAACGAGGCCGATACAGACCAGCTGGAAAATCTCGGCTTCCCGATCCACAGGGCAAAACAGTATTATCTTCTGGCCTACCGCCTGCAGGAACAGGATCTTGCGAACGAGAAGGATCCTGACAAAATATATGAGATGCAGTGGTTCATACTCCAGAATGTAACCAGAGAAAATCTTACGAGCCGCAGTCTGGAGAACCTTTGCTTCCGTGAAGGCGGCATGCAGCTTTACTTTATTTGGACCGAGAAGGACGACCCAGAGATGCTTGAAAGCATTTTGTGGAGCTATGAATACTGTCGCAGCTTTTTGACCCAGCATTTTGAGTTTCGCTATGACATTGCCGTAAGCAGTGGGCACACTGGTCTTGATGGGGTATATAAAGCTTACCGCGAGGTATGCCGTGTCTATCAATATCAGCAACGCACGCAGGATACCGGTACGATATTTTACAGCGACTTGAAGGTACAGCCCGGCGACACGACAGTACGCTATCCGGTTGAAACGGAGAATAAGCTGCATCTGGCTGTGCGCAGCGGCAATGAAGGCGAGGCCTGTACACAGATTCAAGCGTTGATGCGCCAAAACCAGGAAAACTACTTGAGCCCTGCAGGCATGCAGTTCCTGGTGAGTAAGATCATGTCGACCATCGTGCGTGCAGGCGAACAGCGGAGCGATGATCCCGAGCTGGCCGAAAATCAAAATCGCGTTATGGAGGCCGCCCGCCGTGGCAGCACCGAGGCGATGGAGCAGGCGCTTTGCCGGTTGGCAGGCACAGTCTGCCAAGCAGTACGTGCCTCCGAACAGGAGGCGGCAGCGGATGAAAAAGGCCGCCTGTATCTGGAGATGCGGGACTACATAGAAGCCAACTATTCGGATGCTGCGCTGAATGTAAATGCACTCTCGGAGCATTTCGACCGTCCTGCTCCGTTCGTCTCCCGCTATTTCAAAGAGATGAACGGTACGAACCTGACCCAGTATATTCACAAAGTGCGCTTAGAGCATGTGAAAGAAAAGCTGCTGCAGGACGAAAAATTAGAGACAATCGCCATCACCTGCGGGTTTGGCAGTCTGCGCAGCTTCCTGCGTATCTTCAAACAATATGAGGGTGTAACTCCTACCCAATATAGGGAGCTGCACAGCAAAAAGGAAGAAACAACCAATGAAAACATTTAAAACGGCAGTTATCGGCTGTGGTATGATCTCCAAAAATCATTTCAAGGCCTTGAAAAATGTCGAGAACGCCGAGTGTGTTGTCGCCTGTGATATTCGCCCAGAGCGTGCCGCAGCCGCCGCAGAAACCTACGGCATCCCACACACGGAGACAGAGTATCACAGGGTATTGGATAACCCGGAAATCGATGCTGTACACATCTGCCTGCCCCACTATCTGCACGCGCAGGTTGCCATAGAAGCCATGGAGCATGGTAAGCATGTGCTTTGCGAAAAGCCAATGGCGCTGGATCCCGCCGATGCCGAAAAGATGATCGAAGTCCGCGACCGCACGGGCAGGACGCTTGGCATCTGCTTCCAGAACCGTTACAACGATTCGTCCAGGTATATGCGCAGCCTGATGGATTCGGGCAGGATGGGCAAGGTTCTGGGGGCACGGGGCGCTGTGTTCTGGAACCGAAACCCCGAATACTATACCGAATCTGATTGGCGCGGTACCTTGGACAAGGAGGGCGGCAGCGCACTGGAAAATCAGGCAATCCACACATTTGATCTGATGCAGTGGCTCACAGTGCCGATCAAGACTGTGGAGGCAAGCTGCTCCACCAAGCGTCACAAGGGCGTCATTGAGACAGAGGATACCTGCGATGTCTTTATGACCGGCTCCAACGGCGAGCGGCTCGTCTTTTTCTGCACGAACTGCTATGTGAAAAATGCCCCCGTGGAGTTAGAAATCGTCTGCGAGAATGGCAGTATCCGCATGGTCGGCAACCTTGTCACTACTGAACTGGACGGCAAGACAGAGACGAAGGATTTCTCCTCCGGTACGGTGTTCGGCAAGGATTATTGGGGCAGCGGTCACGGGTTCCTTATTGAGGATTACTACACTAAGCTGGCGGCAGGGGAACGGTTCCCTGTCAGTGGTGAGGAAGCTATCGTCAGTACCAGGCTTCTCCACGCGGTTTATTCTTCCGCTAAAAATCACGAGGTCATCCGCCTTGACACAAAGGAGAATCAAGCATGAGCACAAAGAGCAAAGCCGCGGCGGCCGAAGAAAAAAAGCCGATCACCTTAAGCTCGGAGCATGTGCCCCTGAGCTACCGCATCAAAAAAGATCTGCAGCGCAACGGCATGATCTATGCAATGCTTATTCCGGTGCTGGTCTACTATGCCATCTTTAAATTCGGGCCGATGTTCGGTCTGTACATCTCTTTCATCGACTACAAGCCCGCCAGAGGCATTTTTGGCAGCAAGTTTGTCGGCCTCAAATGGTTCAAGTCTTTCTTCTCGGACTATTACTTCGGCCGTCTGCTCATCAACACCGTGCGCATTGCGGTGGCGGATCTGCTGACCTTCCCGCTGCCTGTCATTCTGGCGCTGCTTATCAACGAGCTGAAAAACAAGAAATTCTCCAAGACAGCGCAGACGCTTCTGTATGTGCCGCACTTTATCTCCACAGTTGTTATCTGCGGTATCGTTATCACGCTGACGAGCTCCACCGGTGCCATTACCGAGGTGCTGCACAACTTTTTCGGCATCAAAGAGCAGGCGCTGCTAAATAACCCGTCTAACTTTCTGCCGATCTACATTCTGACAGAGCTTTGGCAGACGCTTGGCTGGAACTCCATCATCTATCTGTCGGCCCTTTCCGGCATAGATCAGGAACTGTATGATGCGGCCAAGGTCGATGGCGCGAACCGTTGGCAGCAATGCCTGCATGTCACGCTCCCCGGCATTGCGCCTACCATCGTCATCATGCTGATTTTGAAGATGGGTAAGATCTTCAATGTCGGTTATGAGCGCGTTATGCTGTTGTACAACCCCGCAATTTACAACACCGCCGATGTCATCAATACATATGTTTACCGTAAAGGCCTGATCGATGCACAGTTCAGCTACAGTACGGCGGTCGGTATGTTCAACTGCCTTGTCAGCTTCGCACTGGTCATGATCACAAACAAGATCAGCCAGAAGGTCAATGGCAGCGGTCTGTGGTAAGGAGGATACGATCATGGCGAATACAAATACCAAAAACGCACCGCGCGGCACCAAGATCAAGGAATCCTTCGGAAGCCGGCTGTTTGATATCGTGGATATACTGATCGTCTGCTTGTTGCTGGCCTGCGTGCTGATCCCGCTGATCCACATCGTGGCGGCATCCTTCAGCAACCCGTCGCTCTTCGTAGGGCATAAGGGCATTCTACTCTGGCCGGAAGGCTTTTCTCTTGCATCGTATCAGGCTGTGTTCAAGAATACCTTCCTCTGGACCGGCTACGCAAACACTCTGTTTATTGTTATCGTAGGTACGGTTCTCAATGTTCTTCTCTCGATGGTTGCGGCCTACTGCCTGTCCCGCAAGCATGTGGCGGCCGGTCCCACCATTATGAAACTGCTTGTCTTTACGATGTATTTCAGCGGCGGTATGATCCCACTGTACCTGGTTGTCAAGGGCGTTGGACTTTACGGCTCCCGCTGGGCACTGATCCTGCCTACATTGGTCGATACCTACAACCTCATCATTATGCGCACCGCCTTTGCGGGTGTGCCTGACTCCCTGGAAGAATCCGCCAAGCTGGACGGCGCCAACGCGTGGACGATCCTGTGGCGTATCATGGCCCCGTTGGTAAAGCCTACGGTTGCTGTCATCACACTGTACTACGCGGTCAGCCATTGGAACTCCTGGTTTAATGCCATGCTGTTCCTGCGCGATAAGACCCAGTACCCCCTGCAGCTGATCCTGCGCCAGATCCTCATCCAGAATGACACGGCCGACATGACCGCCGGTGCGGATTACCTCGTGAGCGAGACAATCCAGTACGCGACTGTTGTGGTTGCCACACTGCCTATCCTCTGCATTTATCCATTCGTTCAGAAGTACTTTGTCAAGGGTGTTATGATCGGCGCCATCAAGGGCTAATCTGCACAGTAAAAAGGAGAAATTACCATGCGCGTACCTTATGAGAAAATGTATAACGAATTTGTGCGGGTTCTGCTGAAGTACGGCTTTGACAAGGAGAAAGCGGAAATCTCCGCCAAGCTCTACGCCGATGCAAGCCGTGACGGTGTATACACCCACGGTCTGAACCGCTTTCCGAAATTCATCAAGAGCATTCATGATGGTATTGTGGACATCCACGCCGAGCCTGTGCTGAAGGAGAGCTTTGGTGCATTTGAACGGTACGACGGCTGTCACGGACCCGGCAACCTGAACGCCTACGCCTGCACGAAGCGTGCTATTGAGTTGGCCAAGCAGAACACCATCGGCTGTGTGGCGCTGGCTAATACCAACCACTGGATGCGCCCGGGCAACTACGGCCTGATGGCGGTTGAGCAGAATTGCATCGGTATTTTTTGGACGAACACCGTGCCCAATATGCCGCCGTGGGGCGGGCGTGACGCACGCCTTGGCAACAACCCCATTACACTGGCCATACCCCACGGGGATACGCCCGTGTTGGTGGATGTGGCTATGTCGATGTTCTCCTACGGTAAGCTGGAGGTCTATAAGCGCAGCGGCAGACCGCTGCCTGTGGACGGCGGTCTGAACAAGAATCAGCAGCCCACGAGGAACGCTGCCGAGATCCTTGAAACACATGAGAGCTACCCCATTGGCTATTGGAAAGGCTCCGGTCTGAGCTTGGCGCTAGATCTTATCGCTGCCGCGTTGGCAGGCGGACGCACGACCCGTCAGGTCGGTGAGCTGCCGCTGGAAACCGAACTGAGTCAGGTGTTTATCTGCATCGACTTGGACAGCCTGCCTGACAAGGAGAATATCGCTGCCAATGTTGAGGCAACATTGCGCGATATGGAGACTTCTACCCCCGTGGAAGAGGGCCGCCCGGTTCATTTCCCCGGCACGCACATGGCCGAGGTCCGCAGCAACAACATGGAGAACGGTATTCCTGTCGAGGAAGCAATCTGGCAGCAGGTGCTGGCACTGTAAAGGGAGGTGCGCGGTATGATCATACCGGGACTGGTATCGGCAACATTCAAAACAGAAAGCCCCGATTTTGTGCTGGCGGCACTGAAAAAAGCCGATCTTCATGCGGTGGAATGGTCGGAAAACTGGCATATCCCGGCGGGGGATACCGCGCTGGCCCGTGACCTGCGGGAGCGGACCCTTGCGCAGGGTGCCGAGATTGCGGCCTACGGTTCCTACTATCGCTTGGGCCAGAACAGCGATCCCGCTAAAGATTTTTTGCCCACGCTGCAGAGCGCTGCGGCACTGGGTGCCCCGCTCATTCGCATCTGGGGCGGCGGTACAGCATCGGCAGAGCTGGATGCAGACACACGCAGGGAGTTGGCGGTCGAGGCAAGGATCGTCAGTGATATGGCGGCATCGGAGGGCATCAAGGTCGCCCTGGAATGGCACAAAAACACCGTCACCGATACGAATGAATCGGGTCTGTCCTTTTTGGACGAAGCCGCCGCAGAGAATCTCTACTGCCTGTGGCAGCCCACTGTAGCGCTGAATATGGACGAGCGGTGTGCGGGGCTGGATATGCTCGAAGCCCGCGACCGTCTGCTCAATCTGCATGTCTACTACTGGCTGGAAGGTAAGCGCCGCCCGTTTGCGGAAGGTCTTGCCGAATGGCGGCGGTACTTACAGCATGTCAACCGCAACGAAAAACGCTACGGTCTGCTGGAATTTGTGTTGGACAACACCGAGGAGCAGTTTCTGGAAGACGCCGCTCAATGGAAGCGGCTTTTGCAGGAAACGGCGATGAACTGAAGAGGAGAAAAGCAAAATGGCAGATTTATATGTAAAGAAATTTGATATGATCAATCCCTTTGTTGTGGCATCGAGCCCCGCAACGCAGGGCGCGCTGAATGTTTTGAAGAGCGCTAAAATGCGGCCCGGTGCCATTGTGCTGCGCAACTATGGCCACGGTTCGGGCGGCGGCAGCTTTATCGGCCCTGACTCCAAGGCAATGTTCGGCGGAGAGATGGCCATCCACAGCCATGCTGTGGGCCGTCAAATCCCAGACAGTGTCGACACGCTGGAAAAATATTGTGAGGAAGTTCACAAAATCAAGAAGGAGATGGACTCTGACATCAAGCTGTGGGTGTCTGTCGGCCATTATAGCGACATCGTCAAGGGCGGTGATTGGGAGAAAAACTGGGCGCATCAGGCGGAGGAGCTCGCTCTCGCGGGTGCGGATGCCATTGAATTGCATTTCAATACCCCGGGCGTTGCCGTGGCGAAGGACCGTACATTTGCTTACCATCAGCTGCTCCGCCATTCCATCGAATTGATGAAAAAGACAGTACCCAATATGCCAATCATGGCCAAACTTGCCATCGAGTCCACCGACGCGCTGACCTCGATGCGTATTGCCGAGGCCGCAGGCGCTGCCGCCGCAGGCCCCACCGCCCGCTGGAAGGGCTACTACATGGATCTTGACTGGCGCGGCACCGAGGCCCGCCCCGGTGCAGGCTACGGCGGCACGCAGGCCACCCCGTTGGTGTGCTACTCCATCGCCGAGGCGCGCACCGCAGGTGTGAAAATTCCTCTCTACGGCGGTGGCGGCGTTTTCAACTACGAAAACGCAGCGCGTATCCTGATGGCAGGCTCTGAGATGGTGCAGCTGGGCGCCCTGGCCTGTGCCGGCGGCACGATGGCCTGTAAGAAGCTTATCAGCGATCTGAACCGCTGGATGGACGAGAACGGTTATGCCGACATGGATTCTCTTGTTGGCGACAGCTTGAAGCTGTTCCAGATGGATGCCGATTTTACGAAAAAGCGTCAAAATAAGCTGGCCGATGCCTACCAGACAGCCGACGCTGACCGAACCAAGTGTATCGGCTGCGGTCGCTGCGAGGATGTCTGCTGGCATCAGGGCATCGAGATCAAGGAGCGCAAGGCCTACAAGACCGATAAGTGCATCGGCTGCGGCTACTGCTTCCAGGTCTGCCCGACACAGGCACTCTATGTGGATAAGAAGGGTATTCTCCGTTCCGCCTTTGAGGAAGCGGGCATCCGGCGGGGAAACAAGTAACAGAGGCATTGCTGTCAGGATGTCCCAGAATCAACGACCTGCCCCGGTGTACCACTGGTCGGCTGCTGCAATTCATCCAAAAATGACTATGGCGCAGCATGTGCAAGCTACGGCTGCACAGCTGCGCCGATTTTTGTAAGGAGATACAAAAATGACACCTTTTGATACAGCCCTGAAAGCCGACCTGCAGACCCTGCAGCACACGGTTGAATATGAGGGTCAGAACTTCCGTGAGCGCGATGCTGACGGTAATACACTGCTGCACTGCGCCGTGCGTTCGGGCAGCCTTGCCAAAGTGGCTTACCTGACAGACTTTCTCGCACTGGATCCGCTGGAGGCGAACCTCTCGGGTATCACGCCCTTGGACTTGGCTTTGCAAGGAGGCTTTGATGAAATCGCTGCCTACCTTGCGAATAAGGCAGGCGTTGATCCCGCGCGAATCATTCACAACCCTGTACGGCGCGGCTTTTACCCGGATCCGTCGTGGATCCGCGTGGGCGAGGACTATTACATGGTCAACTCGTCGTTCAGCTTTTTCCCGTGTATTCCGATTTCCAAGTCCCGCGATTTAGTACACTGGACGACTGTCGGCTACGCCATTACAAACCCGGACTGGGCCAGAGTGGCGCGGTCCGAAGGCGGGCGCGGCTATTGGGCGCCTGATATATCCTACGATGCAGTGTCCAAGCATTATTTTATTACGGCTACCTACCGCGGCAACGAGGACGACGCGGAGCCGCGCTGTCAAATGGTCGTCAGTGCCGAGCGACCCGAGGGTCCCTACGGTGAGCCTGCGTGGATCCATGAGGACGGTATAGACCCGTCCATCCTCCACGATGACGATGGACGGCATTATATGCTGTTCAACCGCAGCGTCCGCATGGCGGAGCTGACGCCCGACTGCCGCGCCATGCGCGGTCCCGCACGCCTGATCTGGGGTGGTGACCTTAAGAGAAAGACCGAGGGACCTCAGCTTATGAAGCATGACGGATATTACTATCTGCTGGCCGCCGAAGGGGGAACGGGTGCAGGACATCGCATTTCGGCGGCACGCAGCAAAAATGTGTGGGGCCCTTATGAAAACTGTCCCTATAACCCGATTCTGCGCCAGGATGACGCGTGCGGCTATCTGCAGAACTGCGGCCATGGCAAGCTGCTGCAGGCTGCTGACGGACGGTGGTTTCTATGCTTCCTCTGCCTGCGCCGCAATCCAGATGGCACGGCCCCTATGGGACGGGAAACTTCGATTGCAGAAGTGACTTGGACGCCTGATGGCTGGCCTGTGGCCGCTTATGGCTGCCGCCCCCGAGCTGTGTTGAATATGCCTTTTTCTGAAGAGATTCCTACTTTAACCCCGGTAGGCATAACCAGATGGAAGGGCGAAGAATGGATTACCCAGCGTGCGTTGGATACCGCGAATTTTACCGTGGAAAAAGATGCCTTGACACTGTGTGGAAACGGCCTTGACCTGTGCGACAGGAAGATGCAGGGGCTGCTTCTCGTCCGCCAGCAGGAACGCGCGTTCACTGCGGAAACAGCGCTGGAAATCCCCGCTGCAGGTACTGCAGGGCTGACCTGTTATTACGATGAGCACAGCTATTTGAAATTCGGCGTTGGGCCGGAGGGCCTTGTATTGGAAGAATATGCAGGATATGAGGCGGTTTCAAGGCAAACAGCCCCGCTGCCTGCTGGCACATCTCCTGTTCGTCTGCGCGTTACAGCAACGGGCGGTCAACGACATTTTGCCATACAGGACGGAACAGACTGGCGCACGCTCTGGAGCATCCCAGAACCACACTACCTGACCAGTGAGGGCTTACAGTGTGGAAAGCGGTTCACAGGGGCTATGGTGGGCCTGTATGTACATGGGGCGTCTGCCGTCCGCTTTACCGATTGGAGCGCTGTATGGTCGTGCCCCGAAGAAAAGAGGTAACACAATGCCACAAGAAAAATTTCACTATAAATCGTTAGAAGAAGTCAAGCAGCGTGCCGCAGAGCTGGGTGTTGACCTGCCCTTTGCAGCCGACACCCACGCGCTGGCGCAGCCGCTGACCGTGCGTAATATTACCTTCCCGAACCGTCTGGGCATCGCGCCCATGGAGGGCGCGGACTCGACGCCCGAAGGCGCACCCACCGAG
>MNSZ01000069.1:22450-24684 GCA_001916715.1 Firmicutes bacterium CAG:24053_14
TCCTCCCAGACGCAGCTGCTGCTGACCCGCGACACGCTGGACGAGTTCAAGAAGATGACCACCGCCGTCAAGGAGGCGGGCCTCAAGGCCAACGGTTATGCGCCGTATTTGATCATGCAGGCCAACCACAGCGGCCGCTACTCTAACCCCGGCAACAAGCCTGCCCCGATGATCGCCTACCGCCACCCGATTCTGGAGCAGTACCGCGCCGCGGATGACTCCTGCATCGTGACGGACGATTACCTGAAAGGGCTGGAAGAAAAGTTCGGCGAGGCAGCCGCCCTTGCCAAGGAAGCAGGCTTTGACGCGGTGGACATCAAGAGCTGCCACGGCTACCTGCTGGCAGAGCTGGCATCCGCCTACAACCGCCCCGGCGCGTCGGCATCTACGACGGCTACGCCTACCCGTGGGGCTTCGGTGTCAGTCCGGAGAGCGGCATGACGCCCGATTTGACTGAACCGATCCGCCTTGTGCATGAGCTGCACGACGAGCTGGGGCTGGATATGGTGAACCTGACGATGGGCAACCCCTACGCCACGACCCATGTGACCCGCCCGTTCGATTTTGGCAAGTATGAACCGGACGAACATCCGTTTGTTGGCCTGTCCCGCATGATCCACGGCATTGGCGCAGTGAAAAAGGCCGTGCCGGAAATGACGGTTTGGGCATCTGCACCTACTTACCTGCGAGCCTATGCTGATCTGTTCAGCGCAGGCGCGGTCGAGCAGGGCCTGTTGGCCTTTGCTGACCCGGATTTTGCCAACGAGATCGTCAAAAATGGCCGCATCGACCCTAAGCGGGTCCGCCTGACCTGCGGCAAGTGCGGCGATTTGATCCGCGCTCACAAGCCCACGGGCTGTGTCATCCGCGACAGTAAGACGTTTATGCCGTTCTACAAGGAATTCTTGGAGATCAAAAAGACCCAGCCTGCGAACTTCCGCGGCTGATGGAGAGGGTGTATTTATGAAAAAAACTGCCATCGTCACCGGGTCCAGCCGCGGCATCGGCTTTGCCATTGCCAAGCAGCTGGGGCTGGATGGATACAATATTGTTATGGTCGCCACCGGCCCACAGGAGAAAAACCAGCATGCGCTGGATGAGCTGAAAGCGATGGGCATTGACTGCGCCTATGTGCAGGCCAACATCGGCAGCGCCGACGACCGCAAGAAGATTCTGGACGGCGCACTGGCCGCCTTTGGCCGCGTGGATGTGCTGGTTAATAATGCAGGTGTTGCTCCCAAAGTCCGCGCTGACCTGCTGGATATGAGCGAGGAGAGCTTTGACTATGTTGTCGGCATCAACACCAAGGGCAATATGTTCCTGACGCAGCTGGTGGCCAAGCAGATGATTTCGCAGGAACCTGTCGATGGCCGCAAGGGCGTCATCGTCAATGTGTCCAGCTGCAGCTCGGTAGTGTCCTCCACCAACCGCGGTGAATACTGTGTCTCCAAGGCGGGTATCTCGATGCTGACAACGCTCTACGCCGACCGTCTGGCTGCTGAGGGCATCCTTGTCAACGAGGTGCGCCCCGGCGTTATCGCCACCGATATGACCAGCACGGTGCAGGGCAAGTATGATGCCTTGATTGAAAAGGGCACCTTCCCCATCGCCCGCTGGGGCACGCCGGAGGATGTGGCCGGGGCCGTCAGCCTGCTGTGCAGCGACCGTCTGCGCTACACCACCGGCAACTACATTGATGTGGATGGCGGCTTCCATATCCAGCGCCTGTAAGGGAGCAACGAGATGGAAAACGAAATTTTCCGCGCCGGAAATTACACCGCCAAGGTCGTCCGCTGCAACACGGCCATCGTGGGCAGCGGCGCAGCGGGCTTCAACGCCGCCGACCGCCTGTGGCAGCTGGGCCAGCGGGATATTGTGCTGGTCACAGAAAACCGCGTCGGCGGCCCCAGCCGCAACACCGGCAGCGACAAGCAGACCTACTATAAGCTGACCCTGTCCGGGGGCGACCCCGACAGCGTGCGCGAGATGGCCGACACACTGTTTGCGGGCCGCTGCGTGGATGGTGATATTGCCCTGTGCGAGGCCGCGCTCTCGACCCAGTGCTTCTTGAAGCTGGTCGAGCTGGGCGTGCCGTTCCCCCGCAACCGCTACGGCGAGTACATCGGCTACAAGACCGACCACGACCCGCGCCGCCGCGCGACAAGTGTCGGCCCCTACACCAGCAAGCAGATGACCGAATGTCTGGAGGCTGCCGTGCAGTCCAAGGACGTGCC
>MNSZ01000043.1 GCA_001916715.1 Firmicutes bacterium CAG:24053_14
TTCCGGCGTGCCGGTGGGACGGCGAGGAATAAAAAACGAGCGGGCCCCCGGTCATCTGATATGCTCCCTCTATGAGAGACAGTGAAATAAAACACTGTTTCCATAGGGGGAGAAATTTATGTCTAAAAACAAGGTTTCGTACGAGAAGAAGGTAGAAATTGTAAGAGATTATCTGGACGGACGGGGGGGATATAAAGAAAGCATCCAACGCGCAAACAACAGTGCGGCATCTTTCCGACACTGGGTACATCTGTATAAGGGAAACGGAGCGGCTGGACTCCTGCCAAACAGCAGGAACAAGGTATATCCGGAGGATACAAAGTGGAAAGCGGTGCAGGAATACCTCTCCGGCCACGGTAGTTTGGAATCTGTCTGCGAAAAATACGAGATTCGGTCAACAAGTCAACTCCGAAGCTGGATAAAGGTGTATCATGCGCATGGAGATTTCAACTCAGTCAAGTTTTCTGGAGGAGGAAGCTACATGAAGCAGGGACGAAGCACCACGCAGGCCGAGCGCATTCAGATCGTTAAGGACTGTCTGGCCAGTGGAAAAAACTACGGCGAGATGGCCTTGAAGTACAAGGTGAGCTACCAGCAGGTACGCACATGGACGCTGCGGTTCGAGGAGATGGGAGAAAGCGGTCTGGAGGATCGGCGCGGAAAGCGGAAGAAGGACCAAGTACCCAGAACCGAGCTGGAGAAGGCGCAGATCGAGATCGAACAGCTCAAGCATAAGCTGTATCTGGCAGAAATGGAGCGTGAGGAGAGATGCCTTTCGGAAGTGAGACAGCGCCGCGCCTATGCAGCAATCCGGGAAGCACACGAGGAAACGGGCTATCCCATTGAATTGGCCTGTAAGCTGCTCCATGCAGCGCGCTCGGCTTACCACAAATGGGCTTCCGGTAAATTGAGTCAGCGGGCTGCAGAGAACGAACGCCTTGCGGACACGCTTGAGAAGATCCACGAGGAAAGTCCGGATAAGGGTTACCGAAGGCTCAACGATGACCTGCGCCCGGCATCCATGTCAACGACAAGCGGGTGCTCCACATCTGCCGGGTCAGAGATATACACTCTACCGTGAAATATAACAACCGTGGCTGCACCAGGCACGCAAAAAATCCGCAATATCTTGCCGAAAATCTTCTGGACAGGAAGTTTTATGCCGCAAAGCCCAACGAAAAGTGGCTTACCGATGTGACAGAATTCAAGTGGTACGAGGGAAACGAAATCCACAAGCTCTATCTGAGCGCCATCTTAGACCTCTGCGACCGGCGCATCGTGTCCTACGCGCTCAGTGAACACAACGATAACCCATTGGTTTTCAAAACCTTCGACAAGGCTGTGCAGGCCAATCCGGACGCGCATCCTTTGTTCCACAGCGACAGAGGGTTTCAGTACACCAACCGTACCTTCCACCACAAGCTTGTGCAGGCGGGCATGACGCAGAGTATGTCCCGCGTGGCGCATTGCATTGACAACGGCCCGATGGAGGGCTTCTGGGGCATCCTGAAACGGGAACGCTATTACGGCAGACGGTTCACCAGCAAGCACGAGCTTGTTCAGATGATTCAACAGTATATTCGCTATTACAACACAAGACGTGTCCAGCGTAATCTGGGGGTGCTGACGCCGATGGAAAAGCATGCGCGTTGCCTCGCCGCATAAAAAGCGGCCAGCAGCGCTCGGCTGCTGACCGGAAAAACTTTATATTTTTTCACTGTCCTCTTGACGGGGTGCGGTTCAATGGACGGGGCTGCTTTTCGTTTCAAACATTCAAAATTGCCTCTTGACACTGACACTGTGTCAGGCTTTAGAATACCTGTGAGCTCAAGAAACAAGAACTTTTGCATGGAGGGTACCGCCTTGCTGAAAATCGGAGATTTTTCCAAGCTGTCAAGAATCAGCGTCCGCATGCTGCGGCATTACGACGAGATCGGGCTCCTGCGCCCCGTCTTTGTCGACCGCTTTACCGACTACCGCTATTACGCAGAAAACCAGCTTCCCATTGTCGGGCGCATCACCGCACTCAAGGACATGGGCTTCCGAC
>MNSZ01000070.1:0-11950 GCA_001916715.1 Firmicutes bacterium CAG:24053_14
CTTTCCGGCACCGTCAGCGGCCCCTATACGGAGACGGAGCTTGCCGCAGCCTGCGCAAAGGCGCACGAAAAGGGTGCGGCAGTCCACCTCACCTGCAATACGCTTCCGCGTGAGGACGAGCTTAAAGCTCTGCCGGATTTTCTTCGCCAGGCACAGAGCGCCGGAGTGGACGCCTTTATAATTGCAGATCTCGGCGTTATGAAGCAAGCCGAGAGATACGCGCCAAACGTTCAGCGCCATGTCAGCACTCAGCTCGGAGTTATAAACAGCGCAACGGCGAACGTGCTTTACGACATGGGCGCAAGCCGCGTTGTTCTTGCTCGTGAAACGCCGATGCGCGATATATACGAAATTCGCGCAAACACGCCGAAGGAGCTTGAAATTGAAGCATTTGTCCACGGCGCTATGTGCGTGTCGTTTTCTGGGCGCTGCCTGCTGTCAAATTATTTGACCGGGCGCGACGCAAACCGTGGTGCATGCGCGCAGCCCTGCCGCTGGAAGTACCACCTTGTTGAGGAAAAACGCCCGGGTGAGTATTTTGACATTACCGAGGATAAGGGCACATATATCATGAACTCGCGCGATATGTGCATGATCGATCATATACCCGAGCTTATAGATGCCGGAGTTACGAGCTTCAAGATAGAGGGCAGAATGAAATCGGCCTACTATGCCGCCGCCGTTACGAATGCGTATCGCCACGCGATAGACTGCGCAAAAGCCGAAAAGCCGCTGCCGCAGATATGGCGTGACGAGGTCGATAAGCTCAGCCACCGCCCGTACTGCACCGGATTTTATTACGGAGATCCCGGCCAGCACTATTCGGAGACAAGCTATTACTCCGATGCAGAGGTGTGCGCCGTTGTCGAGGAATGCGATGCAGACGGCAATGCCGTGCTGACGCAGAGAAACCGATTCTGCCTTGGCGATACGGTCGAGCTTATGACAAACGATCATGAGCCTGCGCCGTTTACGGTCAAGTATATGGAAAACGGCGACGGAGATACGATAGAGGCAACGCCGCATGCGATGATGACGATAAAAATGAAGCTGCCGTTTCCGTGCAGCCGACTGTCTGTGTTAAGACGCATAAAACAAAGATAAGAAAAGGAGAAGATATATGAAAGCATACGGTGTAAACGAACTGAGAGAAATGTTCCTGAGCTTTTTTGAGAGCAAGGATCATCTGCGCCTGCCCAGCTTCTCGCTGGTTCCGCAGAATGATAAATCCATACTGCTCATAAACGCCGGCATGACCCCGATGAAGCCGTGGTTCAAGGGCGAGCAGGTACCGCCGCGCAAGCGTGTCTGCACCTGCCAGAAGTGTATACGCACCGGCGATATCGAAAACGTCGGCCATACCGCGCGTCACGGCACTTATTTTGAAATGCTCGGCAACTTCTCCTTCGGAGATTATTTTAAGCACGAAGCAATAGCATGGAGCTGGGAGTTCCTCACGAGCGAGCAGTGGGTCGGCCTTGATCCGAACAGACTCTATCCCTCGGTCTACGTTGACGATGACGAGGCATGGAACATCTGGCATGACGAGATCGGCATTCCGGCAGAGAAAATATTCCGCTTCGGCAAGGAGGATAACTTCTGGGAGCACGGCGCAGGTCCCTGCGGCCCCTGCTCGGAGATATACTATGACCGCGGCGCGGAATACGGCTGCGGTAAGCCCGACTGCACTGTCGGCTGCGACTGCGACAGATATATCGAGGTCTGGAACAACGTTTTCTCGCAGTTCGATAACGACGGCCACGGCAACTACACCGAGCTTTCACAGAAAAACATCGACACCGGCATGGGCCTTGAGCGCCTTGCGGTAGTCTGCCAGGGCGTAAATTCGCTGTTTGACGTCGATACGGTCATGAACATCACTCACAAGGTATCCGAGATAACCGGCGCACACTACGGCGAGAGTAATAAGCGAGATGTATCCCTGCGCGTTATCACCGACCATATACGCAGTGCAACATTTATGATATGCGACGGCATTCTTCCGTCAAACGAGGGGCGCGGCTATGTCCTGCGCAGACTTCTCAGAAGAGCTGCGCGTCACGGTAAGCTCCTGGGCGTTAACGAGCCGTTCCTTTATAAGATCATCGACACCGTTATTCACGAAAACGAGTGCCAGTATCCCGAGCTGCGCGAAAAGCAGCAGTATATAACCCGCGTTGTTAAAAGCGAGGAGGACAGTTTCGCAAAGACCATCGACTCCGGCTTGCAGATATACAACAGCCTGCTCGAGGAGCACAAAGCTAAGGGCGAGACCGTGTTCTCCGGCGCCGACGCATTCAAGCTTTATGATACCTACGGCTTCCCCGTGGATATGACCGCAGAAATGCTCGTTGACGAGGGCATGACGCTTAATATGGACGAGTTCAAGGCTCTCATGGAGGAGCAGCGCGTCCGCGCCCGCGAGGCGAGAAAAGCTCTCGGCGACCTCGGCTGGGAGGGCATTGACTTTGGCCTTGACGCAACTCCGACGCAGTTTACGGGCTATGATAAGCTCACCGACACCGCGACTGTTCTTGCGATTGTAAACGGTGATGAGCTTGCAGGCGAGATAAGCGAGGGCTGCGAGGGTATCATCGTCATGGATAAAACCCCGTTCTACGCCGAAATGGGCGGCCAGCTTGCCGATAAGGGCGAGATCGGCTTCAGCCTCGAGGATGTTGAGCACGGCCAGCTCACGCGCTTTGTCGTTAACAGTGTCAAGAAGGATAAGGGCAATAAGTATCTGCACTATGGCGTCTGCGAGTCAGGCTCCATATCGGTCGGCGAGGAGGTCATTGCTTCCGTCGATCCCGAGCGCCGCAAGGCTGTCTCACGCGCTCATTCGGCAACGCATCTGCTGCATGCCGCTCTGCGCTCTATTCTGGGTGATCACGTCCATCAGGCAGGCTCGCTTGTCGATGCCGATTACCTGAGATTTGACTTCACGCATTTTGAGGCCATGACCCCGAAGGAGGTCGCCGCAGTCGAGGATGCCGTTAATAACGCGGTGCTCGACGGAGCCGATATCACCGTGAGCGAAATGAGCCTTGAGGACGCAAAGAACAGCGGCGCCACCGCACTGTTCGGCGAAAAATACGGCGATGTTGTCCGCGTTGTCAAAATGGGCGATTTCAGCACCGAGCTGTGCGGCGGTACGCATCTTGATAACACTGCCAAGGTCGGCATGTTCCATATAACAAGCGAGTATTCCGTTGCAAGCGGCGTGCGCCGCATCGAGGCGGTAACGGGCAGAAAGTATCTCGAGATGGCAAAGCATTCTTACATGACCGTTGCACGCGCGGCCGAGAGCCTTAAGGCAAAGCCGGGCGAGCTTCTGAGCAAGGCCGAGGGCTTCGTCACCGAGGTCAAGAATCTGCGCCAGAAGGTTGAGAAGATGAAGGATAAGATCCTTGCTTCCGACGTTGAAAGGTTCCTGTTTGCCGCAAAGAAGATAGGCGATTTTAATGTTCTGACCGCAACGCGCACCGATCTTGACGCAAATGATCTCAGAAAGATCGGCGATTTCCTGCGCGATAAGGATCCCAAGATCATAGCCGTTCTCGCAACTGCGACAGAATCAAAGGTCACCTTCACCGCAAGCTGCGGCAAGGATGCCGTTGCGGCAGGTATCAAGGCCGGCGATATCATCAAGGCCGTCTGCGCTGTTGCCGGCGGCAAGGGCGGCGGCAAGCCCGATTCCGCAATGGGCGGCGGCACCGAGGTACTGAAGATGGATAACGCGCTTGCGATAGTCGATGATCTTGTGGCCGAAAAACTCGGACTTTAATCGGAGGTAATATTAATGAATGATTGTCTGTTTTGCAAAATCATAGCAGGAGAGATCCCGTCAACCAAGGTTTACGAGGATGAAAATGTTTTCGCTTTCCGTGATATAAATCCCCAGGCGCCGGTGCATGTTCTTGTTCTGCCCAAGCAGCATATCTGCTGCGCAGATGAGATAAATGCCGAAAACTCCGCGCTTGTCGGAAAATGCTTTGAGGCCATTGCAAAAATCGCAAAAAGCGAGTGCCTTACAAACGGCTACCGCGTCGTAAATAACTGCGGCGAGGACGGCGGCCAGACCGTTAAGCATCTGCACTTCCACCTACTGGGCGGAAAGAAGCTTCCCGAGGGAATGGCATAATTTCAGATTAATACGGCAAAAAAGCAGCGTCTTGCTGCTTTTTTGCGCATACAGAGGTTTGATGGTATGAAGTCAGTCCGCATTCTCTGCACGGCTTCAATTGGATATTGCACGGCGGTGTTTTTGTCACACTATCTGCTCTTTGGCGAGAGCGTTATTGCCGTGCTCGCACTGCCTGTTATGCTTGCTTTGAGCGCCTTTTTGTTTCGCGGCAGAATGCGTACAAGGCTCATTATCGCGGCCTTGGCAATGGCGCTCGGCTTTGGGCAGTATTGGCTGCATTATGACCTTACGGCTGCCAAATGCGAGGTGTTCGCCGGAAAGGAAGTTGATACGACTGCCAGAATAACCGACTTTCCCGATATCCGCGACCGCTGCGTACTCTTGAGCATGAAGATAACAGGCGATGAGCTGCCCAACGTCAGCGCGCTTATTATCGACTATTCAAATGAGGAAGCAGACTTTCGGCCGGGCGACGAGATAAAAGTTAAGCTCAAGCTGCGCAGCGTGACCGAGAGATTTGGAGAACAGACCGATTCAAACATATCAAAGGGCGTTTACCTCAGCGGCTACACATCCGAAAAAATCGAAAAAACAGGCCGATGGTCAGGCTCGTTTGTATATTTCCCAAAGCTCATCGGAAATGCGCTGCACAATGAAATTGGACAGCTTTTTCCCGAAGATACTGCTCCGTTTATGAAGGCGCTGCTTGCAGGCTATAAGGACGATTACTACGGAAACGATAAGCTCTATGCTTCAATGAATGTTGCCGGCCTTGCGCATGTGGTCGCCGTATCTGGCATGCATGTTGCGTTCCTTGTCGGCGTACTGCAAAGCATACTCGGCAAAAACCGCAGATCGTCGCTTATATGCATCTGCCTTGTGTGGCTGTTTGTCATCATGGTTGGCTCGCCGCTGTCGGCGATAAGAGCCGGGATAATGATAAGCCTTCTTATGCTCGCGCCCGTGCTCGGACGAATAAACGACAGAGCGACTACCTTATCGTTTGCTCTTGCGCTTATTCTTATCACAAATCCGTTTTCGGCAGGAAGTGTTGCTCTTCAGCTGTCGTTCGGCGCTGTTGCCGGAATGTTTCTGTTTTCGCAGCCGATATACGCGTATTTCAGCAAAAAGTTCAGTCCGCCGCGAGCTTTCGGAGCGGTATGGAACTACATAATTGCAACGCTGTCAAGCTCGCTTGCCGTGACCGTGTTCACGTTTCCGCTGCTTGCCGTGCATTTTGGTTATATAACTCTGCTTGCACCAATGATGAATATTCTCTGCCTTTGGGCGATATCCTTTCTGTTCGTCGGAGGCTTTGCCGTGTGCGCCATCGGCCTTGTGCTGTCGGCCCCGGCTTCGTGGCTTGCCGCTGTATTATCCTGCCTTGTGCGATACATAGCATTTGTGGTAGAATATGCAGCGAAACTGCCGATAACCGCACTTTACATGGAAAATAAGTACGCACCTGCGTGGCTTTTGATCTCATATGCGCTGTTTATTGCGTATTTTCTCCTTCGGCGGAAAAAGAAGATCAACGTATTCGCTCCGTCGGCTCTGTGCCTAGCAATGCTCTGCGGCGTTTTTACTCTTACGGGGCGCGATATGCGCTCGGACACGGGAACAATTAGCGTTATGAATGTAGGAAACGGACAGTGCATTGCCGTAACAGAAGGGGAGAGCGTCGTTGTCATCGACTGCGGAAGCTATGGTGTTACTCAGAACGCAGGCAGCATGCTGTCATCATATCTGCGCGCAGGCGGAAGGTATGATATCGACTACCTCATGCTCACGCACCTGCACTCGGATCACACGACAGGCGTAGTTCGGCTGCTAAACCTCATGAACGTCAACACCGTGATACTGCCGGATAACGCAGAGGACACAAACGGCGACAACGTTTTGGATGATATCATAGCGGCATGCGAGGATAACGGAACCAATGTAGTTTACATAACGCATGACACCGAGTTTACCGCCGGCGCGATACGCCTCTCGGTTTACGAAAGCTCCGAGCGCGGCAGCAGGGACGAGAGCGGAATTATGTCAACCGTCAGCGTAGGCGATTATGATATGCTCGTCACCGGCGACGTCGAAAAGATCGTTGAGCGCGAGCTTGTCTCTTCGCATGACCTGTCCGGTACCGAGCTTCTTATTGTTCCGCATCACGGCTCAAAATACTCAACGAGCGATGAGCTTTTGTCGGCGCTCAGGCCGGAAACGGCGGTCATATCCACCGGATATAACAGATACGGGCATCCGACAAAGGAGACGCTCGATAAACTAAACGAATACGGCGTGAACGTTCTGCGCACCGATGAGCTTGGCAGAATAGTGTTGCACGTTGCGTCAGGTGATTAAATGGCTAAGAAATCAAAAAAGGACGAAAAATTCAATTATAACGCAAGCGTAAATGCCTTAAAGGTCGAAGGACCTGCCGGGCTGTATCTTATCTGGGGGCCCGAGGATTACCTTGCCGACAGATTTTTTGATGAGATAAAAAAGCTCTGTATAACAAGCGAAGCCGATGATTTCAGCTACAGGCGGCTTGATGAGCGCGATTTCTCGCTCCTGTCGCTGAAGGAAGCGATCGACAGTGTGCCGTTCCTGTCCGAGCGCAGCCTTGTTGAAGTGCGCGGCGTTGATATAAACAAGCTCAAAGAATCCGATGAAATAAGCGCAGTGCTTTCCGATATACCCGATTATTGCACTGTCGTATTCATGGCGCCCATCGGCTTTGAGCCTGATAAGCGACTGAAGATATACAAGGCTATACAAAAATACGGCAAGGAGATATGCGCAACGGCGCAGGGCGGAGACATTCTCATAAAGTGGATCATCCGCCGATTTGCGGCCGAGGGAAAGGGCATTGAGCTAAACGCCGTGCAGCGGCTGATAAATGTAAGCGGCGAGCTTATGAACGGCCTTATTCCAGAGATAAACAAGATAGCGTCGTACACTAAAGGCGACAGAGTCACCGAGGCGGATGTCGATGCCGTCGCGCATCACATTCCCGAGGCGGTCGTATTTGATATGACCGAGGCGCTGGCTAAGGGCGAGAATAATGCGGCGATGCGGCTTCTCGGCGAGCTGCTTGCGGATAAGAATAACGAGCCGACAATGATACTTGCCATCGTCGGCGGGCAGATGCGCAAAATGTATGCCGCCAGAGTTGCCATTGATAACGGTCTTGACAAGGATTATGTTATGAAAGCGCTGTCGCTGCGCTATGATTTTATAGCAAACAGGCTCTTGGCGGCATCAAGAAGATTCTCCACGGCGCAGATAAGGCGAGCGGTGGAGCTGTGCGCCGAAACGGACTATGCCATGAAAAGCAGCAGAACCGAGCCGACCGAGCTTCTTAAAGAATGCATCATGCGTATTGCGGCAGGTGAAGAGCATGCATAAGGTGTCCGAGGTAATCGTTGTCGAGGGCAGATACGATAAAAACACGCTCTCGCAGGTCGTCGATGCCGTGATAATCGAAACGAGCGGCTTTGGAGTGTTCAACAATAAAGAAAAGCAGCAGCTTCTGCGAACTCTTGCCGAAAAGCGAGGACTGATCGTCATGACAGATCCCGACGGAGCAGGGCTTGTCATACGCAATTTTGTGAAAAGCTGCGTTGACCCGAGTCTTGTAAAACATGCCTACATGCCCGAAATTTTCGGCAAGGAAAAACGAAAGAACAAAGCGTCAAAGGAAGGCAAGCTTGGGGTTGAGGGCATGAGCGCAGATGTTATCATGCAGGCGCTGCGCCGGTGCGGCGCCACGATCGACGGGGAGAGCGGAAAGACGACAGGCGGGATCACAATGGCCGATATGTACGCTGCCGGCCTTGCCGGAAAGCCGGACAGCGCCGCAAAGCGCGCCGAACTTCTTGCATCCATGAATCTTCCGCAAAGAATGACCGCTCAGGCGTTTCTGCCGGTTCTAAACGCGCTTATGAGCAAAGATGATTTCCTTGCACGCAGCTTTTAAAAACATTGGCAATATACATTCCTGTGTGATATAATAATTATTCAGAGTATATATGATTTTTGGAGGATAAACATATGAAATGCCCGTTTTGCGGATTTCTCGAGAGCAAGGTCATCGACTCGCGGCCGGCCGAAGAGGGAACCACCATACGCCGCCGCAGAGAATGCCTGGCCTGCCAGAAGCGTTTTACTACTTACGAGACTATCGAGCATCTGCCCCTTGTCGTTGTAAAGCGCGACGGTTCGCGCCAGCAGTTTGACCGCGTGAAGCTCATAAACGGCATGGTTCGCGCCTGCGAAAAGCGTCCGGTAAGCCTTTCGCAGCTTGAGAGCATAGCCGACGAGATCGAGCAGGAGCTTCAGAGCGCGCTTGAGCGCGAGGTCAGCACCGTCGATATCGGCGAAATGGTCATGAAGCGCATAAAGCTCATTGATGAGGTCGCATATGTCCGCTTTGCTTCCGTTTACCGCAGCTTCAAGGACATAAACACCTTCATGGAAGAACTTACAAAGCTTTTGAGCGATAAATAATTTACGCTAAAATATGCTGCCGAGGCTTATCTGCTCCATTGTCATAATGGAGCGCAGAGTCTCGGATAAAAGCCCGTATGAGCCCTCGGCGGCATCGGCATCTCCAGAACCGATGTCGGATCTAAACTGGAAAAACGCCTCGGTCGTTGAATTTATCTCGCTGTGCCGGATGAAAATGTGCGTATATCCGTCAAGCGTCAGCCAGTGCTCGATGGCCTTGTCGAGCGTTTCGGCAGCGCTTTTGCTGTCTCCGCTTTTAAGCTGAGCGTAGGCTGCGTCAACCTCGCTCATGAGCGATGAAACGATCTTTTCGCTTGCACGGATGTTCAGCATAACGCCTGCGAATATAACCGCGAGCAAAACGGCGGCAATAAGCTCTTTTTTCATGTCAGTCCTCCTTGCGTTGGCAGAAAACGTTTCCCGTTTCGGACAGGGTGAGGATATAAACCTCGTCGGCGCTTTTTATCTTTCGGCGTTTAAGCTCATTTTCGAGCCACCGTCTGTCCCTGCCGAGCAGCGCGAGATTTTTGTCCAGTATCCTGCCGTCGTTTATGATTATGTGCGCATAGCCTGTTTCCGCCGGCGCTGCGCCCAGCATTGAGGCTGTGGCCGGCTGCTCCGACCCTGTGAGGATCAGACTGAGCTGACCGTTTGTTTCAAGAACGCCGTAAGCTATCTTGCTTGCGTCATTTTGACCCTGTGCGCGCAGCTCCTGCATGAGTTCGTCTACCGTGAAACGGTTTCGCAGCATGCTGTCGCGGTCGATGCGGCCGTTTCGGATAATTATCTCGGGCTTACCGTAGGTCAGCTTGCGCAGCTTTATGCTTTTCATATTAAGACCTGCGATTATTATCTCAAGGCAGAACATTATAAGGATCGGCAAAAGCCCGTTTAAAAGCGGTATGCCGATATCCTGCAGCGGTGTTGCCGCAAGATCCGCGATCAGCGCCGCAACGATGAACTCGGAGATCTCAAGCTCTCCGAGCTGACGCTTGCCCATGACCCGCATTGAAATGAGTATCGCAAAATACAGTATAACGGTGCGGATGAATATAATAGCCAAATCTATCGCCTCCATTGATATTTTCACCAACGGAGAGTAAATTATCAGGAAAGGATGCTAAGTATGAAGATCATTATTGACTCTCAGGATAAGATCAGCAGCATGGCAGCGTCCATGATCGCCGAGCACGCAAAGGCAAAACCCGGCTGTGCCATGGCTTTTGCCGCCGGCAGAACGACAAAGAAGGTTTATGATGCGCTGACGGCAATGAACGTTAAAGAGCTTGCCGGATGCAAGGCCTTTACCGTGTGCGAGTACGAAGGACTCGAAGAAGGCGACGCTCGCTCCTGCGCTTATCGTCTTAACGAGGAGCTTTATTCCAAGGCCGGCATAACGCAGATTTTTACGCCGAACGCCGAAAACGCGGATAAATTTGACGCCGAGATAGAAAAGTGCGGCGGTCTTGAACTTGCCGTTCTCGGCATAGGCACAAACGGCCACATCGGTTTTAACGAGCCTGCAACGCCTTATGATTCATATACGCACACCGTGCTGTTAACGGATAAAACAAAGCAGATGAATGCAGAGCTGTTCGGCGGCCTTGAGAATGTTCCCGATAATGCCGTGACGATGGGACTGAAAACAATCTGCGAGTCTAAAAACGTCATCCTTGTCGCGTTCGGCAGCGAGAAGGCCGAGATAATCCACCAGTTGGTTTACGGCAAAACCTCAACATATGTCCCTGCGGCAATGCTTCAGATGCATATGAATATGACGCTTTTGCTGGATGATGCAGCAGCCGAAAAAATCAAATAAGCTAAGGAGCAGAATATGGGTAAGTACTTTGGCACAGACGGATTCAGAGGAGAGGCAAACGTCGATCTGACCGTCATGCATGCGTTTGAGATAGGCCGTTACCTCGGCTGGTATTACGGAAAGGATAAAAAGGCAAGGGTCGTCATCGGCAAGGATACGCGCCGCTCGAGCTATATGCTCGAATCTGCCCTGTGCGCAGGACTCACGGCCTCGGGCGCCGATGCATATCTTCTGCATGTCACAACAACGCCAAGCGTTTCCTACGTTGCACGCGCCGATGATTTTGACTGCGGCATTATGATCTCGGCAAGCCACAATCCCTATTACGATAACGGCATCAAGCTCATTAACGGCAAGGGCGAAAAGATGGGCGATGAGCTGCTCAATGAGATTGAGGCTTACATTGACCGCGCCTCAGCCGGAGAGAAGGACTGCCTTCCGTATGCAACCGGCGAGAAAATCGGCCGCACCGTTGACTACTCGGCAGGCCGCAATCGCTACATAGGATTTCTCATCTCGCTTGCAACGCGCTCGTACAAGGGCAAGAGGGTCGGCCTCGACTGTGCAAACGGTTCGACTTGGATGATGGCAAAAAGCGTGTTTGACGCTCTGGGCGCGGATACCTATGTTATCTCCAATAATCCCGACGGTATCAATATTAACGTCAACTGCGGCTCTACGCACATTGAGCAGATGCAGAAATTCGTGCTCGCCAATAAGCTCGACGTCGGCTTTGCATTCGACGGTGATGCCGACCGCTGTCTTGCCGTCGACGAAAAGGGCAACATCATAACCGGCGACCATATTCTTTATGTCTGCGGCAAATATATGCGCGACAGCGGAATACTCGGAGAGAAGAAGATCGTCACGACCGTTATGAGCAATATGGGGCTTTACAGAGCACTTGACGCACTCGGTATCGGATATGAAAAAACCGCGGTCGGCGATAAATACGTTGCGGAGAATATGCGTGCAAACGGATATATCCTCGGCGGCGAGCAGTCGGGACATATAATCTTCGGCCGCCTTGCAAACTCCGGCGACGGTATTCTGACCGCCATAAAGATCATGGAGGCCATGTGCGAGAGCAAGCAGCCGCTGTCCGTGCTCGCGGCGCCGGTTGTCATGTATCCTCAGCTTCTTAAAAACGTTGTCGTCACCGATAAGGACGAAACTCTTGAATGCGCCGAGGTCAAAAAGGCTGTTGCCGATATGGAAGCAAAGCTCGGTGACGACGGACGCATCCTTCTGCGCAAGAGTGGGACCGAGCCTGTTCTGCGCGTTATGGCCGAGGCAAAAACGCATGAGCAGTGCGAGGAGTGCGTTGACTATATAATCGACGCCATGCGCCGCAGCGGCAGACTTATCAAGGTGAAATGATATGTATACGATAAATGACCTGCTCGATCTGAGCAAAACCATAGCCGCTCCGCTTTTCGAGGGCAAGACCTACCCGTGGGAGGTGCTCGCGGATATAA
>MNSZ01000070.1:12022-43022 GCA_001916715.1 Firmicutes bacterium CAG:24053_14
ACGTCTGGATAGCGCGCGACGCCGAGGTTTTTCCGTCGGCGTATATCGGCTCGCCGTGCATCATCGACCATGGTGCGCAGGTGCGCCACTGTGCTTTTATCCGCGGCAGCGCGATAGTCGGCAAAAACGCCGTCGTAGGAAACTCCACCGAGCTTAAAAACGTTGTTCTTTTTGACAGTGTGCAGACGCCGCACTATAACTATGTCGGAGATTCAATACTCGGCTATAAGGCACATATGGGCGCAGGCTCGATAACCTCGAACGTAAAAAGCGACAAGACGCTTGTCGTTATAAAAAACGGTGACGAGCTTATTGAGACCGGACGCAAAAAGGTTGGTGCTATCCTCGGCGACTGCGTTGAGATCGGCTGCAACAGCGTACTCAATCCCGGAACGGTGCTCGGCCGCAGAGCAAGCGTGTATCCCACCTCCTGCGTGCGAGGCGTTGTTCCCGAGGACGGCATATACAAAGCTAAAGACGATATAGTTATCAGAAAGTAAGAAAAATCCCGGACCAAGTCCGGGATTTCAGTCTGTCGAGAAACCCGGCTGCGGAAACCGGGTTTCTAGTGCATTTAACGGGGGGAACTGGAAAAACCAAGGGATAAAACACTCCTTCCACTTCCGGGTGGCCAGCTTTTTCAGATTCATGGCAGCAAACTTAAGCTTCACCCAGTTCGTTACCTGGGCCAAGCCTCTGTACTGCGTATAACGCATAGCGTGCTTTTCTTTGGCGTCTGCAAAGATGCGTTCAATCGTCTCTTTACGCCGCCGGTAAAGGCTCTGGTACTTCGGTGTATAACGGGCATCGTCTGCCAGCTCTTCGTAATGTTTCCAGATATGCCGCTGTACGGTTTTCACGCAGTCTTTGGAGTGGGTGCATCGCTCTCTTGTCGGACACTTGGCACAAAGCCGTGCATCGCTTTTGTATTCCCTGTAGCCGTCCCGGTTTGTGGTGGCATATTTGAGGATCTGGTATTCCGGGCAGATCACACAGTCATAGAATTCATCATAGACATACTTCCACCACTCATGTCCGCCCTTCATCGTCTGCGGGCGCTTGTACGCTGTGGATAAAACTCTTCCGTCATCAAATACTTTCTTGCAAATATGGGGCGTCTTGTAGGCAGAATCGGCAACAATGGTCTCTGTTTCGGGAAATGTCTTCGTTACCTTGTCGTACACCTCGTCAAAGGCAACGCTGTCGGGGCCTCATATGCAAACTGCCGCTCATGGCTGCCCTTTACGAACAAGCCACAGTCCGGGTCAGTTATGCTCTTTGTTACCGTGTGTGTTTTCTCTTTCTTTCGCCTCGCCAGTTTCTTCTTGGATGTGTTATCTCTGCATTTTTTCGGTGACTTTGGAGGCTCATCGTCGTCTTCAAAAGGCTTCTTCCCATGAGCTTCCCGGTCTGCGTTGACTTCCTCCATCAGTTCCCTCGCGTAGTGCTTCGAGGCCGCTGGGATCGCGGCCTTTATCTGTTTTTTGGTGTTGGCACTCGCTTTGATATGGGTCCCGTCAATGAATACCGCTTTGGGAGACAGATATCCTGCTTGCTCAACTTCCTCTAAAATCCAGGCAAAGACTTCGTCCACCGTTTCTGCTGTAAAGCGGTGTCGGAAATTATAACTCACCGTGGAAAAATGCGGCGTTTCCTCTTGGAGTGTATAGCCCAAAAACCAACGGTAGCAGATATTTGCGCTAATCTCATCCGCTGTCCTCCGCAAGGACGGCAGGCCGTACAGATGCTGGATCAGCACCATCTTGAACAGCACAACAGGGTCCACACTGGGCCGCCCGTTATCTTCGCTGTACAATGGTTCCACCATTTCATAGAGCCGGTTAAAATCTACCGCCGCATCTATTTTTCTCAGCAGATGGTCTTTCGGCACCAAGCTTTCTGTATCCACGATTTCTACGATTCCGCGATCCATTTTTCCGCGTTCCAGCATCTTTCATCACCCATATTTATTATACCATCTAAATACGAAAAAGCCCAGCCGTTGCTGGACTTTTTCGACAGACTGAAATCCCGGACCAAGTCCGGGATTTGAAATTTATTGCTTTGAAGCAGGACGGTTTTTCTTTTTTGAATGTCCGCGGCCGCGGCGGCGCGAGAGTGCAGCCTTGCTGCGATAAAAATCGACCATACTGTCGTCGGCTTCGTAAACGAGCCTGTTTGCAGACCATGTGTTGTCCTCGTGCTTGCGGAACTTAAGGCGGACAAGGTAGCTGCCGCATTCCGGACAGGTAAGAACATTCATGTATCGCTGATCGCCCTGATTGATCCAGCGCTGAGCCGTAAGCTCGCCCTGACATTTAGGGCACGGAACGCCTGTGAGCTTTTCATCGGCGAAGGCATCGGCCTTTGAAACATAGCCGGGGAAAACAATGTGCTCGATCGCATCGGGCGCGTTGTCATCGGGCTTATCACGTCTTGCGCGTGTGCTGAGCATACGCGATGCTTCGTCATACTGGGCAAGTCCAAGCTCCATATCAAGTTTTGAGCAGACGAGTGCCGTGTTGTATGCATCACCCAGAGCATCGTGAGCAACTCGCGTCTGCTCGATGCCGAAATGCTCCATAGCCGTCGCCAGCGACTTCTGGTTTTTGTCGCCATCGGTCTGCATGTTATAGATAAGCTGAAGATTGATCCATGAGTTTATCCAATCCCAGTCGAGATCGTGGATAATAATGTTCTGCTCCATGATGCCGCGGTCATCGCAGCCCCAGGTGAGAAAAGTCACATCCTCGCCGCACCACTGCTTGAACTGCTCGAAAGCGTCGGGGAAGCTGTGCCCGAGGGCGAGACGCTCTTTATCAAATCCGGTGAGCTTTTTCACCTTATAATGCATGCGCTTAAAGTAAACGGGTTTAACGTCAATAGTAAACTCCTCGGCAGGCTGCATGTCCTGCGTGAGCTTAACTGCGCCGATCTCAATAATTTCGCCCCTGAGCTTTATCGGGAGCTTGTTGAATACGGAGGATTTTGAGCTCATTGCCTGATTCCACTCTAAATCGACCACTACATAATTCATAAACACAACGACCTTACTTTAGATTACAAAAATGAATTATATCACACATAGACATGTTTTTTCAATATATATTTGAACAGGCCGAACGCATGTGGTATAATCAGCGAGTAAATGATGCTGGAGGTAAGAAAGATGAAGATTGCTGTTGTCTGCGGCGGACTGTCAAACGAACGCGATGTTTCAATAACAAGCGGCACATGCGTTGCGCGCGCACTGCGCGAGCGAGGACACAAGGTCGTGCTTGTTGATCTGTATTACGGCTACGGCGGAAGCTATGACGATCCGGCCGAGCTTTTCGAGCGTGAGCAGGAGGATGTTAAATATTCCGTCAAGGAGGAAACTCCGGATATAGCAAAGATCCTTGCCGAGGGCGACGGAAGCAGGATCGGAAAAAACGTCATTGAGATATGCAAAGCGGCCGACATAAGCTTTCTTGCACTGCACGGCGAGGACGGCGAAAACGGCAAGGTTCAGGCTACCTTCGATATGCACGGCATTAAATACACCGGCAGCGGCTACCTCGGCAGCGCAATAGCCATGAACAAGGAGATAACCAAGATCATGCTGCGCAACAGCGGCATCCCCGTTCCCGAGGGCATAGTTCTTGAAAAGGGCGGCGAGGTTAAAAACGTTGGCTTTCCGTGCGTTGTAAAGCCCTGCAGCGGCGGCTCGAGCGTCGGAACGTCAATGGTCGCAAACGAAGAAGAGTATGCAGCTGCGCTTGAGCTTGCGTTTAAATACGAAGATCACGTTCTCGTAGAACGTTTTATAAAAGGCAGAGAGCTGACCGTCGGCGTTATGGGCGGCAAGGCAATGCCTGTTATCGAGATAATCCCCAAAACCGGCTGGTATGACTATAAAAACAAGTACCAGGCCGGCCTTACCGAGGAGATATGCCCTGCGCCTATAAGCGAAAAGGACACCGACAGAGTCCAGCGCCTTGCAGAGCGCGTGAGCGCCGCGCTTATGGTTGATGTCTATTGCCGCGCGGACTTCCTTATGGATAACGCAAGCGGCGAGATATACTGCCTTGAGGCAAACACGCTGCCCGGCATGACTCCGACGAGCCTTATCCCTCAGATGGGCAGGGAGGAGGGCCTTGACTTCGGCGAGGTCTGCGAGAAGATAATCAAGCTTTCCATGGAGAAATACTAATGAGGGGCATAAGTGTTAAGCAGGCGGCCGCCATTGTTGGCGGCAAGCTGTCCGGAAAGGGCGACATTGAGCGTGAGCTGCGCGGCCTTGTGATCGACAGCAGACTTGTCGAGCCGGACTTTGCGTTTGCCGCGATCCCCGGAGAGCGCGTGGACGGACACGATTATGTCGCAAAAGCGTTTGAGCTTGGCGCGGCATGCTGCATCGTCGAGCGCGATATACCCGATGCACAGGGCTGCCTGATCGTTGTTGACAGCACCGCAAAGGCCATGGCGCGGCTCGCCGAGGGATACAGGAATACACTCGGCATACCTGTTGTCGGAATAACCGGCTCTGTCGGAAAGACTACGGCAAAGGAAATGATCTCGTCGGTTTTGTCGCAGCGCTTTAACGTTCTCAAAACGGATAAGAATTTCAACAATGAGCTTGGCGTTCCACTGACTATATTCCGCATCGAACCCGAGCATGAAGCGGCGGTGATCGAGATGGGCATCTCCGATTTCGGCGAGATGAGCCGCCTTGCGCAGATGGTAAGGCCGACTGACGCGGTGTACACGCTCATAGGAAACGCCCACCTTGACAGACTTGGCGACAGGTCCGGCGTTTTCAAGGCAAAGACCGAGATGCTCGGCTTTATGCCCGATAACGGCACGGTGTTTTTAAACGCCGACGATGATCTGCTATGTACCTGCTCCTGCCGGCAGAACAAAGTCTTGTACGGCCTCGGCGAAAATGCCGATGTAAGGGCAGAGAATATAAAAACCGTAAGCGCCGCCATGCAGACCTGCGATATCATATCCGGCCAAAGACGCATGCACGTCAGCATCCCGGCCTACGGACGCCATATGGTCTATGCTGCTCTTGAGGGTGCGGCGGTCGGCATTAAATTCGGACTGACCGATGATGAGATCATACGCGGAATAGCGGCTTACAAGACCGTAGGACGCCGCGCAAACGTGATCGACACTGGTTATATCACAATCATTGACGATTGCTACAACGCAAATCCCGATTCCGTCAAATGCGCCATCGACTCGATGGCAGAGGGCAGCGGACGCAAGGTGTGCATACTCGGAGATATGCTCGAAATGGGCGCCGAGCGTGTCGAGCGCCATGCCGATATCGGCAGATATGCAGCTCAAAAGGGCGTGGAGCTTCTCCTGTGTGTCGGCGAAATGTCAAAAAACACATGCCGCGCTGCCAAGGGCATAGCCGCGCTTCATTTTGATAACAATGCTCAGCTCATATCACAGCTGCCGCAGCTCATAAATAAGGGCGACACGGTGCTTGTAAAGGCCTCGCACAGTATGAAGCTTGAGGAGATATCAGAAGCGCTGAAGCTTCTTAAATAACAAAAACGGACTGCATTGCAGTCCGTTTTGATTATTTCAGTGATGCTTTGTATTTGTCCCACTCAACGAAGGTGTTGTCGCGCGGTGTATCATAGGTTATAATGCGCGGCTTGTCCATAACGACCGTGCTGTTTGCCGGAATATCCTCTGTTACGATGCAGTTAGCGCCGATGCGCACGTCGTTGCCGACCGTTATGCCGCCGATGATCTTTGCGCCGGCTCCGATATACACGCGCTCGCCGATAACTGGAGCGCCGCACTTTTTGCTGCCGCGCATAGTGTTTGAACCGATCGTGACCTGCTGAAATATCGTGCATCCGTTGCCGACGCGCGCGCCGGCAGAAATGAATATGCCCGAAAGACCGTGCGGCGTCTGGAAGGTTCTTATTCTGTCCGTTATCGGAATGCTGGCGTTCATCTTTTCAAGTATTCTTGTTGCCCTGAAGGAGTACCACCACTTGAAATACTTTTGCAGCCCCTTAGGATAGAGGATGCGCCGTCTGTATTTCCAGAAGGTCTTTGTTGTCGGCGGATAGAAAAATCGGTATATCTTTTTAAGCAGTTTTTTCACGGCGAGGCCCTCACATAAAGAAGTTTTCAATAAGCAGCAGCAGAATTATTCCCGGAATGCCGAGAATGCCGGCAACAATGGCGCTTATCCAGCCCACGCTGAGCGACAGCCCGATAAATCCGCCGAGGAAATTGAATATAAACAGCATAACAAAGCCCAGAAGCGCGTTCAGCAGCAGCTTGAGCGCCCATTTAATAGGCGTTGCGAAGATCTTTATAACAAGCCATATAAGCAATACGGCAATAACAACGGTCAATATGGTATGTAACGGGTCCATATATCCTCCTAAAGCATAAGATTTTTTACATTGACAACGGCGCTGTTGTATCGTGATTTAAGCGCATTTATCTCATAAATGCACGCATCCATCATATCACAATCTGTCGTATTGTCAAATGCGGCGTATGCGCGCCTGAGCTGCATGCGTATATCGGCGACCTCGGCAAGGCGGCGCGAGTATTCGGCTTTGAGTCGTTTTTCTTCCTTTTTTGTCATTCTGTAAGTCTCCTTATCGTGAGCAATTATCTTCCGTATAATAAGTATATTCAATTTCAAAGTCTTTTAAACGGCAAAAATTACCGCGATTATTTAGCTATGCCCGTCATATAATATGATCAGACGAAACATCCGGGACAGAGGTCTGAAAGACACGTCGGATGAAATGCCGAAGCTTATTGCGCAGGCGATAAGAACGCATTGAATTTCGTCGAGCCGGAAAAGCCGAAAGGCATTTCATCCGACGGCGGAGGCAGATGTAAAATCATTTGCCTCCGTTTTGCTTTTTCTTGATTTTTTTTGAGCTATGTTATATACTATATAATCTGAAAATGTGTGCAATTTTACGCAAGATGTTGTATTTGAGAGGAATTTTAAATGAGTAAGTCCACCGCAGAATACGGTAATGAAAGTATATCGCAGCTCAAAGGAGCCGACAGAGTCAGAAAACGCCCGGGCGTAATCTTCGGCTCGGACGGGCTTGACGGCTGCCAGCATGCAGTGTTTGAGATCCTGTCAAACTCCATAGATGAAGCGCGCGAAGGCTACGGTAAGGTCATAACGCTCACGCGCTATGCAGATAAATCCATAGAGGTCGAGGACTTCGGCCGTGGCTGTCCGCTGGACTGGAACGCAAACGAAAAGCGCTTCAACTGGGAGCTTGTTTTCTGCGAGCTGTATGCCGGCGGCAAGTATGCAAACAACGAGGGCGAAAATTATGAGTACTCACTCGGTCTGAACGGCCTCGGCTCGTGTGCAACGCAGTATTCGTCCGAGTACATGGACGTTACCGTTTGGCGCGACGGGAATAAATACGAGCTGCATTTTAAAAAGGGCAAGGTTCTCGGCAAAAAGGGTCAGGAGCTGACGATAACTCCGGCAGACCGCAAAAAAACCGGCACCACGATCAAATGGCGCCCAGACCTCGAGGTGTTTACCGATATTGATATACCCGAGGAGTTTTTTAAGGATATTCTCCACCGTCAGGCGGTCGTAAACGCCGGCGTTACCTTCCGCTTCCGCAATCAGAACGGCAATAAATTTGACGTTACCGAATACGTTTACGAAAACGGCATCCTCGACTATGTTCATGAGATAGCACATGAATCGCCGCTCACCTCGCCGTATTTCATAAGCGCCGAGCGCCGCGGCAGAGACAGGGCGGACAAGCCCGAGTACAAGGTCAAGCTCTCGGCGGCATTCTGCTTTTCAAATAAAGTCAAGGCGATAGAATATTATCACAACTCATCGTGGCTTGAATACGGCGGAGCGCCCGAGAAGGCGGCTCGCAGCGCCTTTGTTTATGCCATCGACGCTTACATAAAGAAGATCGGCAAATATCAGAAAAACGAGAGCAAGATAAACTTTCAGGATGTTGCCGACTGCCTTGTGCTGGTCACAAACTGCTTCTCGACCCAGACCTCGTATGAAAACCAGACCAAAAAGGCGATAACCAACCGCTTCATTCAGGAAGCGATGACGGATTTCTTCAAGGAAAAGCTCGAGGTCTATTTCATTGAGAATAAGCCCGAGGCAGATAAGATCGCCGAGCAGGTGCTCGTCAATAAGCGCAGCCGCGAGGCGGCGGAGAAGACCCGCCAGGGCATGAAGAAGAAGCTCTCCGGCAGCATCGACATAGCAAACCGTGTGCAGAAATTCGTTGACTGCCGCAGCCGCGATCCCGAAAAGCGTGAAATATACATCGTCGAGGGCGATTCGGCTTTGGGCGCATGTAAGCTTTCGCGAGATGCGGATTTTCAAGGCATCATGCCGGTGCGCGGCAAGATCCTCAACTGCCTTAAGGCCGACTATGTCCGCATATTTAAAAGCGACGTAATAACGGATCTGCTCAAGGTCCTCGGCTGCGGAGTCGAGGTCCAGGCAAAGGGACAGAAGGACTTAAACGCCTTTGATATAAACAATCTGCGCTGGAACAAGGTCATCATCTGCACCGATGCCGATGTTGACGGCTTCCAGATCAGAACGCTGATACTTACAATGATATATCGCCTTGTTCCTACTCTCATCCGCGAGGGCTATGTGTACATAGCCGAGTCGCCGCTGTATGAGATCGAGTGCAAGGGAAAAACCTATTTTGCCTATTCCGATAAGGAAAAGACGGACATAGTTTCCGGCCTTGGCGGAGCAAAGGCGACGATAAACCGCAGCAAGGGTCTTGGCGAGAACGATCCGGACATGATGTGGATGACGACCATGAACCCAGAGACGCGCCGCCTTATAAAGGTCATGCCCGAGGAAGCCGAGCACATGTCACAGATGTTCGATCTGCTGCTGGGCGACGATCTTGCCGGAAGAAAAAATCACATTGCCGAAAACGGATATCTGTATCTTGATATGGCGGATATCTCCTGAGAGGTGACAATATGAAATTTGATAAAGCACGCAACCTTGTTAAGCTTCTGCTTGCCATGTGCATAGTTTTCTGCACTGCCGGAATAATTACGAACGGAAGCCAGGCCGGAGCAATATCGGCGCTGATATCTGTTCTGTTTTTCATCATGGCGTTCATAGTAATTTCGCTTTACTGCAAGTGCCCTAACTGCGGCAAGCGAATATACCTCGGCCTGTTCAAGGCGGTAAACTGCCCACGATGCAGACGAAACCTCATAACCGGCGCAAAAAGCAAGGGAAAGAAGCGCTGAAAGGACAATTTATGGCTAAAAAACAGGTACCCGAAAGAAAACAATTCAATAATCCCAACGTCATCGGCCTGCGCGCCGAGGTGCTTGAGCAGCCGATAACCGAAACTCTTGAGCAAAACTACATGCCGTATGCCATGAGCGTCATCATATCCCGAGCAATTCCTGAGATAGACGGCTTCAAGCCCTCGCACAGAAAGCTGCTGTATACTATGTACAAGATGGGACTTTTAAGCGGTGCGAGAACCAAGAGCGCCAACATTGTCGGCCAGACAATGCGCCTCAACCCCCACGGCGACGCGGCAATATACGAAACCATGGTGCGCCTTTCCAAGGGCTATGATGCGCTTTTAACGCCTTTTGTTGACTCCAAGGGCAACTTCGGCAAGGTCTATTCACGCGATATGTCGTTTGCTGCATCGCGATACACAGAGGCAAAGCTTGCTCCGATATGCACCGATATCTTTGGTGATATTGATAAGGACACGGTCGAGTTTAACGATAACTACGACGGGAGCATGAAAGAGCCGGCGCTTTTGCCGACGGCATTTCCGAACGTCCTCGTGTCGGGCAACACCGGCATAGCCGTCGGCATGGCAAGCCAGATATGCGGCTTTAACCTTGAAGAGACCTGCCGCGCAACGATAGAATATCTTCAGGATCCGGAGTGCGATATTTTCCTCTCCATGCCGGCTCCCGATTTTTCGACCGGCGGCGAGATAGTGTACGACCGCGCCGAGATGGAGACTATCTACAACACCGGCCGCGGAAGCTTCAAGGTGCGCTCCAGATGGCGTCACCTTCCGAAGGAGAATATAATCGAGATATACGAGATACCGTATACCACGACCTCCGAGGCTATCGTCGATAAGGTCGCCGAGCTTATAAAGGCCGGCAAGATCAAAGAGATAAACGACATGCGCGACGAAACAGACCTCAGCGGTCTTAAGCTTGCCATTGATCTCAAGCGCGGCACCGATCCGGAAAAGCTCATGCAGAAGCTGTTTAAGCTCACTCCGCTTATGGACAGCTTCCCGTGCAACTTCAATATCCTTGTTGCCGGAAACCCAAGAGTCATGGGCGTAAAAGAGATCCTGGGCGAGTGGACGGCATGGAGGATCGAGTGTGTCCGCCGCCGCGTGTATTTTGACCTTACAAAGAAAAAGGACAAGCTGCACCTTCTCAAGGGTCTTGAAATGATCCTTCTGGACATTGATAAAGCCATTGAGATCATTCGCAATACCGAGCTTGAAAGCGAGGTCATACCGAACCTTATGATGGGCTTCGGCATTGACAAGATCCAGGCCGAGTATGTTGCCGAGATCAAGCTGCGCAATATAAACAGAGAATATATCCTCAAGCGCACATCGGAGATAGAAGAGCTTGAGCAGGCGATAGCCGAGCTTGAAGAGACGCTTAAAAGCCGCAGAAAGATCAAAAATATAATCATCTCCGAGCTAAAGGCAATAATAAAGAAATACCCCTCGCCGCGTAAAACCGGTATCGTTTACGCTTCAGAGATCGAGGAATATGTCGAGAGCGAAACGGTGGAGGATTACCCCGCGACGGTTTTCATTTCAAATGAGGGATACCTTAAAAAAATTACGCCTTTGTCGCTGCGCATGAACAGCGAGCAGAAATTTAAAGACGGCGATGCGCTTCACATGAGCTTTGAGGCGACAAATCGCACGGAGATGCTTATATTCACCGATAAGCAGCAGGTGTATAAAACGCGCCTGTCCGATTTTGACGACACCAAGGCGTCGGCTCTCGGCACATATCTGCCGACAAAGCTCAGCATGGACGAGGGCGAGAAGGTGCTCGAGGTCATCTGCCCGGGCAATTACCGCAAAAATCTGCTGCTGTTCTTTGAAAACGGCAAGGTCGCGCGCCTTGACCTTGCAAGCTACGAGACGAAAACAAACCGCAAAAAGCTCATAAACGCCTATTGCGATAAAAGCCCGCTTGCGGCGGTGTATATGATAGGCGAGGAGATAGACATTGCCGTGTTCTCGTCCGACGGACGCGCGCTTGTGTTCAACACAACGCTGCTGCAGCTTAAAACGAGCCGAACCACGCAGGGCGTTTCGGTGATGAATCTGAAGAAAAATCACAAGCTGATATCGGCTGCTCCCTTGACGGACACCGTTATCAAAAATGTTTCGCGTTACAGAGTCAGAAGCCTGCCTGCCGCCGGAGCATTGCTCAGGGATGAGGACAGGGGAGAGACTCAGATGTCACTTATCGACTGAGGAGGACATTATGAAAGCAACAAAGACAAGCGAGTATTTTGCTCAGTATGCACTTATAATTCTCGGCTCCGTGCTGTTTGCGGCCGGATTTCAGTTTTTCCTGTATCCGAACTCCATAATCGTCGGCGGAGTCAGCGGTATCGCAATGATAATAAACTATCTGACCGCTCTGCCCGTCGGCGTTATGACCATCATTTTGAACATACCTCTGTTTATCATCGCGTGGCGGCATTTCGGAACTAAATTCATCATTGCGTCTCTTGTCGGAATGCTGCTGTCGTCGGTGCTTGTTGACGTTTTTGCGCTTATAAAATACTGTCCGACGAACGACATGCTGCTTGCCTGCATCGTCGGCGGCGCAGTAAAGGGACTCGGACTCGGCATAATCTACTATGCCGGCGCAACGACGGGCGGAACCGATATAATCGCAAAATTTGTGCGCCTGAAGTTTCCGTATATAAACTTCGGAACGCTTGTTCTGCTGACCGACGCCGTCATAATAATCGCGTTTGCGATCATCTTCAACAAGGTCGAAGGCGCAATGTATGCGATCATTACGATGTTTGTGGTCTCCAAGGTCGTCGATCTTGTGCTCTACGGCATTGATAACTCCAACGTCTGCTATATCATAAGCGAAAAAAGCGACCAGCTTGTGAGCGATATAACCGACAGGCTGCATCGCGGCGTGACAATCCTCGAGGGCGAGGGTGCGTATTCGCATCAGAATAAGCAGGTGCTCCTGTGCGTTGTAAAGCGCACTCAGATATCCGATATCCGCAAGATCATAAAGAGCATTGACGAGAATGCGTTCTTCATAATCACCGATGCAAAGAACGTTTTCGGCAAGGGCTTCGGCGATATCACCGATAATCAATAAAATTCGTCGAACGAGATAAATTTTACTTGACAAATCCGAAAAATGTGGTATTATTTATCTCGTTCCGTGTGCGGGCATAGCTCATCCGGTAGAGCGCCACCTTGCCAAGGTGGAGGTAGCGAGTTCGAGTCTCGTTGCCCGCTCCAATAAAAAACCTTTGTCAAAAGACAAAGGTTTTTTGTTTTATATACCGAGTTACGTTGCAAAGCCTGCGTACTGCGTCATATACAGCTCGTAGTATTTGCCCTTTTGCTTTAGCAGCGACATGTGGTTTCCACTTTCAACGATCTTTCCGTGATCCATGACGATTATGAGGTCGGAATCGCGTATAGTCGAAAGTCTGTGCTCGATAACAAGACTTGTACGGCTGCGCATGATGCGCCGCATTGCGTCCTGAATTGCTTTTTCGGTGCGCGTGTCTACGTTCGACGTGGCCTCGTCGAGTATGAGTATTTCCGAATCCTCAACAAAGGCTCTCGCTATCGCCAAGAGCTGACGCTGCCGTTTTCAATCCACGGCTTGCTGCCGAGAATTTCGGACAGTCGACGCCAAGAGGCCATACCGCGTGAAATGTTCTGAGATATCATAGTCAGGCCCATTATGCCGTTGAGAAGGGAAGAGGCGTAGGTCACAGCTGCCATTATGCTGCCCGGGCTGGTGTTGCCGAGCGCGACCTCCCCGGAACCTGCGATAAATATCAGAGTGATTATAAGGTTGATAAGCAGGTTTATGTCGATAAAAGGCTGAGCGCCCCCGGACGCTTTATAAGCTGAAGCCAATACCAATAACACCCAAATGACAAGACCGCCGATCATCTGATCGACGGCCTTGTTATATTCGCCAACAAAAATCAGCCCATCCTATCCAATGGGCTGATTCTGTGTAAACAGTTGATAATAATGAAAACATGCTTATCTGTTCTATAAACTGGAAGTTATCGCTTTTTATTCAATACGAACATTTACTGGGCCTATTACAAGATTTCCTCCTCCAGCTACAGTGTACCATTTACCTTTCTCCAGTTTGATTTTTTCTGATACGCCAGATGTAATATACCCTACCACATATTTTTCACCCGTTTCAATATCAGTAAAGACCACATCCGTATCACAATCGCCACTTACTTTTACGGTTCCGAATAGTGGCTGTATTTGTTCTGATTTGATTATGCCCCCATTGTTTGCAAGTGTAAATGTATGTTCCTTTTGATAATTGGTATAAAAGAGAATTGCAACTACGAATATTGCTATTGTACATAGAATTAGCCATATTTTTCTGTTCATAAATGCCTCCTCAGCTTCCGATTTGTCGAATTGATTATATCGGACTGTCTCCTCGACACTGCCTATCACAATATGTGTTGTCCATCTGCCCAGATACGGTTCCGTTTTTCCTACAACACGGCTGGATTCCATTGGATAGGACAACCCAAGCGTGATCACGATATACGGGTCTGGCAAGTCTGCTTTTTTTCTCACCCTAAGAAAAGACACTCACGCGAATAGATTTCGATTGGAAAAAGAAATTTGGCTTTTTTTCACTTGAATCTTTGCTTCCGGAAATTCACTTATCAGTTTCGATGGAATGCTTGATATAGCGGAAATGCGGACGCGTGTGCATCAAAAAAAGCAAGAACATCAGTCTCTAAATAGTCCATTACGTCACCTCCACAAAGTCTTGCGCTTTATACTTTCAAAATTGAAAATCCGGTTCTAGCCAAAACATTTCAGCACTTCACTGATTCATCCCATATCTATCGCTCAAATCAATGCCGGTGTCTGTGCCAGAATGGAGATAACAGCAATCGCCAGTAAAATCAATGCGATTATAATCAATACGATGATGATTTTTTTCTTCATATCAGACATTGCGGTACCCTCCCTTAACAGCACCTTAAGCGGACCAGCTCGTCAGGCTACGGAAACTACATTACCATTACCGATGCAGTCACGCAGAGCGGCAGCAGCTTTTCCTATTCCAATCTGGAACTCTGCTCTTTGGATGCAAACTCAAGCTATGATTTCCAAATATATATCCGGGATCAGCTGAACACGCTCTCCGGCGTCAATCTGTATTTCACTGTACCCCAGGGAACTCCGCTGGTTGCACTGCGAAAGAAAAAGATCGGCATCAACACCCCAACACCGGATGCCGCCCTCAATCGCGCGCTCAAGCAGGGCGCGGCTGTACTCGCAAAGGAAGCTCGTCATGTAGTAGGTTGCCATTTCCATCGCCCGTACGCGGCGCACGCAGACGGGTCGAGAATGCTCCGGGCAGATTCAGCAGCGGTTCGGGAGTGTTTTTGCAGACATAAGCCACGCAGACATTCCCATCGCTCTGCGCCTGCAGGATCAGTTCATTTTAAGCCTCTTGCAAGAGATTCTCAAAATACAGCAGATGCTTTAAATCTTTCATGTTTCCTCCGTATTTTTACCTTAGCGATAGGCCTGCATAGTGCGAACCGATATTATTTTAACATTTTCGATGAGAATTGCAACATAAAACTTTGCTTTATGTCGGAAAACTAACAAAAAAGAGCAGACCGAAGTCTGCTCTTCAGGCTGTCGAAAAACTATGCTGCAAAAGAAAGATAATAGAGCAGCAGGGGAGCTCGAGGGGGCAAAGGCCCCACTCGAAATTGGATTAATAGCCATCAGCGTAGCGAGATTTTTCGTGAAAACCTGTTTTCACAAAAAATGTGGCGTTTTTGAAGCGTGCAAAAAAGTCAAAGACTTTTTTGACACGCTGAAGAGCAGACCGAAGTCTGCTCTTTTCGTTATAGCGCTTTATGCTGTTTTAAAAATTAAATCAGATCTTTTCCTCGACGTTCTTGCTGTCGTGGTATTTAATAAGGGCATTGTATATTTTTTCGATGAGCTTCATGTCCGCGTTGGTCATGTATGCCAGAAACAGCAGACAGAGCAGAGTGAACAGAACTATTAAAACTATCCAGTACCAAGCCATTTTTATTTCCTCCTAAATTACCAGCTGAGATTGTCTTCATAATCGAGCAGCGTCGGGTCGAGGGGCTCCTCGCGCAGGACGGTCGTCATGTACTGATTGAATGCCTCGCGCATCTCGCGGCGAGATACGGTGCGCGGATCCATAACGTCGTGGGGTATCCAAATGAGGTGGATGCCGCGCTCGCGTGCCTGATCCTCGAACAGACCGTGCAGGCCGCCGACGTTTTTGCAGGAAACGTGGTCGTACATGATGACGATGTTGACGTTGAACTTCTCGCACATCTTCCAGCACTCGTCGAGCAGGTTTACATAACCTCCGTTAGTGTGGGAGCGCATCATCATTCTCTCATAGCAGCGAACGAGGTCGGCAAGCGCCTGATCCTTGTTGTCGGTGCTGATGGGCAGGTAGCTGAGCATTGCCTCCATGTCGTTTACACAGGTGACGCCCCAGCAGTGCTGAGTCCAATAGGTGAAGTTGGTGTAATAATGCGCGGGGCATGCCCAGACGAGGCAGCGGTACTTGGGCTTGGGTGCGTTTGCGGCCTTGTCCTTTTCATAGCCCTTGAGCATCATCTTGGTGACCTTGCGGTCGGTCTTGAGCATGAATTCGTCCATGCACGCGGCCGCTTGGAACTCATACTCGCGCTGGAGCGCAAGTGCCGCGCCGCAGACCTGGGGATAGTCGGTGCAGTTGACGTCCCATTTTTCAATCATGCAGCGGGAGCTTTTGTTGTACATCTCGGCATTTTTCCAAAATGCGTCCCAGTCCCACTTTACGCCGAACTGCTGCTCAAGGAATTCGATGCCCTTTTTGAGGTTCTTGATCGCGTAGGTCTGTACCTCGGGCTCATTTATTCTCTGCGGGGGAGTTATCTGGAACGAGGGCAGATCCTTGAAGTGGCGGGTGAGGATATTTGTCTGAGAGATAGCACCGTCGCAGGGCATGGTGCCGGTGAAGTAGCACTTGCCGACGCGGGGATAGTCGTCCACCACGGCGCAGCCGCACTCGGAGGCGGGCTCGGGGCAGACGTCTGCCGGCAGACCGAGGTGCTCCATTGCGTCTATGTAGAACATACTTGCGTTCTGGTCGACCTCGGAGGGCAGACCGATGGCGAACATGGCGATGTCTATCCACTTGACGGTGGGGAAGCCCATCATGATAAGGTGTGGGGTCATCTCGTCGAACATGACGGTGTTCTCGCGCAGCTTTGCCGCACGCTTGCTGTTCGGGCGCAGGTTTTTGTCGCGCACGATGATGTCACGAACGCCGATGACGGAGTTATGCAGGACGGAGAAGAACTGGTTGTGAGCATAATGCAGTTCCTTGCCGCGCAGACCCATGGTGTGGCGGTCGACCATGTGCGCCGCGGTGAGGTAGGAGACCATCCAGCGGTAGCGCAGCATAGATTTGACCATGAGTATGGGGTGGCAGCCAAGCTTTACGGCCATAAAGCCGTAAAGGTAGAGCCAGCGGAAGAAATCGTAAAAGGTGTCCTTAAAGCCTCTCCATTCGCGGGCGCGGAAGGCGCGGTGCTCGGCATCGTAATATCTGCCCAAGCCTTTGCCGGTTTTGGGATTGTATGCCATGTCAGTTTTCCTCCTTCTGAGCTGTCCTAAGCTTTTTTATTTCAAGGCTCTCCACGAATGCCTGCACTCTCGTGCGAAGCTGTCCGCTCTGACCGGAAATATAGGGGCGGTCGATGGAGAGCATGTGGATGCCGTAGTCGCGGGGCATGACCTGACTTGCGATTACGCGCTCATACGACCAGTAGGTGCAGAACTTCATCTGCTCGTAAATTGCGCCGTCGGCGTTAAAGTCCTTAATAAGCTGCGCGACGTGGTCGTTGCGGTACTTGACGCGGTGCATTGCGCTCTGACGCGGGCACTCCGTGTTTTGCAGATACCAGCGGCAGACCTGCGTCAGTGCGTCCTCGGTATCGGAGAGGATGATCTCCTGTCTGCCGGGGAAGGAGCCGTAGCAGTAGCGGTCGGCGACCACCAGTGCGCCGCAGCCCTCGATGAGCTTAATGAGCTGGGGATCGTCGATCTCCGAGCCGACAACGACAACGCGGACGCGGTAGTCCTTCTCGGCGTCGGTCTTGCGGCTTTTTATCTCCTCAAGCGTCTCGCGCAGGTAGGGGAGGATGAGTCTCTTGGGGCAGGTGTAGCTGACCAAAACCAAAACGGCGTACTCATAGCCGGTGATGGGCGGGATATCCAGCTTGCGCAGCTCGCCTATCTCGGTGAGGATGCGGCAGACCTCGTTGTGCTCGCTCACGGCGGCGCGGATGGCGTCGTCCGAGGTGTCTATGCCGTAGTTTTCGCGCAGGGGCTTTAAAATCTTTCTGGAGATCTGCTCGCGGACGTGCTCGACGCAGTCCTCGTCGTCGGAATAGGGAATGTCCAGATTGCAGTAGAAGAACTTGTCCTTGTCCTCGCCCTGCATGTGCATAATCTCCATGTTCTCGATGGCGCGGTTATTCGCCTCGCAGACGTCAACGCCTATCATGGCGTGGAGAAATGCGTAGTTGCCCTCAAGCGCGCGCTCCAAAAGCGCACGGGCGAACTCGCAGCTGTTGTTGGCCATGTAATAGGTTGCAAGCTCCATGGAATTGGTGTGCGGTGCACGAAGCCGGACGGAGAAGCAATTGCCCAAGTTCATGAGCACCTCCGGCGCGTGAAAGCAGGTGTAACCGAGCGCCAAGTCCCCCTCCGACTCTGCCTTGCGGACAAGCTCGTTGTTCGTGTCCTCCAGCAGGCTCTCAAAGTAAATCAAATGCTTCAGTTCTTTCATTGCGGCTCTTCTCCCTGTGTGATTTTTATATTTACCCGTTTGTGTCATCAAAACTGACAAAAGTGGGCATACACACATCCCGATTTCTCGGGATGTGCTTGTTATTTTCCGCTGAGCGCTTTAACGAACATTTCGCTGAGATGGAGCATTCTGCTGTCGTAATCAAGCTCTCTCGCGCTGGGGCTGCCGCCGATGGAAAGGCGCTGCATTATTCCCAGAATTGCGTCGTAGGAGTTGTAGTAAATCTCCCGCACATCCGCCCGAAGATAATTGCGGTTGGGGCCTCTAGAGGTCTCAAACGGCTCGGGCGGCTGGTTTTTTATCTCGTGCAGCCTGCCTGCTGCCTGCAGGGTCAGCTCTGCGTCGAGCGTGAAGCGCATACCCTTGGGGTCGAGGTGATACAGCATTGAGTAGCACACGAGCACGTTTGCCGCGTCCTCAAGTCCGGTCGTGCCGCCGTCGGAATTTTCATGCGACATACGGTCGATAAGCGCAAGTATCCTGTTCCAATACAGCAGCGACGCAGCCAAAACGAGGTCGGCCTTGGTTTCAAAATACCGAAAAACCGAGCGCTCCGTGAGTCCGGAGCGGCGCGCAACGTCGGCTACCTTGGTTTTTTCTATTCCGTTTTCCAAAAAACTATCAAGGGCGTTCTCGATTACGAGCCTGATGTTTTTTTCTCTTAGCTCCTCGTGCGGCAAATGCTGTCCCTCCCTATGCATGTGTCAGCCTGACTGACAGATACAGTTTACAACAGAAAAATTCAAAAGTCAAGCCCCTGAATATATAAAAATTCCGCAGTCACTTCAAAGGACTGCGGAATTTTCAATATGGTCGGAGTGGGGAGACTTGAACTCCCGGCCTCTTGGTCCCGAACCAAGCGCGCTACCAACTGCGCTACACCCCGAAACAGCTTTTATATTATAATAAGTCAGGCTTGACTTGTCAAGAATAATTTATCATAACTTGCCTGCATATGCTTATCCGAGGTGAAAAGCATGAATATAAAGCAATTTTACATATGTGCCGCAATATTTATTGCACTAACTGCTCTCAGATTCACGTCTCCGGCTCTGGCCGAGCGTGTATCCGACGGGATAAGTAAGGCGATAAATATGGAACAGGAGCAGACTGAGGCCGTCATAGAGTTAGGTAAGAGTCTTGCAGACGGAGATATTATTGAAACATTCATTGACCGATTTGAGAAAAACGTTCAGATTGAACCTGTTTCTGCAGTGAACTCGGCAGAACCGACACCAAGCCAGGCTCCGACTCCGGCACCTACTCCGACGCCGGAGCCGACAGCTGCACCTACACCCGAACCGACGGTGCATCCTGCGGTCGCAGCTTTTATGGAAGCGCAATCGGCATATTCGGACTACACCGTGCCCGAAACGGTCAGCTACGAGCGGCCTGAGCTTCCGTTTGAGTACACAAGCCCCGTTGCCGGTGTGACTTCTTCCGGCTTTGGATATCGCATGCACCCAATAAAAAACGAGGTGAAATACCATTACGGCACCGACCTGGCCGCAGATACGGGAACACCCATAACAGCATTTGCCGACGGAATGATAGTGGCACAGGGCGACTCGGATTCGTTCGGCAAGTATGTTATGATCGACCACCCGGACGGCTACCGAACGCTGTATGCGCATTGCAGTGCAATCTGCATGAATTGCGGCGAGGTAAAGAAAGGTGATGTGATAGCGCTCGTTGGTTCAACCGGAGCCGCAACGGGTCCGCACCTGCATTTTGAGCTTGAGAAAGACGATGTTTACCTTAACCCGGAATTTTATATATGAACCGCTTTTCTCTAAGCCCTGGCGCAATACTTGTGCTTGCGCTTATTTATTTTTTCGGTGGATTTAAGAACCTTGCAGCGATAATAACGGCCGTTTCTGTCCACGAAGCGGGGCATGCGGCGGCCATAAGCATCTTCGGCGGCAAGGTGAAAACTCTTAGATTTGATTATTCCGGACTGTGTATGTCCGGCTTTGGAGCATATTCATCGGCATGTGAAGTCATAATACTTCTCGCAGGTCCTGCGGCAGGACTTGCGCTTGCACTTGTTTCATCAATGCTTGGCAATTTAACGACGAATGGATTTCTTCTATATACAGCTGGTATAAGCCTTGTCTTGACGGTTTACAATATGCTTCCGGCGCTGCCTCTTGACGGAGGAAGAGCGTTGCTGATTATTATCCAGCGCTTTACCGAAGCTAAAATAGCAGAACGAATTATGCAATGCATGAGCATAATAACAGCTCTTGTACTCGCTTTGATCGGCATATACTCGCACAATACACAAGCTGGCGCAGCATTTCTTGCGGCGTCGGTGTGTCTTTTGATTGCACAAATTTGAGCCGCCAAACTATTGTAAAAAGCACGCGTATGATGTAAAATCAAACAGATATACAGATAATTTATAATGGAGATAATATGGATAAACGACTTGAACGAATACTGCCGAAGGTGCAGAAGCCTGCAAGATACACCGGCGGCGAGTATAATCAGATAATAAAAAACAAGGACGAGGTCGAGCTGCGGCTGGCGTTCTGCTTTCCCGATACATATGAGATAGGCATGTCAAACCTCGGCATGGGCATACTTTATTCAACGATGAACGAGCTGCCGTATGTCTGGTGCGAGCGCGTCTATGCCCCGTGGGGCGATATGTACGAGCAGATGAAGCAAAACGGAGTGCCGCTTTACGCGCTTGAAAGCGGAGACCCGATATCCGAGCATGATGTGCTGGCTTTCTCGATAGGCTATGAGATGGCGTATTCGACTGTGCTCGATATGATGGATATGGCCGGCATACCGATCCACAGCGCCGACAGGAAAACTCTGCTGCCGCTTGTCATAGCAGGCGGAACGGCGGCGCTAAATCCAGAGCCTATGGCCGATTTTATAGACATCTTCCTGCTCGGCGAGGGCGAGGAGATGAATAACGAGCTGCTCGCGCTCCTGCGCACCGCAAAGGCCGAGGGCTGGTCGAAGCAAGCTTTCCTGGAAAAAGCATCTCAGATCGGCGGCGTATATGTTCCGTCGTTTTATAAGCCCGTTTATAATGACGACTGTACGATAAATCATTTTGATGTGCATCCCGGCGCGCCCGAAAAGGTAACAAAGCGCATAATTGCGGATATGAATTCGGTTCATTTTCCGCTCTCGCCGATAGTGCCGTCAACCGAGGTCGTTCACGACAGAGTGAACCTCGAGCTGTTCCGCGGCTGCGTTCGCGGCTGCCGCTTCTGCCAGGCCGGACATGTTTACAGACCCATAAGAGCCAAATCGCCCGAGCTTTTGGCAGAGCAGGGAAAGGCACTGCTTAAAAACACCGGCTGCCAGGATATAACGCTGCTCTCGCTCAGCTCCAGCGACTATCGCTGCCTGTCGGAGCTGTGCGACGAGCTTCTCGGCTACTGCGAGCCGCGCAGCATCGGCCTTTCGCTGCCGTCGCTGCGAGCGGACAACTTCTCCATGGACATTATGCACCGCATACAGAAAACGCGCAAAAGCGGCCTGACGTTCGCGCCCGAGGCCGGAAGCCAGCGCCTGCGCGACGCTATAAACAAAAACGTCACCGAGGAAGATCTGCTGCACACATGCCGCCTTGCGTTCGAGGGCGGCTGGAACACGATCAAGCTCTATTTCATGCTTGGCCTTCCGACCGAAACGGATGAGGATATCCTCGGCATAGCGGAGCTTGCAAATCAGGTGCTGCACACATGGCGTCTGTACGCAAAGAATAAAAACAGGGGAGTGCGCATAACGGTTTCCACCTCCTGCTTTGTCCCGAAGCCGCACAGCCCGTTCCAGTGGGAGCAGCAGGTGACGATGGAGGAATATATCCGAAAGGTGCACCTCCTGCGCGATAATATTAAGGCGAAAAACGTTGTTTATAACTGGCACGATCCGCAGACAAGCTATATCGAAGCCACACTTTCGCGCGGCGACAGGCGCATGGGAAGCGTTATTGAAAACGTATGGCGCGCCGGAGGCAGGCTTGAAGCGTGGAGCGACTACTTCTCGTTTGATCGCTGGATGAAGGCCTTTGACGATGCCGGAGTGGATCCGACTTTCTATGCCCATCGTCTGCGCGATAAGGATGAGATTATGCCCTGGGATAATGTTGATGTCGGTGTGCGCAGAGCACATTTGTGGCACGAGCACTGCCGCAAGCAGTGCTCGGCCTGCGGAGCGGCAAAGCTCCTGAAGGGAGGAAAATGCGATGGATAAATACAGAATGCGTTTTTCCAAAACCGGCCGCGCGGTTTATATTTCGCACCTCGACCTCATGCGCACGATAACTCGCGCATTTCTGCGCGCCGAATGCAGGCTCAAATACTCCGAGGGCTTTAACCCCCATCCAAATATATCTATCGCGCTTCCGCTGTCTGTCGGCTGCGAGAGCGTGTGCGAGATCATGGATTTCAAAATGCTCGAGGATATGCCCTGCGGCGAGATAAAAAGCAGACTTTCAACTCAAATGCCCGAGGGCATAGAGGTCCTCGAGGTGTATGAGCCGGAGCGCAAGGTCAAGGAAATCAAATGGCTGTGCGTTTCTGGCATTTTCGAGTATGACGATCGTGACGCGGCAGCAATGGCCGAAAGGCTCAATGAGTTTTACTCTGCCGACAGCATCGTTATAACTAAAAAAACAAAGCGCGGAGTGGGTGAGAGTAATATCCGCCCGGCAATAAAGGAGATTAGCTTTGAGCAGCTTGATAGCGACGTGCGGATGCAGGCGGTCATATCCGCTCAGGAACCCACGCTCAATCCGGAGCTTATAACTGACGCTCTGCGCCAGCTTACTCCCGATATCGCGCCCGATTTTGCGAAATTCAAGCGCCTTGAGATATTTGACGAAAACATGGAGCCATTCAGATAAAAATGCTTGCATTTTCAAGTATCTTATGGTAACATATCATGGCTTGCGTGCATCGCAGGCTATCAAACGGTCCTCTGCCGAGGCCAAAAGGGAGCCCTCCGGCACGAACGTCTTAAGTAAAGGAAGGATTAGACTATGGATCTGATCAAAATTCTCAGCGAACAGTACATGAAGCCCGAGCTGCCCGAGCTCAACGTCGGCGATACCGTCCGTATCACAGTCCGCGTAAAAGAAGGCAGCCGTGAGCGCAACCAGGCTTTTGAAGGCACCATCATTGCCAAGAAGCATGGCGGCATCAACGAGACCATCACCGTCCGCCGCATCTCCTACGGTGTAGGCTGCGAGAAGGTCTTCCCCGTACACTCTCCCTCCATCGTCTCCGTAGAGACAGTTCGCCGCGGTAAAGTCCGCAGAGCAAAGCTGTACTACCTGCGCGAGCGCGTCGGCAAGAGAGCAAAGGTCAAGGAGCGCCTGTAAGCGCCCGACCAATTATCGGTTCAAAAAAAGCGGCACAAGCCGCTTTTTTTGTTGCCTAAATGAGTGCTTATCGTGTATAATATATTGATAAACTCATCAAGAGGTAGTTTGAGATGAAAAAAACTAAAGATAAAGCGAAAAAACCGGAGGCTACCAAGACCGAAACCACCACAAGAGGCGAGATATATGATTGGATGCAAAGCCTTGTGTTTGCGCTAATAATATGCATTCTTGTGTTTGTGTTCCTGTTCAGAATAGTTGACGTAAGCGGCGATTCGATGAACCCCACGCTCACAAACGGCGATAAGCTCGTCGTTTCCGACGTTTTTTATAAGCCCAAGCAGGGCGATATCGTAATTTTCCGCAAGGATGAGTACAAGCCCGAGGCGCTTGTAAAGCGCGTTATCGCAACCGAAGGGCAGACGGTCGAGATCGACTTTGACCGCGGCAGAGTGTATGTTGACGGCGAGCTGCTTGACGAGCCGTATATCGCCGAGCCGACGAGAAACCAGCTCGATTTTAAGGGAGCGCAGACCGTTCCCGAGGGCTGCGTGTTCGTCATGGGCGATAACCGCAATGCATCGTCCGACAGCCGCAAGGCCGAGATCGGCATGGTCGATGAGCGACTTATCGTCGGCAAGGTGCTTCTGCGCGTTTTTCCGCTTGACTCTATCGGCATACCCGACGGTGAATGATATGAGCGGCATTAACTACGAAAAAATGAATATCCAGTGGTTCCCCGGCCACATGACAAAGGCACAGCGCATGATCGAGGACAGCATAAAGCAGGTAGATGCCGTGTGCGAGATACTTGATGCGCGCATACCCAATTCAAGCCGCAACCCGGATATCGACAGGCTTGCTTCGGGAAAGCCGAGACTCATCATCCTAAACAGAACCGATCTTGCCGACCCTGAGATCACTGCACAGTGGCGAGTATTTTTCGAAGCTCAGGGGATAAAGATCCTCGAAACCGACGCAAAATCGGGAAAGGGTGTCAATGGCTTTGCTCCGGCTCTTCGCGAGCTCTTGAAGAATAAGATCGCTGATTATGCTGCAAAGGGGCAGGTAAACCGTCCGATGCGAGTCATGATCCTCGGCATACCGAATGTCGGAAAATCGACATTTATAAATAAGGTAGCAAAACGCAAGGCTGCCATTGCCGGTGATAAGCCCGGCGTTACGCGCGGCAAGCAGTGGATCAATATCGACAAGGGTCTTGACCTGCTGGACACTCCGGGCATACTCTGGCCGAAGTTTGACTCGCAGGAGGTCGGCGAGATGCTGGCCATCACCAATGCAATAAAGGCCGATGTTCTCGATAAAGAAACACTTGCGGCGAACTTCATGCTCAGACTTCGGGACATGTATCCCGAAGCGCTTACCGCAAGGTATAAATTCGAGCCGGATCCCGAGATGAACGGCTTTGAGCTTCTTGAAGAGGCCGCAAAAAAGCGCGGCTTTTTGGTATCAAAAGGCGAATATGATATTGAGCGAATGGCAAACACTCTGTTGGGCGAGTATCACGACGGAAAGCTCGGCAGAATAAGCCTGGAGAAGCCGTGATGACGGAGCTTTGGACGTTTGAAAACGAGATATACGACAGCGGAGTTGAGATCCTGTGCGGCGTTGACGAGGCCGGGCGCGGACCGCTTGCGGGCCCCGTGTGCGCAGCGGCTGTCATACTGCCGCGCGGCCTTGAGATAGAGGGCCTCAACGACTCAAAAAAGCTCAGCGAGCAGAAAAGAGACAAGCTTTTTGACGTTATATGCTCGGAGGCTATTAGCTTCGGCATAGCATTTGCGAGCGTTGAGGAAATTGAAGAGCTTAACATCTTAAACGCCGCGATGCTTGCTATGAATCGCGCGATAGAGAAGCTGTCGGTCAAGCCCTCGCTTGCGCTGATTGACGGCAATCGCAATTCCGGAATAAGCATGCCAAGCCGCTGCATCGTAAAGGGCGACGCTAAATGTGCCGACATTGCGGCGGCATCGATCCTCGCAAAGGTAACTCGTGATCGGTATATGATAAAAATGGCGGAGAAATATCCGGAGTATCACTTTGAAAAGCACAAAGGCTACGGTACAAAAGTGCATTATGCGGCACTGCGCGAGTACGGCCCGTCGGCGAGCGCAAGGCGGCAAACTATCTTCGCCTGCATGGGTACAGGATAGTAGATACAAACTGCCGGTACAGGCAGGGTGAGATCGACATAATTGCGCAAAAACGCGGTTACATAGTCTTTGTTGAGGTGAAGCTCAGAAAGAACAACGCCTTTGGCGAGGCTCGCGAATTTGTGACATATGCAAAGCAGCAGCGAGTTATCATGGCCGCGCAGCTTTGGCTTCAAAGCCACGAGACCGAGCTTCAGCCTCGCTTTGATGTAATTGAGGTTTACGCACCCGACGGCGTAAATTCAAGAAAAGTAAGCATAAACCACATTGAAAACGCATTCTGATCGGAAGGAGAGCCGACATGAAATATTTCAGCACCAGAAATTCAAACGAAAAGGTAAGCGCATCATGGGCAATATCCCATGGTCTTGCGCCTGACGGAGGACTGTATGTTCCCGAGAGCCTGCCGATGCTTTCGCTCGATGATATAAAAACGCTCGGCAAGAAGGACTACCGCGGCAGAGCGCTGAGCATAATGAAGCCGTTCCTTGATGAGTTCACGGAAGATGAGCTTAAAGCCATGATCTTGCGCGCATACGGCGATAACTTCGACAGCGCCGATACTGCGCCGGTTCATTTTCTTGATGAAAAAACAGCCGTTCTCGAGCTGTGGCACGGTCCCACCTGCGCATTTAAGGATATGGCTCTTCAGATGCTTCCGCATTTGCTGACGGCTTCGCTAAAAAAATGCGGTGAGCGGCGCAAGGTCTGCATCCTTGTCGCAACAAGCGGCGACACAGGCAAGGCGGCACTTGAGGGCTTTGCGGATGTTGAAAACACAAAAATCCTTGTGTTCTATCCGCATAACGGCGTTTCCGATGTCCAGCAGCTCCAGATGGTAACGCAGACCGGCGATAACGTCAGTGTTGCAGCCGTGCGCGGCAATTTCGACGATGCTCAGACGGGTGTTAAGCAAATATTCGGCGATGCTGCTTTTGCCGAGCAGCTCAGCGCAAAGGGCTGGTTCCTTTCATCGGCTAACTCAATTAACTGGGGCAGACTCCTACCGCAGATAGTCTACTATTTCTCGGCCTATTGCGACTATGCCAATTCCGGCCGCGTAAATTACGGCGATGCAGTTGATTTCGTTGTCCCCACCGGCAATTTCGGCAATATTCTGGCCTGCTGGTACGCTAAAAATATGGGGCTGCCGGTCGGAAAGCTCATATGCGCGTCAAACCAGAATAACGTTCTGGCTGATTTCTTCTCGCGCGGTGTGTACGATCGCAACAGGACATTCTATACCACGATTTCCCCGTCGATGGATATTCTCATATCCAGCAACCTTGAGCGCCTGCTCTATTCCGTGTGCGGCAGCGATACTGAGGTGGCAGGCTATATGGCCGAACTCGCAGGCACCGGGCGTTATGAGGTCTCCGATGCAGTGAAGGCCGTCATAGGCAAGCACTTTGTCGGCGGTTATTGCTCCGATGACGAAACAAAGTCTGCTATAAATAAGGTATACACCGAAAACGGTTACCTCATGGATACGCATACGGCTGTTGCTTATAATAAGCTTGCAGCTTACCGCAAGGACACCGGATGCGTTACGCCGGCGGTTGTAGTGTCAACGGCAAGCCCGTATAAGTTCTGCAACAGTGTTCTTCAGGCACTGGGACAGGAGAGTGACGCTCCCGGAACAGAGCTTATCGAAAAGCTTTCGGAAGTGACGAAAACCGCAATACCCAAACCGCTTGAAGGCCTTGATAGGCGCGAAAAGCGATTTGAGCTTGTTGTTGACAAGCTGGAAATGAAAGCTACAGTTGCTGATTTTCTAAAATAATATGTAGGGGCACAGGCCCCGTAGTATCAGTCGCAGCAGCCGCGCGGACAGAATGTCGAGCAGAAGGTTTCGGACTTGGTAGTGGCCTTATCGTTCTGAACCTTGATCTGCGACGCTGAGCACTTGCAGTCTATGGTGTTGTACTTGCAGTTGCTGACATCACAGCCAACGCCGGTGATCTGACCGGAACTCATTTTCTTATTGTTCATTTTATTACCTCCATAGAGTATTGTCATTAGACATTATTATTCTTGACAGCAATTTTAATTTTATACGGAGGCGGCATGTCTTTATACACGATCGGCGATCTTCACCTGTCGCTTGGAACAAATAAACCTATGGACGTTTTCGGCGGCCGGTGGGAAAACTATGTGCAAAAGCTCAGCGAGGGCTTTTCGCAGCTCAATGACGATGATCTCACAGTTTTATGCGGAGATATTACCTGGGGAATGACCATGGAGGAGGCTCTGCCGGACTTCAAATTCATTGATGCTCTGCCGGGAAAAAAGATAATCTTAAAGGGAAACCACGATTATTGGTGGACAACGGCAACCAAGGCGCGCAGCTTTTTTGAGAAAAATGACATAAAGAACATTGACGTGCTGCACAACTCGAGCTTTGCGTACAGAGGAGTTTCCATATGCGGAACGCGCGGCTGGTTCTATGAGGAAAGCAAGGGCGTTGAGCATGATAAAAAAATAATGAACCGCGAGATCATGCGGCTTGAGGCATCGCTCAAGGCGGCAAAAACGGATGAGATCTATGTTTTTCTGCATTATCCGCCGAAGTACATTAACTACACATGCCCCGAGATACTCGAGCTGCTGCAAAAATATAATGTAAAGCGCTGCTGCTACGGCCATATTCACGGTGCCGGCTGCCAGTATGCGTTCAACGGCACTCTTTCCGGCACTGATTTCATGCTCGTTTCAGCCGATCATGTTAAATTTAAGCCAGTAAAGCTTATTTGATTTTTTTCGTTCAAAGAAAATAATTGCTTTTGGCTGAAATATCTGTTATTATGTTTTGGCCTATGTGAATTATATTAGGAGGAATATATAAATGTTAGTCAAGAACGTAGAAAAGAAAGACTCCAAGACCGCCTGCTTCCAGGTCGAGGTCGATGCCAAGGAGTTCGACGCGGCTGTTGATCAGGCGTTTAAAAAGAACAAGAGCGGCATTTCCATCCCCGGCTTCAGAAAGGGCAAGGCTCCCCGCGCCGTTGTTGAGGGCATGTACGGCCATGATGTTTTCTATCAGGATGCTATCGATGAACTCGTTGCACCGGCATATGAGCACGGCTACGACAACTGCGGCCTGAAGATCATCGGCAAGCCTGCGGTTTCCAACATGGATCTTTCCGATGATAAGGTTCTCACCCTGACCTTTGACGTTGAGCTTTATCCCGAAGTCACCCTCGGCGAGTATAAGAACCTCAGCGCAGTCAAAGAGACCTACATTATAACCGAAGAAGATGTTGACGGTCAGATCGACGGTGTTCGCAAACGCAACGGCCGCGTTATCGACCTTGAGCGTGAGGCTCAGATGGGCGATACCGCAGATATCGACTTTGAAGGCACTCTCGACGGTGTTCCCTTTGACGGCGGCAAGGCAGAGGGCTATGAGCTTGAGCTCGGCTCGAACACCTTCGTTCCCGGCTTTGAGGAGCAGATCGTCGGCATGAATATCGGCGACGAGAAGGACATAAACATCACCTTCCCCGAGGATTACACTGCAGAGCTTGCAGGCAAGGACGTAGTGTTCAAGGTAAAGCTCAACGGCCTGTCCATGACCGAGCTTCCCGAGCTTGACGATGATTTCGTTCAGGATGTTTCCGAGTTTAACACCGTTGAGGAATACAGAGCCGACACCCGTAAGGACATGGAGCGCGTCATGGACGAGCAGATGGACGCAAAGTTCCGCACCGCTATCATGACCAAGGCATGCGACAACATGACCGTTGAGATCCCCGAGAGCATGATGCAGGAGAAGATCGATGAGCTTATCCGCAGCTATGCGGCAAACTTCGGCCTTACCGACCCGAAGATGAGCACCGACGATATCAAGAAGATGATGGGCCTTGATGAGGAAGCCATCGATTCTACCATCCGTCCTGCGGCAGAGTACCAGGTGAAGCAGGAGCTGCTTCTCAATGCAATCGTTGATGCGGAGAACATTGAAGTCACCGATGAAGAGCTTGAGGACTACATCAAGGGCGCTGCCGAGACTGTCGGCGCAACCCCCGAGCAGATCCGCCAGTACTTCGGCGATGAGTATATCAGAAACGAGTTCAAGAAAGAAAAAGCAACCAAGATAGTTATCGAGTCCGCTACCGAGGAAGCTCCCGCAGAGGAGCCTGCCGAGAAAGAGGCTGAATAATTATCCGAGCATAAGGATATGATCTCCGAGATAAGCAGCAACGAAAGGAGACGTTAAAAAATGAGCTTAGTACCCTATGTAGTAGAGCAGACAAGCCGCGGCGAGCGCTCGTATGATATTTTTTCAAGACTTCTCAACGACCGCATAATCATGCTGTCCGAGGAGGTTAACGATACGACCGCAAGTCTGATCGTAGCACAGCTTCTGTACCTTGAAGCGCAGGATCCCGATAAGGATATTCAGTTTTATATCAACAGCCCCGGCGGCAGTGTGACCTCCGGCATGGCTATATACGATACCATGCAGTATATAAAGCCGGACGTATCCACCATTTGCATCGGTATGGCTGCGTCAATGGGCGCATTCCTGCTTTCGAGCGGTGCAAAGGGCAAGCGCCTTGCGCTTCCCAATGCCGAAATCATGATCCATCAGCCGTCCGGCGGCAGCAAGGGTCAGTGTACCGATATTCAGATACAGGCCGAGCAGATCCTGAAAATCAAGAGAAATCTGAACAGGATCCTCGCTGAAAACACCGGTAAGGATATCGCCGTTGTTGAAGCAGACTGCGAGCGCGATCACTTCATGTCTGCACAGGAAGCCCTGGAATACGGCCTTATCGATAAGGTGATAACCAAGCGATAAGCGATTTCTGTATGGGGGAACTTTCTGTTCCCCCATATTACATCATTTCTTGAGGTAAAACTATGGCAAGAACAGACGACAGAAAGAGCATCCGCTGCTCTTTCTGCGGAAAAACACAGGCTCAGGCCGGCAGACTCATTGCCGGCAACGGCGCATACATCTGTGATGAGTGCATCAATCTCTGCATGAGCATCATCGCCGAGGATGAGCAGGCTCCCGTGCATGACAGTCAGGGAAACCGCCTGCGCTTTGAGGATCTTCCGAAGCCTGCCGAGATAAAGGCAAGGCTGGATGAATACATCGTCGGGCAGGACAGAGCAAAGGTAGTTCTGTCGGTCGCGGTGTATAACCATTATAAACGCATCCTCTATGCCGGCGATAACGACGTTGAGCTTCAAAAGAGCAATATTCTTCTCATCGGCCCGACCGGCAGCGGCAAAACTCTGTTTGCGCAGTCTCTGGCAAAGATGCTCAATGTGCCCTTTGCCATCGCGG
>MNSZ01000071.1 GCA_001916715.1 Firmicutes bacterium CAG:24053_14
GCCGTGAGCAGGAAGTAGAAATCTACTACCGCTTCATCGGCAAAATCGACTGACCTTTCTTTTTTACCCAACAATATCTTTAATTAAGGGAGACGGGTCAGTCCCATCTTCTCACAGACGATCTCCGCGATGCGCTTGACGGAGGACTGGGTCTCCACACCCACATTGTACAGCGTCACACCCTTGCCTGCGTCCTTGAAGTGCATGATGGCGTCCACCAGATTCAGCACATAGATATACGGTTTGGTCTGGGTACCGTCGCCCAGGATCCGCAGATGGGAGGGATTGGCCTTCAGCCGCTTGACGAAGTCGAAGATGACACCGTGGGTCAGCCGGGGGCCGATGACGTTGGGGAACCGGAACACCAGCACCTCCAGGTCGTTCATATAGGCGTAGGCGGAGATGGCGGCCTCGGAGCCCAGCTTGCAGCCGCCGTAGTAGGAGATGGGGCGCAGCGCCACGGCATCCTCCGACACCTCGCGGCCCATCTGCTCGCCGTAAACGGCGGAGGTGGACGCGAAGAACAGCTTTTTCACGCCGTTGAGCCGCATGGCCTCCAGTAGAGAGAACGTGGTGGAGTAGGTGTTGTGGTATTCGATGGCCGGGTCGTTGGCACTGGCCTGGATGTCGGAATTGGCGGCCAGATGGAACACATAGTCCACCTGCTCGGCGCGGAAGATATCGTTGACGGCAGCGAAGTCCGCCAGATCCTGCTCATACAGCTTGAAGTGTGGGTTGTTCTGCAGATGGGCGATGTTGGCCTTTGTGCCGATAAAATAGTTGTCTACGCAGACAACGTCGTGTCCCTCAGCCAGGAGGGCGTCAATGAGGTGGCTGCCGATGAATCCGGCGCCGCCGGCTACCAGTGCTTTCATGCTCTTTCTCCTTTAATCCCAGTATTTGTCGCCGATATAGGCCACAGAGGTGCCGTCCTTCTCGAAGGAGAAGGGGAATTCCTTCTTGCGCAGAGCCACGCGCAGACGTTCCTGCTTGTCCGGCTCGCAGTAGAACAGCAGAAACCCGCCGCCGGCGCCCAGCAGCTTGCCGCCCAGCGCGCCGTTGGCCATGGCAGTTTCATAGGCCTCGTCAATGGCCGGGTTGGAGATGCCGCTGGCCAGCGTCCGCTTCAGCTTCCAGCCCTCGTTCAGCAGGTCTCCGAAGCCGGAGATGTCGTCCCGCTCCAGTGCCGTGCGCATATCCTCCGCCAGTGCGCACATCTGCCGCAGGTTGGTGGTCTTGTCCGAGGAACTCATGTTTTTCTTCTGCTCCGACAGGATGGCATTGGCCGACCGGACATCGCCGGTATAGAACATCATCAGGTTCTGCTGGAGACGGCGGTATGTCTCCGGCTTCATCATGACCGGAGCCACGGACACCGTGCCGTCCCGGTGGAAACGGATGAAATTCAGACCGCCGTAGGCTGCCGCGTACTGATCCTGCTTGCCGATGGGACTGCCCAGCTTTTCAATCTCGACGCGGCAGGCTCGCTCCGCGATCTCGCCCTTGGACATGTACTTGCCCTGGTAGCAGTTCAGTGTGTTGATCAAGCCCACCGTGAACGTGCTGGATGAGCCGAGACCCGTGCCGCCGGGCACATCCGCCGTGGAGACGATCTCCACGCCATGGAGCTTCCTCTCGTTCAGCACGCAGTTGAAGATGCGGTGCCGGATCTCGGACAGGTCACCAACCAATTCGTTTTCCGAGTATTTCAGCAGCGTCTTGCTTTCGTCGAAGTACGGATGAATGGAGATATAGCAGTAGCGGTTGATGGAGGTGCTCAGCACGCAGCCGCCGTACTGCTCGTAAAAATCTGCCAGATCACTTCCACCACCGGCAAAGCTGATGCGGAAGGGTGTTTTTGTCATGATTATGCGGTTTTCCCCTTTTTTCCATGTTTTAATGTGCGCCGGAACTTTTTGGCCGTGTGCAGGAGATACGCTGTGGCTGTCAGGCCGGTAAGCCGCAGTAAAAGGCGCAGAAGCCGGATGAGCCGGTCGCGGTCGCCGGACAGGACCTCCCGGGCATTGGCAAAAAGCTGCCGTCCCGCCGTTCTGTCCGCCGCCGGTATCTCGTAGATCTGCGCCATATTGAGAACATATTCGAACCGGAACTGCGCCGCCACGCAGTCCGAATAGGGCAGGGCCGCTTCCCGCAGCCGCCGGATGGAGCGCTCCAGTACGAACACGGTATCCTCCAAACGGCGCAGGGTGGGCCTGTCCATCAGAGATGTGCCGCGCCCCACGGCATAAAGGTAGTACGGGTCGTGGTAAAAAGCGGTGTCTGGCCGGGCCAGCAGGACGCTGGTGGTGTAATCCACATCTTCGCTCATCCGGTTTTCCAGAAATGTGATGCCGTTCTGCATCAAAAAGCCGCGGCGGCAAATGTACCTCCATACATTCCAAAAACATCTGTGCTGCCGCAGTATTTTCCCGATGTTCTCCACACCCTGAAAATTACCGCCCTCACCGATTTGAAACCAAGGCTCTAGCTTCCCTGTGCGGTGATTATCATGGTAGAAGTCAAAAAAGTATACATCCCTATGGGAGGTATCCTCCCGTATGCGTTGCAGCGCATGGGTGAACTGTGCCGTGTCCACTCGATCATCGCTGTCAACGTATATGAGGTAGGTCCCGTAAGCCTCACGTACCGCACAGTTGCGGGCATTGGACAGTCCTATTCCATCCTGCCGCAACAACCGAATATTGCCGTTTTCCTGTGCATAATGTTCTGCAATAGTTATGCTGCCATCTTCGGAGGATCTCAGGGCAAGAATGATCTCATCTTCTGCTCTCAAAGCAGGCAACATGCTGTCCAGGCACTGACCAAGGTATGGCTCTACGTTAAAAACAGGGATCACCACGCTAAATGAGATCTTCCCTTGTAAGCCACCCCCATCGGCACCCTGCACTTTTGCATTTGCCATCTACCCTGTCCTCCTTGTTCCGTCCCTGCCGCGTGCCCCATTCATGACATAATTGTTGTTTCGCCCTTATTCCCTTAAAGCGGTGCAATAAGAAAGCCCCGCAGCTACAGCTGCGGGGCAAAATGAGCGCAAGCGAACAGGCCGTTTCAAAATGCAGCGAAACGGCCTTGCTTTGCTGTATAAAATTGAGTGGTTTGCTTGACTGTTTTCATGAAAAGTGGTATCTTATATGCGGAATACTTTTGATTTATCAGATAAAATCTCTGCCGCGCCGCGAAACAACAATTATGCCCACCCGCTGAGCAGACCGAGCCTGTCCAGCTGGCGGGCACTTTCTTTTACCGTGGACAACAGGTATATCCGGGTCGTCTCGATGCTACTGTGTCCCAGCACATCCGCCAAACGTACCACGTCCCGGCAGGCGGCATAGAACGTCCGGGCGAACAGCCCCCGCAGATTATGGGGGAATACCTTGCTCCGCGCTACCTTCGCCGCCTCGCACAGCTTTTTCATCTCTGCCCAGATAAACTTCCGGGACAACCCGTTTCCTTTTTTCGTCAGAAATATCTGCCCTTGGCGGATGTTCCTCTTTTTGGCGTATTTCAGCAGCTTGCGGCACAGCTTTGTGGGCAGCAGAATCGTTCTGATCTTGCCCTTCAGGGCGATTTCTGCCACGCCGTTTCGCGCCGCCTCCACGGTAATGTATTGCAGCTCACTAACACGGATACCCGTGGCGCAGAGGGTTTCCAGCAGGAGCAGCAGCCGTATGTCGCCCCGCGCCTGCGCAGCGTCCAGCAGCCGCTGATATTCAGCGCGGGTAAGCTCCCGCTCTGATTTGCGGAACATCTGCCGCTGGAGCTTGAGGTACCGCACCTTGCAGTCCTCCCGTCCCATGCAGACGAGCAGCTTGTTCACCGCAGCCAGCATGGCATTGACGCTGACGGGGCGGTAGCCCTGCTCCAGCAGCTGTGCCTTCCACTCCGCAGTCAGTTCCTTCGTCACTGTGCGGCCATCCAGCCATGCGGTAAATTTCTTTGCTGCGCGGAGATACGCCTCAATGGTGGACGGCTCCCGCTCCTCCTGCCGCAGATATTTTGCAAACCGCGTCAATTCTCTTTCCGTGATCTCCGATCTCTTTCGCATAGCCATAGCCTCCCAGTTGTTTTTGAGTATTGTAGCAGGCGGGGACGGGGATGGCAAAATATGGGATGCCCCAAAATCAACAGCCCGTGGCTTTATACGAAAGCCTCGGGCTGTTGGTTTAATTCTTTTCTCCTCCTCTACGCGCTGGGCAGGCTGTTGATATAGGCGGCCAGCCGGATCACGAATCGTATGGCCGACAGGTCCGCCACCCGAGGGAACAGATCGGCAAATAAGAGCGTACCGCCGCGGGACGCCTCCTCGGCCGTGCGGCGCACGGCGCTGCGGACCGCGGAAATGGAGACGCAGTAGAGCTGTGCGGCGGGTTGCAGCACTAACGGAGCAAAAAAGAGCCCGCGCAGCGGCTGGTCCGCTACCAGCGCGACGGCGTAGGCCGTGTAGAAAAACTGGGTATGGTCCGCGCTTACGCCAAGATCTCGGAGCAGCGCATACACATTCACATGAAGACTTTCAAAATCGCGGTGCATAGCAGTGATGATCCCCCCCTTTTGCGGCGCGGAGCATGGCCCCACAGTCTCTCTTTTTTTCTATTTGGCCAGTGGCGCAATATGTCACAAGAAGTAAAAATATGGAATTTTCAAAAGCAAAATTTTACCAATCATGCATAAATAATTAGATAATTTTCATGATTTTTTGTTGACTTTTGCCATTCCGCTTGTATAATGTCAGCGAAGGAGGAGTCCCAGCGCCAGCCTGGATGAGAAGAAATATGGCAAAGCGCGGTGCCGGTTTTCAACAGAAATAAAGGAGATGTCTTTGTGGGTTTGGGGAACACAAAAATTCGGGAATTGTATGAAACGGAATATCCAACGCTGTTTCGGATCGCCTGCGCGTCCGGCTTGGGAAGGAGCTTTGCAGATGACATGGTACAGGAGTCGTTCCAGGCCCTATTGGAGCGGCGAGATGATCCGAAGGTGGCAGAACACGAAAATCTGCAGGGCTGGCTGGTGGTCACGCTGCGAAACAAGATCGCAACGGAACTGCAGCGGAAGTGGCGTCATGTGGAGCAGCCGCTGACGGAAATATCCGCTATCACCGAGACCAGCTGCGAGCCATCCTTTCGCGACTCACTGCCGCGCCAGCTGACGGTAGATGAGAAAGACCTGCTCTGCATGTACTATGAGCTGCGGCTGAGCCACCGTGAAATCGGGCGGCTCCTGGGTATTTCGGAAGCGGCCAGCCGTATGCGTCTGATCCGCGCCAGAGACAGCTATGAGAAGTGGAAAAAGCTCGAGGAAAAAACAGAGAAAAAATTGTTGCATCGCGTGCAGCTGCACAAATATAGAGACGAGGAGGTGTTGGAATGTCCGAAGCGGAAAGAGTACCCCGGGGCGGCAGGCCGGGCGCTCTAAAGCAAACTAAGGGGCATCAGGAGGAAACCATCCGTGATCACTGGGCGGAACTCGTGCTGGGAACTGGAGATTCTGATGATATGCCGTCAGAGCTGACGGACATCGCGGAGGCCCTGCAAAAGCATAATCCGGAGATGACGGTAACCAATACGCAGGTACAGGAAAGCTGGCGGCGCTTTTGTACAAAGAACCCGCAGCTTTTGGAGCCTGACGAGACTACCGCACCTGCCGCTGCGGAAAGCAGTGAACTTCCTGCAAAGCCTTCCCGGAAACCGTTCAAACGACTGCTGATTTTGGCAGCCGCGCTGGCGCTGCTACTGTCGCTGTTCACGGTACAGGCGTCCGGCTTTGACCTGTTCCGGACATTGGCGGAATGGACTGCGTCCGTTCTCCGCATCGGGAACGATGCCCCCGCGCAGATCACAATGGGGGAAAACGATCTGGCGGAGGGAGAGGTCCGGGCCTACGAGACGCCGGAGGACATGCTGGCCGATCTGCATATCAGGGGGGATGTGCTGCCGGCCTGGATACCGGAACGCTTCTCGCTGCAGCTGTGCGAAGCCACGAAGAATGAAGCAGGAACCAGTTTCAGGGTAGTTTATACCTCTGGTGATGAGTGTTTGGCGGTAAGAATATGGCAAATTTCCGGTGATGATGCGCCCTTAATTGAAAAGGACCGGAAGGATGTGCTGAGGCTTGTTGTCAACGGCGTTGAGCACTACATTTTTTACGACGGAGAATCTGGTATGGAAAAAGTAGTGTGGAGCAGCGGTGACTGTGGCTGCCGCATAACGGGAAATGTATCACAGGCTGAATTGGAAAGGATCATTAAATCAATAGGGGGGTAAATACTATGAGGTCTTCAATTAAAACGTTCGTATCGGGTATCCTGGCGATGTGCATGCTCTTGAGCTTAGTGAGTGCAGCATATGCGTCGACAGACGCCAGTGCACATCTTGATAGCTATCGGGCTATCTGCACGGCAAAACGCGGCAGCATGGTCGCAGTGACCGTTGAAGTTGACGGAACAGGCCTAATGGATGATATCGGAGCCGTGAATATTTACGTATATCGATCCACGGACAACGAGCACTTTTATTATCTGCGCACCTTCAGTTATGAGGATTTCCCTGCGATGATGACGCACAACGCGTATTACTATTCCAAGACGCCCATCACGTTCCAGGGCGTCGCAGGCTGCTACTACTACGCCAATGTGGATGTCTACGCCGCCAAGGACGGCTCGTCCAGCACGCGGACCTATATGACGAATGTAGTCCAGGCCGCAAACTGAACCGAGTCGTTCAAAACTTTACAAGGGCAGGTATGATGGTGCTACCATGCCTGCCCTTGGCATTTCCGGCTGCATACATGTGTTGAAAATATGCGTCACAGCGAGGATAGCTTTAATTCATACTATCGCTCAGGAATTCCTCATTATACTTCTGTTAGGTAATTCAATCTATGATTCTTTCATCGTGCCCTTTTTACCACACCACCACGTTTCGGTGTGCTATTTTTTGCAGTAAAGTAGACGGCCCCGGCATCGTTTTTGCACAAAACTTCTTTCTCAACGGGATGGGGCTGACACCCAGCTTTCTAAATTGTGCCAACACCGCTTCGGCATCATAGCCTTCTTTTCGCAGCTTTTCTTCCCCTTTCTCCAGTGATTTTATTCGCGTCATCAGCATGGCCAAGCGCATCATGCCTTCCAGTAATCCAGTGTCCGCCTCTCTGCAGATCAATTCGTTAAGTGCGTCCGGCTGCATAAATCGATCATCTGGAAATGCCCGTCTGAAACACCGCGTAATATACTTCTCACTTTCTTTGATATAATACATTAAAAGGCTCTCAATGTCGGTTGTTCCCAGCTTTTTCTCTATTTTTGAGACTCTTTCCCGCAGTTCATGTATTTCAAATCGCAGGATACCTTTCGGCAGCTTTTCTTCATCCAACTGCAAGCCATTTTCCACGATTTGGTAGGTCTTATCATAAACTACCAGTTCGCGCGACTCGTGCTTAAACGTTATGTGGTGTTTGTTATACCTGTTGGCAGCTTTCCTATCAGAACCTTTGTAATAGCATCTCTCATACTTTGGCGGTGTCGGCAGTTTGCGCATCACTCGCAGTAGCTCCTTAAACAGCTTAGATGTGTCGCACCGGATATTCACGCATAGATCCACTCGTGAAAGCTGGTAGGCATTTAATGCACAGGGCAGGCCGGAATCTTTCAACAGCATTGTAAATTTCTCATTCATCGTCCTAATGCTCTCCTCATCAGGCGGCAAAATGCCCAAGTAGGACGAACTTGGATCAATCAGTTTTCGGGGATTCACCGCGATCCGCAGATAGCACGTTGAAACCTGCTTATGTACATTCTTTTCTAAATTGATCCTCAGCCCCTCTCGCCAAAACCATTTGCAGCGATAGCGCTCTCCCTCGCCTTGCCAGCCCCTATCACTGTACATTTCCCCTTTGGGGCATTTCTGATATATGCTGTCACGTATCCTTTTGTATTCCTTGTTCGATAGTTTCTTCACGATTTCAAGCGTATGAATCGAAAATCCATCCGGTTCCAACTGAAAACTTCCTGCGCCCAGCTTTTTCATCATCTTGCTCCTTTCAAAAAAAGTATTTCTTTCTTCTCTTCAACGTCCTTTATTTGCTGTTTTAAGAGCTTTTTCTTTTAGTTTTTCTTTATATCAATAGACATTTGCAAAAAAAGAACGACACCAAATAATTTCACTTGGTGCCGCCTTTCTCCGGTTCTCTTATTCTCTTCTCGATTTCAAGCCGCATTTGCCTGAACTCCGCCTCGGTTATCGTCCCCTTCTCCAAGAGCAGCTGATCAAACCACATCAGCATTCCCCAGCGGAAGGCGCTGTCTCGCGTCTGTGTCCGTTCTGTCATTGTCCGACCTCCTCATTTGCATGTACCCCACACCACCTCGCAATTCGATGTGTATATTTTTGTCTTTGAATTCTTCAAAAAATAAATGCCCACTGCGGTAATCTTCTCCGCAGCGGGCATTCTTTATTCAGTTTTCTGTGCAATCAGCGCGGTCAGCTCCAGCAGAATATTCCACGCCCCTTTTGGCAGCCATGACAGCTTTTCAACAGACAATACCAGCGTTGCACAGAGTCTGCTTTCCCCGTCAACCGGCAAGCGAACATTTTTACTCTTGCCTACCAGATAGTCCGGCTGTTGTTCCCTCACCGTCTTGATGACCGCGAGCCAGTCACATTCGAACGGCATAAGCATTGGCGCTATCTCAGTCAGCATATCCTCGCGGATCTGCAGCGTTGGCACTCGATGCCGGTGGCCATCTTTCCCTGTCACTTGAAATCCACGGACATAGCCCCAAATGACAGTGCCATCCGCTTTTTTCATTGGGAATTCTCCTTTGCCCGGAACGGCCATAAAGTGCTTACAATTCTCTGGTGCAACCATCGCAGCTACCAGCTTTTCCAATAGATCCTGGCTGTCCGTCTCATAGTTCAGAACGTGCTTTGAATCGTCCACTGGCAAATCATCTACGGGCGCTGGGTATACATCTGGCAGAAGGACGTGCAGCCATCCGTTCAGCGTGGCCTGGCCCTCATCCGCCTTCCAAAATCCCAGCATGTTCATATATGACATCAGTTCCCCAAGAACAACGATCTGCGTCTCCAGCCACAATCTCTGTAGACCCCGATATTTTTCTGTTCCACGCCTGCTATTGTGCGTATCGATCCTCTGACTGGCTACTTTCAGGTGTTCCAAAAGTAAACCTCTTTCCCGTTCCTTTTTATTGGTTACTTCCTGTTTTTCTTCTTCCGTCTCCGACAGCCCACATGTATATATCCGTCTCAAAAAGCCATCGATCAATAACCGCACCGCCGCAAAATCCCAAGCATCACCACACCATGACCGCGCCAAAATCTTTCCCTCTATCCGTATTGGCATTTCCAACTCACACTTATTACCCAGTTGGATGATCGTGACCCACCGGTTTCTGCGCACAAAATTTTCAACATCAAAAGCTCTGAAGAAGGCTGTATTGATTCCGACAGCAGTGTCCCGATACTGCGCCGCTAAAGGTTCATCAAAGTATTTCTCATTGTTTTCCTTATCCCGCTCATCCTTACAGACCTGTGCATATGCACAGTCGATGATCTGCCTTTCATTACCGACCGACGGCAAATACGCCGGCAGATGGCTTTCCACAGATCCTGCTGCAGCACCAGCTGTAAGCAGTTCTTCTGTGTCAAGGAAAAGTGATGCCATGACCTGGCGAAGTGCGTTTCCTGCCCCATCCGCCCGTGAGCACACGATGCGCGGGGCGGTTTCATAGGGCACGGGTTCACCATATGTAAAAAGCTCCCACTCACTGCACAGTCGAAAAATATACCCCGAAAGGCTTGCACTGACAACCTGTAAGATCGTCCTACGGCCATCTACATCCGATCCACAGCTATTCAGCATCTGCAGCAGTGCTGCGCAAGCATGATGCTGCGCTTCCTTCGATTGCTGCTCAATAGGTACTCCCATATCACACCGATCCGAAAGATATTCTATCCCTGCTTTAAAGTTCCGCTTCCGGAAAGTAAAGTTGTCCTTACCTGGGATTTTAGCTTCGATCTCGCGTATACGCGCGATGGCCTTGTGTGGGTTCTGATAGTATTTACTTTGAACTGTATTGATTTTCTTCCCACGCCAGATACCAGCAGCGTGATACAGCAGCGCGACCTCTCCGTTATCATACTGATACTCCCACGCAGTAATTTTTCTCTTTTTACCGTCGTTCACTGCAATAGCCTCCTCGATTCAATATATATTCTATTGTTCCTCATCTTTTCAAAATGCAATACTGCAAAGAACACTTATCATATTAAATGTATCAGAAGCGGAGAAATACGCCAGCATTTTCTATTATATTTTTATTTTTATAAAATTACAAAAACACAATAACATGATAATATAAATTTTTCAAGTGTACTTCCTGTTTTGCAATTGATTTCTTCTGTATACTTTGATACAATATAGAACATGATATGACGAACTTTTCAGAAAGGAGCCATTATGGATATACATTCTGTCAGGCAGCAGCTGCGGACAAAGAGCATATATGACATTCCCCTGCGGGTGACGTACTACGCCCGCGTGTCCTCCGAGTCTGACGAGCAGCTGAACTCGCTGGGCAACCAGATCCAATACTATGAGGACTTCATCCGCCGGAATACCGCGTGGACATTTGTACCTGGTTATATTGACGAGGGCTTGTCCGGCATCTCTACCAAGCACCGCGAGAACTTCAACCGCATGGTCGAGGATGCAGCGGAGGACAAATTTGATCTGATCATCACCAAGGAGATCTCCCGCTTTGCCCGCAACACACTGGACTCCATCCAATTCACGCGGCAGCTCCTTAGCTACGGCGTGGGCGTGTTCTTCCAGAACGACAATATCAACACCTTCGATGAGGACTCCGAGCTGCGGCTGTCCATCATGTCTTCCATTGCCCAGGACGAGCTGCGCAAGCTCAGCAGCCGCGTAAAATTTGGCCATCAACAGGCCATCAAGAATAACGTGGTGCTGGGAAACAGCCGCATTTTCGGCTATCGCAAGGAAGACCGCAGACTGGTCATTGACGAGGAACAGGCACCTATGGTACGGGAGCTGTTCGAGCTGTACGCCACAGATCAGTACAGCATGAAGCAGATCGAAACCCTCTTTTGGGAGAAGGGCTACCGCAACCTCAACGGCAAGAAAATCGCCCACACCACCATGTCCAATATGATCTCCAATCCAAAATACAAGGGCTACTATGTAGGAAACAAGGTCAAGGTGGTGGATATGTTCACCAAAAAGCAGAAATTCCTCCCACCGGAGGAATGGGTGATGTTCAAAGACGAGACGGGTGAGATCGTGCCCGCTATTGTCTCCGAGGAGCTGTGGGAACAGGCCAATGCAGTTCTGCGCCGCCGCAGCGATGACGTAAAGAACCGGCAAGGCGTCTGCAATCACGCCAATCTGCTGACCGGAAAGCTCTACTGCACCTGCTGCGGCACCGCCTACTACCGCCGGGAGTCTCAGGACAGGCAGGGCAACAAAAACAGCAAGTGGGTCTGCTCCGGCAAGATCAAAAACGGCGCGGACTCCTGTGCATCCTTCCCCGTCTATGAGGACGAGATCAAGCCCCTGCTGCTGGATGTGTTCCGCGATACGGAGGCCAGCGCAGAGGCGCTGATCGAAGAATATGTAGAATTATATAAATCTCTGAACCGTGGCGGTAAGCTGGATAAGCAGATTGCCTCGCTGCAAAAACAGCTGGAAACCGTGGAGCAGAAGCGCATGAAGCTGCTGACCTATAATGCCCAGGGAAAGCTGGATGATGCGGATTTCCTTGCCATGAACAAAAAATGCTCCGCTGAGGCAAAGGAACTGCAAACGCAGTTGGCAGAGGCGCTTACACAGCAGGAATCCACCGGCAGCCTAAAGCAGCAGCTGGATACGATTCGCACCGTCCTGCGTAACGCCCAGAAGGATGCCGCCAAGGGTGTGATAACCAAGGAATTTGTCACCCGGTATATTGACAAGATCTTTGCCACGCCGGAGGAGGGTGGTTCTCTGCGGCTGGACATCAAGATTTTCACCGGTGAGAGCTGTGAAAAGCACCTGCAAAGCCTGCGGCGTCAGGCAGCGGCGCAAGCTGTTGTACCGCAATCAGTTGCGGCGTTTTCACCGGCTGGTGATCCCGAAGTTTTTACGGGTCACACGGTCAAGAAGATGATCGAGTCCTACGAGAAGAACCTGTAACCTCTCCCGCAGACGGGGCGTCCGGCCAAAAGCCGGACGCCCCTTTTCGCTTACCGGCATCACTGCCCAGGACAGCTCGCCTTTTCGGTGAATATCTCCCTCAAGCACCGTTACCGTGTATCCCAGCTCAGACAAACGGTCGGGCGGAAGAAGTATTCGGGAAAATTACCGGCCGCCGCGATTGGCTCACCTCTTCTTTGCGTTTCTCCGGTCTTTTGGCAGTCTCCAATACCTGAGCGTTGATACAGCGTTTCGTATCTGCTGAATTTCTTCCGTTGAAAGCTGATATATCTTTGAGAGAACAAGCTCATCTCCTAACTGATATGCAGCCTGCAGGCCCCTTTCTTTTATACAATCGTCCAATTCCTTGAACACACTTCCGGCTTCCTCCTGCGATATTGCATTTACTACCTCTATCCTATCTGTCTCGCCCGGGATCAGGACTAATACCCCGCCGCCTAAAGAGTGGACGTTGAGCTCGATCGACAGAAGCGTAAGGCTGTTGTACCACATACACACCAGTTGTTCCGCAGTGATGTCTGACTTGATATGCCCTGCAAGCAAGCTGTTCGATACCACGTATTTCCCGTCATTGACTACTAATTTGGGAGCATCTCCGAAAACCGTCAAAATCAAATCCGGGATCTCAATGCCCGGCGTAATATACCACGGCTTTCTCTGCCGGCACTTATAGCGCAAATGAACACCGGTCTCCACCCCATGCCTGATATACCGTTTGTCTGCGGCCGTTACATTCCCGGGCACGAAAAGATTATTGAGCTGCTGATCGGGGCCTGCAATTGCACCTATACCCGTTCCGCCGCTTATTTCCTTTCCGCTGCTGATGCACGGGAGGAGACTTGCAGAAGGAAGCTTATAGCGCCTGCAGGTCTCCTTATTGGGGTGGAAATAGTTTTTATCGGCGCAAATATATCCGATATTGAATTTGCACAGGTCGATCAACGGCATGATCGTTTTTTTCTTCCGAAGCGTTTCTATCATATTTCTCTGCTTTTCGCTGAGCATCGAAAAGGCAAACGGCTTTTTCCTATGTATAATGTCGGAAATCTTAATTTTGTTTCTGCGTGATATGTTGTTTGCAAGCAAATCATCGACCCTGTCGTAAATCTCAAAATCCACGCAATGTGTACTTGCCCCGTATTGGTCTGCAAGCAGCAGAACGGTCTCCACATCAACATCAGGAAAAAAGTCCTCGTGTATGCGAATGATCTTAACAGCGCCAAAATTGTTGCCAAGATACGTCCACAGGGGATATGAATACTTCACATAGGTTATTTCAAAGGGCAGCACAAAGGCTATGCGCCCGTTTGGAGCCAGCATATTTGACGCATGGATGGTAAACGGCATCCAAAGGCTGCCGCTCGACAACATCTTGATTTTATAATCAGCCATTCGGTCAATGGCCCTTGCACGGTCTTCCGCCTTTAGATTTCTCAGACTGACATAGGGAGGATTCCCGACTACCGCTGAAACTGCAATTTTTTCAGAGCATTCCATGAAGTCTTTGCAGCAGCCGGCAAATGACGTCGGTGCGGAGTCTGCATACTTTGAGAAAACAGCAGGCTGCAGCTCAACGCCGATGACCGTGGGCGTATCGTTGCCAAGCGCGGAAAACCTGTTGAAAGCAGCGTCTAAAAAAACGCCGTCGCCAATGTGTCGGATCGATCTCTCAAAGCCCACGCAGCCATATAATCAGCAATACGTTGAGAAGTATAATATGACCCTGTTAATCGAGTGACTTGCATACGGCGCCTCCCGCGACGATCTGTTCAATTTTTTCCATTTTTTGAATTACTGCATTTCCAGTTTCGGTGATATGGTAACTGCCTTTTTTCTGCTGCTCCACACACCCCACCGACTGCAATTCCCGCAGCCACTTGTTTATTGTTGCCGGACTGCTGCCATACTCGGCGGCGATCTCCTCCTGCGAGAAATTGACAGCTGCGCCGCGAGAGGTCTCTCGTTCCTGACTCTTTAGCCAGCTCAGAAAGTGATACTCCTTTGAGCCAAACAACTGTATTCGCTTGTCTGCCACGATAGCGTCACCCATTTCTATGATATTTTATAGCATAATAAACTAATTTTTAACCGCATTATACTATAATAAATTATCGTGTCAAGCATCGCGCAATATACAAAACAGGGTATCATTTTCATTCGGTGTATTTACCGTCAGTCAACATCGATTCCTACAAGAAAAACCTGCATCCTTTCCCGCAGACGGGGCGTCCGGTCTTTCGGCCGGGCGCCCCCCTGTCTATCAGTATCACTAACATCCCATATCACATTTCATAGCTTTACTTTTCTCGTTAATTATCCTACTATACAGGCACAGCAACGAAAGATCCCATTTTTCGATAATAAATTCACGTTCTAAGGAGGAACTTATCATGAAGAACATTGGTACTTACGTTTTCATTACTATCGTCTCTCTGGTCATGGTCGTGGCCACCGCTTTCCTGATGACCGCCGCCGATGAGCCCATCCGTCAGGCCGGTATGTACCTGCCTCTGATCTTCGGTGCTCTGGCTACCTGGAGCGCCTCCAGAGCCGGTCTGCTGGAGATGGACTACGAGGGGCACACCGTCCACACCGCCGCGCACGCCGCCTGAAGCCTCGGAGCGCGCTCTGCTCTCCTTCCTGAAGCTTTTCTCCAAAAGGAAAGACCCGCCCTCGGCGGGCCTTTCTTTTTCCCTTTTCACAGCCGCCCCAGCAGCAGGTATACCCCCGCCAACAGCAGCAGCGGCTCTGTCTCCCAGCACCCCCACGCCTCCGGCAGCGGGATATCCTGGGGCTCGATGACGGAGCCGTCCAGCGCCGTCACCTGCCGCTGCACACACAGCACGCCCCGCCGCGTCAGGCTGGACAGCGTCAGCGTACTCTGGGGCGACGGCCCGTAGCTCACTGCCTGACGCACCGCCAGCGGCTCCGTCCACACCCCCTGGGGCAGCAGCAGCGTCCGGCACCGCAGGCCGCCCCGGGCCGTCAGGCGGCGCGCGCCCTCCCGATCCAGCGCCAGCAGATCCCACCCGCGGCGCAGCACCTCCCCGTCATCGGGCCTGCACAGCTCCGGCGGCAGCGCCCGCTGCCACGCCGCGCCGCTGCTGCGATAAAAACCGTGCTCCGCCATGTTCCTCACCTCGTGTTTAGTCTGCCGCGCAGGGAAAAACTTATGCCGCCCATTTTTTTGCTGGGCTTTTTCGCCGGAATGTGCTATACTGGCGCTACTACCCTAAAGGAGGCTGTCCCATGCAGTTCCGCGCCCATCTCCATACCGTGAATCGCCACCGCCGGCTGGTCCGCCGCTATTGCCTGAAGCTGGGTCTGGTGTGGCAGGGCCTGACCCACGACCTCTCCAAATACAGCCCTACGGAATTCTGGCGCGGCTGCAAATACTATCAGGGCTGGCGCAGCCCCAACGATCAGGAGCGTCTGGAAAACGGCGTCAGTCTGGCCTGGCTGCACCACAAGGGCCGCAACCGCCACCACTTCGAATACTGGATCGATTACTGCCGCCGCGAGGACGGCACCATCTACATCGGCGGCTGCAAGATGCCGAAGAAGTACGTGGCCGAGATGTTCTGCGACCGCATCGCCGCCTGCCGCGTCTATCAGGGCGACCGGTATACCGACGCCTCGCCCTACGACTACTATCAGCGTTCCAAGGACCTCTCCCGCACGGACGCCAGCCGTTTCATGCACGCGGACACCGCGGCATTGCTGGACCGCTGGCTCCTGCTGCTGAAGGAGCAGGGGGAGGACGCGGCCTTCGCCGCCATCCGTCAGGAGCTGCGCGACAGCACATTTTAAGGCATCGTTAAGAGAAAAACGAGGATTTCCATATCTTTTCCTTGCTTTTCCCCCCTATTGGGTATACAATGTTTTGCGTACATTCACACACATGAGAGGTTATCAGAGACATGACCCATCCTTATAAAACGCGGGAGGGCGGCGCCACGGTAACGGTGTTCGTCCCCTACGACTGTCAGAATCACTGCCCCTTCTGCATCAACAAACAGGAATACGCGGACTGCACCGGCTTCAGTCTGGAGAAGATCATCGCCAGCATCCGCACCATGGACGCTATCACGCCCCGCTGCGACTTTGTATTCACCGGCGGCGAGCCGCTGGCGGATCTGAACGCGCTGCAGCAGATGCTGGACGCCATTCCTACCACCCACAAGGTGTATATCAACACCACCTTCCCCGCCCAGGAGACCACCACCTTTGACGAGATGCTGGCCTTTACGGAGCGGAACAGGCACAAGATCACCTGCATGAACATCTCCCGCCACCTGGTACACTATGTGGAGGAGAGTCCTGATGAGATCCTGGGCAAAATTGCCTGCCCCACCCGCATCAACTGCGTGCTCTACAAGCACTATCCGGCGGACAGGCTCCCTGCCTATGTGGAGCGCTTCCTGCCCTACAACATCCCCATCCAGTTTCGCTATGACTACACGGAGACCACGCCGGAGAACCTGTATGAGGAGGACAACGACAAGATCCTGCAGGACCTGAAGCGCCTGTTCACCTACAAGGGTCTGGACGGCTGCCGCATGCGCAACGGCTTCCACTTTGTATACAAGGGCCTGCACATGACGTACCACAAGACCCTGCCCTACTCCACCATTGTAGAGACCGGTGAGGACGGCGTGACCTACGACATTCTGTACGACATCCTCATCAAGCAGAACGGCGACATCCACAGTGACTGGACCGGCGTGAAGATGGACGTGGACGCCTACCGCAAGGTGGTGTTCGAGCCCTACGACCTCCGGGTACTGGACGGCGTGGTGGACTTCTGAGACAACAAAAAAAGATGACCGCATATGGCTCCCTGCTGGTAAGACAGTAAAATCAAATTTCTTGGAACAGGCATGATCTCGGTCATGCCTGTTCCGCTTTTAGCAGCTCATCCACGGGAATGTAGCCCAGCTGGGGAGAACGGATATGCAGTCCAGTTTCCTCCTGCACCTCACGAATCACGGCATCCGTAAAGGATTCTCCCGGCTCTATATGACCTCCGGGGAAGGTGATGCCCGGCCAGTCCCGTTTTTTCCGGTCGATCACGACAACTCGACTGCCATCACAGATCATGCACATATTTGTAAATTCAACCGTTTCGGTTCTTGCCATTATGTTAAAACTCCTTCCTCAAAAAAGTAAAACGGATTTTCAATGCTCTCCACACCAAAAACTTTTGTAGCCATTCGATACATTGCCTTGGCGTGAATGCGGTCATGCCAGATAAAACGGCGCAGGACTTTACGCAGTGACCAATCCTCGCCATAGCTGCCTTTTCTGACGGTATTTTGCAGAAAATCAGGGTTAGATTCAAGCGATTCAAATCCCCGCTTGCGGCATTCGTATATGTTGCCGTCATGATCGGCATCCACAGCAATCTCCGCAAAATAATATGTATTCACATTCTTTGTATGCTCGTACATTTCATTTGCTGAGCGCGGAACTTTGCCGTAAAAGGTCTTGCGTTCGGGAGCAGCCGTTGCATTCTTATCGGGAACAGAATCATACAAGGCAAGAAAATCCTGCGCTGATTTCAGCGCAAGTGCCTTTAACTTTTTATATTCTTCTGCTGTCAGCGGTGCTTTTTCACTTTCAAAAAGCACATCAGAGTCCGCGTCGCAGATCGCAAGCTCGGAAACCTTTTCTTCGATGATGGCGATATCCATGCTTGTTACTGCTTTTTTGCCGCACCATTTGAGATAAGAGCATATTTCTGCTTGCATTTTCCGGACAGCGGCTTCCAATGTTTCTCCGCGGGTGTATGCACCTACAAAATCCACCGCATAAAGCAAGGTGTCTCTGCCGTTATGCTCCCATACACAGTTGATCGTCATATGGTATCTCTCCAATCGTCTGCTTCATGATAATAATTGAGCCTGATCTAAAGGCTGATATTCCGTGACCACTTCGAGATGCACCTTTGAATCGCCATTCAAAACGATGACGGCATACGCAAGCGGGTCATTGTAGATGAGGTCACCAAACGTGCCCACTCGTTCGTGTGTACACACAGTATAACGCAGCAATCATTCTATTTTCAATAGGCGCGACGGAAGTTATCGCCATTTAGCAATATTATTTTGTGCTAAAATCTGATTTTTCGATTCTAACAGTGTCAATCATACTCTGCATCGAAATACCTATCTATCGACTTTACGGTTTTGAGGGGTATTTTGCTTGACCGCAAATATACGCACTCCCCAGCGAACGGTATCCGCTATGCAGTGATTCGCTGTTTCACAAAAGAACCGCACAGAGGCGATAACTATTTCACCCTTTTCACTGGCCTTACCTTACAGAACAGAAAATAGGCGATTTTCAACCCTTAGCTGTACAAAAACAGGCAGCACCCAACCGAAGTTGAGTGCCGCCTGTTTTGTTGTCCAATCCTGTTTCGCAGTTGCCGATTTTGTAGTTTTCTCAGATTACTGTCTTATCGGCACACGGCACATGGCGGTCATCTTTTTTTGTTGTCTCATTTCAGATTCAGCTTGAACAGATTGCCGTCGGCGGCAAAGTTGGTGATCTCGTACAGCACCAGCACATCGTCGGCCTCATCGGCCAGCGGCTGTATCTTCTCGCGGCAGTACCGCAGGTCCACCATGGTGATGGTCTCGTAGTCGCCGCACAGGAACGGCACAAGGCTGTTGGCAAACGAGTCCTTGATGAGCAGCAGGTGCTTCCCGTTCTCCACGCCGGTGCGAAGCACCGCCTTGGCGTAGTTGCCGCCTAAAAACAGCTCGTACTTGTCCTTCTTCTCCAGCGCCGCCAGATCGTACAGCGAATCCGTCACCGTCCCGTCGCAGTCGGCGGACTCGATGGTGATGTCGGGACAGTAGTCCACCTCGTCGTACACGCTGTCCGGCAGCAGCACCTTGGAGTACAGCGTCCCGCGGAACCGGTCCGTGGCCTGTACCAGCGCATAGCTGCGGGCGGTGTGCCCCGTGGCCTCTGCCCAGATATGGTAGGCCGCCTGTGCTCCCGCCGTGGTCCAGTGGTGATCCGTATGGTAGTAGGGGTCGGCCACACCGGCCAGCGCCTGACGCGCATCGGCAAACGCCGTCCCCAGATGCTCCTCCAGCATGGCGAACCCCCTGTCCTCGTCGTAATACGGCGCGTCCTCGGGCAGACTGTCCCGCAGCACACCGGCGGGGCTGGGCACGATCAGCGCCGTACAGCGCTTACCGTCGTTGGCGGCGAAAAACGTCTCCACCGCCGCCAGATTCTTCTGATAGTTGTCCCAGTTGAAGGTATCATCCGTCACCTTGGCAAAGTAGCGGCCGTCCGCTCCCAGATATGTGCCGCTGATGTCCTGCCGCCCCTCCAGCCGCTGAAGGGCGGAGCGTGCGCCGGTCCAGAAGTCCCGCAGCAGGATCTGGTCGCTGGTGTAGTTCTCCACCTCCGTCATGAACTTGCCGGACAGCACATTGTCCGCCGTCAGCTCCGGCGTGGTCTGGAGATAGCGGTTCTCATTCTCGGAAAAAGCCCGATCCGGCGTGAAGAAGAAGCTCCCCACCGACAGTCCCAGCAGAATGACGCAGATGGCGATAAGCGGGGCCAGCATATTTCGTTTCATGATCGCCCCTCCTCAGAACCGGAAATACAAAAACGGGTTGTAGCTGTCGCCCACCAGGAACGCCACGGACACCAGCAGCACCAGCACCATCCACACGGTGCGAAGCCCATCGGACACGGCGGGCTTCATGCCTGCCTCCCACCGGCCCCACAGCTGCCTGGGCAGGGACGTGCAGCCGATGACCGCCAGCACCAGCACCAGCCAGAAGCTCCGCAGCAGATAGGCCGCGCCGCTGTCGAAGAACGCGCCGGAGAACATGTGGCCCAGATAGGCCCCCAGCTTCCCGAAGTCCGTGATGGCGAACAGCACCCAGCCCAGGATAAAGCACAGGCACGTGTACACATGCCCCACCCAGTGAGGTGCCCGGTCCAGCCGCTTCAGCAGGAACGTCTTTTCCAGCAGCAGCAGTGCCGCGTAGTACACGCCCCACAGCACGAAGTTCCAGCTGGCCCCGTGCCACAGACCCGTCAGGAACCACACGATGGCGATGTTCAGCAGCTGCCGCCCCAGTCCCTTCCGGTTGCCGCCCAGCGGGATGTAGACGTACTCGCGGAACCAGGTGGACAGGCTGATGTGCCACCGCCGCCAGAACTCCGTCACGGTGCGGGACTCATAGGGATAGTTGAAGTTCTCCAGAAACCGGAAGCCGAACAGCCTGCCCAGGCCGATGGCCATATCGGAATAGCCGGAGAAATCGAAATAGATCTGGAACGTAAATGCCAGCGCCCCCAGCCACGCCGTGACCACGGAGGGCGCGGACATGGCCGCGATCTCCTCCCACACGGCGCCCATCTGGTTGGCCAGCAGCACCTTCTTGCCCAGGCCGATGACGAACCGCTGCATACCGGCGCTGGCCCCTGCCAGCGACTCGCGGTCCCGGTTCTCCAGATCGGCGGCCACCGTCTTGTACTGGACGATGGGCCCCGCGATGAGCTGAGGGAACAGCGTCACATAGGCGCTGAAATCGATGATGTTCCGCTGGGGCGGCACCAATCCCCGGTATACGTCGATGGTATAGCTCATGGTCTGGAACGTGTAGAACGAGATGCCGATGGGCAGCAGCAGCCCCAGCGCGGGGATCGCTGTACCCAGCAGACCGTTGAGATTGGTGATGGCGAAATCCGTATACTTGAAGAATCCCAGAATGCTCAGGTTGCCCACCACGGACACCACCAGCACCGCCTTGGCGCCCTTGGGCTTCCCCGCGGCGCGGAAGTGTCCGATGGCCAGGCCGTTGCAGTAGTCGAACACCGTGGAGAACAGCATGATGAGGATATATTTTGGCTCGCCCCAGCCGTAGAACAGCAGGCTGAACACCAGCAGCAGCGCGTTGCGCAGCTTTCTGGGGCAGATGAAGTACAGGATGCCCACCAGCGGCAGAAACGCCAGCAGGAACGTGGTACTGCTGAAAACCATGTGTCGGCTCCTTTGCTCGATAGTTGAAAAACGGGGCAGGCGGACCTGCCCCATCTTTATATATGCTTGCCTGCGTTACTTGACGCCCGCCAGCTTGCCCATCTGATAGCTGCCGCGGATGGCGGACAGGTTGTTGACGAAGATGACGTCTGTGGCCTTATTGGTCTTGGCAAAATCCACCACGCTGCCGCTGTAATAGCGGTAGTCGATGACGTACACCGTCTGATAGTGATCCACCAGGAACGGCACGAAGGCGTTGCCGAAGGACTCCTTCACCACTACGCAGCTGGACCCGTCGGACAGATCGGGGTTGCTGATCACGGTGTAGGGGTTGTCGCCCATGATGAACGCGCCGTACTTCAGGCCCGCCGATGCCTCGGACTCGTCATAGATGATCTTGCCGGCGGTCAGGTCGCTGTCGGACTTGCCGTACTGCATCCGCGCCTCGGTGCTGATGGGATGGTACGCCGTCACCACGTCGGGGTTGTTCTTCATGGCGTCGGGCTTCCCGCCGTCGTTGTAGAACGAACCCAAGAACCCGTCGTACTGGCTGACCTCATACTCCGACAGCGCGTGGGGCGTCACGCCCTTGGCGCCGCAGAACTCGCGGTAGGCGTAGTACGCGCCCAGCCCCGTCCAGTGGTGGTCGGTGCGGAAATAGATATACTCCCCGCGGTGAGACATCATCACATCGTGAAGGGGTACCGTTTTCACATTCTTCCCCATAGCGGCCAGAATATCCTTCTCCGCCTGGGCCTGATCGCTGCCCGGAATATCGCTGTACAGCGCGTCCGGCAGCGTGATGCCGCTGGACAGCGGCACCGCCAGCGCGTACACCGTGCTGACGCCGGACAGCTGATCGGCCACGGAGGTCACGATCTCACCGTAGTTCTTGGCCAGGCTGTCCACATAGTTGTACATCTCAAAGCCGGTATCCCCCACGATATACACGCCGCCGGACTGGTAGGGCGTGGCGTCGGTGGTGATGGTATCCAGCGTCTTGCTGCCGGTCTGACTGCCGCTGTTATCCGGCTGCTGGGTATCGCCGCCGGTCTGGCCGTCCTGCCCGTCGGCGCCGCCGGAGGGCTGCTGGGCATCGTCGGGCTTCTGCGTATCGTCGGGCTGGGTCACTGCGGGGTCGTCCGCCCTGTCGGCGGGCCTGTCCTTCTTGAACACATCCGTAAAGATGGCCAGCGCCCCCAGCACCAGCGCCGCCGCCACGATCAGCAGCAGGATCCCCGGCACGGGACTTCTGCGGCGGCGATAGTGCCGTCCACTGTATCTCCGGCCGCTCACTTCACATACTCCTTGATGACGCTGCGGGCCGTGTCGGTGTCGGAGCTGACGCACAGCACCACGCAGGTGCCGTAGGTCTCAAAGATCGCGCTGTTGATGCGGTCCACCTCGGCGGGCAGATACCGCTCCATCTCGGTTTTCTGGCTGTCCAGGAACTCCTGCATGGATGCCCGCAGCGCCGCCGCGTCATCGCCGCTCTTGCACTGGATGACGAATACCTCCTCGGCTGTGGAGCCGGAGGACATATAGGCCGCCGCCGTGCAGCCCTCGGGCAGTTGGAAGTAGTAGCCCAGCTCCTCGTCGGAAATGGCGGTCAGCTCGGATTCAAAGGATACCTTCTCCACCAGCGCCTTGGCCAGGCCCTGGGCATCCACTGCGGTGTCCTTCTGCTGGCCGCAGGCGGTCAGTGCTGCCACGGACATCACGGCAAGCAGCATCGAAATGATACGTTTCATAAAAGCTCTCCTCAATCATTTTTCTCTGCGCAGGCCCCTTGCCTGCGGCGGGAAGGGCAGACTTTCCCGACTACGTATTATAGTACAAACCGCCCCAAAGGAAAAGTGCCAAATTGTAACAAAGCAGTTAATTTTCCGGAAAGACTTTTGGCGCTCCCCCGTCCCGGTCTCCGCCCCGTTCCGGCGCAGGCTGCCCGTCCGCGCCGACACGGAACGCCCGCTCAGATGTAGAATTCCGTCCGCCGCAGGCCGGTGTACGGCCTGCTCTCCCGTATCCTGCGGGATGCCGCCATGTCCACGTCTGCGTACAGCAGCTCCTCGGCGTCGCCGGCTCTGGCCAGTACCTGCCCGTTGGCATCCACCACGATGGACTCGCCGGAGAATGCCATCTCCCCCTCGCAGCCCACGCGGTTGCACATGGCGATGGCCGCGCTGTTGTGGAACGCCTGCACCCGCAGCTCCCACTCGAACATCTCCGCCGGCTCCGCCTTGGTGTTCACCGTAGGGATCAGGATGAGGTCCGCCCCCATCAGTGCCTCCGTCCGGATACTCTCGGGATAGTGCCGGTCGAAGCACACCACGATGCCGATCCTCCCCCAGGGCGTGTCGAACACGCGGAAGCCGTCGTCCGACGGGGTGTAGTAGTCCTGCTCATAGAACTGGCAAGCCTGCGCGATGTGTACCATCTTCTGTATGCCCGCGATCTGCCCGTCCGATCCGATGAGCAGACTTGCGTCATATGCCTTTCCGTTCTCCTCCAGATAGACGTTGGGCGATGCCCAGATGTTCCACTCTCTGCTGGCCTTCCGGAACGCCTGCACCTCCGGCGACTCCAGCCCCAGCCGGTACCTCCGCACATCCTGCCCCTGATACTGCGGAAAAAACTCCGTCAGCTGCACCTCCGGAAACAGGATCAGGTCAGCCCCATGCTCCGCGGCCTCCCGCATCCATTCGATGCTCTGATTCAGGTTGGCCTCCACGCTCCCCTGATTTTTCATCTGCGCCAGCGCGATACGCATCCGTCATCCCTCGCTTTCTGCGCCCTATCTTACCACATCCCCTCTCCCACGGCAAGACTGCCCCCTTTACAAATACCTGTTTTTTGTTATAATAGTAAGGCTAAGGAAATATTTCATACAAGGAGATACGATATATGGCCGTTATTGAATATGACGAGTATAAGCAGAAGCTGCTGGCGCTGGAGCCCACGCTGGGCGAGCTGGAGAAGGCGCTGGGCATCCCCAAGGCCCGCGAGGAGCTGGCCGAGCTCCAGAAGGAGACGGAGCAGGACGGCTTCTGGAACGACCTGGAGCGCAGCCAGCAGGTGAGCCGTCAGGTCAAGCGTCTGGAGCACAAGATCAAAAAGCACGACAAGCTGGTGTCCGAGTGGGAGGACACTCTGACCCTCTGCGAAATGGCACAGGAGGAAGACGATCCCTCCCAGCTGGACGACGTGGTGGAGGGCTACAACACGTTGGAAAAGGAGATCAGCGAGCGCCGTCTGGCCGCCCTGCTGTCCGGTGAGTACGACGGCAACAACGCCATCCTCACCTTCCACGCCGGTGCCGGCGGCACCGAGGCGCAGGACTGGACGGAGATGCTCTACCGCATGTATACCCGCTGGGCCGAGCGCCACGGCTACACCTACCAGCTCATGGACTACGAGGCCGGCGACGAGGCAGGCATCAAGTCCGCCACCATCCTCATCGAGGGCGAAAACGCC
>MNSZ01000072.1:0-9476 GCA_001916715.1 Firmicutes bacterium CAG:24053_14
TGATGAACGTCGGCTGAATGAGCTCCTTCTCGCAGTATTCCTCAAAGAACAGGTTGATGATGTCGCCTTTCGTGTGGCGCTCCTCATATTCAATGTGGTGCTCTTTTGCAAGCGCCTTCGCTTCTTCGTCGGTCTTCACCTCGTCAAAGTCGATGCCCGCATACTTCTTGATGGCGTCGTTCATCGTCAAGCGCGCAAACGGCTTCGAGAGGTCAATTTCCACACCGTTATACGTGATAACCGCGCTGCCGCACACCTTCTCGGCAAGGTAACGGAACAAGCTCTCCGTCAGCTCCATCATGCCGTAATAATCCGTGTAGGCCTGGTAAAGCTCCATCAGCGTGAACTCCGGGTTGTGGCGCGTATCGACGCCCTCGTTGCGGAACACACGGCCAATCTCGTAAACCTTTTCAAGGCCGCCTACGATGAGGCGCTTCAGGTAAAGCTCCAGAGAAATACGCAGCTTCACGTCTTCGTTCAGCGCGTTATAATGCGTCTCAAACGGACGCGCCGCCGCACCGCCGGCATTCGAAACCAGCATCGGGGTCTCCACTTCCATAAATCCTCTGCCGTCGAGGAAATTGCGGATCTCCTTAATGATCTTCGAGCGCTTTACAAACGTGTCCTTCACTTCCGGGTTCACGATGAGATCGACGTATCTCTGGCGGTAGCGCATATCGGTGTTCGTCAGGCCGTGGAACTTCTCCGGCAGCACCTGCAGGCTCTTCGAGAGCAGCGTCACAGCCGAAGCGTGAATGGAAATCTCGCCGGTTTTTGTCTTAAACACCTCGCCGCGCACGCCGATGATGTCGCCGATGTCAAATTTCTTAAAATCCTTGTAGCTGTCTTCGCCCACGGCGTCACGCGCCACATAGCACTGGATGCCGCCCTTTAAGTCCTGCACATTGCAGAACGATGCCTTGCCCATGACGCGCTTGCTCATCATACGGCCGGCCACCACAACTTCTTTGCCCTCAAGCGCGTCAAAATCGTCTTTAATTTCCGCGCTGTGGTGCGTCACATCAAATTTCGTGATCTGGAACGGGTCTTTGCCGTCTTCTACAAGCTGAGCGAGCTTCTCTCTGCGCACGCGCAGCACTTCGGTCAGTTCCGCTTCCGTTTCCGGGGTCTTCTTTTCTGCCATTTTCTGCCTTCCTTTCCCCGCCGCACGGCGGTCACAAAAAAAGCGGGCGGATTTTCCATCCGCACCGCCTGATTCTCAATTAAGATACGGAGATGATCGTGTACTCCACGATGCCTGCGGGTGTCTCCACTTCAACGGTCTGTCCGACCTTCGCGCCGACAAGAGCTTTGCCCACGGCGGATTCATCGGAGATCTTGCCCTGGCGCGGGTTTGCTTCGTTAGAGCCCACAATGCTGAAGCTGCGCTCGGCTTCACTGCCGTCCGCACGCTTTGTTTTTACAAATACGGAAGAACCGATGTGCACGGTATCCGCCGCAAGGTTTTCCTTCTCAATGACGCGTGCGTTGCTCACCATTATTTCAAGGTCGGCGATGCGCGCCTCAAGGATAGCCTGGTCGTTCTTTGCTTCGTCATATTCGCTGTTCTCGGAAAGGTCGCCGAAAGAAAGCGCTTCTTTAATTTTTTCCGCAACTTCTTTTCTGCGGTTGACCTTCAAATCCTCCAGCTCAGCCTGCAATGCCGCAAGGCCTTCCTCTGTAACATAATATGCCTTTTCTGCCATAGTAAATAAACCACCTTTATTTGTAATTCCGAAAAACGGGTAAATGCGTACACTAATGTTCTTTATNGATTTTGGTACCAAATGTCAATGTTTTTTAAGGCGGAAAAGTGTACAGAATAAGCCGTTTTTCCGCCCCATCTTTGCTCATTTCCCCCATTCCCGCCCTCCCCCGCACAAAGCCCCGCTTCTTTCATAAAATGCCTTTTCCGTTATGCGATAGATTTCCCTTGTGTTTTATACGGGATATGGTAGAATGAAAGCGTAAAATTAAATTTTCAAACGCACAACATGTGCAAAGCACAGTTACAAGGAGGCTCATCTTGAAAAAGTATCGGGCATCGGTTTTGATGTTTCTGCTTTTTGAAGGCGTAGCGGTTACGCTGTGGCTCACAAAAAGCAACCTGTTTTATTTATTCAATTTCAGCTACATAGGTTCTTGCCTTTCGGTCGGCTTAGCGCTTTTCACCGCGGGAAAACGCTATGCGCGGCAGTTTGTGCAGCTTGCAGTCGGTCTTTACATGCTCGTGTATCTGGGGCTGATGTCGCAGGAGAACATGCAGATTGAAGGCTTTTGGTACTATCTGTTTTCCGGCGTGTTTGAGGCGGCGACGATTCACTACGCCGTCGCAAAAATTTTCGGCCCGCTGATTTTCGGCCGCGGCTGGTGCGGTTATGCCTGCTGGACAGCCATGGTCTTAGACTTGCTCCCGTTCAAAGTGCCGCAAAAGCCCCGCAAAGAAAAGCTGGGCACGCTGCGCTATGTGATGTTCGCGCTCTCGTTCGCGCTCGTCTCCGCCCTGTTCCTGATGAAGTTCTCGAACCTCGAGCGCATCATGTTCTGGCTGTTCCTCATCGGCAACATTCTTTACTATGCCGGCGGCATCGCGCTCGCGTTTATTTTTAAGGATAACCGCGCGTTCTGCAAATATCTTTGCCCGATCACGGTCTTCTTAAAGCCGATGAGCTATTTTTCACTCCTGCGCGTACATTGCGATGAAAGCAAATGTGTCCAATGCGGCAAATGCCTGAAGGTCTGCCCGATGAACGTCGAGGTCAACAAAGAAAGCCGAAAGCGCAAAAACGCCACGGAGTGCATCCTGTGCTATGCATGCACCAAAGTCTGTCCCAAAAAAGCGCTGCATTAAAACGCTGTAAACCCTATATATAAGAAAAACTACGGTACCCACGAGCACCGTAGTTTTTTATTTTATGTTCTCTTTTACGCCTTCACTTTCACCGGAATCAGCAAATCGATTTGCTGAATCTCCCGCTTTCCTGACTGTGCAAAATTCAAGCACGGAGATTTTCAGTTTTATCCAAACGCCGTGCGCAAAAGGGACGTATCGGACATTGTCCGCACAATGGCTCCGTCGGCCGGCAGATATTTCGGCCTAAGGCCCAGAACGGCGAAGTTAAATAACCCGGAAACTTAGGGTTCAGCCGCCGCGCCGCTTCCGTTACGTCTTTCAATGTATCTTTTTCGCAGAACCCGGCGCGCAGAAAAATACGCCGAATATGCACATCATACGCAATATCTATATTTTCTTTATCTGATATTTCGACACCCAAATCGCGCCAAAGCAGCAAACAAGCAAGTGAAGCCTTTTTGTGGCTGATCCCAGAGAACGCCTCCAACCGCTCTACGATCTCCATGGCAGTCACATTGCTCCAGATATTCTCGGCGCAGCCGTCGTATTCCGATGTAAGTCTTTCGGCTGCCGACCACAAATACCGCCCCATATTGCCAGGATAGCGATGCAATGCCGGCTTTGTGCGTAGCAGTGTGCCTATTTCTTCCGACGAGCTTTCTTTGGCAATCTTCTGCATGGAAAAATGCCCTAACCGCTGCGCCAATTTATACGGCAGTGACCATGCGGTCTCCGCTTTCACCGATTGATCTGCGATAAGCCCGAACAAAAATGCGTTGCTGTCACGCATCACGAAATCGCGCTCTGCATCTGTCAAAAGTCCGCCGTTAAATATGTTTTCTGATGTTCCGAATGTCATTTCATAATTCTGCAAAGCGTTTAAAATATCCTTATTTTCCACTGTGCACCTCCAAAATCAAGCTTTTCAATACAACTGAATTTCTTAATTTCAGTATAGCACAGCTTTTCAGTATCGCAATACAGAATTTCTCGTCCCTGCTTGAGGTGGCGAGATTGGGCTCACTTTTCATCTTTCGTCCTCCTCTCGGGCTAAGCCCAGTTTATCACTTTACGCCGCGTCAAAGTCAATAGAAAACATTGCGATTTTTCAAAATCTGTGCTATACTTTTTTCGTATTGTATTGTATCTCCTACGGAGAATAATAACAAGAAAGGAAAATTGAATATGAACAAGAAATTTGACGCAAAGCAGCTCACTCTGCTCGGCCTGATGACGGCGCTTTTGCTGCTGATGTCCTTTACGCCGCTCGGCTATCTGAACATCGGGCCGCTCGCCATCACGTTCAACGTTATCCCGGTCGCCGTGTCCGCACTGGCCCTCGGACCTGTAGGTGGTCTCATCGCAGGATCCGTCTTCGGCCTCACAAGCTTTCTGCAGGCGATTGGCGTCGGCGGCGTGAGCATGCTCGGGTCCACGCTTTTTAGCATCAACCCGTTTTTCTCCATTTTGCTGTGCTTTATCCCGCGTATGCTGGACGGCTTTTTGCTCGGCTACATCTTCCGCAGCGTCAGTAAGCTGAACCGCGTCGCCGCGTGCTTCGTCACGGGCTTCGCCGCTGCGTTCTTAAATACGCTTTTCTTCATGTCCGCACTCATCCTGCTTTTCGGGCAGACCGAGTACATGCAGGGCTTGATCAACGGCCAAAACATTCTGCTGTTCGTCTGCGCGTTCGTCGGCGTCAATGCCGTGTTCGAGATGCTCTCGTCCACCGTCATCACCGGCGCCGTCGGCAGCGTCCTCTTAAAAGCCGGGTTTATTCAAACACCCGCTAAAAAAGCAGATTAAAAGGAGGTCCTCCCATGATCTTAGCCATCGATATCGGCAACACCAACATTGTCATCGGCTGCTGTGCCGATGGACAGGTCATTTTCCGCGAACGCGTCTCCACAAACCCCACCGCAACGGTGCTCGAATATGCCGCCATGCTCAAAATGGCGTTTGATATGAACCGCGCAGACATCACCGCGGTTGACGGCGCGATTCTCTCGTCCGTCGTCCCGGCCGTCACGCTCACCATGCGCGACGCGGTGCACAAATATCTGCACCTCACGCCGCTCGTCGTCGGCCCCGGCATCAAAACCGGCCTGCGCATCCACATCGATAATCCCGCCCAGCTCGGCAGCGATCTCGTCGTGGACGCCGTCGCGGGCATCCACCACTATCCCCTCCCGCAGATCATCATCGATATGGGTACCGCCACCACCGTCTCCGTTCTGGATGCGGAGGGCGGATACCGCGGCGGCATGATTCTGCCGGGTGTGGCCGTCTCGCACGATGCCCTCGCAAGCCGCACCGCGCAGCTGCCGAAGGTCGCGTTCGAGCTGCCGAAGCACACCATCGGCACAAATTCCGTAGATTGCCTCAAAAGCGGCCTGCTCTACGGCAACGCCGGCGCACTGGACGGCCTCATCGACCGCATCAACGCGGAATTAAACACCCCCTGTACGGTCGTCGCAACCGGCGGACTCTCCTCCGTCATCGCGCCCCTTTGCCGCAACAAGATCATCTTAGATGACGACCTGCTCCTCAAAGGGCTCTCCATCCTCTTTGAAAAAAACAAACCGAAAAACTGAAGACGCCCCGGCGCTTCAAGTCAATACAATACACACAAAAAGCACGCAGATTTTCATGCTCTGCGTGCTTTCTTTATGTCCGTTTATACGCCGAACCCCCGTCTTTCCGCCTCTTTCAAAAGCGCCGGCATAATTTCCGGGTACGTCTGGTTTTCCGGCAGAACGTCGCATAATACAATTTTCTCCATCTCGCTGTGTATCTCCCCAAACGATGCGATTTCCGCATAAAACAGCCCGCCGAACAATTCTTCACCCGTCTCGTTCACGCGCGTTTTGCCCGTCACGGAGTACACGCAGATCGGACGAATCTCAAATTTCACCGCACCCGTTTCTTCCATAAGCTCGCGCTTCGCCGTCTCTGCAATCGCCTCCCCCGTCTCTCTGTGCCCGCCCGGAAACTCCAGCGTCTCGCGCGCCTTGTGCTTACAAAACACCCATTTTCCGTCATGCTTCGCAATAACAACCGCAAAACGCAGCAGCTCGTCTTTCACATCTTCGTAAAACTTAACCGCCAACATAAAATGCCCCCGAATTTTCACGCTCTCTCGTCAATCGTTGTCAAAAGTTTTGCTCAACGCAACCTCACTTCTTCCTCCGCTCCGCCTTCCACGCTTCAATCTGCCGCAGTCGCTCCTTCACCCTTGCTTCGCTGCCCTGTTCCGTCGGTCTGTAATACTTCTTTCCGGCAAGCGAATCCGGCAAGCACTGCATCGCGGTCAGCTTTTCCGCCGTATCGTGCGCATATTCGTACCCCTCGCCGTAATGCAGCTCCTTCATAAGCTTTGTTGGCGCGTTGCGGATGACGAGCGGCACCGGCTCGGAGAGCATTTTCTGTGCGTCCCTTTTCGCGCTCTCATACGCCACATACAGCGCGTTTGATTTCGGCGCCATCGACAAATACACCACGGCGTGCGTCAAATTCACCGAACACTCCGGCATACCGATAAAATGGCTCGCCTGATACGCCGCCACGGCGATCTCCAGTGCGCGGCTGTCCGCCATGCCCACGTCCTCGCTCGCGAATCGAATGAGCCGCCGCGCCACATACAGCGGGTCTTCGCCCGCCTCCAGCATACGCGAAAGCCAGTAGACCGCCGCGTCCGGGTCGCTGTTGCGCATCGATTTGTGCAGCGCCGAGATGATGTTGTAGTGCTCCTCGCCGGTTTTGTCGTACAAAAGCGACTTGCGGCTGATGCACTGCTCCAGCGTCTCCATCGTCACGGCTGTCTTGTCGCCCTCTCGGTGCCCGTTCAAAACGACCATCTCCAGCGTTCCCAGCGCCGTTCGCGCGTCACCGTTTGCAAACGCTGCAAGCATTTTCAACATCTCATCGGTGATCTCCACCGTCTGGTTACCGAAGCCGCGCGGGTCTTTGATTGCGCGCTTCATCAACTCCACAAGCTCATCTTCGGAAAGTGCCTGCAAAACGAACACCTTGCAGCGCGACAAAAGTGCGGCGTTCACCTCAAACGAGGGGTTCTCCGTCGTCGCGCCGATGAGCACGATGCTGCCCTTTTCCACAAACGGCAAAAACGCGTCCTGCTGCGCCTTATTAAAGCGGTGGATTTCGTCGATGAACAGCAGCGTGCGCTCACCCATGCGGTGGTTCTGCTCCGCCTCGCTCATCACGCCGCGAATTTCCTTGATGCCGCTCGTCACGGCGCTGAAATTGATGAAATTCGCCTTCGTCCGCGCCGCAATGATCTGCGCCAGCGTCGTTTTACCCACGCCCGGCGGCCCCCAGAAAATCATGGAAGACACGCGGTCTTCTTCAATCAGCTGCCGCAGTACCTTGCCCTTGCCGAGCAAATGGCGCTGCCCCGCAAATTCCTCCAGCGTCCGCGGCCGCATCCGCGTCGCAAGCGGCATGTCCTGCCCCGCCCGGTTTCCAAATAAGCTCTGCTGTTCCATTTCGCGTCTCCTTCCGTCTGCAAAACCTGCATAAGCCCTGACTTTTTATCACGCAAACCTGCGCAAATTACATTCAATCCGCCTTCCGCAAAAACAGCTTCTCCGAAAGTGCCCCGTTTTCACGCACAGTCCACGGTTTTTATCGCGTCAACGTCCCGTCCGGCCGTATATTCACCATGCTTTTTAAGTAATCGATCCATGCAGATAAGCTTTCCCTGTCAAATTCCCGCAGGGCTTTTGCATATAACCCGAACGCCTCTGCATCGCTTTTTTCCATAAGCCGCAGCGTCTTTTTGGGCCATTCCACTTCCTGCGCGACCTCCGTCACCGTTTTCTTCGGAAGATGCTCGATGTAGTCAAGGACTTTCGCTTTTAACTGCCCGGTAATGCCGTGCTCGCCCAGTACGATTTTCCCGTCCCAAACCTGCACAAACTCCTCCGGGTCATAGTCCGCTGAAAACGTTTCCGCCGGATATACGAACACGTCCAGCACCACGCCGTCCACAATGGACGAATCGTGTGCTTTTTCTTTCCCCGCGATGATAAGCGCGTCAAAATCGCTATTCAAATTCGCACTTCCGTCTGCAAACGAGCCGTAAACAATAACCGCATCCGGCTGATACGTCTTCTTCAAATAGCCCACAATTTTCTCTGTATTTACCATTTCTTTCACCCAAAAATTCGCTCCACACGTCGTTCAAAACCGCAGAAAAACACACCGTCTTCATGTATAAAGCTCAAAACACGCGAAAACGCCCGCATTAGCCTACACCCCTCCATTTTCAGCCCGATTTCACTGCTCACGGCTGCAAAATCTCGTTCAGCCGCAATTCGACCATGGTTTTCAGGAACGGCAGACCATTTAAATCGGCGTTATCCACGCGAAACGTACACATGCACACACCGGAAATGCGTTTGCCGAACACGGTTTTCACCCGTCCGCCACCGCATGCGCCGCATTTTTCGCAGCGATTCACGTATTTCAGGCCGATCTCCGACGTTTCCGCGTCACCTAACGGCGCTTCATACGCCGCGCTGTCGTCTGACCACACTGTCCACGCATTTTCAGGCTCGTCGGGATCTTTCACTGCGATAAAACATACGCAATTTTTGTCCGATCTCGCCCAATAATAGATCTTTTCCGCCCAGTCGCCCGAGCGGTCGCGGTGAAACATCAGCCCGTGCGACTTCAAAAACGCAGTAAATTTCAGTGCCGTTTCCCGCATTTCGCCGGTCAGATTTTTCGAAATCTCCCGCTCGATCTGCTCTTGCATTGCGCTTCGCACCTCTCCGTTTTCCACTATCATTAACGATTAAAACCGCATTTCGTCTTACTTTTCCACCGTTTTTGCCATCATGGTCAAAAGTCTGCGCACGGCGCGCTGCCAGCGTTTGGTGACGCCCTTGCCGTGCCCGCCTTGATTCCACTCGAAGAATACCTTGCAGCCGTGATTGCTTAAAATCTCCTTCGCCATTTCCGTGCAGTCGCCCACCGTCCGCATGACGGGCGGGCCGCCGAGCGGTTCGCGGTCTCCGAGGGATAAGTATATCGCGGTGTCCTTTTTAGGCGGACAGTTCTCCAAATATTTCAAAAACTGCGGGTACCACAAAGAGCCGGAAAGGCTTGCACCTGCACCGAATTTTTCCGTTTTCGTCAGCGCCCAAAGTGCAAATAATCCGCCGAGCGAGTACCCCAGCAGCGCACAGTTTTCGGATTCCGTCGGCGCGCCGAAACGCTCCTCTAAATACGGCAGCGCCGTGTCTGTCAGGAATTTTAAGTAGTCTTCCCCGCCGCCCGAAAACGGCTCACCGGGCCAAATGGGCTCCGCTTCCCATGGGGTGAAATCCCGGCCGCCGTCGATTTCCGTAGAAAAAAATAATATCTCCGGCGCATCTTCGGCGAGTAGCATCATCAGCTTTTCCATCTCCCACCCGCACAGCACATAGAGCCGCTTGGGCTTTCCCTCCGGCAAAAGGCAGGTGCAGCGACGGCCATCGAGCGTGAATACAATCGGATTTTTGGGCATAGTATCCCCCTTAAAAAACGGAGGCCTGTTCGTTCACTGCACGCAAAACGCGGTTTTGTGCACGCTCACGCACTCCGTTTTAATCGAACT
>MNSZ01000072.1:9482-10680 GCA_001916715.1 Firmicutes bacterium CAG:24053_14
CTCCGTTTTAATCGAACTATTGTTTCTTTTAGCCAGTATAACACATTTTTTCGCAAAAAGCAAGGACATGAGAGGACATCACAGGACATCTTTTTGCACAAACATCCCGGCCGAAATTTTACGACCGGGATGTTGCTTAAAGCTTCAATTTCAGTTTACTTGCATAACTCATCTGCGAGGGCGTCAATCTGGGCGCGGGAAGCATCGTTCAAGGCGCACTTTACGGTGACGGTGGTATCCGTGTAGGTGAGGTTCTTGCTCGTTTCCAGCATCTTTTTCATGACCTTTGCCGCCATGGGCGCCCACGCGCCGTTTTCAATCATGCCGACGGTGCGGCCCTGATAATTGCGAGCGGGGAGATGGTCGATAAAGTTCTGCATATGCGGGAAAATCGTCGCATTATAGGACGTTGTGGCGAGCACGAGCTTGCTGTAACGGAACGCATCGGCAACGGCCTCCGCCATATCGCAGCGGGCGAGATCTGCGACAACGACGTTCGGGCAGCCGCGCTGATTCAGCTTTTCGGCAAGCTCCTCCACCGCTTCTTTCGTATGGCCGTAGACGGAGGTGTAGGCGATGACAACGCCCTCGTCCTCGACCGCGTAGGACGACCATGTGTTGTATTTATCAAGATAATAGCCGAGGTTTTCGTTTAAAACCGGGCCGTGCAGCGGGCAAATGATGGCGATGTCGAGCGCGGCGGCTTTTTTAAGGAGCGCCTGCACCTGTGCGCCGTACTTGCCGACGATGCCGATGTAGTAACGGCGGGCTTCGTCTGCCCAATCTTCCTCCACGTCAAGCGCACCGAACTTGCCGAAGCCGTCTGCGGAAAAGAGGACTTTATCTGTACTGTCGTATGTGACGATAACCTCCGGCCAGTGCACCATGGGCGCGGTGACAAACGTCAAAGTATGACGACCGATCTTGAGCGTACTGCCCTCGCCGACGACAACCTTGCGCTCCGGGAAATCCGTGCCGAAGAACTGCTGCATCATGACGAACGCCTTGGCAGAGGAGACGATCTGCGCCTCCGGGTATGTCTCCATAAAGACGGCGATATTGGCGGAATGGTCCGGCTCCATGTGCTGCACAACGAGGTAATCCGGGCGACGGCCGTTAAGCTCCGTTTCGAGGTTTTGCAGCCATTCCACGCCGAAGTGGGCGTCTACCGTATCCATGACGGCAACTTTTTCATCGA
>MNSZ01000072.1:10755-10992 GCA_001916715.1 Firmicutes bacterium CAG:24053_14
TGCCGTTTTCTACGGTGTACTGTCCCTCAAAAAGGTCTACGTCATGGTCGTTTACGCCGATATAGCGAATATCTTCTGTTACAAACATGTAAAAGCACTCCCTTATGTTCTGAATGTTCTGATTTCAGTATACCACAGTTTTCGCACGATGCAAATGCTTTTTAAAGATAGTGAAATGTCAGACGTAACGCGGACAGATTCAGTGTAAAGCTGCGCGACCTGTGCCGAAAGCTTGTG
>MNSZ01000072.1:11113-18976 GCA_001916715.1 Firmicutes bacterium CAG:24053_14
GTCTTCTCGGTTTCTTTGTCGAAGAGGTGCATCTTGTTCATGTCGAGAGCGATCGTGATCTTGTCACCGGTCTTAGCGGTGGAAGTCGGCTCAACACGAGCGGTAAGAGCATTGCCTTCGCAGTTGAGGTACAGATAGGTCTCTGCGCCCATCAGCTCGGTAACTTCAACGTCAGCCGTAGCTCTGGCCTCCGGGTGCTTCTCGATGAACTCCGGCTCATCGTGTACGTCTTCCGGACGGATGCCGAAGACGATCTCTTTGCCAACATAGTTAGCGATTTCATCGTTAGCCTTGTTAGCCGGAACCTTAATCTTAGCTGCGCCGAAGGTGACGTAGTAATCTGCGCCTTCCTTAACAAGGGTAGCATCGATAAAGTTCATCTGCGGGGAGCCCATGAAGCCTGCAACGAATTCGTTGACCGGCAGATCATACAGGTTCTGCGGGGTATCGACCTGCTGGATGAAGCCGTCCTTCATAACAACGATTCTATCACCCATGGTCATAGCCTCGGTCTGGTCATGTGTAACGTAAATAAAGGTGGTGCCGAGTCTCTTATGAAGCTTAGCGATTTCGGTTCTCATCTGTGCACGGAGCTTAGCGTCCAAGTTGGAGAGCGGCTCGTCGAGCAGGAAGACCTTCGGGTCACGGACGATAGCACGGCCGAGAGCAACACGCTGTCTCTGACCACCGGAAAGAGCCTTCGGCTTTCTGTCGAGCAGGTGGGAGATGTCGAGGATACGAGCAGCCTCTTCAACGCGGCGCTTGATCTCATCCTTCGGGGTCTTTCTGAGCTTCAGACCGAATGCCATGTTGTCATAAACGGTCATGTGCGGGTACAGAGCGTAGTTCTGGAACACCATTGCGATATCTCTGTCCTTAGGAGCAACATCGTTTGCGAGCTGGTTGCCGATGTAAAGCTCACCCTTGCTGATCTCTTCGAGGCCTGCAATCATTCTAAGCGTGGTGGACTTACCGCAGCCGGAAGGACCAACGAGAATGATGAACTCCTTGTCTTCGATGTCCAAGCAGAAATCTGTAACAGCGGTAACGCCGCCGGAATAGATTTTATAGACATTTTTAAGTGTTACACTTGCCATAAGATTTTTCCTCCTGATGATAGGTTGTTATACGTCAGAGCCTGGCAGCCATATGTGACGAACAACGTCTCTTTTCAATGCACTAAGTATAGCAGAAAATCGGGTCCCTGAACAGTCCTTATTTGCCCAAACTTTTTCCTTTGAGTTTAGTTAAAATAAATAAACGGCAAAAATTCTTGATGCTTTTTGTTCAGATTATTTGTGCAGGTTTTTCAAAAACCAACGCTGCGGCGCTCGGATCGAGAATTTTCGCTTCGCCGGGCGTAAGTGTGGGATCGAGCGTTAAAGCGCCGATGGATTCGCGGTGAAGGGCCGTGACGGTCTTGCCGCACGCTGAAAACATACGCTTGACCTGATGGAACTTCCCCTCCCGAATTTCCGTCCACGCGATGTGGGGATCGTCCTTACTGATTTCGAGCACGGCAGGGGCGAACTCGTTTTCGCCGCTTTTGATGCCTGCGGCAAAGCGCGCGATGTCGCTTTCTTCTGCGGGGAGGTCGAGCGTGGCGCGGTAACGCTTCCAGACGTGGCTTTTCGGCGCCAACATGCGGTGGGCGTACTCGCCGTCGTTCGTTAAAACGAGAAGGCCGGTGGTGTCCTTATCGAGACGGCCCGCAGGGAACAGATCACGGCGCTTAAGCTCCGGCGGCAGGAGGTCTAAGACGGTCTCTGCGCGGCTGTCACGCGTGGCGGTGAGCACGCCCGAGGGCTTATAGAGCATGATGTACACAAACGCGCTGTACCGCACGGGCTTTCCGTTGACGGTGATCTCGTCCTTTTCGGGGTCGATCTGGATATCGCTTTTGCGCACGGCTTGTCCGTTGACGGCGACGGCACCGCTGCGCACCAGCGTGCCGACCGCCTTGCGGCTGCCGATATTTTCGTTTGAAAGGAATTTATCGAGTCTCATGTTGTTTCACTTTCCGTTGGATTTTGTGTGGATTCGCCGGTGTTCGGCGCGGGCGACGCGCTCTCTTTGATGACCGACTTCGGCATTTCATAGCGGGCGCTGTCTGCCGCAAAGCCGTGCATGAAGCCATCCTCTGCGCCGGACGCGACATCGCCGCCGATGATATTGCCCTCAAAGACGAGGAGCGTTGCGAAGACGCCGTCGGGCGTATTCGGGTAGTTTGTGATGCGGTAGCGGTACTGCGTGCACTTTTCGCCGGCATAGGGCAAAAGGTCGAAACCCTGCGCCTGCTGCATCGTATTATACGCCGCATAGACATCGTTAAATTTTGCGGGGATGACGACCTCGCGCACATCCTGCGGCTCCGCTTCCGCCTCCCAGCCGAAGGACGTTAAAAACGCGAGGCGCTCCTCCCCCGTCATACCGGGGAATGTCTGCCGCTTTTCGCCGCGCGGGATGAGGAAAAACGCGCTGACGGCTATGGCGATGAGCACAAGCACCGCCAAAATTCGTTTTTTGTTCGCGCCGAGCGATACAATCATATTGCTGCCACCTTTCACCGCAGAAAACCGGGTAAGACTTTCTTTTCGGTCATAGGTATGCGGGGCGGCTATGCTTTATGCTTCCTCGGCGGCGGCGAGAAAATGCACGCCGTACTGCTCGAAAAAGAGCGTGTAGCCGTTAAGATGCGGCATGCCGTTCTGAAAGGTGATCTCGTAGTTTTGGAACGATTCCGAAAGGCCGGTGCCGCGGCACTTGGAGATGCTCTCTTTGAGCGTCCAGTACGCCAGAAAGCGCGCGGCGGGATTGGGGCTGCTTTGTATGTCCCGAAGCTCTGCGGGCGTACAGACGCGCTCTGCGGCACTCCCCCGCACGCGGCGGGGATATTCGACATCGATGCCGACATTTTTCCGCGACACGGCGCAGCAGACGATGCCCTTAGTGTGGCTCAGGCTGATATGGGGCATGTTCTCCCCTTTTAAATACGGCTTTCCGCGCGGAGTTTTTTCCACAACGGGCGATGTGATGCCCCACTCGTCCTTTAAGACGCGGTATAAAAGCGCGTAAGCACGGTCATGCAGCTCCTTTTGCGTGAGCGAGGGCGGAACGTTTTCCACATATCGACGCATCAGTTTTCCTTCTTTTCATCCATCCACGCACGCAAGCGGCGCAGTGCTTCGTCTGCGCGGTCGTTTTTCATGGTCGGGAAGGCGCGCAGCAAACGGCGCTGGGTGTGACGCTGGAGCTTGGAGGTAACGCTGTTCCACTGGGCACGGAGGTCTTCGGCAGACTTCTGTGCTTTCACACGGCGGTCTTCCAGCGACGCACGGTATTCTTCGTACTTCTCCGAAAGCTGAGCGCGCTGTGCCTGAAGCTTCTCTTCGAGGACAGGGCGGGCTTTTTCGTTGAACTCCTGCTTCTGCTCGGTGATCTTCTCGTCTGCAAGGAGCGTCAGGCGACCGAGGCCGTTCGAGATGGCGTCGCTCTCTTTGCGCAGACGCGCGGACATATCGTTGATGACGGTGAGCTTTTCGTTGAGCTTGCGGATGGTAAGCACGGTGACGATGGTATCCGTGATAAACAGCGCGATGAAAATACCGACCAGAATTGCGCCGAGCGTGAAGGGAATCCAGTGCACGAGCGACGCGATAGCCGTATGAACAATGCGAATGACGACGACGACACACAGACCCCAGAGGATGCTGAATTTTAAGCAAATATAGCCGCCGAGGTTGAAGGGCTGGTCGGAATAGTCCCACCACGTGGTGTGGAAGAATTTTTTGAGCGCCCAACCGCCGACGAGCTCGATGGCGCTGGTGAGCAACGCGCCGCCGATAAACAGCAAGGGGATGTTATCCGAAAACGGCAGCAAAACGAGCAACACGAGCGACATGCCAAAGCCGTAGATGGGGCACACGGGGCCGTTTAAGAAGCCGCGGTTGACGAACTTGCCGGTGGTGACGGTGGCAAAAATGACCTCCGAGCACCAGCCTAAAAACGAATAAATGGTAAAATACCAGAGCAGATCATAAAATGTCATGGGTCTCCCCCTTATTATGGATAGATTTTGAGCGAAAAGGGGCATACTGCACCGTGCCGTGCGGTATGCCCCGGTTGTTCGGTTTTACGGCGTTCTACGCAAATCAAACGCAGATGTTTTCGCCGACAAGGCCGACGTACTGACCCTCTTCTGCCGCTTCCGGGTGCATGAGCAGCCACTTGTTGCGGGCGAAAAGCATTTTGTCTTCCTCGGTCTTCGGCGCGCGCTTTTCAATATCGGTGTTCGTGCCCTTCGGCAGCGCGACGACGCACTTGAAGCCGCCGTCGTTTGCATTGCACGGCGCGTAGTGCAGCGTGGTGGCGTAAACCTCGATAACGGTGCCGGCGGGCACGAGGAACGCTTCAACCTTAGACGTATCGTACTTGCCGTTTTCGATGTCCTGCTCGGAGCCGATGAGCAGGATGAGGTCGGTGACGGCGATGTTTACTTCACTATCGCGGTGATATTCGAGACCGTTTAACTTATGGTTATTGCCGTTGCAGTAGCCGATCTGCACGGGCATGCCGCCGTAGAGCGTGTAGGCGATGTCTTTGGCGGACGCGCAGCTTTCGAGAGACTCTGCACCGGGCACATAGACGACGTTTTCCGGGCAGGGCGTTTCCGCCATGGCGGCGATAATGTCGGAGCAATCGAGCCCCGTGATGACTTTGCCGTACTTTTTAAAAGCGGCATCCGAAACATTCTGAATTTTCATGGTTTTTTCATCCTTGCTTTCTGTTTTGAATCTAACCACATTATACCGAGGCGCAGAGGAAATTGCAAGACGCTAAGAACGCAAAAAGTTTTGCGCAAGCTTTTTCAAAAGCTTGCAGGTCCTTAGGCAGCGCCCTAAGTCGTCATCCACAGCCGACAAAACACCTTTTGCCTACACCAAAACTAGGAAACCCAGTTGCATGGGTTTCCTAAAAAGTCGAAGCCTTTTGATAAAACGCCCAGACAGAGAAAAAGCTCCCCGAAAGTGATTTTCGAAGAGCTTTCAATATACTTCTATTTACGCAGTTGTTACATCATCTCGCGCTTGCGCTTTTGTTTTTTCCAGATGATGATGGCGATGTAGACTGCGAGGAAGACTAAGATGATGGCGATGAGAACCGCGGATTGGCCGGGGCCGCCCATTTTGACCTCTGCCCAGAGCGTATCGAGCAGATTGCTCGTCTCGCTCGGGAGATTGACGAAAACCTCCGTGCGGTCGAGCACATCCTGATCCGGGTAGTAGATGGGATTTGCGACGGCGTCGGGATCAAGATAGTCTTTCGCGGCGGTCTCCGGGGTGGCGTAGCCGACGAAATCCATGTTCGCACCGGCGATTTCGGGGTCGCACATGAAGTTGATGTACAGTTCGGCTTCTTTTTTGTGTTCGGCCGTTGCCGGAATACACATGGCATCGACAAAGTAGTTCGTGCCCTCTTCCGGGACGATGAACTTGATGTTTTCGTTGTTTTCAACAAGCGTGCCGGCATCGCCGGAATAGTACGGTGCAAGCCACGCTTCGCCGCTTTCCATTTTGTCGAAGATCTGATCCATGACGTACGCCTGTACGAGGGGTTTCTGCTCCTTTAAAAGCATAGCCGCCTGCTCCCACTCGCTTTCGTCGGTGGAATTGAGGGAGAAGCCGAGGCGCTCCTGCGCGATGGCGAACGCGTCGCGCGGGTTATCGAACATCAAAATCTTGCCGCTGTACTGCTCGTCCCACAAAATAGACCAGCTGGTGACGGGCTCGGTGACATAATCGGTATTATAGAACAGGCCGACGGTGCCCCATGTGTACGGCACGGAGAATTTGTTTTCGGGGTCGTAATCGGGGTTTCGGAACTGCTCGTCGATGTACTCGAAATTCGGAATGTTGCTGAAATCCAGCTCCGCGAGCATGTTCTCGTTCATGAGCTTTGAGATCATGTAATCGGACGGGACAATGACATCGTAGCTTGCGCCGCCGCCTGCGAGTTTGGAGTACAGCGACTCGTTGCTGTCGAACGTGGTGTAGTTGACCTCGATGCCGGTGCGACGGGTGAACTCGGCATTGACATCCAGCGAGCCCTCGGTGCCGTTTGAAATATACTCGCCCCAGTTGTAGACATTGATGGTCACACCGGTGGGCTCTGCGGTGGGGTATTCTTCGGAAAAATCCCAGTCGTCGGCTTCATCGGCAAAGACGGGCACGACTGCGGTGCAGAGCACCAGAAGCGCAAAAAAGACGGCAAAAAATCTCTTTTTCATCAGGCACGCTCCCTTTCTGCCTTTTTGGCACGACGCTCTTCACGTCCCTGGCGGACATTGATGATGATGAGCAAGAGCATGATGCACACAAAGAGCACGGTGGAAAGCGCGTTAATCTCCGGAGAGATGCGCTTTCTCGTCATGGAATAAATGTAGATGGGCAGCGTCTGCGTGGTGCCGCTTGTGAAGTAGCTGATGACGAAATCATCGATGGAGAGCGTGAACGCCATGATCATGCCAGTGACGATGCCGGGCATGATCTCCGGCAGCACGACTTTAAAGAACGCGCGTACCGGCGGGCAGCCGAGATCCTGCGCGGCCTCGAAGAGGTTCGGGTTCATCTGGCGCAGCTTCGGCAGAACGGACAGGATGACATACGGCAGACAGAACGTGATGTGCGCGATGATGAGCGACGCCATGCCGAGGCTTTTGCCACCGAACAGGCTGACTGCCGCGACGAACAGAAGCATCATGGAAACACCGGTGACGATTTCCGGGTTGACCATGGGAAAATTGGTGATGTTCATCATGACCTTTTTCGGCATACGCTTCATGCGGTTGATACCGACCGCCGCCATGGTGCCGAGTACAGTAGAAGCGAACGCGGAAACGACGGCGATGATCAATGTATTGAGCAGCGCCTCCAGAATATAGCGATCCTCAAACAGGCGCTGATACCAGCGCAGTGTAAAGCCGGAAAACTGGGTGCGGCTTGCGGTATCCGTATCGTTGAACGAGAAGATGATGAGCACGATGATGGGCGCGTAAAGAAAGATGAAGATGAGCGCCGTGTAGACTTTGGAAGCCGTTTTCACAGAATCATACCTCCTCCCACATTTTCACCGTCGTCGAACTGGTTCATGATGCCCATGCAGATGAGAATGATGACCATGAGGACAAGTGAAATGGCAGAGCCGAGGTTCGGGTTATACGCCGAGCCGAGGAACTGCATATCGATGAGATCGCCGATGAGCAGGTTTCCGCCGCCGCCGAGCATTTTAGAGATAATAAATGTGGAAACAGCGGGCACGAACACCATGGTAACGCCGGAAATGACACCGGGCATGCTCATGGGCAGGACAACTTTAAGGAAGACATTGCGGTTGTTTGCACCGAGATCCTGCGCAGCTTCGATGACACTGTTGTCGATTTTGGTGAGCACAGAGTAAATGGGCAGGATCATGTACGGGATGTAGTTATACACCATGCCGAGGACGACTGCGCCCGCGGTGTTGATCATGTGGATGCGCGGCAGACCGACGGCGGCGAGCATATTGTTGATGAGGCCGTTATCCTCAAGGAGGGACATCCATGCGTAGGTGCGCAGCAGGAAGTTCATCCACATGGGCAGCATGATGAGCAAAATGAGGAAGCTCTGGCGGTTCGGCGCCGCTTTGGCGATGATATACGCGAGCGGGTAGCCGAGCAGAAGCGAAATAAACGTTGCGAGGGCGCCGAGCCAGATGGAACGCAGGAAGACGTTGGAATACTGGCCGACGCGCGCGATGTTATCTAACGTAAAAGCGCCGCTTTTATCGGTGAAGGCGAAGAATGCCACAAGACCCATGGGCACGATG
>MNSZ01000072.1:19105-24339 GCA_001916715.1 Firmicutes bacterium CAG:24053_14
CCATAGTGCCGGAGTAAACGGACTTCGCCATGACGTGAATGTCGTCCGGGGGGAGCGCAAGGCCAATCTTATCGCCGACGTTGGCGCTGTCGGTCGTCTGGATCATCCACTTGAAGCCGTCAACATCGACGATAATCTCATAGTGTACGCCCTTAAACGTGACGCTGGTGACGACGCCGTTGATGTGTGCGGCGGCGGAGCCGGTGGGCACGATGATGAACAGCGTCATCCAGATCGTGTACGGGGCAGAGATGAGTTTAGTCCTCATGTTCGCTGCCCTCCTCCTGGAGCGCTTCCTCCTGGTCGTGCGTGACGAAAATGAACGTGATGCCGATGGCCTGCTGGATTTTTTTGAGTTCGTTCTGCATATCCTTGCGCAGCTTTAAATCGAGCGCGGAAAGCGGCTCATCGAGGAGGAGCACCTTCGGCTCGTTTGCGAGGGCACGCGCAATGGCGACACGCTGCTGCTGTCCGCCGGAAAGCTGGCCGACACCGCGGTGCGCCATGCCGTTTAAGTTGACCATATGCAGCATTTCGGTGACGGTCTTTTGAATTTCGTCTTCTTTCTTGCCTTTGAGACGCATGCCGAACGCGATGTTTTCATAGACGTTCAGGTGCGGGAAAAGCGCGTACTTTTGGAAAATCGTATTAACGGCGCGCTTATGCGGCGGCACGTTATTGATCTTCTCGTCACCAAAAAAGACATCGCCGCTATCCGGTGTGACGAAGCCGCCGATGGTGCGCAAAACCGTGGTTTTGCCGCAGCCGGAGGGTCCGAGCAGTGTTACAAACTCGCCGTCACCGATGGTGAGGTTGAAGTTCTTTAAGACCTGCTCGCCGTCAAACGATACTGCAATGTCTTTGAGCGTGATGATTGGTTTTAACATGGAAAGCATCCCCTTTGCGGTTTGGTGGAACCCTTGTCCCCCGAAAGTTGCGCGGTCTTAGTGAATCACACACCCCGGCTGCATGATGCGTACTGCTTCCGCAAAGGATTTTTCACGGCCGCAGGCTTTCGCCCGCGATCCGGCCGCGGCAGGAACACTTTTCCGAACAGGATAAAAGCAACACAACGCTTTCTTTCCGGAACAGCCGATTTTATTTGGTTTTAGATGCAAACGCAATAAGTTCAGTTTACGGAAAAAGTCAGGATTTGTCAACCGCTTTTGCGTAAAATATGAATAAAGTTTGACGATGGATTTGTGTGCATTTTTAAAAATGGGATTTTCAGGAATGTCAAAACGGGATTTATACGGGTTTGCGAAAAAAAGAGCGCCGCCCGAGAACCGAGCGGCGCCGAAAAGAGAGGAAAAGTATGTTTTTCCTTATGATCAGATTTACAAAGTGGAATGTGCGCGGCTTTGAAACGCAGTGTCATTCAGAGTGCGGTCACGCATGGGGCGATAAGCACGGGCCGAATGCACACGACGGCGGCGCATGGGGCGCACGGCAAGCGAAAGACCTAAAAATGCCAGCAGCACAACGGCCAAAAACGGCAGAATGCCCTTTGCAGACCACTTGGCGCCCGCCTGCGCGGAGGCGTTGACGACGACAGCCTTCGGCTCTGCGGCCTCGGGCGCAGCCGCCACGGAAACGGCGCTTTCGGCGTCATCGGTATCGACCGAAGTCCCCGTGAGGCTGTGCAGGGCAGTGCTGAGCATTTTATCTGCCATATCTCTGCCCTCTGCGCGCGCGACGGCTTCCAGCTGCGCGGCGACGGCGGTGTAATCGTCCCGGAGGTCTTCCGCCGGTTCGGCGGAGACGGTTTCGGTATCCGTTATCGCTTCATCGGTCTCATCCGCCAAAACGGGTGCGGCGGCGAGCAAAGCGATAAGCAAGGCCAAGAGCACCGGCACGGCATGACGCAGTGTGCGAAGAATGGCGCTTGCTGCCTCAACACTGTTTTCGGTTTTCATCTGCATTTCTGCCGCCTGCATGCGCTTCTCACCTGACATTCAAAAATTACAAAGCAATAACATTTGTTACACTTCTGTTACATTTTAGCATACAGAGCGCTGAAAAGTCAAGAGGAAATGATTTGAAAAGTGCATAAAAAAGCCCCGTTTTTCTTGAAAACGGAGCTTTCGTTACAAAAGTTACAAGTTATGCCATAACAATGACGCTGAGCACGATATAGACGGCGTAGGCGGCGAGCATTAAAACGCCCTGCCAGCGCGAGAATTTCTTCGTGATGAGCGTGGGCACGACAGACAGAATGCCGATGATGAGACATGCCGGGATATCGACCATGGCGACGGTGGGCGACGCGGGGAGCTTGCTGCCGTAGATGAGCGCACATACGAAAGCTGTTTAAGGCTTCGGCAATCTCGCGGCTTTCCGCTTCCCTTGCTGCTGTTGGGTCTGCGATGCACGCCGAAAGCTCCTCCGTGAGCGCGGAGCCGTTATCGACAAGGAGCTGTGCACCGGCGACCGTGCCGACCGCGCCGATGAGGAACTTGACAACATTGGTGATGACGGCTTTTTTCGTGACGGGCTCATCGAGCTGCTGACCCTTTGCCCCGCCCTTGACGGCGACGACGGCCTCGTGGATGTTGTCGTACATGGCAATGACGAAAATAATGATGAGCAAAATGCTGGCAACCATGCCGACGCCGTTATCAAACAGTGAGAAACATACGGTGGCAGCGGCAGCCACGAGCATGAGGATCATTTTGAGCATATAATCTTTGCGGCGGATCGCCATAGGAATGGCGACAAGCGCGATGCCCATGATGAGACCGAGGTTCGCCGTGACGCTGCCGATGGCGTTGCCGATGGACATATCCACCATGCCGATGCCGCTGCCGGGCGAAAGTGCCTCTGCGGCACGTGCGTCGAGCGCCGCGAAGATGGAGACGAGCAGCTCCGGCAAAGTGGTCGCGAAGCTGACGACCGTTGCGCCGACAATAAGCTTCGGAATGCCGGAGGCTTCCGCCATCCACGATGCAGCATCCACAAAGAAATCGCCGCCCTTGATGATGAGCACGAGACCCACGATGAGCAGCAAGACTGTAATTGCAATTTCCATTTGCAAATTCCCCTTTTTTACGCTTTCAGAGCGTTTTCGTTTTCTTCTTCCGCAAGATTACGCGGAGAAAGACATTATTTCTATTATAGCGGGGAACCGCGGGAAAATCCAGTCTTATTTGCCTTTTTTGTCAAATTTTACGGTTTTATTCATCGGACCCAAGGCTGCGGACGAGCTCTTCGAGCTTTTCGGGTCGTTCTTTAGGAGAAGTAGCCGCAACTTTTGCGGGTTAGCCGCGCATTTCGAGGTACTCGTCGTAGGTGGTAACGCGGTCGAACGTGCCGCCCTCGGGCAGAATTTCGATGATGCGGTTCGCGACGGTCTGGGTGAACTCGTGGTCGTGCGATGCGAACAGCACGACACCCTTGAAATCGATGAGGCCGTTGTTGACGGCAGTGATGGACTCGAGGTCGAGGTGGTTCGTGGGCTGGTCGAGCAGGAGTACATTGCTGCCGAACATCATCATGCGCGAAAGCATGCAGCGCACCTTTTCGCCGCCGGAAAGCACCTGCACGGGCTTATAGACGTCTTCGCCGGAGAACAGCATTTTGCCGAGGAAACCGCGCAGATATGTTTCGGTGGTGTCTCTGGAATATTGCTCGAGCCAGCGGATGATGGAATCTTCCGTATCGGTGAAATAGGCGGAATTATCCTGCGGGAAATAGGACTGACTCGTCGAAACGCCCCACTTGAATGTGCCGGCATCCGGCTCCAGCTCGCCCATTAAGATTTTGAAAAGCGTCGGCACGGCGAACTCGTTTGATGCGGTGAACGCGATTTTATCCGTGCGGCCGACGGTGAACGTGACGTTATCAAGCACCTTTACGCCGTCTACGGTCTTTGTAAGGCCCGAGACGGTGAGGACGTCTTTGCCGAGCTCTCTGTCCATCGTAAAGCCGACATACGGGTAGCGGCGGGAGGACGCGGGCATTTCTTCGACGGTGATCTTATCGAGCAGCTTCTTTCTGGACGTCGCCTGACGGGACTTCGACTTATTTGCGGAGAAGCGCTGGATGAAGTTCTGGAGCTCCTTGATTTTTTCCTCCGCCTTGGGCTGCATGAGCTGGCTCGACTCATACCAGAAGTCGTAGTTGCCGACGTACATTTTGATCTTGCCGTAATCGACATCGACAATATGGGTGCAGACGTTATTTAAAAAGTGGCGGTCATGGGAGACAACGATAACGGTGCCCTCGTACTCAATGAGAAAATCCTCTAACCACGTGATGGCTTTGGCGTCGAGGCCGTTCGTCGGTTCGTCAAGGAGGCCTGAATATCCAGATGGTTGGTAGGCTCGTCCAGCAGCAGAATATCCGGCTTGCCGAACAGCGCACGCGCCAGCAGCACCTTGACCTTCTCGACGTCACCGAGGTTCTTCATCTCGGTGTACAGGATGGCATCTGCATCCAGACCCAGACCGTTCAGCAGCTGGCTGGCCTCGGTCTCGGCGTCCCAACCGTTGAGCTCGGAGAACTCGGCTTCAAGCTCGGCGGCGCGGTTGCCGTCTTCTTCATCAAAATCGGGCTTTGCGTACAGCGCGTCTTTTTCCTGTGCGATCTCATACAGCCTTGCATTGCCCTGCATGATGGTATCAAAAATGGTTTGGTCTTCGTAAGCAAAGTGGTCCTGTTTCAGAACGGACATTCTGTATTTGGGGTCAAACGTGACCTCGCCCTTACTGGGCTCTAAATCGCCGGACAAAATACGCAGGAAGGTGGATTTACCCGCGCCGTTTGCGCCGATGATGCCGTAGCAGTTGCCCGGCAAAAACTGGAGATTGACGTTTGAAAAGAGGTTCTGACCATCAAAATTGATGGCGACCCCGTTGACATTCAGCATAGTTTGGTTCCTTTCAAATGGTGCTTTTATATTTTTCTTTTTATCTCAGTGCAAACCGCTCCACGGCTTCCGCGAAACCGTCTTCGATACACGGTGCGACGACGGCGTCGGCAATCGCTTTCGCTTCCTCTATGCCGTTGCCGACGACGGCGGCGAAGCCTGCGGCTTTCAGCATGCCGAGGTCGTTGCCGTTATCGCCCGCCGCCATGGTGTTTTTGGGATCGATGCCGAGGACCTTGCAGAGCGAATACAGTGCGGTGCCCTTATCGCAGCCCTTTTTATTGATCTCGATGTTATCAACGTTCGAGAATGTAAGCTCGATGCCGCCTAACTTTTGCAGGCGGGCCAAAATTTCCGGGCGGACGCT
>MNSZ01000072.1:24422-25781 GCA_001916715.1 Firmicutes bacterium CAG:24053_14
TGCGTTTCTTTTAAATATGCGGAGAGGTTGTCCGTGAACGTATAATCTTTTGTGAGGAAGTAATATTTTTCTTCCGGGAAGCCGAAAACGGTGCGGGCTTTATCCGGGTTGCCGCGCTTTGTAACGCCGCGCCCGTGCACGTAGTATTCCACATAAAGCTCGTAATCGTCAAAAATTTTCTGCACTTCGAGCGCGGTCTCGGTGGGAATGAGATCGGTGCAGAGCACTTTGTTTTCCAGAATATCCCACACGGCGCCGCCGTTTGAGGTGATGGCGTAGCGGATAAACGGCAGCTCGGTGAGGCACGGCGGAATAAAATTGCGCACGCGTCCTGTGGCCGGGACGACCAGAAAGAATGTCTGCGCCGTTCGCCTTTTCCATGGCGCGGCGGTTGCGCTCTGAAAGCTCCGCGAAGCCGTGCAGCGTGGTGCCGTCCAGATCGAACGCGATGAGCTTGATGTTTCTTTTTGCTTCTGTGTTTTCCATATATACAGATATGGACTGCCGTGCAGTCCATTGCGCTCCTTTCCGAAAGTCATACCAATTAAATATACTGTAAAACCCGGAATAAAACAAGGGCTTATGCGAAATTTGGCAATTTCACAGCGAAATTTTGCAATTTCTCGTCGAAAATTCGCGTGTTTTTTGAAAACGGTTGTTTTCGGCACTATGCAATGCTATACTAAAGCCAACAAAGGACAAGGAGTTGTTTATTTATTATGGATATGTCCCAAAAATCAGACACGACCAAAATGCGCCGCGCCGACCGCGCGATTTCCCGCGAGGATGCGCTTGCGGTCATTGACCGCTGCGCTTACGGCACACTTTCCCTTATTGCGACGGACGGCACGCCGTATGCGGTGGCACTGAACGTGGTGCGTGACGGCGAGAAGCTGTTCTTCCACAGCGCAATGGCGGGGCTGAAGGTCAACTCTCTGCGCGAAAATCCGCAGGTTTGCCTGCTGTTTGTGGAAAACCCGACGATCTACGAAAAGGGGCTGACGACGCTCTATACCTCCACTGTGGTGCGCGGCAAAGTGACAGAAATAATCGATTTCGATGAAAAACGCCGTGCGCTGCGTCTGCTTTGCGACCGTTTTGTGCCGAGTTTGACGAAAGAGGAAACCGGCTGCGTGGAGACGGGGCCGAAATCGACGGGTGTGTGGTGCATTGAGATGGAATCTGTCACCGGCAAGCAGAACCGCCGCATAGGCTGATTTTTAAGAGATATAGAATTGTATAATGCATAAATGTGTTCCGTAGTGTCGAAAAATTCGTGCTGCGGAACATTTCTTTGTGGAATTTGTTGAAAGAAGCGGCCAAATATGGTATACTGAAAAAAATTGTGTGCGATTTAGG
>MNSZ01000072.1:25920-57953 GCA_001916715.1 Firmicutes bacterium CAG:24053_14
TTCGGGCGGCGTGTTTGTGCTTTCTATTGTGCTGAATCTGCTGCTCTCCCCTGCCTTTAACGACGCGACGGGGCAATTCGGCAACGGCATTAATGTGCTCTTATTGCTGGTTGCGTCGGTATTCCTCTACTCGAACAATTTGGCGCAGAAGCTGAGCTTATCTTTGCTGCTCATCAGCAATTACGCCTTTTTGCTTCCCGTGACGGCCATGCTTTTGAAAGCGCTGCCGTTTGCGGGCGATGGCATATGGTCAGCGGTCATCGGCAGCCTGCTTTACATTGTTCTGACATTCCTCTCTTTCATGACGCTGGCACACCCGTTTCGCTATTTTGCACAGCGCGGCGTTTCGGTGCTGTCTGTGGGGCTTTGTGCGGCGCTTGTTGTCTGTTTATTCTGCGCTAACGGAATTTTGCCGACTTTTTTCGGCCTGAACAGCGTAACGCAGCGCCTTATTCTGACAGCGGCGCTGTACCTCGTTTTAGCGTTTACGGTGCGTGCGGCGTTTAACGCGGCAAAGTACCAGGAGAACGCCTGCACGGCGGAGCACCGCGAGCAGCTGCTCGGCGCGGAGGCGGATTATTTCCGCGCGATGGTGGGCAACGTGACAAACGCAAAGAACGCGCAGGAGCACCATGATTTTGTTTTACATGAGATCGCGGCTGAGGCGCAGAACGGCAGCTGTGAAGGCGTACTGAATATCATCAAAGAGGAAACAGTTCTGCACGATCCGTATTTACAGCGATACAGCGAAAACCCGTATGTGAATGCAGTGCTGGCGGGCAAGGCGGCCTACGCGGCACACTGCGGCATCGTTTTGGAAAGCAATGTGGAGCTTGGCGCGGTGCGGCTGAAAACCATTGAATTCTGCGCGATTCTGAACGACATGCTGACGCACGCCATCGACTGCGCGGAGCACTCCGGCGCAGAGGAGCCGCGTGTGCGCATCACGGCGCTGCCGGTGGAAAACCGCATCACGTTTGAGGCGGTGTACTCGGCGCAGAAAAAGCAGAAAAAGCGCACACCGGCGACGAAGAGCTCCGTGAACGACCTTGTACATAAGCTGTTTGAGCCGAAAAAGCCGCAGGTGCTCGGCATGGAAGTGGTACGCGGCATTTTGGAGCGGTACAGCGGCGCGATGGACCTTTCCGCGGCGGGCGGTTCCGAAATCTTGCGCATCATCATCAATAATTGACGGTTTTAAATTTACTCTAAGGGGATAAAACATGGCGGACAAAAAGGGAATTCTTTATAACGAGGCCGCAAAGGCGTATTTTTACGGCGACTGTGTAAGCTCCATTGAACCGTACGGCGGCGGGCACATCAACGACACGTTTCTGGCGCGCACGGAAAAGGGCAACTTTGTTTTGCAGCGCGTGAACGGGTATGTGTTCCCGCACCCGGATGAGATCATGGACAACATGGTGCACGTGACGAAGTTTTTGGCGGAGAAGCTTGAAAAGGCCGGCAAAGACCCGAAGCGCGGCACGCTGACGGTTTTAAAGACGAACGACGGCAAGGATTATTATATCGACAGTGAGGGCAACTACTGGCGCTCGACGATCAATTTGGAGCACACAACGGCGTATGACTTTGCGGAATCTCCGGAGATGCTGAAAAAATCCGGCGCGGCGTTCGGTGCGTTTCAGAACATGCTCTCTGATTACCCGGCAGAGACGCTGCACGAGGTCATCCCGCACTTTCACGACACCCCGGCGCGTTTCCGGCAACTGATGGACGCGGTACGTGCGGATAAAGCCGGGCGCTTAAAGGATGTTGCGGCCGAGCTGGAATTTGCAAAGGCACGCGAAACGGACTGCGGGCTTTTGATGAACCTGCTTGAGGAGGGCAAACTGCCGCTGAAGGTGACGCACAACGACACGAAAATGAGCAACGTTTTGATCGATAACGCGACGGGTAACGCGGTGTGCGTCATCGATCTTGACACGGTGATGCCGGGCCTTGCGGCGTTTGACTTCGGTGATTCCATCCGCGCGGGCGCTTCCACCGGTGCGGAGGACGAAACCGATCTGGCGAAGGTGCACTTCAGCGTGCCGCTCTTTAAGGCGTACACGGAAGGCTTTCTCGGCGAAGCCGGCAAAGCGCTGACCGAGACGGAAATCCGCACGCTGCCGGACGGCGCGAAGCTGATGACGTTTGAGGTGGGCATCCGCTTCCTTGCGGACTACCTGAACGGCGATGTGTACTTTAAGACGAAGTACCCGCAGCACAACTTAGACCGCGCACGCAACCAGTTCCACCTTGTGGCGGAAATGGAAGCAAAGCGCGATGAGACGCAGGCCGTTGTGGACGCGTATTTGTGATGAAATATTAAATTGAATATAGTAAAAAATCCTGCACAGCTTATATTGCGTGCAGGACTTTTTATGTTCAGATTGTTAAATTACTTGCCGTTTTTGAACGCATCCATGTTGATGAGCTCGCCGCCGCGGAGGCGGGATTCTTCGGCTGCGAGCGCCATGAAGTGGCTTTCGAGGGAGTGCTCCAGCGTTGTGGTGCGCTCGGTGGCTTCGGTCTCGTTGATGAGCATATCGAGGAAGTCGTTCACGATGCCGCTGTCGCCGCCGCCGTGACCCTTGAGATCGTTTGCAAGGAGCTTGACATCGATGATTTCTTCCGGCTCGCCGAAGACGCGGACGTGGATTTTATTCGAGAGCATATCGGCTTCGATCTCACCGTTCGTGCCCATGGCCTTGAAATAACGGTAGCACTTTTCGGTGAACGCGCACATGGTGAAGCTCATGGTTGTGCCGTCCTCGAAGAGGAGGTTCGTCTGCTGGTGGTCGACGACGTTGTTGTCGCACATATAGACGCAGCGGCCGTACTGACCGTTTTTCAGTGCTTCGTAGGTGCGCTCTTCGGTGGGGTTCACGCCGCAGGCAACGCCCGCCATCCACGTATTGCCGTTGCGGATGCCCGTTGCGGGGTTCGTGATGTAGATCTTCTCGGCGTCGAACTTGCAGTTTTCCTTCGCTTTGCAGCCGCCGAGGCAGTACGGCGTTGCGCCCTCCGGTGGGCACTGCTTTTTGTAGAGGGGCGTATCGCCGACGGAGGGACTGGGCTTCCAGTTTTACGACCTTCTGGACATTACCACCGGAAAGTTCCGCGATGGACTGTTTGGAATTATCGTATTTTACGAGGAATTCCTTTAAGATCCTGTTTGTAAACTCGCTGATCTTTTTGCTGTCGAGAATGGACTTTAATGTATTATAGAACGTGGTATAGCGCAGAACATGACATACGATGATCTTGCCGGGGCAGTGCTTTGCAACCTCGATGATACGCTTGCACTCCTGAAGATCCGGGGAGATCGGCTTTTCCATCAGGATATTATAGCCCTTTTCAAGCGCCGGAATGGCGTGGTTGACGTGCTGGCGATCCATGGTGGAAACGACCATGACATCGGCAAGCTTATCCTGCGCGAGCATTTCCTCTGCGCTCGTGAAGCAAAGCTCATCCTTGATGCCGTAGAGCTCTTTCGCTTTCTGTACCTTTTCCGGGTTGATATCCGCCACGGCGACGACCTTCATGCGGTCCGGGAAAAGCTTCTGCATGGAAGCGTATGTGCTGCCGCGGTCGCCGAATCCGGCGATGGCAAATGTGATGGGTGCTTTCATGGATTTTACCCCCTCTTCCTTTCGTAGAGAAACGAGATTTAATGGAATTATACAAACGGAAAGGTGCGGGCGAAGACAGGGCCATCGCACACACCTTGCTGCTTTCTGAATTTGATTATACGGGCAATAACGGCAAAAAGCAAGCCGTTTTGGGCTTTTATGCCGTTTTATTTACAAAACAGACTTTGTATCGTAATGACGGTCCTTGAGCGGGATGTAGGTCTGACCGGTGGGCAGCGCGCGGTACGCCGGGCGGATGATGCGGCCGCCCGTTGTGAGCTCCTCGATGCGGTGGGCGCACCAGCCGGAGATGCGCGAAACGGCGAACATGGGCGTGTAGAGATCCTCCGGAATGCCGAGCATCTCATAGACGAGCCCGGAATAAAAATCGACGTTGGCGCATACTACTTTCTCGTTCCCCGTAACTTTATGGAACGCGTCCGGCGCTAAGCGCTCGATGCGCTCATACAGCGCGAACTGGTCGGCGTAGCCGGTTTTGGCGGCGAGGGAACGCGCCTGCTTTTTGAGCTCGACGGCACGCGGATCGGACAATGTGTAAATGGCGTGACCGATGCCGTAGATGAGGCCGCTCTTGTCCCCCACCTCGCGGCGCAAAATGCGCTCGAGGTAATTTTCCACTTCGTCATCGCTGTCCCAGTGCTGCACATTCTGCATGATGTCCGCCAGCGTAACGGGCAGCTCATCCGGCTTCGGATAGCCGAGGGAGAGAGTCAAAGAGCCTTGCGCATCTGCATCAATAAGCAGCACCCGCTTGTTCTGATGGGCAAGCCCGATGCCGAGGTTAGCGGTGGTCGTAGTTTTGCCCACGCCGCCCTTTTGGTTCGTCACTGCGATCACTTTGCAATTTGCCATATGGGTTTCCTCCTTTGCATAAATTTAGCCGCCTGCGGCGACGCAGACGGCTATGTAGAGAAGCAAAACGACCGCTTGCTTTTACACAGACGGTCGTTTTACGGTAGGACACAAGAGGACACACGGTTCACATTTTCAGTTGAACGCTTTTCCATCCCCAAATTATTCTGCTAATACTTTTGCAATATGGCGCGAAAATTAGCAGGATATTGAGGGAAACGCACTGATTTTCAAAGGAACTCAAACACTGATTTTCAAAGGAACTCAAATCATCCAGAATCCTTGATATTCCAAGGCTTTTCGGACATTACAGAACACACAGGTACACGGTTAAAAACGAGATTTTTTGAACTCCTAAGCGCAAGGTAGTGAGTTCGAGTCTCGCCGGGGGTGCCATGTCGGAGCAAGCACGGTGTTGCTTGCTCTGATTTTTTAGTATATTATAGTGTAGCATCAACCGAATATAAGGAGGGGCAGGATGAAAACCGCAGCAATAATACTGGCAGCAGGGAAGCCCTCGGATATAAAAACTCCGAAGCCGCTTATCCACATCGGCGGAAAAAGCATGTTGGCCTATGAGATTGAGATGCTCAAAGCCGTACCCGTAGACGAGATCGCAGTTGTAGTCGGTTATAAGGACAGTGTTGTCAAGAAGCACCTTGAGAACTATAGGGTCACAATTGCGGCAAACCGGCATTTCAGCGAGACCGAGATGCTTGACTCCGTCCTGCTCGGCGTTGAAAAGCTCGGCATTAAGCCGGACAGACTGCTTGTTCTGCCGGCCGACACGCCGCTTGTCAGCGAGAAAACGTGCAGCACGCTTATGGAGGCCGACTGCACGATCGCTGCTATACCAAGATATAACGGTCTGTCGGGCCACCCGATAATGTTCACGGCCAAGGCGCTCAGGCTCCTTGCCGATTACGACGGAAGCAACGGTATGCGCGGCTTTGTCGCAAATAATGCCGACGGAATTGCTTATATCGACGTACCCGATCCGGCAATATGCATGCGCGCCAGGGGAGATAAGTTCATCGAGCAGCTTACCGCTTACGAGATCGAACGCCGTACCGATGGCCGACTGCATGCCGAGATCGAGGCAAATCTTGCACTCGGCGTTACCGTTATGAACGCCGAACTCAGCCGCGTTTTAAACCTCGTTGAGAGCACCGGATCGCTGCAAATGGCGAGCGACTGCGTCGGAATTTCCTACTCAAAGAGCTGGAAGAGTATCAAAAATCTCGAGCTTGCGCTGGGCGTCAGCATAATCGAAAGCACCGTTGGCGGCAAAAGCGGAGGCAAATCGCAGCTGACTGCGGCTGGGAAGTACTTTTTGCGTCAATACGACGAAATGCTCAAAGATGCCGAAAAACTGGGTAAATGGCTGTTTTCTCAGTATTTTTCTGACGAAACTATGCAAAAGATACAAAAACTCGGCTGATTTTTCTACACTCTTTACCTGCCTAAACTGCGCTCTGTTTTTAAAAATATAACGAGTGGAGCAGCAATTTATATTAATTATTGATAAATAATTAATTTATATCGCGAAATATTAGAATCGTGAGGAACGAAAGTTTTCGATCCTCACGATTTTTGCTATTTTTATGACAAAAACGGCGAAGCTGTTTAATCACTGAGATTTATCAATCAGCACGACACAATTTGTTTATTTTTAAACGATTAATAATTGCAAAATAGCACCTGTCCGAATCAGTCATAAAAATACCAATTTCACGAGTTTTTCGCGGTTTTTAGTCCTTGACTTTGCTCAAAAGTTAGTTTACTTTTTAACTTGTCAGCAGGAGGGTACAGCAAGTATTAACCCTCTCTGCACTCAGATCGGCCATCTGTGAATCAGAAAAGAAAAAAGGTGATCCGATGGAAAAAACAAATAAGATCCAGCTTTCCACAGCCCTGAAGCTCGGCGGAGCCTTTATGGGCACCTGCATCGGCTCCGGCTTCGCAACCGGCTCGGAATGTCTGTCGTTCTTCATAACCTATGGGATCAAGGGCGCGATCGGTGCGCTGATCATTTCCTTCGTCATCTACTTTCTGTTCACGAGGGAACTGTTCAACAAGGGTCAGGAGCTTTCGAAAGAGCAGTGCACGTCGCTGTTCACCTATTATTTCGGAAAAACGGTCGGCTCGATACTCGACTGGTTCTGTGCCATCCTCGTCGGCGGCTGTTACCTGATAATGCTCTCGGGCGCGGGCACAACGCTCCACCAGTACTTCGGCATCCCCGTTGTCGCAGGCTCTGCGATAATGGCTGCGGCGGCGATAGTGACGGTCTGGTTCGGACTTCGCAAGCTCACCTCCGTGATCGGCTTCATATCTCCGTTCATGGCTGCGCTGACAATCATCATCGGTGCAATGGCGCTTTTCAAAGCGGACTTTTCGGTAACGGCCTCCACTCTTGAGCAGCTGCATCTTTCCAAGGCAGCGCCCACATGGTGGATCGCAGGCATCCTTTATCCCTGCTTCTGCATGCTGACCCTGACTCCGGCGCTGCCCTCGATGGGCGCAACGGCGCCGAATAAAAAGACCACGACCTTCGCGGCAGCCTTCGGCGTAACCTTTTTCCACACGGCGCTTGCAGTCGTTGTAATGGCCATCTTCGGAAACCTCGCCGTTGTCGGCACATCACAGGTGCCGAACCTCGAGCTTGCCGGACTGTTCAGCCCAGCGGTGCGGACGCTGTTCATGGTAGTGATCGTCATGGCGATATACACCACGGCCTGCCCTATGGCATGGGGCTTCTGCGGCAAGATCGCAAAGGACGAAAAATCCGCCAAGTACAGAATTTGCATCCTGGCACTTACGATAGTGGGAATGATCTGTTCCTATCTGTTCCCCCTCGCAACACTCATTAATTTCATGTATAGCATTTCCGGCTATGTTGGAGCGGTTGTTTCTGTAGGTATGATAATCAGCAACATCGTCAGAAAAAGAAAGTCTAAAAAAGACTTGGACGCAAGCAAATAACAAACAGGGGAGGCAACAGTAAATGAGATTTGTAAAAAGCATTTATGCGGTTGATTCTCACACAATGGGTGAGCCCACTCGCGTTGTAGTCGGCGGCATTCCGAATGTGCCCGGCAACACCATGATGGAGAAAAAGCACTATCTTGAAGAGCACTACGACAATATTCGAACGGCGCTGATGCTTGAGCCTCGCGGCCATAGAGACATGTTCGGCTCGATCATTCTCCCACCATGTGACCCCGAAGCCGATTTGGGTATCGTATTTATGGAAGGTGACGGATTTGTAAACATGTGCGGGCACGGTTCTATCGGAGCATGTGCTGTCGCGGTTGAGACCGGACTCGTCGAGGCAAAAGAGCCGTATACAGATATAACTCTTGAGTGCCCTGTCGGTCTGATCAAAGCTCGGGTTGAGGTTGATCATTGCAAGGCAAAGTCGGTCACGATAGTCAACGTTCCGTCGTTCCTTCTTTACAGCGACGTTGAAGCCGATATTCCCGAGCTCGGTAAAGTTAAATTCGACATTGCCTATGGCGGAAATTTTGCTCTGCTCATACACTCTGATTACCTCGGCGTTGATATCTGTCCAGAAAACCTTTCGGTGCTGATTGAAAAGGCAAACATCATTCAAAAATGGGTGGATGCCAACATGGAGGTAAAGCATCCTACAATGCCGGATGTAAGCGGAGTTGCAATGATTGAGGTTTACGGTCCTCCGAAATCTCAGGATGCAGATTATCAGGATGCGGTTATCTTTGGACATTCCATTGACCGCTCTCCCTGCGGCGTGGGCACATGCGCAAAGATGGCGACGCTCGTTGCAAAGGGCGAGCTGAACATCGGCGATAAATTCGTTTATGAATCCATCATTCGCACAAAATTCTCCGGCAGACCTCTTGAGAAAACAAAGGTCGGCGATTATGACGCGATAATTCCCGAGGTAACGGCGTCCGCCTATATAACCGGCTTTAATCACTTCGTTTTCGATGAGGATGACCCTGTGCTCTACGGCTTCAGAGTATAAGACAGAGTTAAAAATATACAAAGGAAAAATAGGAGGATATCTATGAACAAAAAAGTAGGCACAAAAGCTTATGTGTGCGCCTTCTGCATTGCGGCCGCGTCAAACTTCGGCTTCTCAGTAATCTATGCGTACACAAGCTACTATGTCGCATTCCAGACGGCAACAGGCTTTACTAATACACAGCTTGGCCTTCTGCTTACCGTTCTCGGTATTGCATCAACCATCCTGTATCTTCCCGGTGGATATCTGGCGGACAAGTTCAGCCCGATCAAGCTCATGACCATTGGACTCATCGGTGCAGGTGCAATCGGCTTTATTATAGCCCAGTTCCCGAGCTATCCGGTCATGCTCGCACTCTACTTCATCTGGCCGGTATTCGCGATCCTCATTGCTTGGAACCCGCAGATAAAGGTTCTCAGACTTATAAGCGAAGATGATCAGCAGGCAAAGATCCAGACCATGCGCGCTTATGGCCGTACTCTCCCGATACTCATTATCTCCCTCGCAGGCAGCAGCCTCTTGGCTCTTCTCCAAGAAGCAACCGCTCTTAAAGTTACACTTTACATGTACAGCAGCCTTGCAATAATCTGCGCGATCATTGCAGCAATTACTTATTCTCCCGTTCCCTCCCAGCTTGCGGCAGCTCAGGAAAAGAGCGTTGACCTCAAAGAATACGGTAAGGTTCTGAAAATGCCCGAGGTATGGGCAATAGGTCTTATAGGTTTTGCAGCTTACACCGCAAGCACCGGCGTGACCTATCTCCAGCCGTACCTCGCGGACGTATTCGGCCTGAGCGCCGCAACTTCTTCTGTCTTTGCAATTATAGCAAAGAACTGTGCACTTGTCGCAGCTCCTATTATCACTTGGATTGCTATTAAGGCAAAAATTCCCGTAACCAAGGTTCTCGGCTATTCACTCATCCTTGCTTCGGTTTGCTTTATAATCTACGTCCTGATGCCGACACAGACTCTTATCCTTGCCCTGTGCATAGTGTTCTATATGGTTTCCGCACTGTGCATCATGTCCACTTGGGCACTCCAGTTTGTTCCCGTATCCGAGGTTGAGATCCCCATGGCTGTCACGGGCAGCGCAATCGGTGTTATTTCGATGTTCAGCTTTGTGAGCGATATCTTCTACTCCGCAGTCTGCGGTCACTTTATTGATGCCTATGGCCTCGGCGGTTACAAGTGGATATTTGTAATGACGGTTGTTGTTCTTCTCGCGGGTGCAGCTGCCTGCATGTACATTGTTAAGAAGATCAAGGCGCGTTCCGCAAAAACTCTGTAATCATCAAAATCTGCATGATATAAAAGCGCAAGACACAAAGGAGACGTAAACATGCAAAACAACAAAATTGACTGGAAGCGTGCCATAATCCTTGGCGGTGCGTTCATGGCGACCTGCATCGGCTCTGGATTTGCAACAGGCTCGGAATTTCTGTCGTTCTTCGTTGCACACGGTATCCCCGGTGCTGCCGGAGCGATAGCGATTTCGCTGATCATCTACTTCCTGTTTACCAAAGAGCTGTTCAACAAAGGCCAGGAAGTTTCCGAAGCCGACCAGCACAACATTCTTGCCTATTACTTTGGCAAGGTAGCCGGTGAAGTTTTCGACTGGTTCAGCGCCATTCTCGTCGGCGGCTGCTACCTGATCATGCTCAACGGCGCAGGCACCACTCTTAACCAGTACCTCGACTGGGATCCCCTTATCGGCGCATGCCTGATGGCCGCAGCCTCCGTCGTTACCGTTTGGTTCGGCCTGCGCAAGCTCACCGATATCATCGGCTCTATCGGACCTTTCATCGCACTGTTCTCTGTCATCATCGGCATTGTCGCCCTTACAAAGGCAGACTTCAGCAACGTTGACGCTGTTCTTCCCACTATGGAGCTCAGCAAGGCTTCTCCCACTTGGTGGCTGTGCGGTATCGCATACCCCTGCTTCGCAATGATGACCCTTACCCCGGCTCTTCCTTCCATGGGCGCAAGTGCAATTAACAAAAAGACCACCACCGCAGCAGCGGTATTCGGCGTTATCTTCTTCCACGCAGCAATTGCGATCATCGTGTTCGCAATCTTCGGCAACCTCGATATCGTCGGCACCGCTCAGGTTCCTAACCTCGCTCTGTCCGGCCTGCTCGGACCTGTTGCTCAGGGCATCTTCGTTGTAATGATCATCCTCGCGATCTACACCACCGCTTGCCCGATGATGTGGGGCTTCTGCCGCAAGATCACTACCAATGAGAAATCCGCAAAGTACAGGATCGCGATCATTGCTCTGACCGTTCTCGGCATGATCGGCACTCGTCTGTTCCGTCTCGGTGATCTCATCAATGTTATCTACAGCATTTCCGGCTACGTCGGAGCAGTTGTTCTTGTCGGCATCCTCATCAGCAACATAGTCCGCAAGAATAAGGCAAAATCAGCAGCAGCTGAATAATTCTCTCCCTAAACCAAATACACAGCGTCCCGGGATACCCGGGAACGCTGTGTAAAAAAAGCTTACATTTATCAAATTTGCTGATGTTTAGGCGGATTTGATGCAAATTATTAATAAATTGTATACAACGGCAGCATGAAAGGAGGGCGGCAGAAAATGACCCAGCAACACACAAACAATCACGCCGAAAAAGACACCAACAGGCTCATAACCGATGATTATGAGTGCTTCAAGGACTGCCGGAACTGTCCTTTCCCCGGCGCAAAATGCTATCAAACCAAGTATGACCACTATAACACCGGTCTGCTAATACACAAACAATAAGGAGCAAAACATGGAAAAGAAGATTCTCAATGATTTCTGCTTTCATAAGCCGAAAACTCTTGATGAAGCGCTTGTTCTGATAGATAAGTATCAGGAAAACGGCCTTCTGATGGAGGGCGGCTCTGAGGTTATTCCCAACATGAAGTCGCTTGTAGTCACCCCGGATCACATCATATCCCTCAAGCACATTCCCGAGTTTGATTACATCACATACACTCCCGGCGAAGGCCTGCACATCGGCCCGAGCTGCACCCTGACCAAGGTCGAGTACGACCCCAACGTACAGAGCGTTTATCCCTCGCTGTACATGGGCGTACACGGCATGTCCAACACCAATATCCACAATATCAGCACCGTGACCGGCAACATCTGCTACGCAGTACCCTCCGCAGATACCGCGGCTCCGCTGCTGACCCTCAACGCAGAGCTGAGCGTCAAGTCCGTTGACGGCGAGCGCAAGGTTCCCATCACCGAGCTGTTTGCCGGCGTTCGCCGCACAACGCTCAAGAAAAACGAGATCGTTACGGACATCTTCGTCCCGCAGCCGGATCCGAGAGCCGTTACCGTTTACTATAAAAACCCCTGCCGCAAGGCGCTTGACCTCGCAATAGCAGGCGTTGCAACCTACACGGTTCTCGACGATAACGGCGTTGTTGAGGATGTTCGCATTGCCATGAGCGCAGTTGCCGTCGTTCCCAAGCGCGCATACGAGGCAGAGGAGATGCTCAAGGGCAAGAAGCTCACCGAGGAGCTTATTAACGAAGCCGCAAACCACGCCTCGCTGCACGAGTGCTCGCCGATAAGCGACATCCGCGCTTCCGCCGACTACCGCCGCGAGCTTGTCCGCCTTTCCGTACGCGACGGCCTTATGCTCGCAATCAAGGAGGATAAATAAGAAATGACCCAGATAGTTAAACTTCATGTTAACGGCGTTTACTATGAGTTGGCGCTTGATACCAGAACCACGCTTGTTGACGCTCTGCGCGACCATCTCGGCCTCAAGGGCGTTAAGAAAAGCTGCGATGAGGGCGAATGCGGCGCATGCACCGTTCTGCTCGACGGCGACGCGATCGCATCATGCACATACCTTGCCGTTGAGGCCGAGGGCCACGACATCGTGACGATCGAAGGCCTTGCAAAGGACGGCGTTCTGCACCCGATGCAGAAGGCGTTCATCGACTGCTTTGCCGTTCAGTGCGGCTTCTGCACCCCCGGCATGATCCTTGCCGCGGTTGCAATGCTCAACCACTATCCCGATCCCACCGAGGAGCAGGTTCGCGATATCATGCGCGGCAACATCTGCCGCTGCACCGGCTACACCAAGATAATCGACGCGATCATGCAGGCAAAGGAAGTTATGAAAAAGCAGGCGGCAGGGGAGATCAATGAGGAGACGCTCCCCAAGCCCGAAAGCGTATACAAGGCCGGTCCCATCGCACAGTGCGGCGGCTGATAGGAGGATGCACAATGGCAGATAAAGAATACTATTCCATAGGTAAGGGCGAGATCCGCCAGGACGCAGCGCTTAAAGTCACCGGCGCCGCTCTCTATTCCACCGATATCCACCCCAAGGGCATGGTCTACGGCAAAATTCTCGGCAGCCCCATCCCTCACGGCATAATCAAGAGCATCGACATCTCCGAGGCAGAGAAGCTCCCCGGCGTCGTCGCAGTCGTGACCGGCGAGGACGGCCCCGATCATCCGACCGTCGGCGGCTACCTGACCGATAAGTTCATCATGTGCCGTGTCGGCGATAAGGTTCGCTGCGTCGGCGACCCCGTTGTGGCAGTTGCGGCAACCTCCGAGCAGATCGCCGAGGCCGCATGCAAGCTCATCAAGGTCGAATACGAGCCGCTGCCCTATGTCCTCGACCCCGAAGAGGCATACAAGGAGGACTGCCCGGCAATCGTACACGATGATGTACAGAGCTACAAGCGCCTTGACCTTCACGGCGTAGCTCACAGCTTTGACCGCAAGCACCCCAACCAGGCCATCAAAAGACGTGTTCGCCACTGCGACCAGTTCGGCCTCAACCCTGACGATTACGCAACGCCCGAGGAATACGATGCAGCCTTCGGCGCAAAGTTTGACGAGGTTTACGAGAACGCATACCTCAAGCTGCCCGAGCAGCGCTATGAGTTCCCCCGAGTGAGCCACTGCTTCATGGAGCCGCACGTCACTGTTGTCGAGCCTCTCACCGACGGCGGCATCGAGGTCTGGGCAAGTGAGCAGGGCGGACGCCTTGTAAAATACAGCATGTCCGCAGCATTCGGCCTCAAGCCCTCGGACTTCCACATGCATGTTCCGTTCATGGGCGGCGGCTTTGGCGGCAAGGACGACTGCCCTGTAACAGGCCCCTGCATCATGCTTGCACTCAAGTCCCACAGACCTTCCCTGGCAAGCCGGAGCGCGTAACGCCCTGCGACCCACAGCGACGTGTCCCATTTTTCCTCATTTCCGCCGGCACTCCCCGTCCCGGCGGCGCTATCTACGTCAAGGACGCATTCAATAAGGACGGCTCACTTGCGGCGCGCAAGGTGACTGCATTCATCAACTGCGGCGCTTACACGACCTCTGCTCTTGTCATGCTCGACCACAGCGTTTACGGTGTTTCCGGCAACTACCGCAACCCCTGCCTCTGGGTCGATGCTTACGGCGTTTACACCAACACCGAGAACAACGGTCCTTACCGTGCACTCGGCTGCGAGCTGTTTGTTTACGCCATCGAGCGTAACCTCGACCTTGCAGCGGAAGCACTGGGCATAGATAAGTACGATATCCGCAAGATAAACGTGCTCCGCAAGGGCGATATCGACGGCCACGGCCAGCTCGTTTACAACAACGGCAGCGACGAGGCTATCACCGCAGCGGCCAAGTTCATCGAGTGGGATAAGCCCGCTCACGCTCCCGAAGGCCCCTGGAGATACGGCAAGGGACTTTCCCTCGGCAATAAGTTCACCGCTTACGGCAAGACCGGCACCGAGGCAAACGTCACCATTCTCGACGACGACAAGATCGAGGTAGCCGTCTCCCACGTTGAAATGGGTCAGGGCGCGCTGACCGTTGACTGCCAGCATGTTGCCGAGTTCTTCCACGTCCCCATGAGTCAGATCCGCATCCGCAACGAGAACAGCGATTTCATGCCCTACGACGAAGGCACCTACTGCTCGCGCGGTACCTATATAAACGGCAACGCCATCATCCTTGCGTGCGAGGATGCACAGCGCCAGCTTTTCGAGCGCACCTCCAAGCGCCTCGGCGTTCCCGTTGAGCGTCTTGCCACCGCAGACAGCAAGGTCTATGACAAGGAAAACCCGGATAATTTCCTTTATTTCCATGACCTTTACGAGCACGGCGGCTGGGCGCCCGAAAGCAAGCTCGTCGGCCGCGGCACCTTCTTTCCCGAGCAGGCGCTCAATAACCCCAAGAACGCTCAGGGCAACCCGGTGCTGTTCTACTCCATAGGCTCCTGGGGCATGGAAGTCGGCGTCAATATCGAAACCGGCGAGGTCAAGCTTGTCAACTGCGGCGGCTTCTATGATGCAGGCCGCGTGCTCAACCGCAAGACCTGCGAAGGACAGATCGAGGGCGCGCTCTCCATGGGTCTCGGCCAGGCGATCTTTGAGGAGATCATGATAAACGATCAGGGCCGCGTAATAAACGGCAACTACCGCGACTACAAGATCCCCACCTTTATGGACAGCCCCACCAACGATAAGCTCCACGTTGACTTTGTCGGCGATCCGTTCCCGACCGGTCCGAACGGCGCAAAGGGCGTCGGCGAGGTCGCACTCATCCCCGTTATGGCTGCGTTTGCAAACGCAATTTACGCAGCAACCGGTGCAGAGATCCACAATATCCCCATGACTCGCGAAAGGATCCTCCAGTCTCTGCGCGATAAGGAAGCAGCAAAAGAAGCGTAAATAAAGAAAAAGGAGAAAAATCGATGGAACACAAATCGGATTTTCTGGTGCTCGGCGGCGGCATTATCGGCTGCTCCGTGGCATACTTTCTCAGCAAAACCGGCGCTTCCGTCACAGTTCTTGAACGCGGTGATACCGCGTTCGGAACGGCGGGCGCATCGGGCGGACTTATAAACTGGATCACCTGCGGCGAAACGCAGATGGAGCTGTTTATGAGAAGCCAGGATATGCTCGAGCATCTTCAGGAAGAGCTCGGCGCGGACTTTGAGCTTAACTACAACAGCTACAACATGCAGATCATCTCCAATCAGATCGAGTGGGACGCCTCGGCACAGCTCGTAAACGACTTCAAGCTCCCCGGCTTTGAGGCAAAGCTCATCGACAGCTACGAATCGCACCTGCTTGAGCCTTGCGTCACCGAGGACATGCTCGGCTCGATCTATGTTCCGAGAGTGCACTATCTCAACCCCATAAAGTTTGCTCTTGCCTACCGCAACGCAGCTGTGAAGCACGGCGCAAAGTTCGTTAACGGCGCAGAGGTAACGGAGATACTGCATGAGGGAGCTCGCGTTATCGGTGCAAAGGCAAAGGGCGAGTGCTGGTATGCCGGAACGACGATCAACTGCACCGGCGTATGGTCGGAGAAGGTCTCCGCAATGGCAGGCTCGACCGCTCCCATACATCCCATCAGAGGCGAGTTTGCGATAACCGAGCCTGTTAAGCACTTCTGCAACACAACGATCAGCAGCGCTCAGTATCAGACCATCGTTCAGCACCCCGAGCTATTCCCGGCAGCGGCTATAAAATATAACCTCGGCTTCTCCGTCGAGCAGACCTCTACCGGCGCGTGCATAATCCACGGCACACGTGAAATGAACTCCGGTCTTGATAACGGCGTCATTCCCGAGGTCATCGAGCTGCTCATTCAGACCGCGTGCAAGTTTATCCCCAAGCTCGGGACCCTGCGCATCATGCGCACCTATGCAGGCGTGCGACCCGGTACTCCCGACGGCGACCCGTACATCGGTCTTGTAAGCGGCGTTCCTGGCTTCTGCGAATGCTGCGGCCACGGCGGCGAGGGCATAGCTCTTTCGCCTGCGACCGGCGAAGCTATCGCCGAGCTGCTGATCGACGGCCACACCAAGCACTGCGATATCTCTCGCTTCTCGCCCGACAGAGTTGGGAAAGCCTGAATACGGAAAGGAATGGTCTAAATGAGTCAATCCATGAGAATAACGGATCATCCCATCCTCGGAGCGGATGAACCGAAGAAAAAAGTCACAATTTACTACGAGGGCACGCCAATCGAGGCAAACGAAGGTGAGCCTATTGCAATCGCTCTGGCCAACGCAGGTATCCGCACTCTGTATGTTACCGAAAAGATGAATAAGCCAAGAGGTATTTTCTGCGGCCAGGGCCGCTGCGGTTCGTGCCGTATGATAGTTGACGGAGTTCCCGATGTGAAAACCTGTTCCACACCCGTTAAGGACGGCATGATAGTGCAGGTTCAGCACGGTCTGGCATGAGGAGGTATTGACGTGAAAGAACTTGAACGCGAAATACTTATAATCGGTGCAGGCCCTGCCGGCCTCTCGGCAGCTATCGAGGCGGCAAAGGCCGGCGCAAAGGTGACTGTTGCCGATGAGCACGACACCATCGGCGGTCAGCTCTATAAGCAGATCCACAAATTCTTCGGCGCGGCCGATAATCATGCCGGTATGCGCGGCTTTGAAATAGCACGCAAGCTTGAGCAGGAAGCAAAAGAGCTTGGCGTTGAGTTTTGGCTCAGCACGGTTGCCTATGGCATCTTCAAGGAAGGCGTAGGCATCGTGCGCGACGGCGATAATTTCATAGTCAAGGCAAAAAAGGTGATCGTCGCCGCAGGCGGCATTGAAAACACCACCGCGTTCCCCGGTTCGACTCTTCCCGGCGTAATGCTCGCCGGTGCGGCACAGACCATGGCAAACATCCACCGTGTCCTGCCCGGCAAGCGTATGGTCGTTGTCGGCAGCGGAAATGTAGGCCTGATCGTCGCATATCAGATGCTTCAGGCCGGTGCCGAGGTGCTCGCAGTTGTCGAGAGGGATGACCATATAGGCGGTTACGGCGTGCATGCAGAAAGACTGCGTACGGCCGGAGTCCCCATTTTCACAGATACAGTTATTAAATGTGCATCCGGCAAGACCTCCGTTGAGGGCGTTACCACCGTCAAGCTTGACAGTAACGGTGCCGAGATCGCCGGAAGCGAGCAGAAATACACGGCCGATACTGTTATTATGGCTGTCGGTATGGCTCCGCTCACCGAGCTTCTGTGGAACATCGGCTGCCGCTTTGAATTCATAGGCGAGCTGGGTGGTTACGTCCCCTTGCATAATGAATTTATGCAGACAAGCGTTGACGGAATTTATGCCGCCGGCGATATCGCCGGTGTAGAGGAAGCCTCCGTAGCAATGGAGGAAGGAAGCATTGCAGGCATTGCCGCGGCTTCGGCATGCGGACATATAAGCGCCGAGGAATGCAGCGCACGCTGCGCAAGCCATATCGACGCACTTGCCGTTCTGGAAAGCGGCGAATACGACGGTGCGCGCAGCGCAGCAAGAGTAAGGAAACTCAAACTGTACAAAGCAGCCGAAAAGTAAGAGGTATACCACTATGCACGATGGAATTATATACACCGGAGTTCCTAACAAAGAGGAGCTTAAAAACGCTCCGGGAATACCGGCAGCCGACAGGATAAAGCCCGGCGGAACGGCATTTATCGAGTGCTTGCAGACAATTGCCTGTAACCCCTGCGAAGCAAATTGCCCGACAGGTGCGATAAGCATTGGTGCTCAGATATCGAACAGACCCGTGCTTGACACGAATAAGTGCGTCGGCTGCGGCACCTGCGTTTCCAAATGCCCCGGACTTGCTATAACCGTCATTGCGTGCAATCGTGCATCTTCAACCACCGTGCTATCCCTGCCTTATGAGTACTTTCCGCTGCCGAAAGCCGGTGACACGGTTGCGGCCGTGGACCGCGAGGGCAGATTTGTGTGCAATGCAAGGGTGCTTCAAGTAAAGCCCATGAGCGCACACCAGAGCACCAGCGTTGTAAAATTTCCGGAAGAATTCACATTCAAAGTCAAGTCTATAAATACCTTTCATTGGAGGTCTAAAAATGGATGACAATGTTATCATCTGCCGTTGCCAGGAGATAACCTACGGCGAGATCGTCAAGGCCATCGAGGACGGTGCGATTTCCGTCACGGGCGTTAAAAAGCGTGTCGGAAGCGGCATGGGAAGCTGCCAGGGCAAATATTGCGAGCACCTTGTCGCACAGATCATTTCCGAAAAGACCGGTATCCCCGTAAGCGAGTTGCTCCCGGATACAAAGCGCGCTCCCGTTCGCCCCGTTGACGCAAAGGTTTTTCTCAAATAAAACGACAAAAAAGGGTCACTGTCCTTCGACTCTGACCCTTTCACAGAAAGATTGCAAGATATTTTTTTGTCAAATCCTATTTACTTTTCGTATTAATCCATGTATAATTATAGCATTATATAATCAATGCTCGGGAGGTTACAATGAAGCTTGACCGAATTGAGATATTCTGTGCCGTTGCGCGAAATATGAGCTTTACAAAGGCGGCCGAAGAGTGCGGCGTAGCTCAGTCTGCGATCAGCATGCAGATAAAAGCTCTTGAAGATGAGCTGGGCTTTCCTCTTTTCGAGAGAAGCACAAGGAAGGTGTCCTTCACCGACGCAGGTCAGAGCTTTTATGTCGATTGCATTAAGCTCCTCACGGGATTTGACGATGCTCTCGACCGCGCCGTTTCGACCCATAAGGGCAAACGTCTTTTCATCACCATAGGCATTGAGGGTCTCATGCAGACCTCGTATAAGGCCGCGGCAATACGCAGATTCAATGCCGCGCATCCCGATATTCAGGTGATTCCGCGTCAGGTCGAGCGCGATAAAAAGTATGAGGAGCTAAGCAGCGGAGATATTGATCTTGTTTTCGATATCCCTCAGTATTATGTGCTTAATAATAAGATACGCAAGGCAGGCTCTATCTGCAACGACCATTGCCTTATGGTCCACAGAGAGCATCCGCTTGCATCGAAAAAGAGCGTCGGCAGGAAGGAGCTTTCCGAGTATGTCACGTTCTGGGGAGGCATCCCCAAGGTAGAGGATTACATCACAAAGCTCTATCTTAACTATTTCCGCGATGCCGGAATCGAGCCCGAGCACGTTATCTATGTCCCGGAGCAGGACGTTGCGACCTTCATGGTCGCAGCAAACATGGGCGGCAATATCGTGCCCACCTCCGAAAAAGAGCAGATGAACACGGAAAACTTCCGCTTTATCAGGCTCGAAGCGCCGCTGACGTTTGAATCGGCCTGGCTGTATTCGTCGAAGAATCAGAATCCGGCGCTGCCGCTTTTCATAAAAACGGTCGAGGAAATGGCCGAGGAATACAATGACGAGGCAAACCGCCGAGCGCGCAATTCTTGAATGCGGAGGATGAGCAATGAAAAAAGTGGTTCTTTTCGGCGCAGGGCAGGTCGGAGCAATGACTGCAAGATTGCTCGGCCCCGATTATATGATCGTCTGCGCTGCGGATAATTTCCCAGAAAAATGGGAGACTGAGCTTGCCGGTATTCCGGTGACTTCTCCCGAGAATAGCCTTGTCAGCGCGCCGGACACGTTCTGCTTGTGTGTGCTCGATCCCGAGCGCGAGGCGCAGATGCGCCGGCAGCTTGAGGATATCGGCTTTAACGGCGAGATAATAACGCCTGCAAGCCTTAAAATTTTTGACGCGCGCACAGCTACGATGCGCCTTATCGCCGAGCAGATAAATGCTGCGGATGTGCCGGGTGACGTCGCCGAGCTCGGCGTTTACCGCGGCGATTTCGCTGTGCTTTTAAACCTCGCTTTCAAAGAGCGGCGGCTCCACCTTTTTGATACCTTTGACGGCTTTGACGAGCGCGACATTGCAGCCGAGCGCGAAAACTCCTATTCCGGAGCCAAAGCCGGCGATTTCGGCGACACGGCCAAGGACAGCGTTGACAAGCGCTTGTTTTTCCGCGAAAAGGCCGTGTTCCACAAGGGATTTTTCCCGGATACGTTCAAAGGCTGCGAAGATCTGCGCTTTGCGTTCGTTTCGATCGACGCGGATCTATATGCACCCACTGCGGCTGCACTGCCCCTATTTTGGAACAGACTGTCCGCCGGAGGCGCGATCATGATACACGACTATAACAGCACGCAGTTTCGCGGAGTGCGCAGAGCGGTCGATGACTTCTGCTCTGAAAACCGCATCGTTCCGATGCCTGTGTGCGATATGCACGGCAGCGCAGTTTTGCGCAAGCCCATATAAGAAAAGCCATGAGATATATATACCTTATTCGGCACGGTGAGATACAGGTGCCGGGAAACGAAAAACGCTGCTACAGCAGCACCGAATATCCCCTGAGCGCCAGAGGCGAAAAGCAGGCTCGTCAGCTGAGAAGCTGGGCGCAGGAGAGGGGAATAAGCCTGATCGCAGCAAGCCCGAGCGAGAGATGTGTTAAAACCGCCGAGCTGATGTCCGGCGGAAAGATCGAGATCATCGCCGACGAGGCGCTGCGCGAGGTGTCGGTAGGGCGCTGGGAAGGCCTGAGCTTTGCCGAGATACGCGAGCGCTGGCCTGAGCTGTACGAAGCCAGAGGCGAGAACATGAGCAGCGTCGCACCGCCGGGAGGCGAGAGCTTCCTTCGCGCATCCGAACGCTTTGACGATGCGCTTAAAAGCATCATGGAGTCAAACGACGGCAATATAGCAATAATATCCCACAGCGGAGTGATACGCGGCTGGCTGCACCATTACGGCGGTCACGACGAGGATATGTTCTCGATCCCCGTGCCTTGTGCGAGCATAGCCTCGCTCATATGCGACGGAAATACGATAAACCGAGCCATCGCCGGCACGCGCGCGGTGCTCACGCCCGGCGACGATGAGATCGAAGAATACTATCGCCGCTGCAAAACTCCCGAAGAGGTCATCGCGCACTGCCGCGCGGTAGCGCACGGAGCCGAACGCATAGTCGAGCAGGGCGGTATAAGCTGCAACCGCGAGCTTCTGCGTGCGGCATGCCTGCTGCACGATATGTGCCGCACCGACGGTAGAGACCACCCGGAAAACGCGGCTCACATACTCACGATGGACGCCTATCCTGCACTTGCAAGCATAGTCGCCGGGCACCACGATCTTCCGCGGCGCGCTTCGACCGAGACCGATCTGCTGTATCTGAGCGACAAGCTCTATTCCGGCGCGCAGCGCGTATCGATCGACGAGCGCTTTGAGCGCTCGAGGGCAAAATGCCGGGATGAGGAAGCGCTTAAAAAATGGAGTCAACGCTATGCGGCGGTAAGAGGCATAGTTGAAAGATATCATTTGGAGGGACAGCTGTGAAACTGATAAAAACCGAAGACGCAGTGGGACAGGTATTGTGCCACGACATTACTCAGATCATCAAAGGCGTTACCAAGGACGCAGTGTTCCGCAAGGGTCATATCATAACTCCGGAGGATGTCCCCGTGCTCCTGAGCGTCGGCAAGGATAATATTTACGTCTGGGAAAAGGACGAAAATATGCTCCACGAGGATGAGGCGGCAGATATCCTGCGCAGCATATGCCAGAGCGGGAATATGCACGCCACCGAACCCAAAGAGGGCAAGATAGAGCTTATAGCCGACTCCGACGGACTCCTGCTCATTGATCTTGAGCGCCTGCGCGCCATAAATGCACTCGGCGATATGATGATCGCAACACGGCCGTCGGGCTTCATGGTCAAAAAGGGTGACAAGCTGTGCGGTACAAGAGTAATACCTCTTGTCATAGCCAAAGAGCGCATGGAGCAGGCAAAAAAGCTGGCCGGCAGCGAGCCAATCATTCGGCTTGTGCCGGTAAGGCCGAGAAAATACGGCCTTGTCACCACCGGCAACGAGGTGTTCTACGGCCGCATACAGGATACGTTCACGCCTGTCGTTGAGGCAAAGCTTGCCGAGTTCGGCTGCGAGATGGCTGAGCACGTCGTTTTAAACGACGATCACGAGAAGATAACTGCTGCCATAAAGAAAATGCTCGACGACGGCTGCGAAATGGTGTTCTGCTCCGGAGGCATGAGCGTGGATCCCGACGATAAAACGCCGCTGGCGATCAAAAATACTGGAGCCAAGATCGTCTCTTACGGTGCGCCGGTGCTCCCAGGGGCAATGTTTCTTGTATCTTATTACCCGGACGGTCGGCCGATCTGCGGTCTGCCAGGCTGCGTAATGTACGCCAAAAGAACGATATTTGACCTCGTTCTGCCGTATCTCGTAACGGATACGCCCGTGACGGCAAAGTGGCTGTCGGGACTGGGCAACGGCGGCTTGTGCCTTAACTGCCCGGTCTGCCATTTCCCCAACTGCGGCTTCGGAAAAGGAGTATAAAGCATGCTCGACCAATACGGGCGCACGATAGATTATATGCGCATTTCCGTAACCGACCGCTGTAATCTGCGGTGCAGGTACTGCATGCCAGTAGCAGTGGAGTCTGTCAGCCACTGTGATGTGCTGCGGTATGAAGAGATACTGCGCATATGCCGAGCGGCGATCGAGATAGGGATAACAAAATTTAAAATAACCGGAGGCGAACCGCTAGTCCGTGAGGAATGTACCGAGTTTATTGCCCACCTTAAAAACACACATGGCGTTGATCAGGTCACGCTTACAACAAACGGTCTGCTGCTTGCCGATAAGCTCCCGGCGCTTGCCGCTGCCGGCATTGACGGAATAAATATAAGCGCCGATACTCTTAATTCCGCCCGCTATAACGAAATAACCGGGTATAGCGGAAACGGAACAGAAAAGCTGCTGAGCGTCCTGGAAGAATGCTGTGCAAGAGGAATAAAAACAAAGGTAAATGCCGTGCTGCTCGAACAGACGGAAACCGATGCCGCCGAGCTTGCGGAAATAGCCGGAAGGCTGCCCGTTGATGTGCGCTTTATCGAGCTTATGCCAATTGGATTCGGCACGACCATGAAGCGCGTATCAACAGACGATATCCTCACTGTTTTGCGCGAAAGGTGGCCGGATCTTGCCGAAACAGACGAAAAGCGCGGCAACGGACCTGCACATTATTATAAAAGCGGCTTGTTAAAGGGCAGGATCGGCTTCATTGATGCAGTGAGCCACAAATTTTGCTCGGAGTGCAACAGAGTGAGACTGACAAGCACCGGCATGCTGAAGCCCTGCCTGTGCTACTCGGATACGACGGATCTTCGCGCGCTCATACGTTTTGAATGCACTGATGCAGAGCTTAAGTCGGCGCTTGAAAGCGCAGTTTACCTAAAGCCGAGAGCGCACTGCTTTGATGACGGCGCGCAGATAACCGAACAGCACATAATGAGCCAAATAGGAGGATAAACATGGGAAAAGTAATCGCGGTGTGTACAAGCGAACGCAAGGGACTGCAAAAAAGCGACGTAAAAAGCGCACACTTTACAACCGAATGGGGCATTGACGGCGATGCACACGCCGGTAAATGGCACAGACAGATAAGTCTGCTGAGCGCCGATAAAATCGCGGCCTTCAACGAAAAGGGAGCAAACGTTATTCCCGGCGCGTTTGGCGAAAACCTCGTGGTCGAGGGCTTTGATTTTCGCTCGCTGCCCGTCGGAACTCTGCTCAGATGCGGCGACGTGCTGCTTGAGATGACCCAGATAGGCAAGCAATGCCACAGTCACTGCGAGATATATAAGAAGATGGGCGACTGCATCATGCCGCGCGAGGGTGTCTTTGCCCGGGTAATAGAGCCGGGCACGATCACAGTCGGCGACGAGATGGTCATCGAAAAGCGCGAGGGGCATTTCCCCTGGCAGGCGGCGGTCATAACGCTCAGCGATAAGGGAGCTGCCGGTCAGCGCAAGGACGAAAGCGGCCCGGCGATAGCAAAGCGCCTTACCGACTCCGGCTATGAGGTCGTCGAAGAGCTGATCATCCCTGATGACGTGCGCGTTTTGAAGCAGGAGCTTATGCGCCTGTGCGATCAGCGCCAGTTAGACCTCATACTCACGACCGGCGGGACCGGCTGCTCGCCGAGAGACACAACGCCTGAGGCAACGCTCGCCGTTGCCGACAGAAACGTTCCCGGCATAGCCGAGGCGATGCGCGCAGCGTCGCTGAAAATAACTCCGCATGCGATGATCTCGCGCGCAGCGTCGGTCATCCGCGGAAAAACGCTCATTATCAATCTCCCCGGCAGCCCGAAAGCCTGCATGGAGAACATGGACGTATTCATGGACACTATCCCTCACGCAATGGGACTGCTGAGGAACGAGGTCCACGACTGCGCAAGAAAGTAAAGTGAATAGCTGATTTACTGTATATAGCCGCGTTAAGTCGCGATTATATAAACATTTTTTCTGAAATAGGAGAAAACAAAATGAAAGCAAAGAAGCTACTGTCCCTGTTACTGGCATTGTCAATGGTTTTTGCCCTTGCCGCCTGCAGCTCCAATGATGAGCCGGAAGCGCGCGAAGAGGTAGTTGTATTTGCGGCGGCATCCATGACCGAAACCCTCAACCAGATCAAAGAGACCTACGAGAAGGATCACAACGTTACCCTGACCTTCAACTTCGACTCGTCCGGCACCCTCAAGACTCAGATCCAGGAAGGCGCAGACTGCGACCTGTTCATTTCCGCAGGCCAGAAGCAGATGAACCAGCTTGATATCACCGCCGATAAGGAAGTCAACACCGAAGGCCTCGACTTTGTCGCATCGGACAGCCGCGTAAACCTTCTTGAGAACAAGGTCGTTCTCGTTGTTCCCGAGGGCAATCCCAAGGGCATCGAGGGCTTTGACGACCTCGCCGCAAAGCTTGCCGATGGCAGCGTACTTATGGCAATGGGCAACAGCGACGTTCCCGTAGGCCAGTACACTCAGAAGATCCTTGCCTACTACAAGCTTGACGAGACCGCTCTTGCAAACGCAGGCACCATCACCTACGGCACCAACGTCAAGGAAGTCACCACTCAGGTTTCCGAGGGCAGCGTTGACTGCGGCATAGTCTACTGCACCGACGCATTCTCCGCAGGCCTCACCGTTGTTGACTGCGCGACCAAGGATATGTGCGGCCAGGTAATCTATCCTGCTGCCGTCATGAAGAACGCAAAGCATGCAGATGCAGCAAAGGCATTCCTTGAGTACCTCCAGAGCGACGCCGCAATGAAGGTATTTGAAAATGTCGGCTTCTCCGGCGTAGCATAAGTTGCAAACAGAATTGGCAGCGCATTTAATGTGCTGCCAATTCGAGGTATATAAAAGGTATGAACATTGATTGGTATCCGCTTATAAACTCGCTGAGAATTGCGGGAATAAGCTGTGTAATAGTATTTTTCACGGGCATTTTCTTTGCATATTATGCCGCAAAGCTGCCGCGCACCATAAAGGGCATCCTGGACGTTATCCTCACATTGCCCATGGTGCTTCCTCCGACGGTGTGCGGCTATCTTCTGCTGCTCGTTTTCGGAACGAAGCGGCCTGTCGGCATATTCCTCATGCAGTTCGGGATAAAATTCGTAATGACGTGGTACGGCGGCATACTCGCTGCGGCTGTCGTTGCGTTTCCGCTGATGTACCGCACGGCGCGCGGCGCGTTCGAGAGCTTTGATCCCTCGCTTGCGCAGTCGGGGCAGACGCTCGGCCTCAGCAACACATATATATTCTGGCGCATCCGCATGCCGGCCTGCCGCCAGGGCATACTGGCAGGCACAGTCCTTGCCTTTGCGCGAGCGCTGGGCGAGTACGGCGCAACGAGCATGCTCATTGGCTTTACCCCCGGCAAAACCGCGACTATATCCACAACGGTGTATCAGCTCTGGCGCACTAACGACGACGCCGGCGCACTGTTCTGGGTCATGATAAACCTTGCCATAAGCACGGTCGTGCTGCTTTCGGTGAACCTGCTTGAAAGCCGGCAGAAAAGGATAGTGAAGAGATGAGCCTGACAGTAGATATAAAGAAAAAACTCGGCTCATTCGAGCTTGAGACGAAATTTGAAGCGGAAAACGGCGTGACGTGCCTCCTCGGCCCGTCCGGCTGCGGCAAGAGCATGACGCTCAAATGCATAGCCGGTATAGAAAAGCCGGATGAAGGGCGCATCGAGCTTGACGGGACCGTTTTGTTCGACAGCAAAAAGGGCATAAATCTTCCGCCGCAGAAGCGCAGGGTCGGATATATGTTCCAGAACTATGCGCTTTTTCCCAATATGACCGTGCGGCAGAACATACTTTGCGGCATGCGGCATATAAAGGACAAGGCAGAAAAGGAAGCAAGGCTTAATAAATATGTGAGCATGTTCCGGCTCGAGGTACTTGAAAACCACCGCCCTGCGCAGCTTTCCGGCGGCCAGGCGCAGCGCACGGCGCTTGCGAGAATAATGGTCAGCGATCCGAAGCTACTGCTGCTTGACGAGCCGTTTTCGGCGCTTGATGCGCATTTGCGCGATAAGCTCATGATCGAAATACGCGATGTGCTCGCGCGCTTCGGGCGCGAGGTCATCATGGTGACGCACAGCCGCGACGAGGCATATAACATGAGCCGCGAGATCGCTGTTATGGACGGCGGAAAGCTCCTTACAAAGAACAAGACCAAGGCACTGTTTGCAGACCCCGGAAGCGTTCCGGCGGCCATACTGACAGGCTGCAAGAACATAGCCTCCGCCGAAAAGCGCGGCGAGCACGAGGTGTACATCCCCGAATGGGGCGTGACGCTGACGACTGCGCAGAGCGTGGGGGATGATGTTAAAGCAATAGGCATACGCGCGCACTATTTTAATCCCACTGCGCCGACAAATCGATTTGCCGTTGAGTACATCGAGGAGATGGAGGAGCCGTTTGAGTGGATAATAGAGTTCAGACCGCGCACCGCAGCCGCGGATGCGCAGGGCGTATGGTGGAGACTCAGCAAGGATAAGCGACCGCAGAGCTTCCCGGCGGAGCTCGGCATCGCCCCGGCAAATATACTATTACTATACTGAGGAGGAGCTGCGATGAATAACATCTATGCAGAAATTCTGAAAAGAGTCGAAAACAATGAGGCACTTACGCTGAAAACGGAGTTTACTGGCTCCGAGGGCATAATGGCGGAAAGCCTTAAGAAAACGCTTGCGCCGTATGAGCCGCATACGGATATGCGCGGCCGCTGCTTTGCCGACGTCACGTTTGAAGAAAGCGACGACGGACACAGTGTCGCCGGCGAGCCGTTCTCGCCTCCCGAGCGCCTTATCGTGCTCGGAGCCGGTCACATTGCGCTGCCGGTGTGTGAGTTTGCGGCAAAAAGCGGATTTGAAGTGTATGTGTGCGATGACAGGCCTTCGTTTGCAAATGAGGGACGCTTCCCCGATGCTGCACAGGTGCTGTGCGACAGCTTTGAAAACTGCATAAGGCAGCTCAAAATTACCTCCTACGACTATATCGTTATCATAACGCGCGGCCATACTCACGACGCCGACTGCCTGCGCGAGATATTCAAGGGCACGCAGCCTGCGTATCTCGGACTTATCGGTTCGCGCCGCCGCGTTAAGGGGCTTCTGGAGATGCTCCTTGCCGAAGGCTGCCCGAAGGAGTATATGGACAGAATATGCACACCCATCGGCCTTGATATCGGCGCGGTAACTCCGGGCGAGATCGCAATATCCATCCTTGCAGAGCTCGTTGCCTATAAGCGCCTGCCGGAGCACAGTAAGGACGGAGTGCGCTGCTGCAATGATTCCGATGTTGAGCTTTCGGTAATAAAATACCTTGCCGAAAACCGCGATCCCAAGGCGATAGTTACGGTTATCGAGACTAAAGGCTCAACTCCTCGTGAAGCCGGAGCGAAGATGGCCGTAAGTCCGCGCGGCGAGGTCACCGGCAGCATAGGCGGCGGATGCAGCGAGGGCGCGGTTATCCGCAACGCGGTTGACATAATCGGAACAGGACGCTACATGGTCGTTGACATTGACCTCACCGGCGAGGTCGCAGAGTCCGACGGCATGGTCTGCGGCGGAACGATGAAGGTCCTCGTTGAGGACGGAGCGGAGAACTGATATGACCTATATCTATGCCGACAACGCGGCGACTACTCGCTTGTCTGACACGGCGTTTGACGCGATGAAGCCGTTTATGCTCGCGGAATACGGCAATGCATCGACCCTGTATAAGCTCGGACGCAGTGCGCATAAGGCAGTGGAAAACGCGCGCGGCGTTTTCGCAAAGGGAATAAACGCACTCCCGGCCGAGATATATTTTACCTCCGGCGGAACCGAGAGCGATAACTGGGCGATAAAGGGTACGGCGCACCGGCTTGCCGCGAGCGGGAAAAAGCATATAGTCACGGACAATATCGAGCACCACGCGGTTCTCAACAGCGCCAAAGCTCTCGAGCGAGAGGGCTTTGAGATGACATATGTAAGAGCCGATAAAAACGGCCTTGTCCGCGCCGAGGATGTGGCGACGGCAATACGCCCGGATACGGCGCTGGTATCGGTGATGCTTGCAAATAACGAGCTGGGTACCATCCAGCCGGTTGCCGAGATAGGCAGCATATGCCGCTCGGCAGGAGTGCCGTTTCACTGCGACGCCGTGCAGGCGGCAGGAATATTGCCTATAGACGTAAAGCAGATGAACATAGACCTTTTGTCAATGTCGGCGCACAAGTTCCACGGCCCTAAGGGCGTCGGAGTCATGTATGCCCGGCGCGGGTACGCACCCGAAACGTACATTGACGGCGGCGAGCAGGAGCGCGGCCACCGGGCCGGAACGGAGAACGTCGCCGGCATTGTCGGCGCGGCAGCGGCATTTGCCGAGGCAATCAGCGAAAGAAACGAAAAAGCCGATCGCCTTTGCGCAATGCGCGACGAGATACAGTCGGGGCTTTTAAAAATACCGGGATCACAGGTCAATGGCGTCACCGCGCCGCGCCTGCCGGGCACTCTCAACATGTCATTCGACGGAATTGACGGGCAATCGCTCATATTCGAACTGGATCTGAAAGGCCTTGCAGCTTCGAGCGGTTCTGCATGCGCGTCCGGCTCCGTTGATCCGAGCCATGTTCTTCTCGCACTGGGGCTGCCTTATAAGCTGGCTCACGGCTCGCTAAGACTGAGTCTTGGGAGATATAACACTCCCGACGAGGCAGAGATGATCGTTCGCATAGTTTCCGACACAGTTGCCGAACTGCGAGGGTAACTGAGTAATCAAAAAATACAGGAGTCTGCACAGGTGCAGGCTCCTGTATTTGTTTCTCCGGGACAAAATTAGCGATAATGTAAAATTCTTAATGCAATTTACATATACTGTTGTTAAAATGCACAAAAAACGCTGTTAAGATTATACGATATGGCGAAAATGTACAAATAAATTGAAGTTTGACGTTGTGAGTGATAAAATAATAACATCTAGGCTGCGTGTGCATATTTGTCGCAGTCATATGAAACGGGGGAACATAATGAGAGACCTGAAGCATCTGATCTATTTTGAAAGTCTCCTTCAGGAGGCGAACAACGCGCTTGTAAAGCAGGCGTGTTCCGAGGGCAAGCTTGCACTTGCCTACAACTGTTCTTACATACCAGAGCCGCTGCTCGATATTGAGGGCTGCTTCGGCGTAAGACTGCGCGCTCCGGGATGTACTAATCCGGACCTTGCGACCTATTATATGACGAATCGCTCCTGCCCTTATTCCAAGAGCATACTTGAGCGTGCGTTTGAAGGCGGATACAATTTCATTTCCGCTCTCATAGGTCAGGAATGCTGCACCACGATGAACCGCATGGAGCAGTATTTTGAATACTGCAAGCTCATTCCGAACGAAAAATTCTTTACGGCATGCATCGACATGCCGATAAAGAAGGGCGACTGGTATGCAGGATATTTCCGCCGCCAGATCGAAAAGAAAATACTCACTCCCATGAAAGAGACCTACGGCATTGACTACTCCGAGGAAAAGCTCATGGACGCTATAGAGCGCCATAATGAGATCTGCCGCCTCATAACCGAGATCGGAAGCTATCGAAAACTCGATAATCCGACGATCACAGGCTATGAATTCCATGTTATTCAGCTCGTCACGCTCGTGTGCCCGAAATATCTTATCGTTGATAAGCTGCGCGAGACGGCCGAGGAGCTTAAGACCCGTGAGCCTGACGAAAAGCCCGATTACAGGGCAAAGGTCATGCTCGTCGGAAGCGAGATCGACGATCCGGAGTTTACAAAGCTTGTCGAGATGTGCGGCGCGCGTGTCGTTGCCGACCGCTACTGCTTCGGCTCGCTGCCCGGCAGGGAGGAGATAGCCGTACAGCCCGGACAGCATCCGCTTGACGCGCTTGCAGAGCATTACATGAAGATAAACGAGTGTCCGCGCTCGATGGGCACGGAAAATATCATCGCGCGCAAGCAGTATCTGTACGACATTGCGAAGGAATACAAGGCCGACGGCATAATCCTTCAGAACATGAAGTTCTGCGAATACTGGGGCTATGAGCGCGCCATCGCCGCAAAGTGGCTGGCCGAGGGACTTAACGTTCCGTCGGCAATACCCACCTGCCAGATAGAGCGCGACTACGCAAATGCCGCAACAGGCCAGCTGCGCACGAGATTTCAGGCGTTCGTCGAATCGCTTGAGATCAAAAAGCTCCAGGCTAACGGTTAATCGAGGAGGGGAACAGCTATGTGGAAAAGAAAAATCAGCATCAAAGAGCAGTACGGTACCCTTGAGCATTTCCTCAAAGGTGACGAGCCCTGCCATTACATAGGTCAGAGATACATCGAAGGCACGAACTTCTATGCCCGTCGCGAATGGCGCGGAGTTAAGGACACGGCGTTTGCGTTTTACAAATGGCTGTGCACGTGGGTCAAAATGGCGATATTCGTCATGCATGATCCGGTGCGAATAGCAAAGGCTTTTTGGAAATACCGTTGGCTGTCGGCATATCTTGCAGCTCCCATGATGGTAGATAAGTGGATCGAGGGCGACCGCGGCGAAGCGCTCAGAGCAGACCTTTATGCGCTCGACTGCATGATCTCCGACTCGACCGATACCCTATGGAAGAGCCTGCGCGCGGACAGAAAGCTCGGCGAGACCAAGTGGTCGGACATCACCGTTGCGTTTGACTACACTTTGCCCAAGCACATAATCTTCGGCTTCCCCGGATATTATGCGATAAACATGCAGCAGCACGCGGCGTTCATGCTGCCGCTCATGCGCAAGCAGCTCGGCTGCTACTATGTCGATCAGGCCGTTGCCTGCGGCATTCCGGGCGATATGTGCACCCTGCCTCTTGTTGAGGTCGGTGTCGCCGTCGAAAACGAGTACCCCGATATCGGCAACTGCTGGCTGACGACGAATAACCCCTGCGACGCGAACATGATGGATAATACGGCTATGTGGCGCGCGCTGTCAAACGACGGCAAAAAAGCGGTTCATCCGTTCACAACGCCTCTTATGTACGATGATCCCACTACCAAGGAGCTTGGAGTTCACGAGGTTTACTCAGCCATCGAATTTCTCGAGCAGCAGTTTGGTGTTCCGTTTAACTGGGATACGTTTATCGAGCATATCGAGGATACCAACGAATTTAACCGCGGCTCGCTCAACCGCTGGGATATCTACGCCAAGAGCGATAACGGCGCGCTCAACTCCGTCGTTCAGGGCCTGTTCCGCATTTATTTCTATCAGCAGGGCGGAACGAAATATTTCAAGAAGGCCAACAAAAAGATAAATAAGGTATTTGAAAAGTGCGTGCGCAAGAACATCCACCCATTCCCGCTTGCGCGTCACCGTGCGCTTGCA
>MNSZ01000072.1:57977-83846 GCA_001916715.1 Firmicutes bacterium CAG:24053_14
GGCATCATGACGGTCATAAATATGGACTCGCTTACCGGCCACAATATCGTTGATACCACCGATCGCGAGACCATGATGAGCGACATTGCCGACTGGCATGCAAGAACCCCGATGCGCACCCACACCGTCGGCGGCAACCGCCACCTCATGCAGATGTGGGAGACAGCGGAGAAGTTCAACTGCGATACCATCATCATGTACGACGATATTGGCTGCAAGGGCATGGCCGGCGCGCAGGGACTGCTTGAGGAAGAGTTCCATAAGCACCGCGACAGATTCAATATTATCTGGATGCCGCATTCTCTTATGGACTGCCGCATAGTTCCCACAAACGAAGCGCGCAAGACTGTCAATCAGTATATGCAGAGCGTTATGCACGAAGAGCCCATTGACCCGACCCTCGTCGATTTCGATGATGAGATGGGCTGGTAAGAAAGGAGAAGCAGCATGAAAGTTCTGGCTAAAATTATGGGCATGGGCAGCCTTACGCTTGCCGCGCTCTTTGCGGTGTATTACTTCAATCTCGATATGCGCCTTATGCGAAGCGTCATCGTGCCGTTTCTCGATAAGCATTATGACAGCGTGAAGCGCGAGCACCTGATTTGAGGAGGCAAAACAATGAGCTATACAAATCACAATATCCTCCCGAGAGCGCTGTCCTACGAGGAGAAGGAAAACAGGAAAAAGGGCATATACGACAGCTTTGCAAATTACCTCGTCTATTGCCCGAAATGCAAGCACGTTGCAAAAACCAATATGTATATACAGCGCGCCGAGGCTTACATCGACGAGCTGCACGAGCGCGGCACGGTATGCCCCAAGTGCGGCGACAGCGACTGGACGCTCGGCTATCCCCTCGGAACTCTCACGGGCTTTGTGAAGTTCTCGTGAGCACAACAAATCTCAGATTATGGCGCGAAATGTAAAACCTGCATTAAGGAAATGTAAATATTGCAGAATTTTTAAGCATTTTTCCGCCGTAATTAGTGCTAATGCCAAAAATGAAATGAACGCTGGACTTAGCACGGAAGAAGGGGTATAGTTTTGTTGAAAGCATCGAAATTGATTCGATGTAAAAAATAAACAAAGGAGATACTTGAATGAAGAAAAGACTGTCACGCTTTCTGGCATTCATGCTCGTACTGTGCATGGTAATGACCATGGTGCCGGCTGCATTTGCCGACTCCAACGAGGTTCAAATACTCTTCCTCGACACATCCGACGTGCATGGACAGCAGTTTGCAACTGACTACACGCAGGACGCAGACAAGTCCGGAACCCATTATCAGGCCATGACAAGGGTTGCCACATATGTCAAGCAGCAGCGCGCAGAGTACAAAAACGTATTCCTGAGCGACTCGGGCGACACTATTCAGGGCACACCTCTGACATATTACTATGCGTTCTATCAGAAGGATGCACAGGATCCTGCCATGAAGGTCATGCGTATGATGGACTACGACATGTGGGTCGTGGGCAATCATGAGTTTAACTACGGCATGGATATTCTTCAGCGCCAGCTTGACTACCTGACCTCCGCTTCCACGGAGACCGAATCTCAGGTCGGCGTTTCCATGGCAAACTATCTCGATGCAAGCACCAATAACGACACAAGCCGCGATTGGAAAACCTGGAACGGCTATGCTCCTTACGTCATCAAGGAGTATGACGGCGTTAAGGTCGCAGTCATGGGCATAGGCAACCCCAACATCGCAAACTGGGATGTCCCTGAAAACTGGAAGGGCATCTACTTTGCCGGCGTTGTCGAGACCTATAAGCACTACGAAGCCGAGATGAAGGCTCAGGCAGACCTCATCGTCCTCGTCAGTCACAGCGGCATCGACGGCGATCCCGAGAACTCCGACTTCATCCGTGAGCTTGTTTCCACCACCAACTCCATCGACCTCGTTTTCTCCGGCCATGAGCACCGCAACGGTGTCACCAAGATCGCAAACACCGATGGCAAGGAGATCCCCGTTATCTCCCCGAGCACCAAGGCAGCCGTTGTCGGCCGCGCACTGTTCACCTACAATAAGTCCACCGGCGAGTACACAGTTGAGGCTTCAAACGAGCCTATGACCAAACGTGAAGGCCGCGTTACGGAGGCACTCTACGAGCCGGATGCAGACATTACCGCAGCACTTCAGCCGTATGAGACAGCGACCTGGAACGACTACATGCTCAAGCCCATCGGCAAGGCAAGCGGCGACTTCACCGCCTCCGGCCTCGGCACCGCTCCTTCGGCATTCGTTGACCTTGTAAACCAGGTCCAGATCTGGGGCGCATACGACCGCACCGGCGAAAACACTCCCAATGACAAGAGCGACGATACCCCGGCTCAGCTCTCCATCACCGCTCCTCTTACCTCCGGCAATGCCGCAAACCTCATCCCGGCAGGCGATATCAAGCTCGGCGATATGTTCCGCCTGTATCGCTACGAGAACTGGTTCTACCAGATCACCATGAGCGGCAAGGAAGTACGCACCTGGCTTGAGTGCTCCGCCTCCAAGGTCGTTACCAACGAGGACGGCACCTATAGCATCACAGGCGGCCTTACCTATTATGATGTCATCTACGGCGACGGCTTCAGCTATGTCATTGACCCCAGCGCTCCCTCCGGCAGCCGCATAGCCTCCATGACCTACAACGGCAAAGAGGTTCAGGATACCGATACCTTCACTGTCGTTATCAACAACTATCGCTTCAACGGCGGCGGCAACTACGTCAGCTACATCAACGAGCACGGCTGCGACTTTAAGCCCAACGACGAAAGCCGCGTTATCTACTCCACCCAGTACGATATGATCCAGGGCGAGGACAAGGGCCAGGCCCGTAACCTTCTTGCAGATTACATCACCGCAAAGGGCACCATCGACCCCGAGATCAAGTCCACCTGGAAGATCGAGGCCAAGGGCTTCGAAAATCCGTTCAGCGACGTCAAAGAGGGAACCTACTATTACGACAGCGTAATGGATCTTGCAGAGAAGAACATAGTCAAGGGTACCACCGCAACCACCTTCGAGCCTTACGCTTCCTGCAACCGCGCACAGGCAGTCACCATGCTGTGGCGTGCGGCAGGCTCTCCCGAGCCCAAGGCCACCACTACCTCCTTCACCGATGTAGCTGCCGGCAGCTACTACGAGAAGGCAGTCCTCTGGGCAGTTGAAAACGGCATCGTCAAGGGCACGACCGAGACCACGTTCAGCCCCTATGACGTTTGCAGCCGCGCCCAGATCGTGACCTTCCTCTGGCGCAGCGAGAAATCCCCCGATGCAAGCGGCACAAACACATTTGAGGACGTTCAGTCCGGCGCATACTACTCCGTCGCTGTCCTTTGGGCACTCGACGAAGGCATCACCAAGGGCTACACCGCCACTCAGTTTGTTCCAAACGGCGTTTGCAACCGCGCACAGATCGCAACCTTTATCTTCAGATCAATGAAATAATCTCTTTTTTATCTCAGCTCCCCACGATCCTTCGTGGGGAGTTTTTTTGTTAAAAATCCACACAAGTATCAAAATTGATTCATACATTTATCCCAAAATGACAAATACAATTGACAAATGCAATATGTTTTGCTGAAATTAACCTAAACAAGGCAGGCATATGTCGACGAGCCGATATTTATGCTTTCGGCACCGTACTATACCTCGTCACCGTCAAGTTTTTCAACATTTACGACTATTCGGATTCAACCGAAATAAGCAATTATGCTAAACAAAAAATTGTGAAAAAGGAGATAATAAATGAAAAGAATAACAAACGCGGTGATCGCGGCATTAATGCTCATTCTTTTGGCATCGTGCACTGTTATGTATTCTCGGCAGAGATAAATAATGCAGGAGGATCCGAACAAATCAAGGTGTTTGTAGATGCTGCATCGCAAGCATGATCAATAATAAGCTTTTGCTCCCCGATATCGTATAGATATCGGGGAGCGTTTTCACACTTACCCCCCAAACATTTCAAACTAAACAAAAGTCATGCAACAGTATATAACTCAACAGGCAGTATAAGCGAAAACATACAATCAGTGTAAAAATGTAGTTATAATATACAAAAAATATCTATATTAATAGACATATCGGAGAAAATGAATAAATATATTGAATATAAATGATAAAAATGATAAAATGTTAACATGTAGCATCCGAAAGGATCGCAATCGGAATTTAATATGAAATGGGGGAGTTTAACAATGAGAGACCTGAAGCATCTGAACTGGTTTGAAAACCTCCTGCAGGAGGCAAACAACGCGCTCATCGCTCAGGCAAAGCAAGAGGGGAAGATATGCGTTGCCTTTGTCTGCGAGAACACGCCGGAACCGCTTATGAACCTTGGCAATGCCTTCGGCATTCGCCTGCACGCTCCGAACACCGGCTCAATGGACATCGCAACGTATTATATGACGAGCTTTCTGTGCGAAACGTCAAGGGCACTTTTGGAGCGCGCCATCGAGGGCGGCTTCAACTTTGCCGACTGCGTCATTGCGCCGGACGGCTGCACGATGATAAATCGCTGCGTTGAGAATATGGAGCTTTTAAAAACCATGGGCGAGGGGAACGATAAATTCTTCCACGAGTTTATGGAGATACCTCTCAAGGCCGATGAAAATGGCGTTGAGCTGCTGGTTTTGCAGTGCAAAAACCACATACTCAAGCCGCTGAGCGAAAATTACGGCATCGATGTCTCGGATGCTGCTATACGCAAGGCCGTTGAGGAGCATAACCGCGTCTGCCGCGTTATAACCGAGATAGGAAACTTCCGAAAGGAAGCACGCCCGAGGATAACAGGCTACGAGTTCCATGTTTTGACCCTTGCTACATATGTTATGCCGCAGTATCTGATAATCGACAAGCTTGAGGAGACGCTCGAGGAGATAAAAACGCGCGAGCCGGAGGACAGAGAATACCGCGCGAGGATAGCGGTAGTCGGCTCCGAGGTCGATGACAGCGGCTTTATAAAGCTTATTGAAGAGACCGGCGCTTATGTCTGCGCCGACAGGTTCTGCTTCGGCTCGCTGCCCGGCAGAATGGAGATAGAACTGAATGACGAGGAGGATGCGCTCACGCAGGTCTGCCGCCACTATGTCTATAACGGTCATTGTCCACGTATGTTCAACATGGAAAAGGTCTATGGCCGTAAGGCATATGTAAACGACATAGCAAGGGAGTACAATGCCGAAGGTATCATATATCAGCAGATAAAGTTCTGTGACCCATGGGCATACGAGCGGCTTCTCGGATCTACAATGCTGCGCGAGGAATACAATTATCCCGTTCTGTCAGTAGACAGACCGTATAACATCAGCTCGTCCGTCGGCCAGATGCGCACCCGTGTTCAGGCGTTCGTGGAAAGCATTGAAATCAAAAAGCTTCAGGGAGGTGCAAAGTAATGGCTATAGTAGTAAACGATAAAGAACGCAAGGGCGAAAAACAGTTAGGTGTTCTGTACGATCATGGCAAGGTTCGCCGCCGCCGCGAGTGGCGCGGATTAAAGGACACGCTGTACGACTACACAAGATGGCTCTACCTTCTCTCGATACTGGCAAAGGTAATTATAAAGCCGCGTAACGTCAAGGCGATGTTCCGCTACAGATGGTTCGGAAACTATCTCGCCGTGCCGCACATGCTCGATAAATTCACCATCGGTCTGCGTGACGAGGCTCTGCGCATCACCCACATTGCGATGGATTTCGTCGTAAAGGACGTTGCAACCTGCATTGATAACTGCATAAGGGGCGACCGCAGAACGGGCAACGACGTAAAATACTCGGAAAAGAGCGTCCTTTGGGACGAAAACGCAATGACGGCGGTAATGATGGGCTTCCCGACGCTCAACTGCATCCTGCGCGAGGTACCCACGATGTTCTCGGCAAACCTTCTTAATCAGAACTCGGGCCTGCATTATCTCGATGTCGCACAGGAGTTCGGCATCCCCGGCGACGTGTGCCCTATGCCGGAGGCAGAGCTTGGAGTTTCGATAGACGACGACTTCCCCGTGCTCGGCAAGTGCGCCGTGCAGGTGAATACTACCTGCGACGGCTCGCTTATGGGAAACGGCCTTATTGCCAAGCGCCTTGAGCGAGAGTACGGCATACCGACCTTCCAGCTTGTTGCGCCCATGCGCCACAAGCAGGAGGATGTTCAGCGCTACGCTGCCAACGATGTCAAGGCAGCCATAAAATTTATCGAGGAGCAGACCGGCGAGAAGTGGGACTGGAACGCGTATTTCGAGTGCGCAAAGCGCGTTAACAATACGACGCGCAACCGTGTAAACTGGCTGGAGGTCAACAGCACACCCTATCCGCAGTTTGTCGGCGCTGTGTTCTCGCTGTATAACGACACAAACTACATGGGCAACTGCGGCCGTTACCCGGCCTTCGTCGAGATAGACAGGAAGATCATGAAGCTCGTTCAGCAGGGCTATAAGAGAAAGGCAATGATGGCTTCCGAATATCGTCACAGATGCATAGTCTGGGGCGTTCAGCCGCAGTACATCATCGACATGCTGTACTGGATGATCCAGTGCTGGGGCGTTGTGCCTCTGACGGATATGCTGTCGATGGTCATAAGCGAGGAGATAGCCGAGGAGGACACGCCGGAAAACCGCGAGCAGGCTTACTANNTACTACGACATGGCGTGGCTGACCATGAACATGATCATGCGCAACCACACCCACGGCGGCTACAAGGTCCTCGTCGATGAGCTTTGGGAGTACTGCGAGAAGATGAACGCCGACATGGTCATGATGTGGGAGCATATGTCCTGCAAGGCGCTGACCGGAATGCACGGCCAGTTCGAGGAACAGGCCAGAGAGCGCGGTATCCACCTCGTCTGGGTATGCCACGATCTTGCCGATCCGCGAGTTTATACCCGTCAGGCTATACGCGACCAGTTCAATCAATATATGCGAACCGTCATGCGCGAAGAGCCGATAGATCCGACGATAGAGATCCTGCCGGATGAACACGCATGGTAAGAAAGGAGAAACGATATGTCAAAACTCAAAATGCTGCCCGTTAAAATGCTCGGCGGCGGAGCGGGCTTCTTTGCCGTGACGTTTTTAATATATTTCTTTAACCTTGATATGAAATTCCTTGCCTACTGCGTGGAGCCGATACTCCTCTGGAATTACGACAGGATCCCACGCAAGCAGTATGTATAACGCAAAAAACCTCCGGTCAGCGACCGGAGGTTTTTGACTTAGTTGTCTAAGTCCTTTTCACTTTTTATGATCGAGCCGTTCGAGGCGTCAATTTCATATTCGTATTCGTAATTGCCGGAGCGGAACTCTATCTCGTAAACGAGCTTGCCGCCGTCGCGGTCGAGCTTTGCTTCAAGCTGCGTTACCTGAGAAGAAGTGAGACCTGCGTGCTTGAGAGCTGTCTGCACGGCCTTGTCTTTGCCGACGGAGTCCTTGCCGTCGATGGCAGAACCGCCCTGCTCAAGCTTACCGCCGGAGTCTTTCTCGTACCATACGATCTCGCCGGTGGCAGCGTTTACGTCGTATTCGTACTCTGTCGTTCCAAGCTCAAACTCGACCTCGTATACCATGCTGCCGTATTCATAGTCAAGCTCGATATCGACATTGCGAACGTCATTCTTGCTTAAGCCCGCGTGATTGAGCGCTGCCTCGAGAGCCGCGTCGCGGCCGATGTATGCCTTGGAGCTTGCTTTTCCTGTGGAGTCGATGCTGCCGAGCGACTTCCCGTCGGCGAGGAGGTTAAGCTCGTTTATCGAAAGGGGAGCAAGCTCATCAAAGCTGTGGCGTGCGTCTGCGCTTACGATCTGGCGGATGAGAGCTGCCTTGCCGACGGTGATGCCGTATTTTTCCGCAAGCTTCACGGTTTCGCTGTCGGCGCCGGAAACGTCCTGGCTGAGCACGGCACAGTCTTTAAGCTGCTTGTTTACATCGGAAGCAAGCTTCGAGCGCAGAGTTTCGGCATTGTAGCCGTCAACGCCTGAAACCGACAGCAGGATCGAGTTTGCCATATCGTCAAGATATCCGTTTTGCAGCATTGAGCCGATTATTGCGTTTACGGCAACATCGAGCTTGCTGCCTTTAAGCTGCATATCTCCGAGAACGGTTTTTCCGTCGGCGTTGAGACCCTTGGCAGAGAGCACGTTCTCGTCCTTGTCAACGTTCAATTCGATGCTGGGGTTAACATCGAGCGATACGACAGCTGCCAGAGTGTCGGCCGAGCTGCCGCCGAGATTTTTTATGGCGAATATGCCTGCAATTACCAATACAAGCACCGCGGCTATCGCAGCGAAGCTGCGCAGGGGAGATGTTCTTTTCTTTTCCATGTAAATTACCTTTCCTTTCTCATGGTCACACGCGCTGAGGATATCGTCCAGAGCGTCCGGAACCGCGTGGGAAACGGCAGAGCGGAGCTTAGTTTCGATGCTTTTGTCGTTTTTCATCTTAATCTGCCTCCATCACAGTTCTAAGTTTTTTTATGGCTCGTGAGTACTTGGAAAGTACCGTCGCAGTCGGCATGTCAAGTAGCGCCGCGATCTCGCGGTGCTTGACGCCGGCAACTGCGTGCAGCATCACGATCTGCTGCTCGTCGTCGGAAAGTATCTTCATTGCAGTTTGAAGCAGTACGCGCTCGTCGGAGCTGACCTCGCTTTTGGCGGCAAGGTAGTGTCCCCAGTCGTCGGCGGCTATGTCAAGCTGCCGCCGCGCCTTGCGCATGCGCATTCTCGCAAGGTTTTTGGCTATGGTCATGATCCATGCCATCGGCTTTCCCTTGGCAGCGTAGCTTTCGGCTGATGAGTAAACGGCAAGATATGTGTCGTGCAGAACGTCTTCTGCGTCGGAAGGGGTGGAAGCCATGCTCATCGCAAAGCCGAAAACCGCAGCGCGGGTGCGCTCGTAAAGCTCGCCCAGTGCTTCTTTGTCGCCTTTTGCTATGCGCGCAAGCAGCGATTCAAGCACCTTTGCTTCGGAATATTCACTTGTCGCAACCGTCATAAAAAGCATACCGAAGATCCTTTCACCATAACAATGCACAGCAGAGCCGTTTTATTGCATGGAAAAGATAAAATTTTTAAATTTCTTTTGTTTCGCCCTCAAAGACAACGCAGGTCGGCCCTGTGAGGTACACGTCGTGAGCCGTGCCGCTCTCGTGCGTGAGCGTAACGAAAAGCTCGCCGCCCGGCATTGAGACCTTAACGTTTTTGCCCGAAACAAGCCCTTTTAGCGCCAGCGCAGTCACGATGCTGCCGCAGCCGGTGCCGCAGGCGAGGGTGAAGTCCTCAACTCCGCGCTCGTATGTCACGGCTTTCACCTCGTCTTTTCCGATAAGCTTCACAAAGCTTACGTTTGCGCCCTTCGGGAAAGCGGGGGAGTGACGCAGTTTTTTGCCGAGTGTGCGAAGTTCGTCCTCGGGTACCCTGTCCCAATCGTCTTTAATGAGCACGGCGTGCGGTATGCCGGGGTCGCCAAGCTCAATGTACGCGCAGTCGCAGCCCTCGGCTGAGCGGTGCAGATCAATGACCGACGGATCGTTGAGCCTTATACGGTAAAGCGTCCGGCTTATCCGCTCGCCGGTGACAAGTCCGGCGGTGGTCTCAATGCGCTGGCTTTCACCTGCAAGACCGTGCTCATAGCCGTATCGCGCTATGCACCTTGCTCCGTTGCCGCACATTTCGCCGAGGCTTCCGTCGGAGTTGTAAAACAGCAGACGATAGTCAGCGTTTCTTCCCTCAGCCGGAGCAACGAGCATAAGCCCGTCTGCGCCGATGCCTGTCCTGCGGCTGCACAGCGTGCGCGCAAGGCAGGAAGCGGACGAAAGAGAAACATCCTCTTCAATAGTATTTATCACAACAAAGTCGTTGCCGGCTCCGTGCATTTTCGAAAACCTCATATTTACCCTCCGTGATCGTTACAAAATAAATTATAGTGAATACGCCCAACAGACGTCCTGAATACTTGAATTTAATTACGCACTATTATATAATATCACTAGCTTAGACACAAAATTGTTTCAGGAGTGTTAAAAATGACCGATTATAAAGCATTATATGCTGAAAAACTGATTAGTGCAGAAGAACTTGCAAAGCAGGTCGAGTCCGGCTGGATCCTCGGTATGGACACGGCTCCCTCGCAGGCACCGGCAATTATGAACGCTATCGCCGCAAGAGTCAAGAGCAGCGATATTAAGGGCGTGCAGGTTCAGACCCTTCTTGACGCATATCCCTTTGAGTTTTACACCGATCCCGACATGTTCGGAAAAATGACCGGCTACTCATGGTTCAGCTCCGGCTATGCGCGCAAGGCGATAAACGGCGGCTGGGCAGATCTTCTGCCGACCTACTACCGCGATATTCCTCGCCACATCCGCGCTGAGTATGAGTACGATGCGTTCTGCATCGAGGTCTCGCCCATGGACAGCCACGGCTACTTCAGCCTCGCGCTCAACGGCTCTTACGCCGAAGCGATGATAGACAAGGCGAAGAGAGTTTTCGTCGAAGTAAACGAGAATCAGCCCAGATGCCTGTGCGGCACCCAGCTGCATGTTTCTCAGGTAGATGCTATCGTTGAGTATAATCACGAGCTGCCGGTTCTGCCTCCCGTCGCCATCGACGAGGTCAGCCAGACCATCGGCAACCTCATAGCAGAGCAGATCCCCGACGGTGCATGCATCCAGCTCGGCATCGGCGCAATTCCTGATGCTACCGGTATGGCGCTCAAATCCAAGCACGATCTCGGCATACATACCGAAATGTTCACCGACTCCATGGTCGAGCTTATCGAGTGCGGCGCCGTCAACAACTCCAAAAAGCAGATCCACCGCGGCAAGAGCGTTACCACCTTTGCTTACGGCTCCAAGAGGATATACGACTATGTCGATGATAACCCGGCGATCGAGATCCTGCCCGTTGACTATGTAAACAATCCCGAGGTCATCTGCAAGAACGATAACATGATATCCATAAATGCAGCCATCGAGGTCGATTTCTTCGGCCAGGTCTGTGCTGAATCCGTCGGCACAAAGCACATGTCCGGCTCCGGCGGCCAGATCGACTTCGTCCGCGGCGCATGCCAGTCCAAGGGCGGCAAGAGCTTCATTGCGTTCACCTCGACCGCAAAGGGCGGCACGATAAGCAAGATCAAGCCCATCCTCACCCCGGGCGCAGTCTGCACGACCTCGAAAAACGATGTTGACTACATCGTCACCGAGTACGGCATTGCCCATATGCGCGGCAGAAGTCTCGGCGAGCGCACCCGCCAGCTCATTGCTATCGCCCATCCTGATTTCCGTGATGAGCTTAGCTTCGAAGCAAAAAAGCGCGGCATAATCATCTGACAGCCGAATGCGTAATAACTAAATACACAGCTTTGGAAGCCGCCCAAACGGGCGGCTTCTTTGTGTATTTTTGCCAATCTGCCGCGCACCGTAAAAATTCCCACGTCCGCAGCTCGGACGTGGGAATTTTGCATAATTTGTGCAGGGGAGAAGCTCAGCACTTGCCCATGGCGTACACCATGTCCCAGAAGCGAAGATCAAAAAGACAGCACTTTTTGAAGATCTCGCACAGGTGACGAGTTTTTTTCTCGTCGATGTTCTCGGCAAGCGCGTCTATCCTGTCTATAAGCGCCTGATTTGTCTTTTTATACTCCGGCGAGACATAGCCTGCAAACCACGAGCCGTAGCTTTCGTCATTGACGGCCTCGGGATATGCCTCAACCGTTTTCTCGGCAATGTACGCATAGCTCCACGAGCAGTTTAGCAGCGCAACAAGACCGGTCAGCACATCGCCGGCCTGCGCCTCGCAGATCATATAGTGGCTGTAGGCGCTGCTGTCGATATGCGCGGTCGCGCAGGCGATCTCCTGCTCGCCTATGCCAAGCCGCTTCATGTACGGCAGGTGGGTGCGGAATGTTTCGTCGATAGTGGCGGACATTTCGCCGCACAGAAAACGTATTTGCTCAAAATCCTCGGCCTTTTGGATCATCGCGGCGAAGATCTTAACGTAATCCTGCAAATACAGATAGTCCTGTAACATGTAGTAGCGGAACTTTTCCTTAGGCAGAGTGCCGCAAGCCATTTCGGTGACGAACGGATGGGACAGATATCGCGGCCAGATGTCCTGCACCTGCGCATAGAGCGTTTCTGAAAGCTTCATACGGCCTTATTTGTGCGCGATTATCGCAACGTATCCGCCGCTCTGGTAGCCGGATGCAACCTCTTCGACCTCTTCGTTTGTGTACATGGGGTTTTTAAGAAGCGTCTGGTAGAAATCAAAGTCATGGAAGCCGAGCGATTTGAGCACGTCGATCTTCTCCACGGTTGAATGCCATACGCCTGCGCAGCACAGCTCGAGAGGATACGGAAGCTTCGGCATAACACCTTCAAGGTAAGGATGCTCAAATGTTCCGACGTTTTTGGCAAGCAGATACATAAACCCGAACGCACTCTCCTTGGGCACATCGAGGGAGATAAACTTCCCGTTGGGCTTAAGAGCCTTCTTGCAGATATTAAAGGCGTAGGCAAGGTCTTCGATATAGCTGGAGCTGCCGTTGAGATATATCACATCGTAGGCGTTTTCTTCTAATTCGGAATCCTCTATCGCGCCGAACTGGATAACATTTATGCCGCGCTTCTGGGCAATCGCTCCCATGTCGCGCGAAGGTTCAATGCCCTCGATGTTGCTGCAATCTATCATGCTTTCAAACAAGCCGCTGCCGCAGCCGACGGAGAGAACCCGCTTGCCCTCGATATCGCCAAGCGCCTTTTTAAACAGACGAAGCTCACTTTCAAACAGCTTGTCATTTTCCATAAACCATGCGTCGTACTGCGCCGCGTAGCCGTCAAATTTCGGTTTCATTGTCAAAATCCTTTCGATTTTTAAAGTATTTAAACTGATAACAAATAATATAGCACACGCGCCTGCGAAAATCAATATTATAGTGTTTAAGCTGACGAGAATTGAACCCATATCGCCTGTCGGCGCGCCCTTCCGGCTATTTTCGCCTTTTTTGTCTTGATGGGCGCCAGCCCACCTGCACCAAAGAAAGCCGAAAATATCTCGAAAAGCACAGCCGACAGGTGCCTTGCAGTTTTGCGGAGCAGATTTTTGCTCAGGCAAGGCAAAGCTTGCAGAGAATACTGTCGTATTGTCAAGAGCTTTAACGCAGCATGGGCGGAAATCTGCCCGTCAAAACCGATACGTGTTCGACTCTCGTCAGCTTAAGCTGACGAGAGTTGAACCCATATCGCCTGTCAGCGCGCCCTTCCGGCTATTTTCGCCTTTTTTGTCTTGATGGGCGCCGGCCCACCTGCACCAAAGAAAGCCGAACATATCTCGAAAAGCACAGCCGACAGGTGCCTTGCAGTTTTGCCGGAGCAGATTTTAGCTCAGGCAAGGCAAAGCTCGCAGAGAATACTGCCGTATTGTCAAGAGCTTTAACGCAGCATGGGCGAAAATCTGCCCGTCAAAACCGATACGCGTTCAACTCTTGTCAGCTTTAGCATAAAAATATGCCGAAGACGCAACCGGCACTTTTGCTGTTTAAATACGAAAAATGCGAAATCAACATATAAAATTAAAAATTGCAGCTCATTTTTGTGTAAAAAAATCTTGACTGAATTTGTGTAATATGCTAAAATTTCAGTCTGTGTGGGATTTGTGCGCCCAAAAGCATAAAATCCATGCAAAAACCTTGAATTTCAAGGAATTTTTCAAGAAAGGAGAAATGAAAATTGCCTACGTTTAACCAGCTGGTGAGAAAAGGCAGAGAGAAGTCGACTTATAAGTCCAACTCCCCCGCAATGCAGAAGGGCCTCAACACCCTGAAAAATTGCGAGACCGACCTGAGCTCCCCTCAGAAGAGAGGCGTCTGCACCGCAGTTCGTACCTCCACCCCCAAGAAGCCTAACTCCGCACTGCGTAAGATCGCCCGTGTGAAGCTGACCAACGGATACGAGGTCACTGCCTATATCCCCGGTGTCGGCCACAACCTGCAGGAGCACTCCGTGGTCATGATCCGCGGCGGCCGTGTCAAGGACCTTCCCGGTGTGCGTTACCACATCATCCGCGGCACTTTGGATACCCAGGGCGTCAACGGCCGTATGCAGGCCCGTTCCAAGTACGGCGCCAAGCGTCCCAAGGCCGGCAAGAAGTAAGAGTATTACTTCACACTGAAATTGCATTGTGCGTTTGCGCAAGGCAACGGGGCGCAGACGGAATGGTGCAAATCCGTTCCGAGTACCTGTGAAGTCATTTTTTAATGAAGGAGGGAAGCACAGTGCCCAGAAGAGGTAATGTTCCCAAAAGAGAAATTTTACCCGATCCTATGTACAATAGTGTTCTGGTGACCAAGCTCATCAACGCTATCATGCTGGACGGCAAAAAGGGTGTTGCTCAGAAGGTCGTTTACGACGCTTTTGACATCATCAAGGAGAAGACCGGCAAGGAACCCCTTGACGCCTTCACCGAAGCAATGAACAATATCATGCCCAGCCTCGAAGTTAAGGCTCGCCGTGTCGGCGGTGCAACTTACCAGGTTCCTATCGAAGTAAGACCTGCACGTCGTCAGACTCTCGGCCTGCGTTGGCTGGTCGGCTACGCCCGCAAGCGTGGCGAGAAGACCATGAAGGAGCGCCTTGCAGGCGAGATCATGGATGCCTGCAACAACCTCGGCGCATCCGTCAAGAAGCGCGAAGATACCCATAAGATGGCAGACTCCAACAAGGCCTTCGCACACTTCAGATGGTAATCTTTACAGGAGAAGATTATGCCAAGACAGTACTCACTTGAAAAAACCAGAAATATCGGTATCATGGCTCACATCGACGCCGGCAAGACTACGACAACAGAGCGTATTCTTTATTACACCGGCGTAAACTACAAGATCGGCGAGACCCATGAAGGTACCGCGACCATGGACTGGATGGAGCAGGAGCAGGAGAGAGGTATAACCATCACTTCCGCAGCAACCACCTGCCACTGGCGCGATACCAGAATCAATATCATTGATACCCCGGGTCACGTTGACTTCACCGTCGAGGTCGAGCGTTCGCTGCGCGTTCTTGACGGCTGCGTGACCGTATTGTGTGCCAAGGGCGGCGTTGAGCCGCAGTCCGAGACAGTTTGGAGACAGGCCGATCACTATCATGTTCCTCGTATGATATACGTAAACAAGATGGATATCATGGGCGCGGACTTCTATCATGTTCTCGATATGGTGCATGACAGACTTAAGTGCAATGCAGTGCCCATCCAGCTCCCGATCGGCGCCGAAGCGGATTTCCGTGGCATAATCGATCTGGTTGAGATGAATGCCCGCATTTATTACGATGATCTCGGCAACGATATGCGCACCGAGGAAATCCCCGAGGATATGCGCGATCTGGCCGAGGAATACCGTGTAAAGATGCTGGAAGCTATCTCGGATTTCGACGACGAGATAATGATGCTTTATCTCGAAGGCGAAGAGGTTCCGCAGGATATGATCCGTGCAGCCATCAGAAAGGCCACATGCGCCGTTCAGATGGTACCCGTGGTCTGCGGCACTTCGTATAAAAATAAAGGCGTGCAGAAGCTGCTCGACGCTATCGTTGAGTACATGCCCTCGCCGCTGGATATTCCCGCAATCAGCGGAACAAACCCCAAGACCGATGAGGAGGAGACCCGTGAGGCATCCGATGATGCACCGTTCTCCGCTCTTGCATTCAAGATCATGACCGACCCCTTCGTCGGCCGTCTGAGCTTCTTCCGTGTCTATTCCGGCACGGTCGAGGCCGGCAAAACGGTTTTGAACTCGTCCAAGGGTCAGCGCGAGCGTATCGGCAGAATCCTGCTGATGCACGCAAACCACAGAGAAGATCTTTCCATCGCTTATTCCGGCGATATTGCTGCCGCCGTCGGCCTTAAAAATACCACGACCGGCGATACGCTCTGCGATGAGAAAAATCCGATCATCCTTGAATCCATGGAATTCCCCGAGCCTGTTATCCGCGTTGCTATCGAGCCTAAGACCAAAGCCGGTCAGGAAAAGATGGCTATCGCGCTTCAGAAGCTGGCAGAGGAAGATCCCACCTTCAAGACCTACACCGACGAAGAGTCGGGTCAGACCATAATCGCCGGTATGGGCGAGCTTCATCTTGAGATCATCGTTGACAGACTCCTGCGCGAGTTCAAGGTCGAGGCTAACGTCGGCAAGCCGCAGGTTTCCTATAAGGAGACCATCACGCGCGAGGCGACCGTCGATACCCGTTATGCCCGTCAGACGGGCGGTAAAGGCCAGTTTGCACATTGTAAGATCACTGTTGAGCCCAACGAGTCCGGCAAGGGCTATGAGTTTATCAACAAGATCACCGGCGGCGCTATCCCCAAGGAGTATATCCCCTGTGTCGATCAGGGTATCCAGGGTGCAATGCAGTCGGGCGTGCTCGCCGGCTATCAGGTCGTAGACGTGAAGGTAACGCTCATAGACGGCTCTTACCATGAGGTTGACTCGTCCGAAATGGCGTTTAAGATCTGCGGCAGCATGGCGTTCAAGGAAGCCTGCGAGAAGGCAGGTCCCACTCTGCTTGAACCTATTATGAAGGTCGTTGTAACGGCTCCCGACGAATACATGGGTGACGTTATGGGCGACATAAATGCAAGACGCGGCCAGATTGTCGGATCGGACATCAGGAACGGTGCCGCCGTCATCGAGGCTCATGTGCCTCTTGCATCCATGTTTGGCTACGCTACCGACCTGAGAAGCAAAACTCAGGGACGCGCAACCTACAGCATGGAACCCAGCCACTATGTCGAGCTTCCGAAGAATCTCCAGGAGACTCTCCGCGGCGCACGCAAGGGCTGATAAACCATATAAGCAAGTAGTTTAATCAAATCATTGTATCAATTTAACGGAGGTTATTATTATGGCAAAGCAGCAATTCGACAGATCCCTGCCCCACGTCAATATCGGCACCATCGGTCATATCGACCATGGCAAGACCACTCTGACCGCAGCTATCACCAAGTACCTTGCTCTGCTCGGCGACGCAGAGTACACTGATTACTCTTCCATCGACAAGGCTCCCGAAGAGAGAGAACGCGGCATCACCATCAACACCGCACACGTTGAGTACAAGACCGCTCATCGTCACTACGCACACGTTGACTGCCCGGGCCACGCTGACTATATCAAGAACATGATCACCGGCGCAGCTCAGATGGACGGCGCTATCCTCGTTATCGCAGCATCCGACGGCCCCATGGCTCAGACTCGTGAGCACCTTCTGCTTGCCCGTCAGGTTAACGTTCCTTCCGTCCTCGTATTCCTGAACAAGTGCGATCAGGTTGACGACGAAGAGCTCCTCGAGCTCGTCGAGATGGAAGTTCGCGAGCTGCTCGACTTCTACGGCTTCCCCGGAGACGACACCCCCATCATCCGTGGTTCCGCTCTTAACGCACTCGTTTGCGAGTCCACCGATCCCAATGCTCCCGAGTATGCTTGCATCAAGGAGCTCATGGATGCAGTTGATACCTGGATCCCCACTCCTGACCGTAAGGCAGACCAGCCGTTCCTTATGCCTATCGAGGACGTATTCACCATCTCCGGCCGTGGCACCGTTACCACCGGTCGTGTAGAGCGTGGCCGCGTTAAGGTTGGCGACAAGGTTCAGATCGTCGGCCTGAAGGACGAGATCACCGAGACCACCGTCACCGGTACCGAGATGTTCCACAAGATCCTCGAGTACGCAGAGGCTGGCGACAACGTCGGTACTCTTCTCCGTGGTATCGCAAAGAAGGACGTAGAGCGTGGCCAGGTTCTGGCAGCTCCCGGCTCCATTAAGCCCCACACCAAGTTCGTTGGCCAGGTTTACGTTCTGTCCAAGGACGAAGGCGGCCGTCACACCCCGTTCTTCAACAACTACCGTCCTCAGTTCTACTTCCGTACCACCGACGTTACCGGCGTCATCACCCTGCCCGAAGGCACCGAGATGTGCATGCCCGGCGATAACGTCGACATGAAGGTCGAGCTGATCACCCCGATCGCAATCGAGAAGGGCCTGCGTTTCGCTATCCGTGAGGGTGGCCGCACTGTCGGTTCCGGCGTTGTTATCGAGGTCGAGGAGTAATTTCCTAAACTCACCGAACTGAAAAGTTCGTAAACTATGCCCCTTGAAGCACTGCTTCAAGGGGCATTTTTCATCTTATACCATGCATGAACCCGTTTATCTCGGCAGAATGTATATCGCCGCCGATGACGCGAGTTCCTTTGACGTACAGCACGGCATAAACCGTGCCGTCGCAGCCGTCGTAATTTGTCACCTCGTATGTAAACTGCCTGCATTCAAGCCCCGAATAAAACGCAAAGTCATAGCCTTGATCCGTCTGCATGTCGGCATAGTCCCTGACCGTGCCCTCGAATTTCTTTGGAAGCAGAACAGTGCGCTCGGTCTCGCTGGCCGGATCGATCATCCAGCCATATGACGCGAGATACTTTTCGCGCCCATTGAGCTGCGAGACGTCGAGCATGTCGCCGGTGCTGAAAATGCTTCGCGGCGAGGAGCAAAGGACAACGGCGGCGGCGAGCATAACTCCAAGCATGAGCAGAAGCGCAACTGCGCGTGTTTTTGTCAGCTTTAAACATTTTGTTAACATATGCGTATATTTGCCTTTTCCTATTCAAAAAATCAATACTTTATGTTATAATAAGCTCAAGTTTTTTCCTAACTAATCCTATGCTGAACATGGTGATATTATGCCGCTTATGCGACTTGACAAATACCTGTCCGAGTGCACCGCACTTTCACGAAGCCGGCTTCGGGAGATAATAAAGAACGGCAGCGTTTGTGTTGACGGAGTTCCGGTAACTGCTCCGGAGCAGAAGCTTGACAGCGACACGGCGAAGGTAACGCTCGACGGCAAGCCGGTAAGATATGAAAAATTTTGCTACTACATGCTCAATAAACCGTCGGGACTTCTGTCGGCGACCGATGACAAAAAGCAGAAAACGGTGATTGACCTGTTCCCGGCAGAACTAAGAAAGAAAAATCTTTTCCCGGTCGGCAGGCTGGATAAGGACACGACCGGACTTCTTATAATAACGAACGACGGAGAGTTTGCACACCGCGTGATCTCGCCGAAGTCCGAGATCGTAAAGACCTATCGTGCCTGCACAGAAAGCCCGGTTGACGATGCCGACGTTGAAGCGTTCAGGCAGGGGATAGTGCTTGCCGACGGAACACAGTGCCTGCCGGCAGGGCTTGAAAAGCTGCCAGACGGAAGCTGCCTCGTGCGCGTTATGGAGGGCAAATACCATCAGGTAAAGCGTATGCTCGCCTCACGCGGAAAGCCGGTTACGGAGCTAAAAAGGCTCTCGATCGGCGCGCTTGAGCTTGATAAATCGCTCCTGCCGGGCCAATTTCGTCAATTGACGGAAAAAGAGTTGTGCAGTGTGAATAAGAAAAAATAACAAAAAATGAGCCCTATATTTGGTGCTTTTATCAAAACAATTATGCGATTTTTTGAAAAACGCACAAAAATAATGTGATTTTCTATTGAAAAACGCACAAAAAAGTATTATCATGTAGAAAGTGTTGAATATTATCTATCGTTAAAATACCCATATACTTCACTGGAGGTAAAAAGACGATGTCCAGCAGAATTTTTCAGAGCGTGATAATACAGATAAAGGAAGCTACCGACCGCTGCATCGGCATCATTGATGATCAGGGCTTTGTCATCACGTGCAGTGAGCTGCCCATGATCGGCTCAAGGCTTGACGACTTTTCGAGCATGAATTACGACTTTTCGGAGCCTGTGCTTGTAAGCGGCGTGCGTACCTATAAGGTGCTCAGCAATAACAGCAGCAAGTTTGACTATGCCGTTTTTGTTGAGGGCTGCGACGATATGGCGCGCATGACGTGCATGATGGCCGCCGTCGCCTTTAACGAGGCGAAGATGAATTACGAGGAAAAGTACAATAAGGCTGCTTTTCTTAAGAATATAATTTCCGATAACATTCTTCCCGGCGACGTTTATGTAAGAACAAAGGAGCTGCACTTTGCCCCCGATGTTCCGCGTGCGCTGCTGCTCGTGCGTCAGGTCGAGCGCTCGGATGTTGCGAGCGTCGAGGTCTTGCAGACGCTTTTCCCCGATAAGCAGCATGACTTCGTCATCAGCATAAATGAGACGGATATCGTCGTTATAAAAGAGCTTCCCGGCGGCGACAACAGCGCCGAGGTGAAAGCCATTGCCGAGAGCGTCGAGACCGTTCTGCGCAACGAGCTTCAGATAAAATGCATCATCGGCATCGGAACGACCGCGCGTCACCTGCGCGAGCTTGCCGACCGCTATAAGGAAGCCCAGATCGCGATCGATGTCGGCAGAGTTTTCGATTCGGAAAAGACGATCATCAGCTATGAAAATCTCGGCATCGGCCGTATAATATATCAGCTGCCCACAACGCTCTGCGAAATGTTCCTCAACGAGGTCTTCAAGAAAAATCCGCTTGAAACTCTTGACGAGGACACGCTTGAAACAATAAACAAATTCTCCGAAAATACCCTCAACGTCTCGGAAACGAGCCGCAAGCTGTACGTTCACCGCAACACGCTCGTGTACAGGCTGGAGAAGATCAAGAAGATCACCGGCCTTGATCTGCGCGAGTTTGATCACGCCATCGTGTTCAAGGTCGCAATGATGGTCAAGCAGTATCTTGACTCGGTCAACAGCAACGGCCGCTGAAATCCGTAGGGGAATGCCCCCGAAATCCTCAGGAGGAAAATGACACATGGTTCAGATGAACAATGTAACTATGGTTTATGACAACAGCGATGTTGCCGCGCTCGATAATTTCAGCTTAACTATAAATGAGGGTGAGTTTGCCTTCCTCGTCGGACCGTCCGGCTCGGGCAAGACGACGATAATCAAGCTTCTCACAGGCGAGATTATGGCATCCGAAGGCGAGGTCATCGTAAACGGCTTTAATATGAACAAACTCAAGCGCCGCAAAATGCCGCAGATGAGAAGAACGCTCGGCGTCATCTTCCAGGACTTCAGACTTATTGATAAGATGACGGTTTATGATAACGTGGCGTTTGCGATGCGCGTTGTCGGCGCAACGAACAAGGCGATCAAAGACCGTGTGCCCCGTGTTTTGGAGCTTGTCGGCCTTGAGGGACGCGAAAAGCGCCTCCCGGCGGAGCTTTCCGGCGGCGAGCAGCAGCGTGTTGCAATAGCGCGCGCTCTGGTCAATAATCCGACCATGATAATCGCCGACGAGCCGACCGGCAACCTTGACCCCGTGCGCAGCCTTGAGCTTATGCTTTTGCTTGAGAAGATCAACGAAATGGGAACCACGATCCTTGTGGTTACTCACGAAAAGGAACTGGTCAATGCTTTCTCAAAGCGTGTCATAGCCATCGACGGCGGCCACCTTATCAGCGACGGAATGGACGGGTACTACAGTTATGAAGTTGAATAGATACGGATATCTTATAGGCGAGGGCTTCCGCAATGTGTTTACGCACGGATTTATGTCCTTTGCCTCGGTCACGATAATAATTGCCTGCCTGATAGTAATGGGCAGCTTCACGCTTCTTGATATAAACGTCAACCAGATAGTCGAGGATATCGGAAATCAGAATCAGATCCTTGCCTACGTTGACGAGGATATGACCGCGCAGGAAGCGACCGCGCAGATACAGACAAAGCTCGAGGCGCTCGACAATGTCGCAAGCGTGGACTTTGTGAGCCGCAGCGAGGCGCGTCAGAACTTCCTCGAAAAGTATGACGAAAGCTATATGGAGGGTCTCAACGACGAGGTTTTCCGCCATCGCTTTGTCATTCAGCTTGTTGACCTCAGCCAAATGGACGCAACTAAAACCGCGATAGAAAATGTTGACGGTATCGATAAGGTCAACGCGCCCACCGAATTTGCGGATAAATTTATCTCCGTTCGCAACGTCATAAGCATAGTATCGCTTGTGCTCATAGCCATCCTCGGCTTTGTGTCGCTGTTTATCATGAGCAATACCATAAAGCTCGCGACCTACGGCAGAAGAGAAGAGATCGCCATAATGAAGATGGTCGGCGCATCCAACAGCTTCATTCGATGCCCCTTTATTATTGAGGGACTCGTGCTCGGCATTGCCGGCGGCGGACTTGCGTTCCTTGCCCAGTGGGGTTTGTATAAGGCACTGGAGACTAAAGTTTCGCAGAGTCTTGCAATATCCTTTGTGCAGATAGTTCCGTTTTCTCAGGTGTGGGTTATCGTGCTCGTCTCGTTCCTCGCGGTCGGCGTACTCGTCGGCGCAGTCGGCGGCGTTATCGCGATCAGAAATTACCTCAAGGTGTGAGGATTTTGGCATGAACAGAAGATTGGTCGTATCAATACTGGCGATGCTCCTTGTGCTGACGATGATACTCAGCCTTGTGCTCACGGTTATCCCTGTGAGAGCCGATGGAGTCGAGCAGACTCCTTCCAACGAAGCCTCGGAGACCGTGCAGCAGTGTATCGCTGAAAATAATATTTGATAGAATATGAGCTTGACTGGCGGCCTTGCGGCTGCCAGTCAAACGTACTGTTTAGCTGACGAAGGCTCCGAACTGCGGAGCGCCATAAAAAAGGAGAGATTGAATGGAAAAACGATCACGCCCCGGTTTCGGCAGAAAATTTAAGTTCATACATCTTATAATAGTGGCTCTCGTGGTTATGGTCGTGACCGCGGCTGCAACTTATCTTATAACAACCGGCGGCTTCGGCGCGCAGAAATATTATAATGACGCCAAGGCGTATGTCGAGATCGAAAAGATCATCGAGGAAAACTATATTGGCGATGCCAACAGCGATACGCTGTATAACGCTGCTGCGTCAGCAATGGTTCGCAGCATTGACGATAAGTGGAGCTATTACATGAGCCCCGAGGAGTATGCGGCGTATAAGCTCTCTTCCGCAAACGAGTACGCCGGCATCGGAGTCAGCGTTAAGCTCAACGATAAGGGCAAATTTGAGATATTCGCAGTCGAGGACGGCACCCCGGCGGCCACCGCTGGACTCAATGTCGGACAGACCATAGTCTCCGTTGACGGTCAACTGACGGAGGGGATGACGACCGCTGAGCTTCAGGAGCTTATCCGCTCGAAGCTCAATAAAAACTTCCCGATGGTGATTGCCGACGAAAAGGGAAACGAGTCGAGCGTCACGATATCCTGCGAGGTAATTTATAAAAATCCGATATCCTCAAAAATGCTTGAGAATAATATCGGCTATATCAAAATCGAAAACTTTGAAGCCGGAAGCAGTGAAGGCGCGATCGGCGCTATCGAAAAGCTCACGGCAGAGGGCGCAAAGTCGTTCATATTCGATGTCCGCGATAATCCCGGCGGCCTTGTAAGCGAGCTTGTTTCGCTTTTGGACTATCTGCTGCCAGACGGCGATCTGTTTGTCAGCGTTGACAAAGCCGGAAAGGAAACCGTCCAAACCTCCGACAAGGTATGCCTGAGCGCAAAAATGGCCGTTCTCGTCAACGAAAACAGCTATAGCGCAGCCGAGTTTTTCGCGGCCGCTCTTCAGGAGTACGACTGGGCGACCATAGTCGGCGAGCACACAACAGGTAAGGCGAGAAGCCAGGTGACGATAGAGCTTTCAAACGGCGGTGCGATACACATTTCGACAAAGAAGTATCTCACGCCGCAGCGCGTTGACCTTGCAGAAGCCGGCGGCATAAAGCCCGATATCGAGGCGCACAATACCGAAAAGGACACAACAGTCCAGCTCAATGCAGCGATAAAAGCGCTGAGCTGAGAGTTATAAATAAGGATAATAAAGGAGAGCTGAGTATGGCTACCGAAAACAGATTTAAGATGAGTCAGGAGCGCCTTGACGCGCTCAAAAAGGAGCTTCTGTACCTTGAAACCGATAAGGCTAAGGAAGTCGCCGAGCAGATAAAAGAAGCGCGCAGCTTCGGAGACCTTTCCGAAAACAGCGAATACGACGAGGCGAAGACCGAGCAGGGCAAGCTCTATTCCAGAATTGCCGAGCTCAAGAGCCTTGTTGAGAATGCCGAGATCGTCGAGAAGGTCGATACCGGCATGCGCAAGGGCGCAGTCACCCTCGGCAGCAGAGTCAAGGTTCGCGACCTTGATGATGGCTACGAAGAGGATTACACAATTGTCGGCTCGCAGGAGGCAAACCCCATGGAAGGGCGCGTATCCGACGATTCGCCCTTTGGACGCGGCCTCTACGGTCACGTCGCAGGCGAGAAGATCACCGTCGATGCACCGGCAGGTGAGCTGCACTTTGAGATACTTTCGGTAGAAAACGGTTAAGAGGGAAATCTATGAGTGAGAATAAGACAAACGAGAATGCAGCTACCGAGCAGGAGCTCAGCGAGCTGCTGCAAATAAGACGCGATAAGCTCAAGGCTTTGCAGGATGAAGGTAGAGATCCCTTCACTCAGACGCGATTTGTCAGAAGCGCGTACTCGACCGATATCAAGAACGATTATGAGTCGTTTGACGGCAAAACCGTCAAAGTTGCCGGCCGCATGATGTCAAAGCGCGGCATGGGCAAGGCAATATTCTGCCACATCAAGGATGACCGCGGCACGATTCAGCTGTACATCCGCAAGGACGCGGTGTCCGAACAGGAGTTTGCAGACTTCCGCAAGTACGATATCGGCGATATAATCGGCGTTACGGGCTTCGTTTTCAAGACCAAGACCGAGGAAATTTCCGTACATGTCGAGTCTGTCATGCTGCTTTCCAAGAGCCTGCGCCCGCTGCCCGAAAAGTTCCACGGCATGACCAGCACCGAGCTTAAATACCGCCAGCGCTATGTTGACCTCATCATGAGCGATGACAGCCGCCGCAATTTTGAGATCCGCTCGAAATTTATAAGCTATGTCCGCTCGTTCCTCGACGGCAGAGGCTACATGGAGGTTGAAACTCCCGTACTTAACACCATTTCCGGCGGCGCTACCGCTCGTCCGTTCATAACGCATCACAATACGCTGGATATAGACATGTTCCTGCGTATAGCGACCGAACTTAATCTCAAACGCCTTATTGTCGGCGGCATCGAGCGTGTGTACGAGATAGGCCGCATCTTCCGCAACGAGGGCATGGACACAAAGCACAATCCCGAGTTCACCACCGTTGAGCTTTATCAGTCCTATGCCGATTTTAACGACATGATGGATCTTTTCGAGGATCTTCTGTCGGGCGCCGCGATGCAGATCCTCGGCACCTATAAGTGTGCATGGCAGGGCGAAGAGATCGACCTCACTCCGGGCTGGGAGCGCCTTACCATGGCCGAGGCCGTTAAGAAATACGTCGGCGTTGATTTCATGGCGATAGAGGACGATGCATCCGCCGTAGCCGCCGCAAAGGCCGCAGGCGTTGATATGGACAAGGTCGAGCCTACATGGGGTCACGCCCTGTACGAGAGCTTTGACCAGCTCGTTGAGGAAAAGCTCATCCAGCCTACGTTCATAACCATGCACCCGGTCGACGTGTCTCCGCTTGCAAAGCGCTCCCCCAAGGATCCGCGCCTGACCGAACGTTTTGAGCTGTTTATCTGCCGCAGCGAGATGGGCAATGCGTTTTCCGAGCTCAATGACCCCATTGACCAGAAGCAGCGCTTCCTCAAGCAGGTCGAGCTGCGCGCCAAGGGCGACGATGAGGCCGGCATGATGGACGATGACTTCATAAACGCGCTTGAGTACGGCATGCCTCCCACGGGCGGACTCGGTATCGGCATCGACCGCTGCGTAATGCTCCTGACCGGTGCAAGCTCCATTCGCGATGTCATTCTGTTCCCGACAATGAAATCCTTAGATGGTGTAAATAAGAAAAATGATGTAAATAATACAGCTTCTGAAGCACCTGAAAAAAATGTAAAAACTGAGT
>MNSZ01000044.1 GCA_001916715.1 Firmicutes bacterium CAG:24053_14
CGAGTTCCTTAACAACACTTCTCCCGCCGGCCTTAGGATTCTCTCCTCATCCACCTGTGTCGGTTTACGGTACGGGTACATATGGCGCAATAGCGGCTTTTCTTGACAGCATGTATCCGGACTTCGCTACTATAATTTCGCTCCCCGTCACACCTTTGGCTTATTGCGCGGATTTGCCTGCGCAACGCCTCCTGTGCTTGGACCGGTCTTTCCTTTCCCGGCTTCCGTTAACACCCCGTGTCCCCACAGTTCTGACCATATGCAGTACAGGAATCTCCACCTGTTGTCCATCGGCTACGTCTTCCGACCTCGCCTTAGGCCCCGACTTACCCAGGGCAGATCAGCTTTACCCTGGAATCCTTGGATATTCGGCCAATAGGATTCTCACCTATTTCTCGCTACTCATTCCGGCATTCTCTCTTCAATGCAGTCCACTGCTCCTTTCGGTACAGCTTCTTCCCGCATTCAATGCTCCTCTACCAACCTTGCGGTTCCGCAGCTTCGGCAGCATGTTTCAGCCCCGGACATTTTCGGCGCAGGACCTCTCGACTAGTGAGCTATTACGCACTCTTTGAATGAATGGCTGCTTCTGAGCCAACATCCTAGTTGTCTTTGAGATCCCACATCCTTTTCCACTTAACATGCATTTTGGGGCCTTAGCTGGCGGTCTGGGCTCTTTCCCTTTTGACTGCCCAACTTATCTCGTGCAGTCTGACTCCCTTAAATCAAGTATACGGCATTCGGAGTTTGATAAGCTTCGGTAGGCTTTGACGCCCCCTAGGCTATTCAGTGCTCTACCTCCGTTACTCTTTTAAGAGGCTAGCCCTAAAGCTATTTCGAGGAGAACCAGCTATCTCCGGGTTCGATTGGAATTTCTCCCCTATCCACACCTCATCACCACCCTTTTCAACGGCTTTTACGACAGCTTCATCCTGGACATGGATAGATCACCCGGTTTCGGGCCTGCCCCATCCGACTTAACGCCCTGTTAAGACTCGGTTTCCCTCCGGCTCCGCACCTTAAGTGCTTAACCTCGCCGGATGTGGCAGCTCGCCGGACCGTTCTACAAAAAGTACGCGGTCGGACCTTAACGTCCTCCCACAGCTTGCAGACACAGGGTTTCAGGTGCTCTTTCACTCCCCTCCCGGGGTCCTTTTCACCTTTCCTTCACAGTACTATGCGCTATCGGTCACTGAGTAGTATTTAGCCTTGGAGGGTGGTCCCTCCCTCGTGGTACTCTGGATCCTGTCCGCTGCCTTCCGTTTTCGCCTAAGGGGCTTTCACCCTCTCTGGCCGGCTTTCCCAAAACCGTTCGGCTAACTTTCAGCTCACTTTCGACAGTCCGTAACCCCGGTGTGCACGCACACCGGTTTGGGCTCTTTCCCTTTCGCTCGCCGCTACTCAGGAAATCGATGTTTCTTTCTCTTCCTCCGGGTACTTAGATGTTTCAGTTCCCCGGGTTCCCTTCATACACCTATGGATTCAGTGCATGATGACAGGAGTTCTTCCTGCCGGGTTCCCCCATTCAGACATCCGCGGCTCAATGGATATTTGCTCCTCCCCGCGGCTTTTCGCAGCTTATCACGTCTTTCGTCGGCTCTCAGTGCCAAGGCATCCGCCCTGTGCCCTATCTTGCTTGACCTTTCGTTCCCACATCATGTAGCGTCATGATGCGGTCGGTTCTATTTCTTCGATTTCTTTTGAAATCTGTAAATCTTTTCTTTTCGATGATTTACGGCTTGATGTGTTTCTGATATGCAGTTTTCAAGGTACATAGTTATCTGCACTTGGATAAATAATGGATATCTTCGTGCGATGAACATCCATGGGATTCGGACCCATCCGCCGGGACTTTACATTGTTATCTCTGTCCCTGACGTGCTGCCTCTCAGCCATGTCCTTCTATCTATATTTTAAAACCCTCTCAGGTCTGTTTTCTTTTAAACACTGGCAGCCACCTGCTCTCCCGTGCCGTCTCCAGCAAAGTACCATCGGCCGCTTAAGTCTTAACCGTCGTGTTCGGGATGGGAACGGGTGTCTCCCTTAAGCGCATCGCCACCAGTAAGTTCATATCCATTTCAGCAGTCGCCTGCCTCCTTTGAATATTCAACAACAAAACAATCCCTACTTCTTTTCCTTAGAAAGGAGGTGATCCAGCCGCACCTTCCGATACGGCTACCTTGTTACGACTTCACCCCAGTTATCGAACCTGCCTTCGGCAGCTCCCTCC
>MNSZ01000073.1:0-25661 GCA_001916715.1 Firmicutes bacterium CAG:24053_14
CGGTGAGAAAATCCATAAGCCGCTACCTTAAAACAGGCCGGACAGCAGAGGGATCAGGGTGGTGCCCAGCAGGATGATGCCGCCGCCCGCCATGAGCTGCTTCATACCCTGGCTTTTGGAGCCGGGATTATCGCTGCCGTACCCCTCCAGGAGATTGACAACGCCCCACACGCCCAGGCCAGCGCCCAGAGCAACAACCAGCGTCTGCAAAGTGGTGATCGCGGAAGTGAAAAACTGCATATATCCTCCATTTCTCCGGGGGTTTCCCCGGCCATGAAAAAAGCCGCCCATGCAGGCGGCAGGTTACGACCTCTGGACACTTTGTCCAGAAGTGCTTTATACATAGGCATCCGGATCGTCCACATCGTCGTAGTTGAGGATGTCCTCGTCCTCGCTTACGGGCCCTGTGTCCGATACGTCTATCTCGTACACCTCACAAGCCTCGTTCAGCCCAGGCCGCCTGCGGCGGTTGATGAGCTTATCAAGGTCAAAGGCGTTTTTCTGTTTGTCAGCCTCCGATGTATATTTGTAGTTCGGGTGCTGCTTCAAATCGTATTTGGGCGAGAAGAACGGGGGCAGGCCCCGCAGCTGCAAAATGCACTTGTCGCCCGGCATGGTAGCCAGTTCGCTGGGTGTCATCAGCTCCCGGCCCAGCCGCTGGGTGTTCTGGTTGTAGCTTTCCGACTGCCCACGGGAGCGGCCCTCGGTCTGCATGGAGATCGTGGCCTTTCCCAGCCAGTTCTCGGAAATTTCCTTGATGGTGGAGCTTTCCCGCCCGCCCAGGAAAATCACGCTGTCCATGTTTCCCAGGATCGTTTCGGCGTTGTCCTTGTATATGGCCTTGCATTGAGCGTACTGCTGGTAGAACAGGCACAGGCTTACTTCACGGGAACGGATCACGGCCACCAGCTTCTCCAGCGAGGGCACCTGGCCCGTGTTGGCCGCCTCGTCCCACAGCACCCGGACATGATGGGGCAGGCGGCCCCCGTGAACATTGTCCGCCCGTTCACACAGGAGATTGAACATCTGGGAAAAGGCCAGGGCAACAATGAAGTTATAAGTGGGGGTTGTGTCGGAAATCGTGAAGAAAACCGCCGTTTTCCGATCCCCGATGCGGTCAAGCTCCAGCTCGTCATAGCTCATAATCTCCCGGAGCTGGGGGATGTCAAAGGGGGCCAGCCGGGAGCCGCAGGAAATCAAAATGCTTTTTGCGGTCTTGCCAGAGACAAATTGTCAAGGACTTTTTAATCAAATTCACAAAAAATCTACAAAAAGGTGCCAGAAGCACCGTATGGCTCCTGACACCTCGTTTGATCGTCATCCTCTTTCACGTCCATGCCGGAAATCATATCCACCAGGGTATTGATGTTCCGATCCTCGGCGGGTGCCTCGAAAATGATATAGGCAATTAGGGCGCAGTACAAAAGCGTTTCCGCCTTCGTCCAAAACGGATCGCCCTCCTTGCCCTCGCCTTTGGTGTTGGCTATGAGGGTGTCCACGAATTTGAGGATGTCCGCCTCGTTGTGGATGTAGGACAGCGGATTGTAGTGCATGGATTTTGAAAAATCTATGCTGTTGAACACTTTGACCTGATACCCCCGGCGTTGCAGGAAAGCCCCCACCTGGGAGAGCACCCCGCCTTTCGGATCGACGCACACATAGGAGCTGTGCGCCTGGAGCAGTTGGGGCGTGAGCCAGAAACGGGTTTTGCCGGAGCCGGACGAGCCGATGATACAGGCGTTGAGGTTGCGGGCGTTGGCGGGATTTTTGGGCCGGGTGTTCATGGTAAGAAACTCCGTCTTTGTCAAAATGACGTTGTTCTCAAACTTTGGATCGACAAAGGGCTTGATGTCTTTTTCGGTGCCCCAGCGGGCCGACCCGTATTCCTCATCCCGCCGAAATTTCTTTGCGTTCTTGCTTTTGAAGTAGATCAGCAGGCGAAAGCCCACCGCGCCCACAATACCGATGAGCCAGTCAAAGGGGGCCAGCCCCGGCGCAAAGTCGGCAAAGGCCGGGCCGATGCTCTGCCCCAGGCCCATGAGCTTGTGAGCAAAGTCTGCTCCAGGGGCCAGGCGGTAGGCCGTCCCCAGCTTTAGGCAGGCCCACAGAATAAACAGGTACGGGATATTGGGTATCACATACTTTTTGACGCTATCTGTCCTCATGCACCGCCTCCCTTGCACGTTCTTTCTTGTGGGACGGCTGGCGGGCCAGTTCAGCGGCAGCCCGTTTGAGCTGTTCCCGGATGGGAACACGCTGGGACTTGGAACGCTTCAACACGCGCCGGGAATATTCCGAAAAGCAAGCGGTGATGGCGTCGGCCTGCCCGCTCTTAAAGAACAACAGGTATTTGTCCGGCCCGGTCTTATAAAAGGCATAGTCCACATTCCAGCGCCGGGCCACCCGATCAAAGTCCTTTGGGGACTCCACCTCGATGCTGTTCGTGGCGGCCCCGTGGCCCATAAGCTGGCGCACCGTCTGTTTTCCGTGGGGTGTCTGGCGGGCCCGGTACGTTTTCTTGATCTTCCGGCCCACCGCCAGACACGCCTGGGCCAGCACCCGGCCCGTGAGCTTTGTCGCCTTGATCGAAACTGCTATGGTACGTCTGGAAACGTCCTCGTCAATCAGCCGTATCCCTCCTTTCCATGAAAAAAGCACCTCTGGACAAAGTGTCCAGAAGTGCCGTTATCGTTCCTCGTGTTCCTTTGCGGCAATCTTCCGATAGCCCTCCAGGGAGGAACCGTCAATAATTTCTTTGTAGGCCGCCATCTGCTCCCGCACCGTGAGCTGCGGAAAGGCAAAGACTTTGTGCTCGTCGGGAATGTCCTCGATCCCGTGGTAGTGCTCGATGAATTGACCGCCGTTGTTCAAAACATAGCCTCCAGGGGCAAAGTGGCCGTCCTCTTCAAGCCGAATATCCCGCCCGTATGCCTCATAGTCAAAATAATTCAGCAGGTGCTCCGGCACGTCAATGGCCTCCATGTCCTCCACATAGATGCGGCCCAGGGTTTCATCGTCCTCGACACCGGGGTAAAACTCATAGCAATCCAGGTTTTGCACCAGATTGATGAGATCGGCCACGCTGGAAGTATGTTCGCCGCTGTCAATGACGGCCTCAAATTTCTCCAGTTCGCCCTGATCCAGCTCGGAGAGCAGACAGGCCAGATAATTGAGCTCGTCCAGGTTTTCATATTCTGTGAGATAGTCGTAAAGCCCCAGCACATCACCGTCAAAGCTGGTTATGAAAAATTCCTCATAACGTACCCCATCCACACCGATCCGCTTCAAAAGGGCCTGCACCTCCTCGGTGGTAGTAGGAAATTTCAAGGTTTCGCCAACCAGCTCGCCCTCGTTGTACTTTCCCAGGTTGGTGATGTAGGCTTCAAACAGGGACGCCATCAGCGGCGGCCCTGGCCCTTGACGGTCAGGATGCCCTCAAGGGTAGTCGCGGTAATCCCCAGGCGCTGGGCCACGGCAATATCATTTTTCATGGCCTCGGTCACGGAATGGCCGCACACCACCAACACACGGGAGCGCCGGAGCAGATCGCGGCCCATGTCGATGCCGTTCTTGTGCTCCTCCGGCACCGCGTCATTGAGGAACAACGGCAGATAGAGCATAGGGCAGATGGGGGAATAGCCCGCATCGTAGACCACGCGGCAGTAATGCGCCGCCTGCTCCATATCCACCGCAGGATCACCGCGCCACGCAGCGGTGATATAAGCAAGGGATCGTTTCATCTTCAACACCTCCGATATTTAATAGGTAGTTCAACCCTATCCCCCCGCCCTTTCCCATTCATGGGAAAGGGCGGCTCTGGAGGATATACCCCCGCCGCCTTGCCGGAAATAGCACAGCCGGGCCAGGCCGTCAAGGGCAAGCCGCCGCAAACGGCGGGCGTTCCGCCCCTTGACGGCCCGTTCCCGGCTGCGCTGCAAAATATCCGGCGACGGGGGATATATCACCACAGAGCCCATCCCCGGCGCGGGGCGTTCACCTCTGGACAAAGTGTCCAGAAGCGGGGCCCGGTTACTTCTCCAAGTCCTTTTTCCTGTCCGGCTGCGCCAGTTCGGGCGGCTGTTTCTCTTTCCACTCGTCCAGCAGCGCCATGATCTGCTCTTTCATTTTGGCAGGAGTGACCTCCTTGCCGAAATACTTAGACAGTTCAGCAGTCGAAATAATCACACCGCGATCCTCCTTTTTTTCTTCACTCAAAATGCCGTCGATCACATCGCCGTTGAGCTTGCCCTCCTTGTCCAGCTCGTGGAGCCGCTTCGCCTGGGCCACCGAGGGGGAGGACTGCTCCCCGTCAATGGAAACAGCAATCAGCCGCTGGTTTTCCGGCCTGATATACGAGATCTCCACCGCAGGCATAAAGCCCATCTGCTTTGTGTCCACCTTGTCCAGAAGCTCCGGCACCAGGGAGTTGAGCCGGATATACCGCATGACCTTTTTATAGTTCATGTCGTGTTCCTTACCCACAATCTCCACCGAGAGCTTACCCAGGGCCTCCGCCTCTTTCTCATTTTTCGGGCGGGCCCCCTGGCGTTTGATGGCCTCCACCTCCAAATCCAGCAGCTTTGCCAGTTCGCTGGGGAGAGGATCGCCCCGCTGCTTGTTGCTGTTCCGCATTTCCCGGACAGCTTCAAGATCAGTCATCTCGCGGACGATACAGGGCATTTCCTCCAGCCCGGCCCGTGTACCGCCATGATGGCGGCGGTGGCCCGCAATAATCTCATAGCCCTTGCCGTCTTTTTCCGGGCGGACGGTGGCGGGGGTCATAATGCCGTGTTCCTTGATCGTCCCCACCAAATCGTCCATCGCTTTATCGTCCTGCACCTTGTAGGGGTGCTCCCGGAACGTATGGAACGGATGAAGCTCCGCCATTTTCAGATAGACGATTTTTCCCTCTTCCACCGGGCGGGGCGGCACGTCAGGCGTGGGCGGCAGATTGATCTCCGGCGGCGGGACTGCCGCCTCCTTAACAGGAGCGGCCTTGCCCGGCTTTACCGCCTGAGCGGGTTTAGACGCAGGCGCACCGCCGGAGCCCGTTTCCTTGCCCTTGTCAGCTTTCTTACCTCTGGACACTTTGTCCCGAACAGCGGGCGGGGCCTCCTCACGGGCCGCCTTGTCAACCTTAGACGGGCGGCCTGTGCGGGGCTCCGCCGCTTTCTCCTTTTTCCCCGCAGACACCGCAGCCTGCTCTTTCGGGGGACGGCCCCGGCGCTTTTTCGGCTGATCCGCCTCCGGCGCTTTTTCCTCCGGGATAGGAGCCTCTTTACCATCCTTATCAGTAGCCGGAGCCTTTAATTTGTCTACGGCTCCATGCGCCGCTGCCTGTCGCTGGGACATAAGCTCGTTGATCTTGTCAAAATCAACCACTACTTCCCCAAGTGCAGAGCGGGCCGGATTGTCCTCACCCATACCGGGAATAACAGACTGTTCCGCCTGGAGCGCCGGGCCCGTACCAGGCGCGGCGGGCTCTTGCGTTTTCCCCGGCGCGTTGGTTTCCTGAACCGGGGGCTCCTGGATTGGCGGAGCCTCTTTCACAGGAGCGTCACCGGGACGATCCGGGCCAGGGGGCTCCGGGCCGGTTTTGAGTTTGTCATCTGCCATTCACTAACCTCCTTCAATTTTGGTGTATTGCACAAAAATGAGCGTTGATTTTCTATCGAAAAATTTTCCTCCTTTCCAAGTCCACCACGCAAAAAAGCCGCCCAGATTTTACCCGGACGGCTTTCAGCGTAATGTGATAGACTTTTATTTTATTTTTTCGGATTGCAGGCTCCGAAAAGCCTTATATTTGCAGTTTTCCTATTTTATATGGCCCTTACGAAGCGCAGCAATAGTCGCAGCAATAGTAATGAGGGTAGAGAAAACTTCTCTACCCTCTATTTTTGCGTTTGTCGCTGTTATTTCCTTGGTGCTTCCCAAAACAGCAAATAGCATAACTTATGCGTCTTTTTTGTCGGTGTCATAGATTTCGAAACACAATATATACGCGTCTTCGGCTCCAATCCCTTGAACATTGCTGTCAATTGAGATGGCGGGTGTTTCGCATTCTAATCCAGTCTTAGATCCGTCTGCATAGTACAATTTCCAGTTAGCGAAAGGCACACCATCGACATCTTCGGTCATTCCAGCAGAGATTACCGTTAGTTTTGCACCGGGGTACACGACAAAAACATCAAATTCACTGGTCTGGTTTTCATCTAGACGCATATTCCCCTTTTTAACCGTGTGAACATTAGTTACTTGGACAGTCAAATCATTGTAAGAAAATGTCTCTGTACTTGCATCGGGATATGTCATAGGATCATTTTGACTGTCACCTTGTTCCTCTGCAGGGGGCCGACTGTTATCGGGGATTTGGGTTGGCCCAGGGGTAGTGATGTCATCATTATTTTTGCCATTTTCAAGGTTGGTGCAGGCTGTCAGGCAGTATATGAGCGACAGCGTAAAGATTGCAATAATTAGATATATTCTTTTCATGTTAGTAAGCCTCCTTGGTATTTTGATTTCCGGTTGAAAGAATGCGTATGTGATAGTACTACTGTGGTCTCAAGTATAGCTGAGAGCACTTAGCTTACGAAACTAGTGCACCATTGTCAATGGTACAAAGTAGGCGCGATGAAAAGGGTGCCGGTATTCATAATTAGTCATAACAAAAACGCCTCCTTAATATGTTGTATAGTTGTGGGAACCTCAACTATACAACGCATTAAGAAGGCATTTCCTTTCAAAGTAAGAAATTATTTTGGCAATATAAGAGTAACGCTTTGAGCAATGCGGATCAACTCGTCATCACTGAGAAAACCATCTATAAAAAAGCAGATGTTGCTTTTAGTATCGATCCAAGTAATACAACTACTTTGAGTTTCAGTGGCGGATGAATAGAGTTGTCCAGGATTACCATTTATAGATATCTCTGATACAGACATGTTTTCTAGTTCAATAGACATGGCGCTACCAGAGTCCATGGGGCCATACTGGAAAAAAAGCCAATGGTCTCCCGAGTACGCCATAAACCGCATCGAGGTTGCTCTGGAGTAGTCGTTCGGGGTTGAAAGAATCTCTGCATTATGATGATATCCCTCTGGAATATACGAAAGCTGATACTCTGGAAGATCCGATTCAGTGTGCTCGCTGGAAAATCGATACATAACATAAGTGTCATACCACTCGGTGACCCAATTAACGACCGCAGCGTAGACCTTGGGACTGATGAGCATCAGCATGCCGAGGCTTAGGCTGCCAATCAATGCGATGGTTGCCACCATTTTTGCAGCTCGCTTCCAGACCGGCTTTTGCCTGCGTTCAGCCCACTTCTTTGGGTTGGACAGAAGAGATTGCATGGATTTCTGAAACTTAAGAGAAGTTTCAACCTGTTCTGTGCTTGAAAACTCTGGTGCAAATTCTTCAGCCGCGGCATCTAAAAGGATGTCGCGAAGCAGTTCATTCTCTTTGTGTCCCGTCATACTAATCCCTCCTCTCTCAAACGATCAATTAGCAGTTTGCGTCCACGAAAAATGCGTGTGCTGACGGTCGCTTCCGGAATGCTCAGTTGCCGAGCAATTTCGCGGGTACTCCACTCTTCAATGAAACGCAATTCTAGGACAGTACGGTATTTTTCGGGCATTTCGTGAATTAGCTGCGTAATAGATGCGGAAGAATCTTCTTTTAGTTCATCGCTAGTGGCTAAAGGCAGTTCATCAAGAGATATTTCCGCTTTGTTTTTTCGCAGGATAGAAATACATTCGTTCTTTACAATTATAACGCAATAGGCGCCTCTTTTCTTGCATTCGATTGCAGAAATTTTTTGAAAACTTTTTACAATTTTCATCCATGCGTTCTGAACGGCATCTTCACGTGCCATTTGATCGGTGGGGAAGTATTTTTTGGCAACTCGCAGCATGACCGCATGATATTCAGCGTAAAGTGCCATGAATTCATGCTTTTCGTGGTCAGTTTCTAGTACAGATAAGTAAATCAGCAAAACGGTGCCTCCTGTGCTATGGTGCCTCTTTTATCCTAGAAAATAATAAAACACATCCTGGATAAAATGTGTTAGCGTTGTTTTCTCCGCCGTGTGGATATATTCGCTTTTTACCATTATAACATAAAAAGAGTGCGGTGCAACAAAAGCCGTCACGAAATTCAAAGAATGAAAGGAACGTAATACTTGCTGCGTTATAAGAGTAGAAGATTTTGCGATACTATGCGGAATGAGTGCCCAACAACAATTAGGTTAATACCATGTTTTGTCCTACTTGCAACCGCACATTATCAATATTGAAGCGTATGCATACTTACACTTATAATGTTTTCCCAAAATTCCTTGCTGGCTTGAGCCGAATAACTCGAAATCATCTTTATGCCAATAACTAAAGAGCAACGGCCACCATCCTTGCGGTGGTCGTTGCTCTTTTTGCGTCGAGAGATATGGATTATTCTTCGCTGCCGTAGCCCTCCGTTTCCGTCATTTGCGAATTTTTCAAAATGGCGGAATGGAGGAAAAACGCCGTGAAAAAGACGAAGAAAAATTTTTTGAAAAATTTTTCAAAAAGTTGGCCAAAACGGCCTACTTCAAACGGAGTATTTAGTAAGAGGGAAGGAGAGAACCCTTTCCTGGCAGCAAAGGAGGATGACGCTTTGAAGCTTCCCTGGAACCAGAAAGAGAGCGTCCGGCACATATTCGACAGCTATTGCAAGAAGATACTGCGTCAGGAAAACGCGGATATGAAGCGGTCAGAGGTGCGCCGCAGGGCGCGGGAACGCAGTTTTTCGGAACTGCCCCCGGAGCTTCTTGCGAAGCTTTGCTACGAGGACGTTCACCCTGTGGAATTTGAAGTGTGCGGATACCGCATCCCCGTCAACGATGACCGTCTCGCGGCGGCGCTGGCCAAGCTCCTGCGGGAGAAGCGCGACGTGATCCTGCTGTCCTACTTCATGGACATGAGCGACCGCGAGATCGGGGAGCTGCTGGACATGGCACGGCGGACAGTCCAGCACCGACGGACGGATACCCTTGCTGAACTCAGAAAACGAATGGAGGATGACAATGAGTAATTTCCTACATATGAAACGCGTTCTCAGTAAAACACTGCTCCCGCTTTCGGTGATCCACGCGGCGTCTCAGGGCGATGAATCCTCCATTCGCTGCATTCTGAAGCGCTATGAGGGCTACATACGCCGCTTGTCTACGCGCTGCTTCTACGACACCGCAGGGAACCTCTACTACTTCGTGGATGAAGCGGTGCGCGGTCAGCTTGAGATAAAGCTGATCGAAAGCATCCTGAAATTTGACATCATCCGAATCGCATAGCCTCCCCCCCTGTTTCGCGGCGGCGGTGTGTTTCCTTTCCGCACCGCCGCCGCGGTTTCCTCTTCATGAGTGTGCATCAGCCATCAAATCTTTGATGGCTGATGCAGGCTGATAAGGAGCCGATGTTGCACATTGAAAAGGGCTGCGATTGCGGCACGGAATAGAGCAGACAGGTACGTTCGTGCCGGTGTGAGCCAGAGAGCAGCGCCCGCCATGATCTTCCGCACGGGAGGGAGCGAAACAGGCATTGTTCAGAAACAGAGCGGCACTCTGTGGGCCATGACCATCGGCACCCTTAAAGATACTCCCGCATTGGACGCCCTCAAAGCATCGTGCGGCGCACCCATCAGCATGGGCCGGGGTGAGATTCCCGTGAGGCTGGCAGCCACCAGCCGCCTGTTTTGCTTGAGCGTTATTGTCTTACCAGCATTGGGTATGTCCAAATGTGAACAGCTTTATACTGATAGATGAAAGCTGAATTGGAAAAGCCCATCTTTATCAAGGTGGGTTTTTCCAATTCAGTAGCAAGTTCTAAAAGTCATCCTCATAGATTAAACCGGCAGGAGGTGTTGCTGTGTGAAACAAGCTGAGCTGAAGATCATATGCCAATATTCTGGAAACGGAGAGAATATAGAAACGATCTTGTCAGAGTCCTTTAGAATTTATTTGTATCGTGAACTGCAAAAATTTGCGTCAGGGTCGGATTATCATGTATCCTGTTCATGATGAATGGCCGCTTATCTCAGGAGGTTAGTATATGTACAACGAGATAAGCAACCCCATGGATTATCATGTGGCATTATACATCAGATTATCAAAGGAGGATGAGAGCGAAGGCCCTTCGCAGAGCGTCACGAACCAGAAGTCACTTTTAGAGGAATTTACACAAAAGCACCGCTTACAGGTCTATGATACCTACATTGACGATGGCTGGAGCGGCACAAGCTTTGACCGTCCTGCGTTTCAGCGCATGGTGGCGGACATCGAGGCAAAAAAAGTCAACATGGTTATCACAAAAGACCTCTCCCGTTTAGGGCGTGATTACATTATGACCGGCCACTATATGGAGCGATATTTCCCCGAACATCGGGTACGGTATATCTCGCTTTTGGATGGCATCGACACCGGTGTGGAATCCAGTGCCAATGATATTACGCCGTTCCGCGCCATCATGAATGATATGTACGCCAAGGACATCTCCAAGAAGATCAAATCCGTCAAGCGGGATAAGCAGCGCAAGGGACAGTTTATCGGTGGAAAGCCGATGTACGGCTACAAGATGCACCCCACAGAGAAGAACAAAATTATCGTTGACGAAGAAGTTGCGCCTGTGGTGCGGCGGATATTTGCCATGGCGCTGGACGGTATGAGCTGCCGTAAAATTGCCGCCACGCTGAATGAAGAACACGTTCCCTCACCGGCGACCTATTGCGGCTGGAACATGGGACGCAAAGGTCCCTACGCGGGATTGTGGAGCAGTGAACGCATCTCGGAAATGCTGCAAAATGAAACCTATATCGGCAATATGGTGCAGGGGCGGCAGGTGAAGATCAGCTATAAGTCCAAGAAGTGTCTACATCAGGAACGAGAGAATTGGGTAGTGGTAGAAAACACCCATGAGCCGTTGATCGATGCTGAGAGCTTCCGCAAAGTGCGTATGCTGGTGAATAGCCGAAAACACACCAGAAGTCGTACCTATGATTTTTTGCTGAAAGGTTTGGTGTTTTGCCATGAGTGCGGCTATCCGCTGGCGGTAGTCAATCGACCCAATGCCAGTGGTGAAGTTGCACTGTATTTTGTGTGCCGGACATATCAGCGCTTTACCAAGGCAGGCGTTTGTTCCTGCCATTCAATAAGGGAGTCAAAACTGACGGAAGCGGTGCTGGCCAAGGTGCGTGAGGTTTGCAAAGATTATTTGAAGCCACAGGCACTATTGCCTATGGCGGAGAGAGCAGTCAAGGAGGCGTCGCAAGAAGAAAAAGCCGCGGCGGAGATCACTGCCCTGCAAGGCAAGATCACCAGCCTGACGGAAAACCTTGACCGGATGTATACCGACCGGCTTTCTGGGCTTCTGCCGGAGACGGACTTTCAGCGTATCTTTACCCGCATCAAAGAGGAACGAGGGCGGTTGGAAGAACGCATCCGAGACTTAGAACAGCAACAGAAAAGCCCCGTCAGCCATGAGGACAGAGCGAAAGAGTTGGTGCAACGCTTCTTGACTACAGCCTGTGCCAGCCGGGAGCTACTGGTGAGCCTGATCGAGCGGATCGAGCTGACGGAGGGAAAAGAGATCATCATCAAATTCCGTTTCGCAGAGCTTCAGCAAGTGGGATAAATCCAGTTATATCAACGGTTTGCACCAATTTAAGAGTCGCAATTTTGTAGGCAAAATCACTTACAATAGCCGATGCGCTACGTATCGCGGATCGAGAAGAAGGCACTGGGGAAGCTGGAGGAAGCGCTGCGGGGACGTGTATAAGAGAAAACATGCAGCGATTTTACTCTGGAGAAAAATATTTCTCCTATAAGTATAATGCGGATTTTTCACGTATTTTTTACGGAATATTTGCGGATATAATGGGGGAATAGCAGCTTTATATAGGGGGATTGTGCAGGTTGCAAGAGAATTCACCTATGCGGGTGAAAAAAATTCCTTACGAAAGATATTGCCTTTTTATGGGGGGAGCAGGTATAATACACAATTGGTATAGAACCCCTTTAGGGTGGATTTTGGGAGGACAAAAAAGAATGAGAAATATCAAGTGCGGTGTTGCGGACATCCGCAAGCGGGTCTTTGCCGAGGTGGCGAAGCTGGCCTATGAGGGTGGAGACTACACGCGCATGGAGAAGCTGCCCTATGAGATCGTGCCCGGCGAGGTGGGGCGGCAGCGGGAGTCCGTGTTTCTGGAGCGGGCTATCGTGGGTGAGCGTATCCGGCTGGCCATGGGCCTGCCGCTGCGGCCGGTGACGGAGCACTCGGTGCTGTCCGACGGCGTGGAGGAGAGTGCCATCGCCGCGAAGTACTACGATCCCCCGCTGATCAACGTCATCAAGTACGCCTGCAATGCCTGCGCGCCCACCCACTACGAGGTGACCAGCGCATGCCAGGGCTGTTTGGCGCGGCACTGTCAGTACGCCTGCCCCAAGGGGGCCATCTTCACGGAGCGGGGTCAGGCCGTCATCGACCAGGATAAGTGCATCAAATGCGGCAAGTGCAAGGAAGCCTGCTCCTATCAGGCCATTATCAAGTTCACCCGCCCCTGTCAGGAGGCCTGCGGCATGCACGCCATCGGACAGGATGAGTACGGACGGGCGGACATCGACTACGACAAGTGCGTGAACTGCGGCATGTGTCTGGTGAACTGCCCCTTCGGTGCCATCGTGGACAAGGGCCAGCTGTTCCAGCTGATTCACGCCATCCGCAAGGGCGATAAGGTGGTGGCCATCATCGCGCCGGCCTTCTGGGGTCAGTTCGGCGACAACCTGGGCTTTGCCTCTCTGGAGGAGGTGGCCATCGGCGCCGACCTGTGCGCCATCGAGGAGGCCGAGGAGTTCCTGCGGGACGTGCCGGAGAAGCAGCCGTTCATGGCGACCTCCTGCTGCCCCGCCTGGTCTGTCATGGCCAAGAAGGAGTTCCCGGGCTTCGCACCCTACATCTCCATGACCATGACGCCCATGGTGCTGACGGCGCGGCTGCTGAAAAAGAAGGACCCCAACTGCCGCATCGCCTTTATCGGCCCCTGCGCCGCCAAGAAGCTGGAGGCCAGCCGCCGCTCCGTCCGCAGCGATGTGGACTTCGTGCTGACATTTGAGGAGCTGCGGGGCATGTTCGAGGCCAAGGGCATCGACTTCTCCCAGATCGAGGACAGCGCGGCCCACTACGAGGCATCCGCCCCCGGCGTGGGCTTCGCCGCCGGCGGCGGCGTGGCCAAGGCAGTGGAGGAGGTCATCCACCGGATCCGTCCCGAGGTGGAGGTCAAGACCGTAGCGGCGGAGGGCCTGGACGAGTGCCGCAAGATGCTGCGCGGCGCCCGCACCGGCAAGTACAACGGCTATCTGCTGGAGGGCATGGCCTGCCCGGGCGGCTGCATCGCAGGCGCCGGTACAGTCCAGCCGGCGGAGAAGTCCCGCCGGAATCTGGAACGCTACAAGCAGGCGGCGCCCATGGCCAACCCCATGGATACCCCCTATCTGGAGGACATCCATCTGGTGTATGAGAACGGCGATGAGTGGGACTACGTGGAGCGCCACTGACGCGGAGACACTGAGGTATATGCCATCGACCTCCCGCGCCGCGGGGTTCCGGCCCACCGGCGGAGAGTGGTATGCGCACCAGCTTTAAATCAGAAGAGGAAGCAGGCGAGTGGTTTTCCGTATACAAAAAAGCTGTTCTGTCAGAGACAGAACAGCTTTTTTTACGTCATTCATTCTCTCCCAGCACGATGCGGTAGTAGTCGTACTGGATGATGAGCCGCGCGTAGGTGTATTTGGCGGAGACAAGGCGGTTGACGGCGTCCACGTAGCCCTCCTCCGGTGTGACGCCGGGGGCGGGGGTGAAGGTGCCGGTGCGGGCCTCGTAGACGCCGGCGGCGGTGGCCCAGCTGTTGCCCACGGGGGTGGGCAGTACCACCAGCGGGATGCAGCCGGAGGCGCTGGCAGGGTCGTAGTTATCCGCCAGAATGTCGCGGCCGGACAGCAGGCGGGAGTCGTAGCGAAGGCCGAACAGGTTGCTGAGGGTGGGCACGATGTCCACGGCGCTGCAGGGCGTGTCCACGGTGACGGGCTGGTCCATGCCTCCGCACCAGAGGATCAGCGCGTTGCGGTAGCGGGAGGTGTCCAGATCCGAGTCCTGACGGCCCGTCAGCTCGGCGTAGTAGTCCACGCCGGTCTCCGCCAGCGCGTAGGGGTAGTGGTCGGCGGAGAGACAGATCACGGTGTCGTCGGCGATGCCGCGGGCCTCCAGCTGGTCCACCAGATACGTCAGGGCGGCCTCCAGCTCCAGATTGGCGGCTACGTAGGCCTGCACCGGCGCGCTGGCGTTGGGGTAGGCGGCCTCCGCTGCGGCGCGGTTCTTGGCAGCCATGGACTGGCCCCAGTTATAGCTGCCGTGGCCGCTGACAGTCATGTAGTAGGCGTGGAAGGGCTGGCCGGTGGTGAGGTAGGCGTCCACACAGCTGTCCAGCGTGGCCTCCAGCATTTCCAGATCGGAGTAGGGCCAGCTGCTGTCCTGAGTGGCCAGAGTCAGACCGGAGCCAATGCCCTCATAGTCGTAGCCCAGATTGGGGTGGGTGGCGTTGCGGCCATAATAATTATAGGTGTTGTTGTGCCACGCCGGTGTCTGATAGCCCAGAGCACGGAACTGATTGCCCAGCGCCAGCGGCATGTAGTCATAGCGGCTGGCCCAGAAGCTGACATCGCCGCCCACCCATGTGGGCAGCAGGCCGGTGAGGACGGCAAACTCGCCGCCGGTGGTGGACTGGCCCCAGCCGGGCTGGTAGTAGTTGCTGAACACGAAGCCCTCGTGGGTCAGGCGGTACAGGGTGGGGGTCAGCTCCTGAGAGATGAACCAGGGCGAGAAGGATTCTGCCGTCAGCAGGATCAGGTTCTTGCCTGCGAACATGCCGGTATACTGGTTCTGGCGGGAGGGAGTACGGGCGGCCATATAACGGTGCAGCGAGGCCAGCGTGCTGTCGCCGGTGGACTCGGCTAACGCGGTAAAGTCGATGTCCAGCATATTGTAGCCGTAGTCCACGGGCGTGGGCTCCGGTTCCGGTGCGGGGTCAGGCGCCGGCAGGGGTTCCAGCGGCGGCGTAGGCACGCCGGTGACGGCGTAGGTCAGCTCCAGCCGCAGAGCAGTGTTCAGACCGAAGCGGGGGACGGCACTGTTGGTGTTGAAATCGTAGGTGAACAGCGCGGCGCTGGGGCCGAAGCGGCCGACGGCGTCTCCGCCGCCCAGCGTCAACAGGGCCAGCAGCGCCAGCACCAGCAGGCCGCGGCGGCCCATGGAGTCCTCCGGTACGATGCGGCGGCGCAGGACAATGGCCAGCACCGGCGGCACCAGCGCCAGGAGGATGAAGGGCAGGCGGGGCAGCACCACATCGGGGATGGTACCGGCGAAGTCGCCCACCACGTGACCGGTCATGGTGACCATGAACGTCAGGGCAAAGTAGGACTTGAAGTAGCTCTTGCAGCAATACTCCACGCAGACGCAGACAGTCCACAGCAGCGTCAGGATCAGCGCGGCCCAGCGGGAGACCCTGCGGCAGGGCAGAGCATTGGCCAGCAGGCTGATGAGCAGGCCCAGACCCAGCGCAGTCAGGGCGGTAGGCGCTAGCGCCGCGTCGAAAAAGACAGTGCTGCTGTCGAAAGCGCGCAGCAGCAGTTCATGGTACAGCAGGGCCAGTGGGAAAAAGAGCCAGCGCAGCGAATAGCGGGAGGCCGCAGGTGCCTCCGGCTGCGACACAGTATCCAGTTGGGCGGGGGAGGTGCTCTCCATACGGTTCGCCACCTTACTTCAGACCGGTGAGTCCGGCGGAATTCCCTTTATTGTAGCACGATGCGGCAGAAACTGCAACTGCCGGTGCGGTCATTCCTCCGGCGGGTCCGGCAGAAATTCCATCAGGTCGGCGGGCTGGCAGGCCAGCGCGGCACACAGGCGGTTCAGGGTGTCCAGCCGCACGGCACGGGCCTTGCCGGTCTTGAGAATGGACAGGTTGGCTATGGTGATGCCTACCCGCTCGCTCAGCTCCGTCAGGCTCATTTTGCGGCGGGCCAGCATGATATCAATGTGAAATACGATCATACTGCCACCTCATACCGTCAGATCGCTCTCGTCCTGGAGGCGGGCGGCATCGGCTACCAGACGGCTCAGGGCCATCGCCATGACGCCCACCAGAGTGCAGACCATGACGCCCGCGGGCATGGCGATGACCGTCATGCCGGGGGAGCCGGCGCCCAGCAGAGCCAAGGTGATGACACCCGCCGGCACCAGCACTGCGTCGAAAAATGCCAGGCGGGACACAGTGGCCATGGCCCGGGCATTCTCCATACAGAAGGCGTCGCCGCGGCCGATGCGGCCGAATACGGCCCACAGGGCGGCCATGGCCCAGAATACCGGCACGGCGAACAGCCACGCGAAGATCAGGCAGGGCCAGAAGGCCCAGGCGTACTCAGGGTCGGCCAGGGCGATGCCGTGGCCCAGCTGAGGCAGGAACCAGAAAAAGATGGCCCCGCACACCAGGGCTGCGATCATAAGGCCGATGCGCAGCAGGACGGCCAGCTTTTTATGCGCGATATGCTTCATGTCTCACACATCCTTTCTGATGTCAGCATACCACGGGCTATATCGTTTGTCAATCATTATTTATTGAAATACAATAAAAAATTACTGCGAAACAATAAATAGAAAAATTCAGCAGAAAGCGGTTGCATTTTGGCGGGACATGGTGTATCATAGAGCGCGAGAACAACCGCATATTTGTCTTCGGGGCGGGGTGAGATTCCCCACCGGCGGTATAGTCCGCGAGCGGCGAGAGCTGCATGAACCGGTGTGATTCCGGTACCGACAGTATAGTCTGGATGAGAGAAGGCGTGTATGGCATTTTGTGATGCTCTTTTTTGATGCGTACACCTTGGAAGGCAATTTCCGGGTGTTTATCATCGAAAAGGAGTGTTTTTTTATGACTCAGAAGCAAAAGACCCATCGTATCGCCGTGGCCGCCCTGCTGGCGGCGGTGGCCGCCGTCCTCCAGTTCGTGGAGTTCTCCATCCCCATCATGCCCGCGTTCGTGAAGCTGGACATCTCCGACCTGCCCGCCCTGCTTGGCACGTTCTCCCTCGGCCCCGTCTACGGCGTGGCCATCCAACTGGTGAAGAACCTGCTGCACCTGCCCTTCGGCTCCAGCGCCTGCGTGGGCGAGCTGTCCAACTTCCTGCTGGGCGCTACCTTCGCCTTCATCGCCGGTATCATCTACAAGAAGCACAAGAACCGTTCCGGCGCTCTGTGGGGCTCTGTGGCCGGCGCCGCCGCCATGGCGCTCATCAGCCTGCCTCTGAACTATTTCATCGTCTACCCCGCCTATGTGGTGCTGTACGGCCTGCCGCTGGAGGCCATCGTGGGCATGTATCAGGAAATTCTGGGCACGGTGGCGCAGATCCCCACCGGCAACGCCCTGTTCAACTGCCTGCTGGTGTTCAACGTCCCCTTCACCCTGTGCAAGGGTCTTCTGGACGTGGCGCTGTGCTTCCTGATCTACAAGCCCCTCAGCCCCCTGCTGCACAAGTAAGCGGCCAGATACATAAAAAGCTCCCCCGACACCGTGTCGGGGGAGTTTTTTATGTATCCGTGTTATTCGGCGGTTCTGCTGGCGGCTTCGCGGCCGGCGCGGAACGCCTGAAGGTTCAGATCCTTGACCTTGGCGGGCACCGTCTCCGCCACGATCTGCTCCCAGTCGATATCGGGGCAGCCCAGGAAGTCGCACATGGCGCCGAACAGCACCACGTTCATGCACTTGGGATTGCCCAGCTCCAGAGCAATGTCGCTGGCGGGAATCGCGATGGTCTTGAAGTGCCTGGCCATAGCCTCGATGCAGCCCTCGGGGTACGTCTCGGCGCCGGAGGCGATGGTGGTGGACTTGATGGCGTAGTCATTGATGACGACTACGCCGCTGGGCTTCAGGAACTCCGCGTAGCGGACGGCTTCCATCTTCTCCAGGGCCACCATGATGTCGGCCTCGCCGCGGCCAAACACGGGGCCGTAGACCTTGCTGCCCCAGCGGACTTGGGTGGACACGCTGCCGCCGCGCTGGGCCATGCCGTGGACCTCGCTCTGCTTGACATCGTAGCCGGCCTTCATGAAGCCGTTGGACATGATCTTGGAGATCAGGATAGCGCCCTGACCGCCTACGCCTACCAACAGGCAGCTTTTCACATCGCTCATGTTACTTCTCCTCCTTTTCGATAGCGCCGAAGGGACACGCCTGGGCACAGACGGTGCAGCCCACGCACTGGGTGCGGTCGATGAATGCCTTGCCGTTCTCCATGGAGATGGCGGGGCAGCCCACCTTCAGACAGCTCTTGCAGCTCCTGCACTTGTCGGCATTGACCACGCACATGCCGTTCTCGTGCTTCATCCGCTTGATCAGCAGGCAGGGACGGCGGGTGACGATGGCGGGGTGCTTGCCCTCGTTAAGGGCGGCCACTGCGGCGTCCACGGTCTGCTTCATGGCCTTCAGATCCTGAGGATCCACAGTGAACACGGGTGCGAAGCCGTAAGCCTCCAGCACACCCTCCACGCGGATCATGGGGGCAGGCTCGCCCATCAGGGTGAAGCCGGTGCCGGGGTTGTCCTGGTGGCCGGTCATGCCGGTGATGCGGTTATCCAGCACACAGGGGATCATGCGGCCGTTGTTGTAGATGATCTCGGCGGCGCCGGTCATGCCGCTGTGGAAAAACGTGGAGTCGCCCATGACGCCGAACACCACCTTATCGGTGACGCCCTCGCGCTGGAAGGATTTGGCTATGCCCATGCCTACAGTGAAGCCGCCGCCCATGCAGAGGCAGGCGTCCATGCAGTTCAGGGGCGCGGCGCTGCCCAGAGTGTAGCAGCCGATGTCGCCGGTGACCACGTAGTTCTTGTTCTTGGACAGGGTGTAAAAGAAGCCGCGGTGAGGACAGCCGGGGCACAGCGCGGGGGGACGCTTGGCAGCCTGAATCTCGGTGATGACCTGATAGCTGGGCTTCACGCCCAGCACCCGCTCACGCACCAGCTCGGTGTTCAGCTCGTACATGTTGCCGGTGAGCTTGGCGAAGTCGCGGATCAGGCCCATGGGCAGGGGGAAGGTCAGGCCCAGCTTCAGGAAGGATGTGCCCTCGGGGAATACCTCCTTGGCGTACTGATAGCTGATGGAAGCGGTGATGACGCCCACCTTGCCGTCGCCCAGCTCCAGCTTGTTCAGGCCGTTCTCCAGTGCGCGGGTGCAGCCGTACTCCGCCAGCTTGGCCAGACGCTCCTCCACAATGGGGTGGTTCATATAGGCATTGGCGGGGGTGCAGACAAACTTGCGGACGTTGCGCTGGTAGGCGGGAGCGGTATGCTCGGTGCGCTCGCCGAATTCCACCAGACCCTTGCTGTGACAGACGCGGGTAGTGGTGCGGTACAGCACAGGGGTGTCGAACTCCTCGGAGATCTCGCAGGCCAGCTTCACAAAATCCTTGCACTCCTGAGAGTCGCTGGGCTCCACCATAGCGACCTTGGCGGCCCGGGCATAGAGACGGTTATCCTGCTCGTTCTGGGAGGAGTGGCAGGAGGGGTCATCAGCGCTGACAACGATGTAAGCGCCGTTGACGCCCATGTAGCCGGCGGTAAACAGGGGGTCGGCGGCCACGTTCAAACCTACCATCTTCATGGTGCAGAAGGAGCGGGAGCCGGCCATGGCCGCGCCGTAGGCCACCTCGGCGGCCACCTTTTCGTTGGGGGCCCACTCACAGTACACATCCTTGCCGTACTGGGGCAGGTTCTCCAGGATCTCCGTGCTGGGGGTCCCGGGGTACGCGGAACAGACCTTGATACCGGCCTCGTAGACGCCGCGGGCGGTGGCCTCATTGCCGGACATCAGATGTTTCATAGCTTTTTCCACCTTTCTATATATTCCTATTTAATATTGACCGGCTTCCTGCTGGCCGCGGAGCACCCGCAGGGCACCCTCCGCCAGCGAGCGCATCTCCTCCTCGCCGGGGAGGCGGAGTACGGGGGCCAGCCTGCCCACGTAGGCGGTGATGTCGTCGCAGAAGGACTGCTCATACGCCATGCCGCCGGTGTAGACGATGGCATCCACGTTGAAGTGCAGCACGGCGGCCATGGTGCCGATATCCTTGGCCAGCTGATATACCAGAGCCTCATAGGCTGCGGCGGCCTGCTGGTCGCCCTCCGCCATTCTGGCGCAGACCACGCGGAAGTCCGTGGTGCCCAGGTAGGAGAACATGCCGGCGCGGCGGCCCAGCGTCTTTTTCACCTCGGCGCGGGTCTTGCCGCTGAAGCAGTAGTCAATGAGCTGGTTCACCGGCAGGCCGCCGCCGCGGTCCATACCCATGGCGCCTTCGTCCTTGACGTTGCACACGTCCACCACGCGGCCGTGCTGGTGGGCGCCCACGCTGACGCCGCCGCCCAGGTGGCAAACGATGAGGTTTACCTCCTCATAGGTACGGCCCAGCTGCTGCGCGGCCTTGCGGCCGATAGACTTATGGTTCAGCGCGTGGAACAGGCACCTGCGGCGGAACTCGGCAAAGCCGGTGTAGTGGGCCACCTCGGTCATCTCATCCACGCAGACGGGGTCCACGAAGAAGGCGGGGATGCCCACGGTGTCGCCCAGCTGCTTGGCTAGGTACGCACCCAAGTTGGAGGGGTGCTCGCCGTAGGGGGCGGCCTCCACGTCGCGCATGACGCGGTCGTTGACGGCGTAGGTGCCGGAGGGGATGGCGCGGTACAGGCCGCCGCGGCCGCACACGGCATCGAAGTCCGACAGCCGGTAGCCGGCGCTGGTGATGGCGCTGAGAATGGCCTCGCGGCGGTAGTCCGCCTGGTCGATGACCCGCTCGAACCGGTCCAGCTCCTCCGCGGAGTGGTCGATGGTCAGCTTGTAGAGCTGCTCCTCGTCCTGGAACACCGCGATCTTGGTGGAGGTGGCGCCGGGGTTGATGACTAAGATCTTCATCGGAACCCTCCTTATATAGGTCATGTGATTTGTGGTCAGTGAATATTTCACCGAATTATTTAATGAACCATTCACATTATGGCACTGTCAATGGCGGAAGTCAACAGCGATTTGAATATTTTCGGAAACTCGTCATATCGCACAAAAAAGCGCCGCGGTCACTGTGAAAAACAGCATCCGCGGCGGGGGGGGGGGGGAAAAAACGGTTGTTGGACGCGTCGGGGGGAGAGGGCCCTCTGGACCGCAAACACAGGGCATACCGAAATCGTATTTATGTGGAAAATGGAAAATTCTGCTTTTCAACAGAAGAAAACTATGGTATACTTTCCCCATTATTTTATAGGCGATACAATAGCGATACCGTTAATTTTGGAGAAGCAGGGAGTGAGGAAAATTGAGTGAGTTGCTGAGAATGGAGCATATCAGCAAACGGTTTGGCAGCTTCTACGCCAACAAAGACATCAGCCTGACCGTCAATTGCGGCGAGGTGCTGACGCTGCTGGGCGAAAACGGCGCGGGCAAGTCTACGCTGATGAATATCCTGATCGGTCTGTACCAGCCCACAGAGGGCAAGATCTTTCTGGAGGGGAAGGAGGTCCGCATCGAGTCCCCCAGCCAGGCGGTGAAGCTGGGCATCGGCATGGTACACCAGCACTTCATGCTGGTGGAAGCGATGACGGTGTTCGACAACATTATCCTGGGTGACAAGCACGCCAAGGGGCTGTTTATCGATCGGGCCGCCCGCCGCAAGGAGATCGAGGAGCTGTCCGCCAGATACGGTCTGGACGTACAGTTGGATCGGCTCATCACGGAGATCTCCGTGGGCGAGCAGCAGCGCACCGAGATCCTGAAGGCACTGTATCACGGCGCGGAACTGCTGATTTTGGACGAGCCGTCCGCCGCTCTGACGGACATCGAGGTGGAGGGCCTGTTCGCCATCATGCGCAAGCTGGTGTCCGAGGGCAAGAGCATCATCTTTATCAGCCACAAGATGCGCGAGGTCATGCACATCTCCGACCGTATCACCGTGCTGCGGCTGGGTGAGGTGGTAGGCACCGTCAAATGTGCCGACACCGACAGCAAGAAGCTGGCCAGCATGATGATTGGCCGCGAACTGGTCGCCTCCCAGTACGAAAAGAAGGACTGCTCCGACGCGGAGATCGCGGTGGAGCTGTCCCATGTGGATTATCATAAGGAGTCCAAGCATAACGGACTGAACGATATGTCCCTGACGGTGCACCGCGGCGAGATTGTGGGTATCGCCGGTGTGGACGGCAACGGACAGACCCAGCTGGCCCAGCTTATCACCGGCGTCATCTCCCCCGACAGCGGCACACTGTCCTTGTCCGGCCAGCGGCTGGCTATCTTTGACCCCCATGGCTTCATTGAGGACGGCGTTTCCCATGTGCCGGAGGACCGCAACCTGCAGGGCCTCATCGGCGACATGTCCATCGCGGAGAATCTGGTGCTGAAAAGCAGCGGCACCGCCGCTTTCAGCAGCGGCGGAGGACTGCTCCTGAAGAAGAAGGCTATCGCCGACTACGCAGAGGAGATGGCGGAGAAGTATGATATCCGCTGCACCTCGGTGGAGCAGGACGTGCGCAGCCTGTCCGGCGGCAACCAGCAGAAGGTCATTCTGGCCCGCGAGCTTGAGTCCGATCCCGTGCTGCTGGTGGCCACCCATCCCACCCGTGGTCTGGACATCGGCGCGGCCAGCTTCATCCACGACCAGATGATTGCGGCCCGTGACCGCGGCGTGGGTATCCTGCTCATCAGCGCCGACTTCGACGAGATTCTGGAGATGTCCGACCGTATCCTGGTGTGCTTTGAGGGGCAGATCATGGGCGAGTATTCCGGCAAGAATCCTCCCATCGAGGAGATCAGCCTTGCCATGACCGGTAAGTAAGGGGGGATACATACATGGAAAAGTTGAAACGCTCTCTCGGCAGCTTCGCGGTCCCGCTGCTGTCCATCCTGCTGGCCTTTCTCATCGGCGGTATCATCATGGCGGCGCTGGGCGCCGACCCGTTCACGGCGGTGAAATTCCTGTTTCAGGGCGCCTTCGGCTCCCGCGCCAACATCGGCACCACGCTGAACAAAGCCACGCCCCTGATGTTCACCGCGCTGTGCGCCTGCTTCGCCTACAAGTGCGGCGTGTTCAATCTGGGCGGCGAGGGCCAGTTCCTGATGGGCTCCATCGCCGCGTTCCTGACGGCCTATTTCAGCGGCCTCACCGGCTTTGCGGGAATTCTGCTGGCACTGCTGGCCGGTACGCTGGCCGGCGGTATCTGGGGCCTCATCCCCGGCGTGCTGAAGATCACCCGCGGCCAGAACGAGATGATCATCTCCATCATGCTGAACTATGTGGCCACGCTGTTCATGGGCGTGCTCTATACCAGCTGGATCCGGGATGAGAACATCCCTCAGACCCCTGCCGTTTCCAAGCTGGTGCAGCTGCCCCGCGTGATATCCGGCATGCGCTTCACCTGGGGCTTCGTGCTGGCGCTGGTGGTGGGCCTCGTGATGTACTACGTGCTGTTCTGGACCAGCGGCGGCTTCAAGCTGCGGGCGGTGGGCTATAACATGACAGCCAGCCGCTTTAACGGAATCCCTGTCAAACGCTATATCCTGACCAGCTTCATCATCTCCGGCGCCATCGCCGGTCTGGGCGGCGGCGCGGAGCTGCTGGGCACCCAGTTCCGCCTCATCAACGGCTTTGGCGCGGGCTACGGCTTCGACGGCGTGGCCATGGCGCTGATCGGTCAGCTGCACCCCATCGCAACGGTGATCGTGGCGCTGTTCTTTGCGGCGCTGCGTGTGGGCTCCACCACTATGCAGGCCGCTACCGGCGTCCCCACCAGTGTGTCGGACATCATTCAGGCGCTGGTGATCGTGTTTTCCGTGGCCGGTATGGCCCTGACGAAGCTGCCGGAGTTCGAGTCCTGGAAGAGCCGGCTGTTTTCCGGAAAGAGAAAGGCGGGTGACAAGTAATGGATTGGATCTCCAGTTTGCTTCTGGCCACCGTTCGTCTGGCCATCCCTCTGCTGCTGATCTCCCTGGCCGAGCTGTATGGACAGCGGGCCGGCATGGTCAACATCGGTCTGGAGGGCCTGGCCGCCATCGGCGCGCTGGTGGGCTTCCTGGCCTGCTACATCACCGGCTCCAACTGGCTGGGCCTGCTGTGCGGCGCGCTGGCCGGTCTGCTGGTCAACATGATCTACGCATTCTCCACGGTGACACTGTGCGCCGACCATACAGTGTACGGCATGGCGATCAACATCTTTGCGCCGGCGCTGGCGTCCTTCATCTACCGCGTGTATTTCGGCACCGGCTCCGACCTGAAGCAGATCGTCACCATGCCCAGCGTCGCCATCCCCGGGCTGAAGGATATCCCTGTCATCGGACCCCTGCTGTTTGACCAGAGCCCCATGGTGTACCTCACGATCCTGCTGGTGGTGTTCACGTCCGTGTTTTTCAACCGCACCCGTGCGGGTCTGAGCTACAAGGCGGTAGGCGAGCATCCCCAGGCTGCCGCCACGCTGGGCATCAACGTCATCGGCGTGAAGTACATCGCCTGCGCCATCTGCGGCGCACTGGCCGGTATGGGCGGCGCGTACCTGACCACATGCTACTCCAGCACCTACACCGACGGCATTGTGGCCGGCCGCGGCTTTATCGCTCTGGCTGCCGTCATCTTCGGCCGCTGGAGCGCCGGCGGCGTGCTGCTGGCCTGCCTGTTCTTCGGCTTCTGCGACGCGCTGCAGATCCGGCTCCAGGTGTCCGGCATCGGTATCCCCTATCAGTTCTTCCAGATGATTCCCTATGTGGCCACCGTCATCGTGCTGAGTGCCATCGGCACTCGTCAGAGCGGCCCCAAGGCCAACGGTCAGGCATACCGTAAGGAACAGCGATAATGCGGTAATAACGCGGAAGCGCGTTGTTATAAAAGATTTTATTTAGGAGGAAAAAAGAATGAAGAAGTTTCTTGCGCTGATGCTGGCGCTGGTCATGGCCCTGAGCCTGGTGGCCTGCGGCAGCAAGCCCGCCGGTGGCGACAGCAATACCGGTGACGGCAACGGTGATGCCAACACCGATGGCGGCAAGGTCTACAAGGTCGCTATGATCTGCGACTCCAGCATCAACGACGGCGGTTGGGGCGCTGCCTGCTACAACGCCATGGTCGCTGCCTGCGACAAGCAGGGCTGGCAGTACGAGGTCACCGACTCCATTTCTCAGGATCAGTATTACGATTCCATCGCCGCCTACTGCGCTCTGGGCTATGACATGATTTACGCTCCCGGCAACCAGTACACCGACGCCGTCCTGCAGGCGGCCGAGGAGTATCCCGACGTGGCCTTCGCCCTGCTGAACGGCGCGGAGAGCACCCCTGCCGCAGCTGTCAACGGCAACGTGTCCTCCCTGCTGCCCAACGCCCAGCAGATCGGCTGGATCGCCGGTGCGCTGGCCGGTCTGATGACCGAGAGCGGCAAGCTGGGCTTCATCGGCGGTATGGAGCTGGATACCACCAAGGGCAAGATCGCCGGCTTTGAGGAGGCCGCCAAGTATGTGGCCGAGCAGGAGGGCAAGACGGTCGAGCTGCTGAACGTCCCCTACGCCAACTCCTT
>MNSZ01000073.1:25698-43443 GCA_001916715.1 Firmicutes bacterium CAG:24053_14
GGGTGCTGACGTGTTCTTCGGCGACGCCTCCGCCGTTGACTCCGGCGCCCGCGAGGCCATCGATGCTGCCAACGCCGCTGCCGGTTCCGTGAAGATCTACGACATCGGCCAGCCCGCCGACATCCTGGGCCAGAACGAGTGCATCATCTGCTCCCAGGTCACCGATAACTCCGCCATGATCGTCGCCTCCATGCAGGCTGTCGAGGCCGGTACCTTCGGCGGCAACACCGTCTACGGTACACTGGAGAACGGCACCCTGTCCGCCGGTAAGATCAGCGATCTGGTCCCCGCCGATGTGCAGGAGAAGTACAACGCCTACCTGCAGCAGATGGTGGACGGGACCTTCATGAAGTGATCGAGCCATCCGCGGCATAAAAATACCCCCGCGCACCGGTGTGCGCGGGGGTATTTTGTTTGCTGCGCAGGAACCCTTACTCCGGCTGCTTCCAGCCGTCCAGCAGCGCCTGGGCCATCCGGCAGCCGCGGGTCACCGGATCGAAGCTCTGCTCGTCGATACGCCATTCAAACAGCATGCCGCGGTGCATCACCACCAGGTCGGCCACCAGCTCGCTGGGGTCGTGGTGAGGGGCGATGCTGCCCTCCTGCTGGCAGGCGGCGATCAGCTCCCGCAGCACGCGGAAGTAGACACGGTTCTCATTATCCTGAAGGATGGCCTGCTCCGGATATTTCAGGCCGTGGATGAAGCTGCGGTACAGGGCGGGGTCTTTGGAACTGATGTCCAGCGACTTGCCCACAAAGTCCAGCAGCTTGCTGCGGGCAGAGGAGGCGTTGTCGGCCAGGTACGACTGCTCCAGCAGCTGGTACTGGGCGTCCACGTTGCTGGTGACCTGGATGATAAGCTCATCCTTGCTCTTGAAGTAGTGATAGATATTGCCCACGGAGCAGCCGGCGGCCTGCGCGATCTGCTCCACGGCCACATTTTCAAAGCCGTCCCTGTCAAACAGGTCCAGCGCCACGTTCTGGATGCGGGAGCGCATCTCCAGTGCCTGCCGTTTGCGGGCGGTCAGCGGTTTTTCCATACGTTCTCCTTTGGCAATTTTCTGTTATCATACCAGCTTTTTTATCTCAGGTCAAGGCGGCAGGAGGGGACAGATGTCGACAAAGATCGTTAAAGAAAAGATTTTCAAAAAAACGAAAAAGAGGGGTTGACATTTGGGGGGGACATGACTATAATAACACTTGTTCGTGACGCGCGAGTGGTGGAATTGGCAGACTCGCTAGATTCAGGTTCTAGTGTGCATTACGCACGTGCGGGTTCAAGTCCCGCCTCGCGCACCAAGCAGAAAATCCTTGAAAGCCTTGTGCTTTCAAGGATTTTTCTTTTCCTCGAAAGTGCTGACCCTTATCTTGACCCTTTATGTTTTTGTCACACTATGGATGTATTGATCCATTCGGTTTGCGCTTTCACGTTTCATGCTGTTTGTGGCGTGAGCGTACACATCAAGGGTAAACGCCGCGGTCTGATGTCCGAGATTCTCCTGCACCGTCTTGATGTCATCGCCGGACTTCAAGCTGTTTACGGCGTAAGTATGACGGAGATCATGAAATCTTGTCGCGTCAAGGTGCAGGCGGCGCACGATCTTCTTGAATGCAAGGTACACAGTCTGGTTGCAGAGGTATCGCCCGGTCTCAGTGGTAAACACAAGGTTATCCGGATTGTCCCAGCCATCCTTCAGCCGAGCCGCCCAACGCTGCTGCCGAAGCTGTTGCTTTTTCAGGGCATCCATCACACCATCCGCCGCTTCAATACACGAGGCCGGTCATTTTTCAAACTGCTGAAGCAATATTCGCGTGTTCCTTTTTTCTTGCCGTGCTGCTTGTTAATGAGCAAGGTCTGCTTCTCAAAGTTCACACAATCCCATGTTAATCCGAGTACTTCTCCTTGCCGCAGGCCGGTAAATACCGTAACAAAGTAAACCAGCTCGTAGGGATTTCCACGAATTTCTTTCAGAAATGCACACAGCTCCTCGTCCTCCAACGGCTTTATCTGCTTCTTCTCGATGCGCGGCAGCGTAACGGCTGCCAGCGGATCACTGCGGATATAGCCCATTTTTTGCGCCTGCTCCAAAGCACGATGCAGCACACCGTGAACATTCTTGATCGTCTTGGGCGAAAGTTCTTTTTTCGTTTGCAGCTCGTTATACATCTGCTGGATCATAGCGGCTGTCACTTTGGAGAGAGGGACATTTCCAATGTAGGGGATGATGTTCAGCCTTACATGGTCTTGGTAGCTTTTGCGTGTAGAGGACTTTACATTGCCGATGTACTCCGTCACCCATGTGTTCAGCCAGTCAGCGGTTTTGAGCCGAGGAATGTCCATATACGTCCCATCATCGATCTCCGCCGTAATGGCCGTGAGTTTCTGGCGGACTTCTTTCTGCGTCTTGCCGTAGACTGATTTTTGTATCTGTTTTCCCGTCTTGGGATCAATGCCGAGGGTGTAGCGCGCCTCCCAGCGTCCGTCTGAACGCTTGCGGATGGTGCCGCCGCCCTTGGCGTTTTTTGTTGCCTTGGTCGTCAAAATAACCTCCTGTTCCTCTGAAATATAAAACGGTCAGTCAGTCCGTTGTTTTATCGTTGCTTGTCGCTGTCCAGCCACGCCACGAAGTCCTCAAGGGACAGCTTGCCGCCGGTACACAGGTCGCGCTTCTTGCGCGCCTCCTTTGACCACGCGGTGAACTCCGCCTTGGTCATCGTCCCGTATCGCACACGGGCGTTGTGGGCTTTGTAGGAGCGCGTAAACTCCTTGGTAGCCGGGTTCTTCATCTGGCGGCTCTGATACTGCACCACCGCGCCCATCTGCCGACAGGTCTTCTCCGAGCCATCCATCAGCCGTGTGCAGTACTCCTGCGTGATGTTGCCGGTCACCACAAAGTACCTGCCGCAGTTCTTGCACTTATGGATCACCAGCGGCAGACGCAGGCAATAGGCTTTCAAGTAGTTATAGAGGTCGCGCAGCGTATGGGGATACAGTACCTCCCGCAGCGTGGTCGTCATCTGCCGCTGCCGCAGCATCTCCACGCTGTAGTTGTAAGCGCTGCCATAGGCAGGGTGGTCTAAGATCACTTCCTCCGTGGCCAGCTCCCCATAGCGCATATCCTCAAAGCAGAGCGCCGCATCGTAGTGCGCCTCCCGATACCGTTCCGCTGTGGAATAGTCCGACTTATAGCGGTCATCCAGACACACCTCCACCAATGCCTTGGCATCGCGGACGATTCTCTCAAAGTCCGTGTCAAATCGCAGCAGTTCCGCCGTATCGGCGGAGGGCTCCGCTTCCAGGTCGCTCAATTCCTTGGCCAGCATCCCATAGAAGGGATGCACCCCGCAAAGCGGCATCGCCAGCTCCAAGAGCCTTTTCCATGCGGCTTCGTCCTTGTCAGCTCTCACCAGCTTTTGAATCTCGGAAAGAACGCAATAGGCGTCATAGAAATCCGTATCGTACAGGTCGATCAGGCACTGCCCTACATCCTGCGTTTTTTCCAGAATCGTCCTGCGCTGCCCCAGCGTCTTACTGTACAGCGTAAAGCACTCCTTGCGCTCCGGCGTGATGTAGTACCGGAACTCCATGTGTTCGGGAAAGATCATGACCGCCCTCTTGTTAGATACATCATAATAAGTCTGCAAAATAATCTATTGACTTTTGCGTACCAGCATTATACAATCATAGCGTAATAGTTACATTGTGTATTATAGTCCGTATAGTCCATGATGTCAACTGAAATTTTAAGGAGGTTTTGTATGAACAACAACTACGACACTCTGCCGGCGGTATTGAACGCCAATCAGCTGGCGGCGGCGCTGGGCATCTCCCGCGCAGGGGCTTACCAGCTGCTCAACACCGGCACGTTCCCCACGCTGCGGATCGGCAAGCGGCTGCTGGTGCCGAAGGATAAGCTCGTTGAGTGGATCGAGCAGAACCCCGGAGGCAGCCATGTGGGGGGATAAAGAAACGACTGCCCCGATTCCATCTGTTGCACCAGATGGGGAGCAGCCGTTCGCGCTTACACGCAATGACAGTATACCATTTACAGAGGAAAAGAACAAGTCGTCTGGCGGGATGACCGTGATCCCCATGCCGAAGCTGATGGAGATACGGTTTCCTGTCAAACCAGCTGTGATCGAAGGGCTGCTGCCGGTGGGGACATACCTCCTCGCCGGTGCGCCCAAGGTCGGCAAGTCCTTCTTCGTTTTGCAGATGGCTTATCGGGTCAGCACAGGCGGTACATTTCTCGACTGTCCCGTCCACCCAGGCACAGTGCTCTACTTAGCCTTGGAGGACACCCTCGATCGCTTGCAGAAACGGCTCGTCCAGATGACAGAGCAGGACAGTCCCGACCTCATACTCTCCGTGTTAGCCGACACCTTGGATGAGAACCTGCTGGCGCAGTTGGAAGGCTTTCTGATGGACTATCCCGATACCGTTCTGGTCATCATCGATACCCTCCAGCGTGTCCGTGGGCGGACGCCCGACAGCTGCAGCTACGCTGCCGACTATGACACGTTGGCAAAGCTGAAAACCTTTGCAGACGCCCACGGCATTACGCTGGTGCTGGTACACCACACCCGCAAAGAGAGCGCGGAGGATGTATTCCATACCATCTCCGGCACCAACGGTCTGATGGGCGCGGCGGATGGTGCGCTGATCCTCCACAAGGACAGGCGCACCGGTGCGGATGCGGTATTAGACGTAACAGGCCGCGATCAGCCGGATATGCGGTTGCATCTGTGCTTTGATCCTGCCTGCCTGTGCTGGGAGTTGGTGGAAAAGGAAACAGCACCATATCAGGAGCCGCCCGATCCGCTGCTGGAGGCCATCAGCCGATTGGTCACAGCGGAGTACCCCGAATGGCACGGGACAGCCACGGAGCTGGCACAGCAGCTGCAAAGCGGGGGCTTTACGCCTAACTGGATCGTGCGGAGGCTGAATGCCAAGTATGATATTCTGCTTCAAAAGTACGGTATCCGCTACAGGACCCGCCGCAGCAAGGAGGGGAAGACCCTCCTGCTGCGGTGGGTCGGTGTACGGTAGTGTACGGTATGTACGGTAAATAGAGGGGCAGGCCCTACCCCGAAAATACCGTACATTACCGGACATACCGTACACCGCAGAGGGAGTCCAGAGGGAACGGCTGGCACACGACTTTGGGACAAAGTCTAGTGTGTTATACCCGTCACGGCGGGGGACGGGAGGAAACGGGCGAGGACGGGGGTCCTCACCCGTTTCTGACCGGGCCGAAAAAGAAGAGCGACAGATGCCGGTAACGGCATCTGTCGGGCGCACTTTTTCAGAGAGCCGTGACGGGTGTTCTCCGCTCCTCCTGCTCCCGCACTCACAAAGACAAGGAGGTCATCATGGCATACGCCATTTTACGCTTTGCCAAACACAAGGGCGGCGCGTCCAAGGCATTGAGCGCCCACCACGAACGGACAAAAGAGTTCTACATCAGCAACCCCGACATTGACCAAAGCCGCACTCCGCAGAACTTTCATTTGGTGACGCCCCGCTGGAGCTACGAGCAGGAGATCCGGCACCGCATCAGGATGGCAGGCTGCCGCGTCCGGAAGGACAGCGTGAAATTCGTGGACACGCTGGTGACGGTCAGCCCGGAGTTCGCACAGGAACACGCGGCGGAGATGCCGGAGTATTTCACACGGGCGTTCACATTCCTGAAAGAGCGAGTCGGTGAGGAGAACATCATCTCCGCTGTGGTACATCTGGATGAGACGACACCGCATATGCACCTGTGCTTTGTGCCGTTGACGAAGGACAACCGCCTGTCCGCAAAAGAAATTCTCGGCAACAAGAAGAACATGATCCGCTGGCAGGATGATTTCTACGCCTGCATGGCGGAACGTTGGCCGGAATTGGAGCGCGGCACACCTGCCGTAGAGACAAGGCGCAGGCATCTGACGCCCCAGTGGTACAAGAAGGTCACAGCCATGGACGCCAAGCTGGAGCAGCTGGAAACGGCACTGACTGGCATCAACGTGCTGAACGCAGGAAAGAAGCGCGAGGAGGCCGCCGCGCTGCTGGCACAGCTGCTGCCGGATGTAGAGTCGTTTCAAGCGGAGACTCAACGGCTGCGAGGGGCCGCCGCTGCCGCCCAACACCGGCAGCAGCACAGCGAGAAGGAAGTTGCCGATCTGCAAGCTGAGCTGCGAGAGGAACGTAATTTCAGCTTTCAGCAGCGCGCCCACATCGCTGCGTTAGAGTCCCGCTGCCGCAAGGCCGAGAAGTTGCTGAAGCGGTTCCCACCGGAGGTGGTGCGGGAGGTTAGACAGCGAGAGTTAGAACGATGAATAATTGAAAGCCAGTATAAATGCTCGAGGATGTCTTCTGCATATTGTCATTAACCTTCTCTCTGTTGCTGAATCTCCCCGAATGATGTATAATACTATAAAATACAGGCTAATAGTGCAGCTGGGAGGGGAGTTCAAAATGGCTAGTACGGTTAATACAAACGTCATAAATCTGGAGCTTTCTTCTGAGCAAAACGAATTCATTACCGAAGCTTTGGATGGAAAAAACATTCTAGTAGATGCGTGTATAGGCAGCGGGAAAACGACTTCAATTCAGCAACTCTGCAATGCTTTCCCGCCGGACAAGAGAATTCTCTATTTGACTTATAACCGCTTGCTCAAGTTGGATGCCCAGGCAAAAATTAAAAGCTCCAATACTACCGTGACCAATTATCACGGCTTTGCAATGGGTGTACTCAGAAAGGCTAATATTACTTGCGGTATTCCGGAACTTGTCTATGCTTTTAATCGGATGAAGCCTCCAATTGATATGTACGATGTGCTGATATTGGATGAATATCAAGACATTGAACAAGAATTTGCGGATATGCTGTGGTACATTAAGTCTACTAATCCACAGATGCAAATCATCGCCGTGGGCGACATGATGCAAAAGATCTACGATAAGACTACGCTGAATGTACCTGCCTTTATGGACGAATTCCTTGGCGAGCATATTACGCTATCCTTCACGAAATGTTTCCGCTTATCGGCGCAGTTGGCTGAAAAGTTGGGGCGCATTTGGCAAAAAGAAATCATAGGCGTTAATGATGCTTGTGTTGTGGAGGAAATGACTCCGGAAGCCGTTGTTGAGTTTTTGGCAGAACAACAACCGAAAGACGTACTATGCCTTGGACAACGAACAGGTTTGCTTTCCGCTACGTTAAATCTACTTGAGAGCCGCTGCCCTGAACGATTTAACAAGAAAACCGTGTACGCCAGTATACGTGATGAGGATGGCGGCACATCAAAACCCGGAAAACATGCTGCTATTTTTACAACTTTCGATAGCAGCAAGGGATTAGAGCGCCCCATTTGTGTAGTTTTTGATTATACCGAGTCCTATTGGCAACTGCGAGTCAATAATCCTCAGACCTCTCGCGAGATATTGCGCAATATATTCTGCGTAGCTGCTAGTCGAGGTAAACAGCACATTATTTTTGTGAATAACGGCGAGTCCATGTTGTCGGAGGAATCCTTGTGTGCAGTTGGCGTAGACGACTCGCAGCTGAAAAATATGGATATTTCCAAGATGTTTCAGTTTAAGTACAAGGAAGATGTCGAAGCATGCTACGCGCTGTTGGATGTGCATCCTATTCGCCTGTCAGAGGATGATCGAATCATACATGTCAAGAGCAATGACGAACTGATTGACCTTTCTCCGTGTATTGGCATATATCAGGAGGCTGCATTCTTTGGAAAGCGAAGTCTTGATGCGCAAATTGAAGGTTATTTTTTACTTCATTCAAAAGAAAGGTATAAACTTGATGCCATTCATAACGCTACGTTAGATGAAAGAATACTATTTTTGACGGCATTAGAAACACGCCAGGAACGTTATCGGACACAGGTGTCATCACCGTTTGTACCGGACACAGAACGGGAGATGATTTGTGCACGGTTGGGGGAATTGTTCTCCCCCAACGATGATGTTCAAGTTCCCTGCAAAATAGATTTTGCAGAGATTGAGAATGGCTTGAAATCCTTTTCTGCCATAGGCTTGGCTGATGTGGTGAAGGATAATACGGTCTATGAACTGAAATTTGTTTCTGAACTGACGCATGAACACTTCCTGCAGTGTGCCAGCTACATGGTCGCACTGAATATTGACAAGGGCGTTCTCTGGAACACTCGCGACAATACGGCATTTCAAATCACGATTCCGGACAAAACGGCTTTTCTGAATGCGGTTGTTAAAGCGGTTACAAAAGGGGCTATCCCAGCTTATTATCAGCCGAGCCTACTTTCTCAGTTAAAGGAACAACCTTCAAATACCGTCTTTGCAGTAATAGACACAGAAACGAATTTTCAGGATCAGGTAAACTTTTATGTACAGGCCGAATTCGATGTGGATGCCGCCTTCGGCACATTCGTGTGTACAGATGCGAATGATGACTGGCTGAATATCTACGCCAACTTGGCACAGAGGAGAACTGGAGCTATCACCTGAATGCTGCCGAGCAGGAGGTACTGGCTCGGAAAATGGAGGCGTTCTGCCAGCAGCAAAACGGCATGAGTCTGTGCGATTTTGCCCGACAGCTTCAAGAGGAGCCGGGGCCGTCTCCACAGATACAAATGTAGCCCCGTGTTTGCCCCTGTGGGCCGGTTTGTGGCCTCGCAGGGGCGCGGGAGGGTAAGGATAGCGGCCCCGGGGATTTGGAGCGTTTTCGGCCCGCTTTTCGGTGCGCCGAAAGCGGTAGCAGGAGAAACTGGTGGGGTCGTAAACGCCCCACCAGCCTCACTTCTGCCCGCAGTGCGGGCAGTTCCGAAGCCTTTTCTGTGGGGTCAAAAAAGCGAAAAAAGAAGGCTTGCGGGGTCGTAAGAACTAAAATCCAAGGAACGACAGCGGAAAACGGCGGGGTCGTACAGCTTATTACGGGGAGGTGAATAAGAGTGGCAACAGACAAGCGGAAGCACGCATTTTGGCTCACAGACGAAGCAAAAAAGATGGTAGAAATAGATGCCCATATGGACAACTGCGGCAGCCAAAGTGAGTTTGTTGAAAAGGCGATACGGTTCTATGATGGCTATGTTCACGCAAATAAGACAGGCGCATACCTGCCTCATGCAACGCGGGAAGTGCTGGAGGGCACGCTGGGTGTGTTCGGTGACCGGCTGGGCAGGCTGCTGTTCAAGCTGGTGGTAGAGCATAATATGACCAACCATCTGCTGGGCGGTGATGTAGACATGACACGCGACGAGTACAGCAAGATGCGCGGCAGCAGTGTCCGCGAGGTGGCGGCGACCCACGGTAATATCTCCTTCAAGGACGTGCTGCTGTTCCATCAGGAGGAGTAACGCATGGCGCGGTTGATACAAAAAAGCGGCTACATCAAAGCGGGCAAAGTGACCGGCTACATGGAATACGTTGCTACGCGGGACGGTGTGGAGATCATCCAAAGCACGGAGCCCGTGACTAAAAAGCAGGAACAGTTCATCAAAAGACTGCTGAAGGACTTCCCGGACGCGAAAGAATTATTCGAGTACAGCGACTATCTGCAGACACCCAATCGAGGTACGGCGTCTGCTTTTATTGCCACCGCACTGGACACGCATCTGCACGAAGTGGAGTCCGAAAGCGGCTATATGTCCTACATCGCCCAGCGGCCCCGCGCCGAAAAGCACGGCGGTCATGGTCTGTTCAGCGAGGCGGACACCACCGACCTCAAGGCGGCGAAGGCCGATCTGGAAGCTCACAATGGGAAAGTGTGGACGTTCATTTTCTCCCTGCGGCGTGAGGACGCGGAGCGCCTGGGTTACAACAAAGCCGCCGCGTGGCAGAATCTGCTGAAGCAGGAGAGCGCTACTATTGCGGAGGCCATGCGTATTCAGACAGATGGTCTCCGCTGGTACGCAGCGTACCACGACGAGGGGCATCATCCTCATGTCCATATGATGGTGTGGTCGACTGAACCGAAGAAGGGATATCTCACGCGGGAAGGTATCGCTACCATGCGCTCCAGGATGACAAACGCCATATTCCATGAGGAGATGACGGAACTCTACATCAAAAAGGATGCTGCCTACAAGGAGAGCATCCAGACTGCAAAAGAGTCACTGCTGCTATATATCAGGATGCTGGAAGGCAGCGAGTCAGCCGATCCTGTCATAGAACAAAAGCTGTGGGAACTGTCCCACGCATTGATGCCTATCTGCCAAAAGAGGTCAAGACGCAGGTGGACGAGATCATGGAACGGCTGGCGCAGCTCCCGGAGGTGGCGGCCTGCTATGACCAGTGGTGGAGGCTGAAGGACGAGATCGCCGGTTACTATGGGAGGAATATACCACCCCATCAGCCGCTGGTACAGCAGAAAGAGTTCCGGGCCATCAAGAATTTCATCATCCGTGAGGCGGAAACGATCTGTGAGCCTACGCCGGTACAGACGAGTACAGATGCAGAAAAGAATGAGCAGCAGAATCCTTTGGATGAAGCACCGGCCACAGTGCAGCAGCCGCGGCCAGAAATGCCGAGAACTGCTCTAACAGCCAATGCGGCCATGCAGCTGTTCCACCACATGAGCCGTATGTTCCGCAGCAATATGCCGGTCATCCCGCCTGTGCTGCGTATCGACTCCAAGCGCCGCAGACGGCTACAGGAGAAACGCATGGCCATGGGGCATAAGCGGGACGACCATGAGGACGAGCAGTTCTACCATGTCAACGACAACACCATGCAATAGGAGGTATGAAGCGTGGGCAAATTTGTATATTTTACGTCCGCAGAGAAACGGCAGGCCAACGAGGTTGACCTGCCGTCTTTTCTGCTGGATCGAGGCGAGAAGCTCATTATGGCCGGACGGGATTACCGGTTGGCCAGCGACCACAGCATCACCGTGCGCGGACCGATGTGGTATGACCATGCCGCACGGAAAGGCGGACGCGCCATCAGCTTCGTGCAGCAATTCTACGATAAGACCTACCCCGAAGCGGTGACCATGCTGCTGGGACGGGACGGCCAGGGCATCATCCCTATCGTCAAGAAGGAGCCGGAGTTGAGAGAGCCGAAGCCCTTCGCGCTGCCGGAGGCCTATCTCAATATGCGGCGGCTCTATGCCTACCTGACTACCCACCGGCGCATCGACCGGGATGTGGTCACGGAGTTCGTGCGGGAGAAGCTGCTCTACGAAGACGCTCTGCATCACAACTGTGTGTTCGTGGGGCTGGATGAAAATGGAGAGGCCAGGCACGCCCATCTTCGCAGCACCAACAGTCAGGGCAAAGTGTTCCGCATCAATGTGGAGGGCAGCGAGGCGAAGCATAGCTTCCACAAGGATGGCACAGACTGTTCACTCTATGTCTTTGAAGCGCCCATTGACTTGCTGTCTCATATCACGCTCTATCCGGCAGGTTGGCTGGAACACAGCTATGTGGCCTGCTGCGGTACGTCTGTTCAGCCGGTGCTGGAGCGGCTGCGGCAGAACCCGAAGTTGAATATGGTCTATCTCTGCCTCGACAACGATGAGGCTGGTGAGGATGCCTGCGAAAGCATGATGGAGGTGCTGGAGGAGATGGATATGGACGTGGAGCGTCTGCGTCCGCAGGGAAAAGACTGGAACGATGACCTGTGCGCGAAACGAGGCGGCCATGGATAACCTCTGGATACTCTTTGCGGCGGCAGGCGTCATGGTAGCCGTCATCAGCGTGCTGTCGCTGCTGGGCGACCCCTACACGCTTAACAACATCAAGTCCAAGACTGTGGGCGATGGGCAGCACGGCACGGCGCGGTGGGCAACCGATACGGAGATCCGCAAGACCTATGCCCTCGTTCCCTTCCAAGTGTCGGACTGGCGTGTGGGCAAGAACCTGCCTGATGTGCAGGGATTGGTGCTGGGCAGCACCAGCGGCAAGAATGGCATCACTGCATTGGTGGACAAGGACGATGTGCATTGTCTCATGATCGGCGCATCCGGCGTGGGTAAGACAGCGTACTTTTTGTACCCAAACTTGGAATATGCCTGCGCCAGCGGTATGAGTTTTTTTGCTACGGACACAAAGGGTGACCTCGCCCGCAACTACGGCGCAGTGGCGGAGAAATACTATGGCTATCATGTTTCTGTAGTGGATCTGCGCAATCCCACGCGCTCGGATGGCTACAATCTCATGACGCTTATCAACCGCTATATGGATACCTCATTTCATGAACATAGCATTGAAGCGTATGGCAAAGCGGAGAATTTGGCAAGTATTCTGGCTCACAGTATTATCGCGCCCAAAGGCGATGAGGACCGTGGTCAGAACGATTATTTCTACAAAGCGGCGGAAGGTGTGGTGGCCTCAGTGATTCTGCTGCTGGCGGAATTCCTGCCGCCAGATAGTAAGCACCCAACGGAGCGACGTCACCTCGTATCGGTGTTCATTCTGATTCAACAGCTTTTGGCACCCTCTGGCGTGCGAGGGAAAATCAATTTCAAACAACTGATGGATATGCTGCCGCCCCACCACAGAGCGCGAAATCTGGCATCGTCCGCCTTGGAATCATCTGATCAGGCAACGGCTTCCGCTATGTCCACCGCGTTGGCACAAATGAATACATTTATGGATATCGCACTGGAGCAGGTGATCTGTTTTGACAGCAATATAGATGCGGAAAAATTCGCAAAGGAAAAGACGGCCATATTCCTGGTTTTGCCAGAGGAAGATAGGACTAAGAATTTTATGGCAGGTCTTATGATACAAAATTTATCCAAAGAACTGTTTGAGTTGGCCGAAAAAGGAAAGGGGCGCTTGCCCAACCGCGTTGTTTTCTTCTGTGATGAGTTCGGAACTATGCCCGCCTTTGACGTGGAGGCATTGTTCAGTGCGGGACGTTCCCGAGGTATCACACTGGTACCCATCATCCAATCGCTGGCGCAGTTGGAGAAGAATTACGGCAGAGAAGGCGCAGAAATATTGACTGACAACTGTCAGGATACCATCTTCGGCGGCTTTGCGCCCAACAGTCAGACAGCGGAGCAGCTCTCCAAATCGCTGGGCAGCCGCACGGTACTCAGCGGCTCTGTCAGTAAGGGAAAGAACGATCCCAGTCAGAGCTTGCAGATGATAGAGCGTCCACTGATGACGCCGGACGAGTTGAAATCCATTCCCAAGGGCAGCTTTGTGGTGATGAAAACGGGAACACATCCCATGCAGACGAAGCTGCGGCTGTTTCTCGACTGGGGCATTACCTTTGGTGAGCCATATACCACTCCAGAACACGCCGTGCGAAAGGTGGCCTATGCCAGCCGGGAAGAACTGTTCCAGAGCGTCAGGAAGGCACAGCGGGAACGGACCACTCAGGATGCACAAGCGAGACAGCCCGAAAAGGCTGACACTCGCAAGTCGCCGCAGTCTGCCATGGATCTCTATGACAACGGAGGAGAACAATGAGCTATTTTGAGACTATTTACGCTGACCACTTGCTGCCGCACAGGGCGCGGACAGTCTATATGTATCTGCGGGATCGGGTCGATGCCCAGCAAAAGTGCTGGCCCAGCATCAAGACCATTGCAGCAGATCTGCACCTGTCCCGCAGTACGGTCAAGCGGGCTTTGGGAGAGCTGGAGCAGCACGGCTATCTGGAGCGCCTGCCCCGCTACCGCCCCAACGGAAGCAGCACCTCCAATCTCTATACGGTACGATAAAAAGCAGACACAGCCGCCAAGGGGCGACTATGCCTGTTTGCTGAACCGAGGAGGGGTTCATGATGGACCACCCAGAAGGACTCACTCTATCGGAGGGATTAGTACAGAGGAAAGAATAGAACAGTCTCTTGTAGAAGAACTATGTCTGATTTGCTTTCTTCTGAAGTGCGATATAATCTCGAACCGCTTTGCGTCCGTTGACATCGAGAGACAACATATCGGCAAGCATTGCGTCTGCGGTATAGTTTCCGACAAGGGGCTTCTTGTAGTCGTTGGGTCGGATGCTGAACTCCGAACGGCCAAGGATGTAATCAGTAGAAACTCCATAAAAATCTGCAAGTGCTGTTATGCAGTGGATCGGCATCTCATATTTGCCAGTTTCGTACTTGGAGTAATACTGCTGCGAGGTACCCAGCACCTTTGCTACATCGGCTTGTTTCAAATCTCTATCTTCACGCAGCTCTCGGATGATCTCGCAGAAAGTTTTCATGTAGGTTATCCTCCATTTTGTGGTAAAGGAATTATAGCCTACATCAAATATGACTTATTGACAGCGAGTTGAAATTGGCTTATTATTTATTTTGCATAAGCTAAATATAATGTATATTACAATGAGGATACATCGGAGATAATGTGTATGACCAAGCCTATCCGCTGTGCCACCATCGGTCAAAATCCTATGCGCTTTCCGTGGGGCTTCGATGAAGAAGATGAGTCCTGCGGCAAAATGAAGATGGAACTGGCGCAGCAGATCATGGTGCTGCGCCAGAATGGTGTGTCGCAGTTCCTTGTGGCCTGTGACTGCGGTGTGGGACTGTACGCCGCTGAGATCGTCAACGGCCTGCGGGCAGCGACCGACCATGACCTGATGCTCATTTGCTACACACCCCGCGAGGAGCAGGCCACAAAATGGGCTCCCTATTTGCGGGAACGGTACTTCGATATGCTGACCGCCTGCACCTACCTGTCTGCTGTGTGCGAAGCTGGCGCACCGGGCGCGCAGCTCCAAGGCTACAAGAAGATCATCGACCTCGCCGATGTGGTGCTGTGCGTCTACGATACGGACATACCGGCCACAAGCAGTGCGGAGGATAGAGCGTTGGCCTACGCAGAGGGGCAGCACAAGTCGCTGGTGCTGCTGCATCCGACAGAACTGACCATAAAACAGATCTCCGCTGCCCATGACGCGAGATGATAGCCTCCGATAAACGCTGTACGGGTAAGGCAGGCTGGATACGACCCTTGTAGAAGCAGAGCAAGTGTGCTATACTCTGACCTGTGTGTTTGTCTACAGGGAGGAAAGTCATGTTCTATACCGACGAAGAAGTATCTGTAATTACTGGTCTGCTCAACGCCTACCTGGTGCGGGAACACGCCAGTGAAAAGGTCAGGGAATCATATACCAGGATCAGCGAAGGACTCCAAAGCCATGCACTGACGAGGGACGACTATGCTTGGCTGGAGAACGCCCTGCTATTCCTCCGCCCATATTGGTGGAATGACCGCGAGGACGGGCGGATGCTGATGGATGCCCTCTTACATACGCAGACACTGGCAAGACGGGCACAATGAAATAGATCCTTGACGCGACAAAACACTGCCGTATACTGTCGGCATCGAGCCAAGGAGGTGTCTGAGATGCCGTTCCAATACCATGTCCGCGAAATGACGGCGGAGACAAGCGTAGAAGAATTCGTGACACGCTTTGTCCGTGTGGAAAAGTTCTTGCCTTTCTGCCAGCAGTGCGGCAGCTACAATACCCGCTGGACGTGCCCGCCCTTTGACTTTGATCCCATGACCATCTGGCGGAGCTACACGGGACTGCGGCTGTATGCCCGCATCTTACAGGCGGATGTGCCGGAGCAGCCGCTGGACGAGGCGTTGGCGGCACTGAAGCAGGAAAAGCGTCTGTACCGGCAAGAGCTTCAGCGGTGGGAGCGGGAAACGCCGGGGAGCCAGATGCTGCTGGCGGGCACCTGCGACCAGTGCGAGACGTGCGAAAAGGTACAGGGACATCCCTGCGGCAGACCGGAGCTGCTGCGCTACTCCATCGAGGCGCTGGGCGGCGATGTGGAGGGCTGTTTGCAGCACTACTTCCACCTGCCCATGCTGTGGGGCAGGGATGGCAAAGCGCCGGACTACTTTGTGTTGGTGGGCGGTCTGCTCACTAAGTGACAACGAAAAATGACGGGTGTATCAGTCGATACACCCGTCATTTTTTCTCATTCTTCTTCGCGGCGTTGGCGGCGGCGCGGGCCTTGTCGCGGTTCTTGCGCTGGGCGATGAGGTCGGCCTTGGCCTGCCGCTTTGCCTTCCGTTCCTGTATGAGCTGTGCCTCCTGACGCTGATACTCCTGCTCGTAGCGGGGATAGTGATGTTCCCGCGGCGGCTTGTACTGCGAGGGCAGCCCCGCGGCTTTTAGTGCCGTAGACCAGTTACCGAAGCGCTGGGCGATGTACGCACCACCCACGATCTCGCAGGGTGCTGGCGTATAGGACGCATCAACGCACCGGCGTACATAGTCGATGAGGTCGGCGTCGCTGGCGGTTTCGTATTCTATTGCAAAAGCCTCGTCCTGCACTTGCAGGGCTTCGATGGTGCGCTTGACGATCTGCTGGTGCAGCAGGTTATCTCCGTTGACCTGTGGCATTTTTATGTCCCTCTTGAGCATAATAAACTCAGCCAGATGGAGCGACGTCCTTCGTAAATCAACATCATTTAGGAAAGCACTTTTTGCCATCGGCTATGGTAAAACCATAGCATTTGCGGCACGGGAAGTCAAGTATGGCATCAATGCCCGGACGAAAACAGTCATTGGTTGTCAAAATGTACGGTTTATCCACCGAGCTTTTCCCCAAGGATGGACGATACGAAGGGTGTTCGCCGTCAAAAATCGCGTCAGGAGGAGTACGAAATGGCACGCAGAGGGGAGAACATCTATAAGCGCGGAGATGGCCGCTGGGAGGGCCGCTATATCCGAGGTCGGACGCCGGAGGGACGGGCGCAGTACGGCTACGTCTATGCCGCCACTTACAGCGCCTGTCGGGAAAAGCGGCGACAGTGCCTGCGGGAGCTGCCCCGCGAGATCACGCCCAGCAATAATATGACGCTGCCGGAAGCCGTGGACCTGTTTTTCGCGGAGCGAGGGCGAAAGCTGAAGGAATCTACCGCCAGCCGGTATCGGTATGTGGTGCGGCAGTATATCCAGCCGCAGCTGGGCGCTGCGCCGCTGTATGCGCTGACGGAGCAGCGGGTAGCGGATTTTTACCGGAAGCTCCAGGAGCAGGGCCTGTCGGCCAAAAGTACACGGGATGTTGGCGTACTGCTGCGAGCCATCCTGCGGACGGCGGCCAAGCGGGGATGCTTCTGCACGGGCCTGAACGCAGAGCTGCCGGCATACAAGAAGCGGCAGGTGGAGATATTCACCGAGCCGGAGATCGTGCAGCTGGCGCATCATATCATGGACGAGCCGGACCTGACCGGCCTTGGCGTTCTGCTGACTCTGAACAGCGGCCTGCGGCTGGGAGAGTTGTGCGCGCTGCGTTGGTCGGACATTGACCTCCATGCGGGCTTTCTGCGGGTGGAACGGGAGGTGCAGCGGCTCTACGAAAAGGGGCATACACGGCTTGTCGTACAGCCGCCCAAGAGCGAGTCCTCCTGCCGCAGGATACCGCTTCCGGCGGATATGCTGTCCCTGTTAGCGAGGTACAAGCCCAAGCACGTGGGCAGTTTCTGTCTGCTGACAAGCTCCGGCGATCCGCTGGAACCGCGTACCATGCAGAACCGATATAGGTCGCTGTTGAAGCGGGCGGGCGTCCCGTACCGCAATTTTCATGGGCGGGCGTCCCGTACCGCAATTTTCATGCCCTGCGGCACACCTACGCCACACGCTGCATCGAGCAGAATGTGGATGTCAAAAGCGTCAGCGAGATGCTGGGCCACAGTGACGTGCGGATCACGCTGCAAACCTATGTCCATGTGTCCCTACGTCACAAGCAGCAGGCGGTGCAGAGCATCTGTTTTCTCCCCATTTGCGGTGGGGACTTTGCGCCGTCAGAAATCCCGTCAGGTAAAGAGAAAGCCG
>MNSZ01000074.1 GCA_001916715.1 Firmicutes bacterium CAG:24053_14
CCCGCCGCAGCACGTCCGCACAGCGGACACTGCCGCAGGCGCGCATCGTACGCCGTACCGCAATATTCACAGGTTTTCAATTCCATACATGGGCCTCCGTCTATCGTGCTCCGCCTTTCCGTGCAGCGGAGCATTGCGTTTATTCAGACTCAGGAGACAGTATATCACAGATTGTTACAGATTCCAAGTGGATGGGCCAAGATATTGTATTGCATTTTTTATGAAAATGACATAGAATAAAGATGTGTTTGTAAAGGAGGCGAACGAATTGCCAGAACTGAACATGATATCGCCGCTGCTGACGAACATGGAACTCGTTAAATGCGTCAGCGTGCGTAGCGGTACATCTGTCTATATTGTCAAAAGCACAAAAAGCAATCAGTCCTATTATCTGAAGCACATCTGCATTCCGGAATCGCAGAAACAGGTTGACGCGCTGATGTTCACCGGCGCGGCTGCCACAGTCGAGGACGCGCAGAATTATTACAAGCAGGTTGCCGCCGATTATCTCGCCGATCCGGACGTAAAAGCGTCCATCGATGCCGAAATTGAAAATCAGACCGATGACAGCATGACGATCAAGGTCTACGCAGACGGCAATGCGCTCGTCTATGAATATCAGTTCACAGATGAATACGACCTCTCCGACGAAGACATAAAGCAGTCCGTGCTCGATGCTTTAAAAGAAGGCTGCGAAGAAAATGCTTCTACCTTTGAGGATATCGCCGATACGCTCGAAAGCGAAGTAGGCCTCTCCGGCGTGCACGTCCGCCTCGTCTACTTGAACGGCGACGGCAGCGAAATTTACACCCACGACTTTGAATGATTATTTGTGTAATTTATAAATAAATTTTAAAGCGCCGTCCGCGAACCGCTTTCGGTTCGCAGACGGCGTGTTTTATTTGACAAGATTCGACATTTTTAAGTGAAATATTTCGCGCTGCGAAATGTGAAATTTGATGCTACGCATCAATTGAAATGAAATAAATCCCTACGCGCTGCAGCGCGGTTCACACACCACAGGTATTTCACGTTGCGCAGCAACATTTCACTGCCCGAAGGGCAATTTCACAAATTTTTGACAAGGCTCTTTTTTCTGGTGACCCGGACGAGAATCGAACTCGTGTTACCGCCGTGAAAGGGCGGTGTCTTAACCGCTTGACCACCGGGCCAGATGGTAGCGGCAAATGGATTCGAACCATCGACACTTCGGGTATGAACCGAATGCTCTAGCCAACTGAGCTATGCCGCCATATCTGCTCTATAATGTAGCGTAGTTTATTATAATACACATTTTTTCTTTTGTCAAGTGCTTTTTCACTGGAAAATTCTATATTTCTGTGTTATACTGTTCTCAAATTGCGCGATAAGACGTAAGGAAAGCGTGAGAAGGGAGAAAGCGCCGTGAAAATTCTGCTGAAAAAGCACTTCGGCTGGTTTTATGAAAAACTGAATAACGACGCCATCGACTCCTACGCGGCGCAGGTTTCGTTCTGGATCCTCATTTCGTTCATTCCGTTCCTCATGCTGGTCTTAGCCCTTTTGCAGGTCATTCGGTTTGAAGACACCTCGCTTCTCGTGGCATTCGTTCAAATGCTTCCGCCGCCGGTGGAAGAAGTTGTCAGTTACTTATTTCAAGAGGTACACGCGCCGCAGACGCTCATTTCCATGACGGCTATCACCTGCGTTTGGTCCGCTTCCACGGCTATGGTGGCGCTGATCAAGGGGCTTTACTCCGTTTTTGACGTTTCTAAAAACCACAACTATATTTTTATGCGTATTTTAGCCATTTTATACACGGTCGTGTTCGTCATGACGCTGCTTGTCAGCATGGGCCTGATGGTCTTCGGCGACATGCTGTATGAATGGCTCATCACGGTGATGCCGCCGGCGTTCCCGACGCTCATCAACCGCTTTAAGCCCATCATGTCCTATGTCCTGCTGCTGTTCTTCTTCTGGTTGATGTTCATTGCCATTCCGCGCAAGCAGGTATCCCTGCGCAACGCGTTTTTCGGCGCAGCGCTGGCTTCTGCCGGGTGGGTCTTATTCTCGTTTTTCTTCTCCGTTTTCGTGGAGAACTTTGCAAACTACGCCACCATCTACGGCAGCCTTGCCGCTTTGGTCATTTTAATGGTATGGCTGTATGCCTGCATGTTTATTTTGCTCATCGGCGGCGAGATCGCCATGTGGCTGCAGCATAGCGGCATCAACCGTGATGTTTCCGACCTGAAAACAGAACGTCGCCGCCGCAAACTCATCTCAGAGAAAGGAAACGATGCAAATGGCAAAACCGCAGACAAGAAGTGAAACCGCCCTGCAAAGCGCCGTGATGCGCTTTGGCGACGACGCGTTCCGCATCTGTTATATGCACACAAAAAGCGGCAAAGAGACGCTTACGCTGCTTTCCGATGTATTTATGCAGTACTTTTTAGACACGCAAACCTTTAAAAGCGAAAGCGAGGAGCGCCTTTGGGTGCTGCGCACAACGCACAAGACCTGCATGGACTATTATGCACAGAAAATTCGAAAAAAGCTGACGGACGAGCAGATTGCACAGCGCTCAAAAGACATGCCGTTTGAAACGCCGAAAGAACTCTGCGACATTTTACGCCTGCATTACACGCTGCTGACGGCGGTGGCGCTGCACTACGGCGCAGGTGACAACACGCGCTTTATCGGCCGCGTGACCGGAAAATCCGCTTCTGCCGTGCAAAATCAGCTGGAAAAAGCCAAAAAAACCGCGAACATGAGCGAGGACGACCTGCGCGAATGGGTAGAAACCCTGGAAACGCCGGACGATCTTCTGCACCGCGTGTATTATTCTGTTTTGAATGAATCGAAAGACCCGCATTTTACCGCGAACAGCCGCGCAAAGCGTCTGAAGCGCAATGTAGACCGCGCCATGCCGTTTGCAGCCGTAGGCGTCATCGTAATCTGTTTATTGTGCGTTGTCGCCGTACGCGCGGGGTGGTTCGGCACGAAATACGTGCGCACGCCGGATGTGATTTTAGAGAGCGACACGCCGGCCTCGTCCGCCGCAGAGAGCGAAGTGAGCCACGTGACGCTGACTCCGGAGCCGACCGCTTCCGAAGACACACGCGAAGCCGTGAACATGTCGCTTTCGATTTTTGTGCCGAGCGACAGCGGCCTTGACCAGTACAGCTATAAGAGCCTGCCCGCAGACGGTGCGGTGCTCGTGCAGAAAATGGCGGAAAAGGGCGCATTTCCGGAGGATGTGACGCTTGACGCGCTCGACTACATTAAAGACGGCGAGGTTGTCTCCACGATGAAGAGCGGCGAAATGCTGGAGGTGCGTCTGCAGTTTTCCGGCGCCTTGCAGGAATATTTAGACTCCGCCAGCTCCACGTCTTCTCTGGAAGCCATTGCAAAGACGTTCCGTGCTTTTTATGAAGCTGCAGGCATGACGCTTTCTAATCTTGAGGTGTATTCGGACGGCAAGCCCGTCACCGTGGGCGATATGCAGATCAACTGCACGTCGCTGATGTACGGCGAACTTCCCGTTTCCGCCGTTTTGGACGGCGACACAAACGAACCTACGGAGGGTTGATTTTGATGAAAATACTCGTGATTGACGGTCAGGGCGGCAAAATGGGCGCGGCACTGACCGACCAAATTAAAAAGAACATGCCGGACGCGGAAGTCGTTGCCGTGGGCACGAACAGCCTTGCCACAAGCGCCATGCTGCGCGCCGGTGCGGACGCTGCCGCCACGGGCGAAAACCCCGTTGTGGTAAACTGCACGTGGGCAGACGTCATCGTGGGACCCATCGGCATTATTTTAGCAAACGCGCTTTGGGGCGAGATCACGCCGAAAATGGCGGCGGCCGTTTCTGAATGCGTTGCTAAGAAAATCCTGATTCCCGTCAACCGCTGCTCCGTAAGCGTAGTGGGCGTACAGGACAAGACGCTCTCGGAATACGTGCGGGATGCGGTCGCCATGCTGAAAAACATGCAGTGAGGAATATTGCGGCGACCGTGATGTTCTATGAAGTTGTGCGGCAAAGGAACGCTTTCCGCACATAACCTCGCCCGATTAGAACGCAAATATGCGTTCTTTAAAATATACAGGGGAAAAAATTTGGGAGGAAAACGTATGAAAGAAAGAGAAAAATTCGGTTCTCGGTTGGGATTTATTTTAGTTTCGGCCGGGTGCGCCATCGGTATCGGCAATGTGTGGAAATTCCCGTACATTACCGGCATATACGGCGGCGCGGCATTCATCCTGATGTATCTTGTGTTCCTTGTGGCGCTGGGTCTGCCCATTATGGTGTGCGAATTCACCGTGGGCCGCGGCAGCCGTATGGGCATGGGCAAGGCGCTCGATACACTGGAACCGAAGGGTACGAAATGGCATCGCATGAAGTGGATCAGCATTTTCGGCAGCTTTTTGCTGATGATGTTCTACACCATGGTGGGCGGCTGGATGCTGAAATACGCATTTATGGAGGCAACCGGTACGTTTGTCGGCTTGGACGGCAAGGCGGTAGAGGGCGTGTTCGGCGATATGCTGACAAATCCGGGCACGCTGACGTTCTGGGCGATTGTCGCCATTGTTATTTCGTTCGGTGCATGCGGCTTTGGCCTAGAAAAGGGCATTGAGAAAGTGACGAAAGTCATGATGATTGCCCTGCTGCTTTTGATGATTGCGCTGGCTGTGAACTCCGCATTTTTGCCGAATGCCGCGGCAGGCATCAAGTTCTACCTTGTGCCGGACTTCGGTGAAGTGGCAAAGAAAGGCTTCGGCAACGCGGTGTTTGCGGCGATGTCGCAGGCGTTCTTCACGCTTTCCATCGGCATCGGCTCCATGGAGATCTTCGGCAGCTATCTGGACCGCAAAAAGCGCATTACGGGCGAAGCGGTGAACATTGTGCTGCTGGACACGTTTGTTGCGCTGATGGCGGGTTTCATCATTATCCCGGTGTGCTTTGCCTACGGGGTGGAGCCGGGCTCGGGTCCGTCGCTGCTGTTCATCACGCTGCCGACGCTCTTCAACAATATGGCAGGCGGCAGAATTTGGGGCACGCTGTTCTTCATCTTCATGTCGTTTGCGGCGCTTTCGACCATCATTGCGGTGTTCGAGGAGATTCTCGCATTCTTCATGGATATCGGCGGTTGGAGCCGCAAAAAGGCTGTGGGCGTGAACTTTGTGCTGATCACGGTGCTTTCCCTGCCGGCGATTCTCGGCTTTAATGTGCTTTCCGGCATTCAGCCGCTGGGTGAGGGCAGCAACATTATGGATATGGAAGACTTCCTTGTTTCTTCCAATCTGCTGCCGTTGGGCAGCCTTGTGTTCGTACTGTTCTGCGTGCGCAAAAACGGTTGGGGCTTTGAGAATTTCCTCAAGGAAGCGAACGAAGGCGAGGGCATTAAGTTCCCGCACTGGATCCGCCTTTACATGCAGTACATTCTGCCTCTGATTGTGGTCATCATTTACCTGAAAGGCTACTACGATATGTTCAGCGGCAAGAGTACGGCGGTGTTTGTGAGCTGGATGTGCTTTGCGGTGCTGCTGCTTTTCGTCATCTTCGGCGTTTCGATTTTTACGGGACGGAAGAAGACGGGGAAAGTGAAGTAAACGGTTAATTACCGGGGATAAGAACGACAAAGTTCTTATCCCTTTTGTTTTATCCGAGCATATACAACTTATTTTTCGCTAAAAAACACAAACGCAAGTAAAATTTGCACATCTGCCATTTAAATTTGGTTTACATTATGGCTGATTTTGTGCAGAATTAAAGCGAGGAAAGACAACATGGAATTATACGAAAAACTATATCAATTACGGAAGAAATCCGGCTTTACTCAATCAGAATTAGCAGAAAAGCTTGGAATTTCCAGACAAACTGTTTCTAACTGGGAATTGGGGACAAGTGTTCCACCTTCAAAACGTCTAATTGAAATCAGCAAACTCTATCAAGTTCCTATTGATTATTTACTAAACGAACCCAAAGCTGAACCACTCGACACATCATCACTTGATAAATCGATATTATCGACCGAACATTCGACCGAACCGCTTTCCCCTCGCAAATCTTTGCTTTTTAAAATAAAGAAACGTTTCTTTGAACGTCCCGCGCATCTTATTGTTGTCCTATTGTTAGGCTTCTTAATCGGTGTTTCCTTTGCAATTTTGCTATTCTTTCTATTTTCAAGACCCATTGCACAGGAAACCGTTTGCGAATATGAATATGAAAATTTGTCTTCCAACGGCATTAGTATACCTGATGGCACTGATGGGGAATTTGATTTGACATGGGACTAGCGAAAACTAGTTTAAAGGTATCAAACTCAAAGAGAGGAAATTATCCATATGAAAAAGACGGTTTTTATTCTAATCTTACTCTTGTTTTGCTTTTTGACAAGCTGCAAATCCACAAATATGTCTGAAACATTACAGATTTCAGATTGTGAGTTGCATTCAGAATATACCACTGTTTATTACGGTAAATCAGAACAAATTGAAATCGGTAACCACAGTTTTTTATCTGTCTGTCTTTCACCCGAAACAAAATTTAATGAAAATTCTTCCCTGCTCTATTCTTTGCTTGTCTATGATGCAAACGACGTTCAACATCGATGCTATGAAGACATCACCATTTATCCCGAAAACTACTCAAAAAGTAATCCAGTTTGTAAAACTATTCCTGATGGTTATGTCATTCTTAAAGTCAAGTACGCGGGTGAAAATCTTACTCCTTGTGATTTTGAAATCACTTTGAGTAAATAATCAAGAGGGTTTAGCAACACAAAGCTAAACCCTCTTTTCTATTTTCCCTCCAGCACAGTGCATTTACCGCACCTTGCGCAGCCGTTGCAGATCATGCGGCTGCCGCATTTTTCGCACTGGGGGCCGAAGTATTTTTCGTATTTTCGCCCGGCGTCGAACAGGCCGTAATCGTCTTCGAGCTTGAATTTCATCGGCTTGCCCTGATACGATATGCCGGATTTATATGCCATTTCGCTTTGCACGCGCTTATTCGGCAGGAAGTACCGCCGACCGTCCTTGATGAAGTTTGTGCCCGTCTCGATAAAGCAGAACGTGACGTTTTGGTTTGCGCACTGCCTGTGCAGCGAGCGCACCCAATCGTAATCGCACGGGCGCGCGCCGTCGTAGTTTTCGCCGCCGCAGATAACCTGCTCAATCTGCCCCATCGCGAGGTATTTTTCAATCTCTATGGGGCCGAGCAAGGGCGCTGTCATGATGCCCTTGTGCTTAAACGGCAGGCTGTGCAGAATGGGGATGCGCTCGTCCGCGCGGCGCTGGTTTTCGCATGTGACGTTGAAAAAGATGTGCTCCCAACCGTCGCCCCAGTTATACGGCAAACATTTTTCTACGCGCTCCGGGCGCTTTGTGAGCAGGAAAAACGAGATGTCCCGCCGCTGATCCATGATCTCCCACGCTTCACGCCGCCACGGATCGGCCTGCTCCAAAAAGAAATCGGACGTCATGCACACGCGCAGCTGCTCGCCGCTTTTTACTTTGTAGTTGCCTGCGCGGTCGCGGCTTAAAGGATAGTGAAAGCCCGTTTTTGTGCGGTAAATTTCCGCGCCGTTATGCCCGCGCTGACTGTCGAGAAAATACATATAGCAGTGTGCGCAGCCCTCGCTGCACTTCACGCACCCGTGCCACGGGTTCCAAATATCGTGCATACCGTACCTCCTTATCGCAGGGTAAGAAGCCGAAAGACCTGCTCTGCGCTTTCGGCGAGGTTTTCCGCCGCGGTTTCGGGGCGCATGGCTTCGTCTAATGTCGTCACGCCGCGCACGGCGGGGAAAAACGCCGTGATGCCGGCTTTGTTGCACGCTTCCGCACCCTTTTCAATACCGCCCGCAAACGCGATGACGGGCTTGCGATACTTCTTAGCAAGCTTCGCCACGCCCACGGGCGCTTTGCCCATGGCGGTTTGGGCGTCCAGTCTGCCCTCACCCGTCACGACGAAATCGGCATTTTTGATTTTTTCCTCTAAGCGCGTTTCCTCCATGACGATCTCAATGCCGGGCATAAGCTCTGCGTGCAGGAACACGCCGAGTGCGAAGCCGAGGCCGCCCGCCGCGCCTGCGCCGGGGGTATCAAGATTGCTTTCGGGATACAGTTCTTTCGTCAATGCGGCGTAATTTCGCATATAGCCGTCCATTTCGCGAATCATTTCGGGCGTAGCACCCTTTTGCGGACCAAAGACAGCACTGCACCCGTTTTCGCCGCACAGCGGGTTTGTGACGTCGCACGCCGCGCGGATGACGCAGTTTTTGAGCGCAGGCAGGGCATTTTTGTTCTCGATTTTCGCGAGCACGCGCAGCCCCTCTGCGCCGAACGGGACGGGGTTGCCGTCTTTATCCAAAAGATCGAACCCGAGGGCTTGCAGCATGCCTGCGCCGCCGTCATTCGTTGCGCTGCCGCCGATGCCGAGGACAAAACGCTTGCAGCCGCGATTTATTGCATCGCGCAGCATTTCGCCCACGCCGTAGGTGGTGGTTTTCATGGGGTTCCGCTTATCTTGGGGTACGAGCGGCAGGCCCGCTGCCTGTGCCATTTCCAATATGGCGAGGTCGCCTTTGACGCCGTATTCCGCCGTGACCTTCTCGCCGAGCGGACCCGTGACCCGCACGCGCACCGTTTCGCCGTGCAGGCCCTCTGTGAGCGCTGCAGACGTGCCTTCGCCGCCGTCCGCCACAGGGCACACCACGCACTCGATTGCGCCGTCTGCGCGGCGTACGCCCTCTGCCACGGCCTTGCCTGCCTCTATGGAAGACAAACTGCCTTTAAACGAATCCATCGCAATCACAACGCGCACTCAAAACGCCCCCTAAGAATTTCTTTTCACCATAATAGCACATTTGTTCCCTGCTTTCAAGGCAAATTTTTAGCTTCAATCAATTTTGTTTATATTGATTTTTGGAATATTTAAATAAAAGTTTTTTACTTTATTTAAAATCATTGACAAAAGTTTTCTTTTATGATATAAAATACACAGAATAAATAAATTCCTAATTTTGCAAAAGGAGGCTTTTTCGTGACTTGGAGTAAATTGAAATGGACTGCTTTATTTTCAATGATTTTAGGGCATATTTACGCGGCTGTACCTGTTCAAACTATACTCTTGACTTATTTCAAAATAGAACCTGATGTTTCTTACCCCGTTGTCACTGCGCTGCAATGTATCGGTAGTATTGCTTTTCCTATTTATGCTTTCGGTATAGCGCAAGGCTGTATACATACGGATAATGCACTTTTTTATTGTCTCCGCCTTTTAGTATTTGCTATCATTGCCGAAGTTCCTTATAATCTCACATTGCGATATGGTTTTGTAAAATTCGCCTTCAACAATATTCTTTTTACTCTATTACTCGGTGCTGTCTGTTGCTTACTCTATGATTTTATTAAAAAGCAAATTTTTTCATGGGCAGCTTGGATTCCCGTTCTACTCCTTGTATTTTTAGCAGAAATTCTAAACGTTGAGGGTGGAGGTTTTGCTGTTATTTGCATTATCATCCCTTATGTTCTTTACCGGCGTCACAACAAAACGGCTTCCGTTATTTCTTTAGGTATCCTTATTGTTATATACTATGCTTTTATCAAACAATTTACAGGTTCTTTAGACGCTCCGTTCCAATGGCTAAATCCTCGCTATGACACCTCATCTTTCTTCCTTGAATGTGCATGTGCACTAATTGGTATTCTGTTGCTCATAAGTTACAACGAAAAAAAAGGAAAAGCTTACTGCCAATGGTTTCATTATATCGCCTACCCGGCACACTTGTTATTGCTCTATATACTCAACACCTGCATAATTAAAATTTAATTTTGTCTTTTCTAAGATAGGAGTGATTCCAATACGCCCTTGATAGTGCTGGCAACAAAATTGGTCCGCGCACAATAAGTTTGGGTGGTGCCGCTTCGTTTGTTTTGAAAAACGTTTCGGGATCATTTGAAATTTATGCCAGTTCAAACGCTGGAAAGAATGGAAATGTTAAGTTAACTGTTGTTCTTTCTACATACGCTTAAATTAAGCAAATTCACTTCATCAGACGTTTAAAAAGGGAGTAAAGTTGACATTCGTCAACTTTACTCCCTTTTTTCGAAAAAACGCAGGAAAGCACTTTGCCTTCCTGCGTTTTTTATTCTATGAAATTACTTAAGGGTAATGGGCTTTACAGGTTTGTTCTCCTCGCGGGCGCTGGTCTTGCCCTCGGGCTTGATTTCGCCTGCGGCAAGCAGGGAACGCTTTGTGAGAGACGGGCCGATGAGCTCATACACCAGCACGGAGAACAGCACGACGTTGCGCACGATGCTGCCGTCTGCAAGGGACGTAGCGGTGAGCGCCATGCCAAGCGCCACGCCGGCCTGCGGCAGAAGCGTGATGCCGAGATGCTTTTTGATGTGGTCACTGCACTTTGTCATAGCGCAGCTGATGTAAGAGCCGGAGATCTTACCGAGCGAACGGAAGACGATGTAAATGATGCCGATGAGCAGCACGAGCGGGTTGCTTAAAATATTCAAATCGAGCTCCGCGCCGGAAAGCACGAAGAACAAAATGTTGATGGGGCCTGTCCAGCGATCCAGACGGCTCATCAGCTCTTCGGAAGCGCTGCACACATTGCAGAAGACCGTACCGGTCATCATGCAGACGAGCAGCAGAGAGAAACCGATCTTCACGCCGCCGAGCTCAAATTCCATGGAGGAGATACCAACCATGAGAAGCACGAAGGCGACCGTGAGGGACAAACGCTTACTGCGAGAGTGAAAATAGGTCTCTAACCAGTTGAGCGCAAGGCCGGAAAGTGCGCCGAGCACGAGGGAAATCACGATCTCGATGATGGGCTCTAAAATGACGCTGACAACGCTGATGCTGCCCATTTCGAGCGCGCCGGCGATGCCGAAGGACACGGAGAACAGCACGAGACCCACGGCGTCATCGATGGCGACGACCATGAGCAGGAGCTTTGTGAGCGGGCCGTCTGCCTTATACTGGCGCACGACCATGAGCGTAGCCGCCGGGGCCGTAGCCGCGGCGATGGCACCGAGGGTGATGGCAGAGGGCAGCGAAAGGAGGGCGGGATTGATGAGATGCAGGACAATGAGGGCGATATCGACCACAATAGTCGTGATGACCGCCTGCAGGATGCCGACGGTGATGGCCTGCTTACCCATCGTTTTGAGCTGCGAGACGCGGAACTCGTTGCCGATGGCGAACGCGATGAAGCCGAGCGCCGTCTGCGTGATGACGCTGAGGCCCTCCACCTGCTCCAGAGAATGAAAGCCGATGTACGGAATGTTCAGCGCGCCGAGACAGAACGGACCGATGAGCAGACCGCCGACGAGGTACGCCGTGACCGCAGGCAGATGTACGAGCTTTGCCAAGCGGGACATCAGCAGACCGACGACCAGAGCGATGCCCAGACAAATCAGGGTTTTTTCCACTTTTTGAACACTTACCTTTCTTCGAGGTACGCGTGCGGCCACACAGGAAAGTGCCGGTCTCCGCCCCTCCATTTATCTATCGTTTTCCCGTGATTGAGAAAAAACAGAACTCCAAAAAATTTTACAATAAATTCACGAATATGTCAATATTCCTTGGCACTATGTTTCCGCGGAAAACGTTTTTTCCCGTTGTTTTGCTGAATATGGTAAGTCGTGAAGTAAAACCTGTTGAAGGAATAAAGTTTTGCTCAAGCTTTCTGCGCGGACAGCTAAAAGCAAGCGTAAATGAAAAAATCCCTCTGACAGAGGGAGCTTATAGCTTTTGAAAAATAAAAAAGAACCACATTTCTGTGATTCTTCTAAGTGTTGGCGCCAACCTATCGTCCCGGGCCGTTGCCAGCCGAGTATTTTCAGCACAAACGAGCTTAACTTCTGTGTTCGGTATGGGAACAGGTGGAC
>MNSZ01000075.1 GCA_001916715.1 Firmicutes bacterium CAG:24053_14
TAAAAGCTTTGCGTCGTCCGGGCAGTGGCTTACGAAAACAAGCGTTCTGCCCTCGCAATTATTTAAAATGTACTCTATGGCGAGTTTTTTCGTCGCGTCGTCAATGCCGGTGAACGGCTCGTCGAAATACACAGTTTCCGCGCCGCTCATGACCGCGCGCACTATCGCAACGCGGCGGCGCATACCGCCCGAGAGCTGCGAAACCGGCTTATCGCAGTGCCCTTCAAGTCCGACCGCTGCAAGGTTTTCGCGGATAAGCTCCTTTGTCACGCCGTGTGCGCAGGTCATTTTCACGCAATTTACGGGCGTGAATTCCTCCGGCAGCCTATCCTCCTGGAACACCGCAGCCTGACGGCGCGGACGGCCGAGAACCTCACCCGAGTCAGGCGTTTCAAGCCCCATCATGATGCGCAGAAGCGTCGTTTTGCCGCGCCCGGAGGGGGCGGTTATGAGCACTCTGCCGCCCTTTGGGATGATCATGCTTATATCGCGCAGCACCTCGTTTTCGCCGAAGGACTTGCATATGCTTTTTAGCTCCATCATGCACGCTCCAATCTACGGTAAAACCGGCGCAGAAGCAGCATGAACAGCTTTTCAAACGCAACGCTTATGATGACGATTATAACCGTCCAGCATAGAAGATCGTCGGTGTCGAGATATATCTTCGCATAGTAAAGCTGCTTTCCGATCGATCCGTCAGGCGTTCCGATGATCTCGGCCGCGACGCCGGCCTTCCACGACATGCCCAGCGAGGTCATGCACGCGGAGAGTATAAAGGGCTTGAGCTGCGGCATATGGATATAAAGCACGCGCTTTAAAAACGGCATTCCGAACACGCGCCCGACCTCGAGCATTTTTTTATCCTCGCTCTTTATCCCTTCGAGCATGTTACCGTAAACGACCGGAAGCACGATCAAAAACGATATGAACACCGACAGGTTCTGCGCCGAAAGCCATATAAGGCAGATTACGACAAACGACGCGACCGGCACCGTTTTTACCGTTATCATAAACGGCCACAGTGCCGTTTCGATCCACGGAAATCGCCCGGACAGTGCCGCCAGCAGCACGCCCACGACAAGCGCAAGCAGAAATCCGCCGGCTATGTGATAAAAGCTGAACCAGATCGACGACGCAAAGCCTTCGACCTGCCAGATGCTCGTCATACGCACGGCAACATCTACCGGCGACACGAGCAGTATTTTCTGATCGACGGCGACTGCGGCTATCTGCCACAGCAGCAGTGCAAACAGAACCGCAAGCGCCTTTCCGAGTTTATTTTTCCGCTGCATAATACAGGCCGTCATCGGGCAGCTTGCCACCGACAGACTGCGGATTCATCTTGTAAAGAGCCGACAGATATCCGCCGAGGCAATCCTTAAGCTCATCGCCCGTGAGACAGCATATGTTGCAGTAAGGCAGAGCCTTGAGCGCAATCGGAGCCTTAACGATCTCGTAATTGCCGATAAGCTCAGCCGCCTGCTCGGTATTCTCGTTTACGAATTTTACGCTCTCGGCATATTCCTGCATGAACTTTTCAAGCTGCTGAGGATACTTTTCCGCAAACTCGGTGCGGACAACTATAACACCGGTCGCCATTGACGCTCCGTCATTGACCTTCTGCCACTCCTCGTTGAGATTGAGCGCAACGTTGAGCCCCTCGACCTTAGTCTGCGCCGCTGTAACAAACGGCTGCGGGAGCATCGCAACTGCGTTCTCGTCATTGCTTATATACGACAGAGCCTCAGTAGTGTCGGCGCACCACTGGATAGTGGGTGCATTGTCACCGTCAAGGCCGTTTGCCTTGAGAAGATAACGCAGAGCAAACTCGGGCGTTGCACCCTCGCCGGTGGCATAGAGCTTTTTGCCTGCAAGATCTGCAAAGCTGCTTATACTGTTTCCGCGCTCAACGATGTACAAAACGCCGGTGGCATTGACTGCAAGCACCTTTATCCCACCGTTTGTGTTGTTATAAATGACCGATGCGAGGTTTGCCGGAACGGCCGCAATGTCGATCTCGCCCTTGGTGAGCGCCGGGGCAAATGCCGTTGCCTCGGTCTGGAGCGAAAACTCATATTTATTGGCGCTTTCGCCCTTGTCGCTTTCGTCCATGAGCTTTACCATTCCCATCGCCGTGGGGCCGGTCATGGCGCCGACACGGATGGTGGTTGGCTCCTCCGATGCTGCCGGAGTCTCGGCAGGTGCAGGATCGTTATTCGCACAGCCCGTGAGCACACATGCAAGCATTAGTACCGCCAGAATAAGTGACACAATTTTTTTCATTTCTTCACCTCATATATTTTTTCAGCCTTTCGGCATTATTTATGCAGACCTTTTTGCCCTCTTTTTCTATAACGCCATCCTGCGTGAGCGAATCAAACGCCCTGTAAAGCGAGGCACGCGAAACGTTCAGCGCAAGCGACAGCATATTAAGCGGCATCGGAAGCTCCGACATACTGCCCTCCGGGACATTATCAAGCAGGAAGCTTGCAAGCCGCTGCTCGGCAGTACCGGAGCTGAGAAGATATATCTTCTTATTCAAAAACAGTATCCGCTCGGACAGATACTTAACATAATTATCCGCTATCTGAGGCTCAAAACGCATCATTCTGCCGACAAGGCGCTGAGAGAAAAATATTATCTCCGACTCGCACAGAGCAGTTATATCCGTTGCATATTCCGTTTCATCGTTAAACAGCGCAGCTGCACCGAAAATCGAGCCGGGGCCGAGTGTACTCATTATCATGGCATGTCCGCCGGCATTGCCCTTTGTCACGCGCAAATTTCCGAAAAGGACTATGCCAAGGCTGCGCGAAAACTCCGTTTTTCCGTAGACAAGGCTGAATTTCTCGTATTGCTTTATCTCGCAGTCGTCCGATGCAGCGATCTTTTCGATCGTTGTCTCCGGAACCGCATAAAAAAGGCTTGTTTGCCGCAGCAAATTCATCTGCGCCGCGCTCAGTTTCATAGCGTCCTCCGTTTTGTCTCAGATGAGACACTTTTAAATTCATTATAGCTGAAACCGCAGTATTGTCAAGCCTTTTACGCCAAACAGACCTGTTAAATGTATAACCTCTAAGGTTTACATTTTTACTGAAAATACTTCATCATTTTAGTCAAAATGCAATAAGCTTTTTGCTGTTCATAGGCAAATTGTCTAAAAGCCTTTTCAAAATTTTATGTATTTATTGACTGTTTCGGCATCCGACAGTCTGGAAAAATCCAGGGCGGTATTAACAAATTTTAAACTATTCTTTACACAAAAATTATTTTAATTTATAATTAAACTCAGCAAAGTATTAAAGTGTAAGAGTGAAAAAGATGTATTGAAAGGATGATTCATTTGGTAAAGGTTGATTTCGGCTTTATCGACAGCGTGCTGCAAAAATACGGCTGCGATAAGACCAGGGTCATTGCTATCATGCAGGAGATCCAAAACGAGTACAAGTTTCTTCCCAAGGACGCACTCAAGTACATCGCCGAAAAGATCGGCGAGAGCGAGGCCGAGCTTTACGGCGTTGCAACTTTCTACGAAAATTTCTCGATGAACGAGAAAGGCAAATATATTATAAAAGTATGCAACGGAACCGCCTGCCACGTCAGAAAGTCCGACGATGTTCAGGAGGCTCTTTACGCCGCTACCGGTCTTACTCCCGAGGAGCATATGTCCAAGGACGGACTGTTTACCATCGAGCGCGTCTCCTGTCTGGGTGCATGCGGCCTCGCGCCGGTCTGCACCGTTAACGACGTCGTTCACGCTTCGATGACCCCGGAAAAAGTTCATGCACTTGTGCAGGAATTAAAGGAGGCCGAGAACACATGAGAATTGAAAGCAGACAGCAGCTTATCGAGTGCCGCGAGCAATTCAAAAAGGCTCTCGAATGCCAGTATAAGCAGGTCGTCATCTGCGGCGGCTCCGGCTGCGTCGCCGGCGGCTCGCTGAACGTTTATGACAGGATGAAGCAGCTCATGGAGGAGCGCGGACTGAAGGTCGATGTCGTTTTGCAGCACGAAACGCACGACGAATCGGTCGGCCTCAAGCACAGCGGCTGCCACGGCTTCTGCCAGATGGGACCGCTCATGCGCATAGAGCCGATGGGGCTTTTGTACATAAAGGTCACGGTTGACGACTGCGAGGAGATAATCGAAAAGACCATTCTCAACGACGAGGTCATCGACCGCCTTGTTTACCACGAGGACGGCGAGAGCTATGTTCGTCAGGAGGATATACCCTTCTACAAGCAGCAGACCCGCGTTGCGCTTGAGCATTGCGGACACATAAACGCTGAAAGCGTTGAGGAATACATCGCCGTCGGCGGCTACACCGCCCTTGAAAAGGCGCTGTTCGACATGACCCCTGACGAGATAATCGCCGAGGTGTCCGACTCCGGTCTGCGCGGCAGAGGCGGCGCAGGCTTCCCGACCGGCAAGAAGTGGGCGCAGGTTGCCGCTCACAAGGATGCGCCCGTCAAATACATCGTCTGCAACGGCGACGAGGGCGACCCTGGCGCGTTCATGGATCGTTCGATCATGGAAGGCGATCCGCACAGGATGATCGAGGGCATGATAATTGCCGGCATAGCCACCGGCTCTGAGGAGGGCTATATCTACGTCCGTGCGGAGTATCCCCTGGCAGTCGAGCGCCTTAAAATGGCCATTGCCGACGACGAGGCGCACGGCATACTTGGCGAGAACATACTCGGCTCGGGCAAGAATTTCAGACTGCACATAAATCGCGGCGCAGGCGCATTCGTCTGCGGCGAAGGCTCGGCGCTGACCGCATCCATCGAGGGTGAGCGCGGCATGCCCAGAACAAAGCCGCCCAGAAGCGTTGACCGCGGTCTGTTCGACGCTCCTACATCGCTCAACAACGTTGAGACCTTTGCAAACGTTCCGCCGATCATCGAGCGCGGCTCGGCATGGTACCGCGGCATCGGCACCGAGACCAGCACCGGCACCAAGGCATTCGCCCTGACCGGCAACATAAAGCACACCGGCCTTATCGAGGTCCCCATGGGCACCACGCTCCGCGAGATCGTGTTCGATATCGGCGGCGGCGTGAAAAACGGTAAGTTCAAGGCCGTTCAGATCGGCGGCCCGTCCGGCGGCTGGCTGACTGAGGAGCACCTCGACCTGCCGCTCGACTTTGAATCGACCAAAAAGATCGGCGCCATTATCGGCTCCGGCGGTCTTGTCGTCATGGGTGACGATACCTGCATGGTCGAAATCGCGCGCTTCTTCATGAACTTCACGAAGAAGGAATCCTGCGGCAAATGCGCTACCTGCCGCGAGGGCATACCCAAGATCCAGGCAATACTTGAGCGCATAACCCACGGCTCGGGCACGATCGAGGATATCGACATGCTTCAGGAGCTTTCAAGCGTCGTAAAGACCTGCTCGCTGTGCGGACTCGGCAAGACGGCGACCAATCCCGTTCTCAGCACGCTCAAATACTTCAAGGATGAGTATATTGCTCATATAGTTGATAAGAAGTGCCCGGCCGGCGCATGCCGCAGCCTGTGCACGATGTGGATCGATCCGCTCAAGTGCATCGGCTGCACCAAGTGCGCGCGCAATTGCCCCGTCGGCGCAATAACCGGCGAGCTGCGCAAGCCGCACAAGATCGACCCCGAAAAGTGCATCAAGTGCCGCGAATGCAAAAACGGATGCCCGAAGCACGCTATAAAGGAGGTATGATGATATGAAGCACATGGTCATAGACGGCATCAGCTGCGAATTTGAAAATGAACGCAACGTACTTGAAGTTGCAAAAAAGCATCATATCGATATCCCCAATCTCTGCTACTGTGAAAGTCTTTCGATATACGGCGGCTGCCGCCTGTGCGTTGTTGAAAACGAGCGCGGCGCAGTTGAGGCCGCATGCTCGATGCAGCCCAAAGACGGCCTTGTTATCAAGACCAACACCGCACGTCTGAGAAAGCATCGCCAGATGATACTGGAGCTGCTGCTGGCCGGTCACAGAGCCGAGTGTACCACCTGCGAAAAATCCGGAAAGTGCAAGCTTCAGACCTATGCGCGCCGCTATAACGTCACCAATATCCGCTTTGCAAACGAATACTGCAAGCTGCCCATTGATGACTCCTCCCCTTCCATCGTGCGCGACCCTTCAAAGTGCATTCTCTGCGGAAAGTGCGTCAGAATGTGCTCGGAGATTCAGAACATCCATGCAGTTGACTTCGCAGAGCGCGGCATCGAGACCTATATCTCCTGCGGTTTTGACAACAAGCTTGCCGACACCAAGTGCGTAGGCTGCGGCCAGTGCGCAGCTGTATGCCCCACCGGCGCTATCGTCGTAAAAAACGAGATCTCCAAGCTCTGGGCGGCAATATACGACTCGACCAAGAAGGTCGCCGTTCAGGTCGCGCCGGCTGTGCGCGTCGGTATCGGCGAAGAGTTCGGCATGTCTGCCTCGCAGCCTGTTATGGGCAAGATAGTTACGGCGCTGAAAATGCTCGGCGCGGACTACGTTTTTGATACCTCGCTGACTGCCGACCTTACTATAATGGAGGAGTCCGCCGAGTTTATGAACAAGCTCAAGACCGGCGCAAAGCTTCCCATGTTCACCTCCTGCTGCCCCGGCTGGATCAAGCATGTTGAGAACATGCACCCGCATCTCATGCCCCAGGTTTCCACCTGCGGCTCGCCGATGGAGATGTTCGGCGCGATACTCCGCCAGCACTACACCGACGATGAGCTGTATTCCGTTGCAATAATGCCCTGCACGGCAAAGAAGGCCGAGGCTGCCCGTCCCGAGCTCGTCAAGGACGGCGAGAGGCTCATCGACCTCGTGCTCACAACGCAGGAGCTTGCGAAAATGATAAAAGAGGCCGGCATAGACTTTGCGAACCTGCCTGACACCGAGCCTGACGATCCCTTTGCCGAGTACACCGGCGCCGGCGTCATCTTCGGCGTTACCGGCGGCGTCACCGAAGCCGTTATCCGCCACGTTTTGGGCACTGTCACGACCGAGCAGATAGCAAGCGTTGCCGAGTGCGGCGTACGCGGCCTTGAAGGCATAAAAGCATTCGAGGTCAAGGCCGGCGACCTTACGCTGAAGATAGCCGTTGCAAGCGGCCTCGGCAATGCCGACAAGCTCATCGAGAAGATAGAAAGCGGCGAAGAATTCTTCCACTTTGTCGAGATCATGGCCTGCCCCGGCGGCTGCATCGGCGGCGGCGGTCAGCCCGAAGCCTGCTTCGAGCAGAAACAGCTCCGCAATCAAGGAATGTTCATAGCAGATGAGGACTGCACTCTGCGCTCGTCCGAGCAGAACACCGCACTTGACGGAGTATACAACCTGCTGCGCGGCAGAGCTCACGAGCTTCTGCATGTCCACTATCCCGACCACGGCCACGAATGATTGCATAAGTTATACATTCTCCCCCATCATCTGATGGGGGATTTTTTACGGTTTTATAAACAATTTTGCAGGCGGTAGATTTTAAAACGAGGACATGATATAATTATTTGAAATAAGGAGTTGATAATATGCGCAAATTCATAGCCATAGCATTGGCATTCTGCTGCGTTTTTTCCCTTTGCGCCTGCGGCAACAAGGACACAGGCGAAAAGGAGCGCGAATGCGGCGTATATATAACAATGGAGGCAAACGATGTATTCACGGTCTCCTGCGGAACGGACGAAGGCTCGGATTCCTCTAAAAACGCCGACGAGACCGCCATCGCAGCCGGCACGGTGATCCATTTTGACTTTGCCGGTGATAAGGCCGACAGCACCGAAAAAGCCGATATCGAATACAGCATCTGCCTTTATGACAAGGATCTGAACATCATTGCGTCAAAATCGTTTGTAGATGATTTTTCTAACAATGCGCGCGTTGATATAACCGTCACGAAAGATCACAAGATCATTAACGCAAACGCAGGAAGCTGCGGCGGAGATGTTGTCGTTGACATGTCGACCGAATCTGGAGAGGATAACGTAACATACATGTCCCCCACAGTATTCATGCCCGATCGCAGCGAGACTGCCGAAAAGATCAACGCAAGTCTCGACTCTATGGAGACTGAATACGCCACCAAGACCTATCAGGATAATTACGGCCTCTATACTCAAAACATCGGAGACGGCACGGCACAGGGTCTGAGTGCCTTTTCAATGAACCGCACCATCAGAACCGAGCGTGCCGACAGCTCGATCATTTCCCTGCGCGTTGTTGACAGAGCATCGCTCGGAACGACCGACACGCTCAAGATAAGCGGTACCACCTACGATTCTCAGACCGGTAATGAGATAACGCTCGCCGATCTCGGCGAGAGCAGCGAGAAGATCGTCAACGCAGTTTCCGAAAAGATACTCGTTTCCTTCAACGAAGATGCAAAGTATCAGGGCGTGTTCTTCAACGAGGGCTATTCCGAAACGATAAAGTCACTGATCTCCGACGGACACTGGTATCTGTCCTCCGAAGGCATCGTTATCATTGCAAACCCCGGTGAAATTGCCGACAGCTCCGCCGGATTTTATGAGTTCACTGTCAGCTATGACGACCTCAAAGATGTTATAAACGCAGATTTTATCCCCGACAGTGACCGCGACGGCAGTGAAGGCGATATCGACGTCGTATTTGCTGCCGACAGCAAGGCATCCAATCTGACTCTGCTCGGCAATGCTGCCGCAACGGATATAAAGTCGCTGCTTCTTTCCGCAACCGGAAATATCTATGACCTTGACGTTTACACGATAAACTATAGCGAAAGTGCCAAGACCTACACGCTCGTGAAACAGCTTCTTGCATGCAGCGATATGTCCGACGGTGCGGCACTTGCGATAAACACCGAGCTTGAGGGAACAACGCCGGCCATGGTCGTACGCTTCAAGCTTGCCGACGGCACACATGAGGTTCGCCTGCTCTCGCTCGACGAAAACGGCGCTGTAAATGTGACCAACCCATACGCCAGCGCCGGCACTGTAATCACCTCTCGTCTTCCATACACCGGCGACATTGACGGCGACAACAAGGAAGAAACGATAAGTACGAGCACCGATGCTCAGGGACTCACTGTTTTGAACGTTGAATCCTCCGGCAGCACTGCAGAAGCCGCAACCGGCATCAAGGAGGTAAGCAGCATACGCCTGTTCGACCTCGACGGCGACGGTGTGCGTGAGATTTATATTGACGGCAAGGACGCAAACGGACAGGCCATTACCTGCGCTGCATTTTACTCTGCCGGGGAAGCTCAGCCGCTGCATCTCGCGCTGTTTGACAGCCAAAGCTACGCCCAGGGCTCGATCAAGGAATTTGCCGACAGCAAGCTCATTCTTGACACCGAAATGAATATTCTCGGAACATATAAGGTTAAGAATGTGTACGCTCTCGCTGATAAGAGCTTCTCCAAGGCCTCGGATGACATCGTTTTTGATAACAACACGACTTACGTCACCACCTCGAAGAGCATAACTCTAAGTAACGGCAGCCTGCTCGCCACCGGAACAAAGCTGCGCTTTACCTCAACCGACGGCAGTTCGGTCATAAACTTTGTGACCGACGGCGGCTTCACAGGCTCCATCCCCATTGCAAGCTCCGGCTCCGGATGGACGATATCCGGCCAGCCCGACACGAGCTACTTCACATCCCTGCCGTACAAAAACTGAGCATAGCTTGAAAAACATCACAGACTTTCTTGCACGCTTCAAAAACGCCACATTTTTTGTGAAAACAGGTTTTCACGAAAAATCTCGCTACGCTCGTCAAAAAGCCTGATAAATCAGGCGTTTTTGATATGTCTATTAATCCAATTTCGAGTGGGGCCTTTGCCCCCTCGAGCTCCCCTGCTACTCTATTATCTTTCTTTTGCAGCATAGTTTTTCGACAGACTGAAATATACGCCGCTGTGCGGCGTATATTTTTTTGCCTTTTGCGGAAAATAAAGCCGAGGTGATATTGTGAACACAGGTAAAAACGCGGATCTTCCGCTCGGTCTCGGCATGGCGCTTATGCAGAACGCGGACGCTTTTCTCTATTTTTCCGCGCTGGACAAGACTCAGCAGGCAAAAATCATTGAACAAAGCAGGCAGGTGAAAAGCCGCAGCGAAATGAAGAGCTTCGTCAGCGGCCTTAGCGCAAACGGCTGAAAAATCATTTGTTTCCCGAGCGAGGACATATCGAAAATTTGTTTCCGTGATGCGGACGTTTTTTGCTGCAAAACTCTTGTATATTTCATCCGGATGCAGTAAAATTCAAGTACAATCACAAAACAGAGGTGAATCGGATGGAATTGCAGCTTAAAGACATTGAGTTTGCTGCCGAAAGGCTCAAGCCCATACTTCATCACACAGAGCTTGATATGTCCTCCACCTTTTCCGCTATGACCGGCGGAGAGATATATCTCAAATGCGAAAACCGGCAGAAAACCGGCTCGTTCAAGATCCGCGGCGCGAGCAACAAAATCGCCGCACTTGTCGAGCGCGGCGATGTGAAAAGCGTCGTTGCGTCATCGGCCGGTAACCACGCTCAGGGCGTGGCTTACGCGGCGCACAAGTTCGGTATTCCGGCAACGATCGTCATGCCGGCAAGCGCTCCGATCGCAAAGGTTCAGGCAACCGAGGGCTACGGCGCAAAGGTCGTACTGCACGGCGACTGCTATGACGATGCATACGCAATGGCCTGCAGGGTGTGCGAGACCGAGGGCGCGACTTTCCTGCATCCGTACAATGATCTTGAGGTCATTGCCGGTCAGGGTACGCTCGGCCTTGAAATTCTCGGCGATTTGCCCACTGCCGACGTTGTTATCGTTCCGGCCGGCGGCGGCGGACTGCTCGCAGGTGTTGCGGCTTGCATAAAGCAGATCAATCCGCGCATCAAGGTCATCGGCGTTCAGGCCGAGGGCGCAGACGCTATCGCACAGTCATTCCGCGAGAAGAAGTACATAAGTACAGATTCCGTTTCCACCATTGCCGACGGCATTGCCGTAAAAGCTCCCGGCGACATAACCGTTGAGCTTATCAATCGCTATGCCGACGACGTTGTTACCGTCAACGACAACGAGATCTCCGAGGCAATACTCCTGCTCATGGAGCGCTGCAAACAGATAGTCGAGCCCTCCGGGGCAACGCCTGTCGCTGCCGTTTTGAAGGGCAAGGTCGATGTTAAGGGAAAGAAAGTCGTGTGCCTGCTCTCCGGCGGCAATATCGACGTCAGCTTTATTCAGTGCATCATCGCTCAGGGTCTTGTCGCGCGCAACAGGCGGCTTAAATTTACGGCGACGCTGCTCGATAAGCCCGGCAGCCTCGTTAAGCTCTTAAACGCCATTGCCGCGCAGGGCGCAAATATACTCACAGTCGAGCACGACAGACTCAGCGCAGGGCTTACGCCGAACCAGACCAACGTTCACATTGCCTGCGAAGTCGGCGGCAAGGAGCACGGCGAAAGGCTGCTCCGCGCACTCGGCGACAAGGGCTTCAAAATAAGCTTAAACTATTAAGGAGGAACAAATAATGAAAACTGTATCCACAAACAAAGCTCCTGCCGCGATAGGCCCCTATTCTCAGGCGCAGATCGTCGGAGGCATGGTATATACATCCGGCCAGATCGGTATCGATCCCGCCACCGGTATTGTCCCTGAGGGTGTTGAAGCACAAGCCCATCAGGTTTTCAAAAACCTCACAGAGCTTCTCAAGGCTGCCGGCAGCGACATGTCCAAGGTAGTAAAGACCACCGTTTTCATAAAGGACATGAACGACTTTGGCCTTGTCAACGGCATATACGCCGAGTACTTCACCGAACCCTATCCCGCAAGAAGCTGCGTCGAAGTCGCACGTCTGCCCAAAGACGTCCTCGTCGAGTGCGAGGTCATAGCCGAGCTGTGAGCGAGCAGCTTGAGCACATGCTCTCCGGTAAGCTCTACGATCCGTCGGATGCCGAGCTTTCCGCTCTGCGACTGAAGGCGCATAAGCTCAGCCGGCAGTATAACAACACCGACGAGGACGAGGAAAAGCTGCGCGCAGAAATTCTCGGACAGCTTACACCGAACGCTAAGCCGGGGCTCTTTTTGCAGGGGCCTGTGTATTTTGACTACGGCGTATTTACGAGCTTCGGGCGAAATTGCTACGCAAATTTCAACTTCACGGTGCTTGACTGCTGCCCTGTCACGATTGGCGACAATGTGTTTTTCGGCCCGAATTGCAGCTTGCTTACGCCTATGCACTCTTTTCTCAGTAAGGAGCGCAATATTTGCACAAGACCTGACGGCAGCACATATGATTTGGAGTACGCAAAGCCGATCAACATCGGAAGCAATTGCTGGCTTGCCGGAAATGTCACCGTATGCGGCGGTGTAACGATCGGCGACGGCTGCGTTATCGGCGCAGGCAGCGTTGTAACACGCGATATTCCGCCCGGTTGCCTTGCAGCCGGCAATCCGTGCCGCGTTATCAGAAGTATAAGCGAGCAGGACAGCGTTGAGCTGAAAAATCTGATATAAAAAAGCAGAGGCAAAGCAAAGCTTTGCCTCTGTTTTTCATTCTCATTTAAAATATACCGGCGCATGATGTGGGGCATGCGCCGGTATTTATTCAGGAATCAGAACTTAATGTCAACAGGCTTTCTGTCGAACATAGCGTTAACCTGCTTGTATGCCCAGCCGAGCACCTTCTGGTCGAGGTTCCAGAAATAAACCACGAACAGAACGCCGACTACCATGCTAAACAGCTTAACGGACTTTTTGCAGAATTTGCACATTAGCGTTTCTCCTTTTTGAGCTGTTATTAATGCCAAACAGTTCATTCAATCAGATCTGTTGGCGCCTGTGTGGGTCAAATAATTCTAAAGGCTGCGGTGTTCCCTACCCGGCTACACCGATTATAGGGCACGCCCTAAATGATTTAAAATCTCATTCGGCGCGAGG
>MNSZ01000045.1 GCA_001916715.1 Firmicutes bacterium CAG:24053_14
TATACGTCATCTTTCGATTTAGCATAGACCTGTGTTTTTGGTAAACAGTCGCTTGGGCCTATTCTCTGCGGCCTGCCATAGACAGGCTCCCCTTATCCCGAAGTTACGGGGTCATTTTGCCGAGTTCCTTAACAACCCTTCTCCCGTTGGCCTTAGGATTCTCTCCTCATCTACCTGTGTCGGTTTGCGGTACGGGCACCCTACCTTCGCCTTTTCTCGCCTCGGAACATCGCGGACTTCCCTACTCGTATTCGGTCCCTTACGCCCGGGGCAACCATCGCCCGGGATCTCCTATCTCAAAGTGTCACTGTGGTTTAAATGTCAGCGGCTACGGAATTTCAACCGTATGTGCATCGACTACGCCTCTCGGCCTCGCCTTAGCTCCCGGCTTACCTTGGGCGGACGAACCTTCCCCAAGAAACCTTAGATTTTCGGCCATTATGATTCCCACATAATTCTCGCTACCCCGTATTCGACGCTCCCCTACCCCTGTGTTAACACAAGCCCAAGCTTCGGTTAGATACTTAGCCCCGTTATATTTTCCGCGCAAGACCACTCGACCAGTGAGCTATTACGCACTCTTTTAATGAGTGGCTGCTTCTAAGCCAACATCCTGGTTGTCTAGGCAATCTCACATCGTTTTCCACTTAGTATCTATTAGGGACCTTAGCTGTGGGTCTGGGCTGTTTCCCTTTTGACCACGAGACTTATCTCACGTAGTCTGACTGCTATGCATCAATTAGCCGGCATTCTGAGTTTGATAGGGTTCAGTAACTTTATCAGCCCCTAGCCCATTCAGTGCTTTACCTCCGGTAATCTAACATAACGCTAGCCCTAAAGCTATTTCGGGGAGAACCAGCTATCTCCGGGTTCGATTGGAATTTCACCGCTATCCACAGGTCATCGCCGGTCATTGCAACGAACGTGCGTTCGGTCCTCCATGGAGTTTTACCTCCACTTCAACCTGCCCATGGATAGGTCACCCGGTTTCGGGTCTATTGCCACCAACTAAGTCGCGCTATTAACACTCGGTTTCCCTTCGCCTTCGGTACTGAATACCTTAAGCTCGCTGATAACAATAACTCGCCGGACCATTCTACAAAAGGTACCTCATCACCCATTAACGGGCTTTGAGTGCTTGTAAGCACAAGGTTTCAGGTTCTGTTTCACTCCCCTCCCGGGGTCCTTTTCACCTTTCCCTCACGGTACTGCTCCTCTATCGGTCATCAGGTAGTATTTAGGAGGGTGGTCCCCCCTGCTTCCCACAGGGTTTCACGTGTCCCGTGGTACTCTGGATCCAGTCCATGAAAGAATCGTTTTCGACTACAGGGCTATCACCCTCTGTGGCTGGCCTTCCCAGGCCATTCGTCTAACCATTCTTTCCTTTTGACTGTCCGCAACCCCGGAGAATAAATCCTCCGGTTTGGCCTCTTCCGCGTTCGCTCGCCACTACTAGCGGAATCTCGGTTGATTTCTCTTCCTCGCCCTACTTAGATGTTTCAGTTCAGGCGGTTAATGCACGCTGACAGAGTATTGCTCTGCCGGGTTTCCCCATTCGGAAATCTCCGGATCAACGGCTATTTGCGCCTCCCCGAAGCTTATCGCAGCTTGTCACGTCCTTCATCGGCTCCTGATGCCAAGGCATTCCCCTTGCGCTCTTAACAGCTTGACCTATTCCTTTGTATCAAAGAAATGTCTCTGCTTGGTTCTCTGAGTTAGAATTATGCAGGCTTCAAAGAGATCATTGAAATTGTTTGTGTTACCCTAAAAAGTTCCACAATAATTTTATGTTTCCCTCTGTTGCTTGCTCTTCATACTTTGGTTACTTTGTTCAGTTTTCAAGGTGCGTTCTGGTTTCTAAAACCAGATCCAAACACTCGCTTTCCCAGCAAATGCTTGCATCCATCTTTAGAAAAAATGGTGGGCCCAAGTGGACTCGAACCACCGACCTCACGATTATCAGTCGTGCGCTCTAGCCAGCTGAGCTATGGGCCCGAATGGTGGAGATAAACGGGATCGAACCGTTGACCCCCTGCTTGCAAAGCAGGTGCTCTCCCAGCTGAGCTATACCCCCATTTACCTTCGCCAAGGACGTGCGCCCTCTAAATTAAACAATGTAAGATACTCTTCAAAACACCCAACGTCTGACCTTAGGACACTACAAACAACGCGCAGTTGTTTGAGTTCTCCTTAGAAAGGAGGTGATCCAGCCGCTCGTTCTCGAACGGCTACCTTGTTACGACTTCACCCCAATTATCGAACCCACCTTCGGCCGCGC
>MNSZ01000076.1:0-9417 GCA_001916715.1 Firmicutes bacterium CAG:24053_14
AGGCAGCTCTGGAGCGCTGGGCAGAGGCCATGATTTTGGCCTCCAGCTCATCCACGCTGCCGCCGTCATCCACAAGGAAAGACAGGCGGGCGGTGGTGCTGGTCATCTGGTCAGAGAGGCCGATGAGCTTATTGAGCCCGGCACCGGCGGCCAGTGTGGCCACCAGGGTCTTGACCTTGCCCAGCATACTGTCCAAGGCATCACTGCTGCCTCGGACATTGTGCTCCAACTTCTCAGCTTGGATTGCGGCTTTCTGGTACGCATCTGCTGTCTCCTGGACCTCGACACCGGCCCCTGCAAGCGCCGCCCGTGCTTGGTTAAATTCATCGGTGTCAAATGCCATGCCAGAGGCACGCTGGATTTGCTCAAAGGCGTTGAGCGTAGTATTGAGTGCACTTATGACATGATTAAGCGTGCGGGTCATACCATCATCCAACACCATCTGAGATTTAATTGTTGCCATGTTGTTTCGCCTCCTTTTTGACCGCACGGCGGGCTATTTCACCAGAAATGCAGCTAATACACAGGTTGTCATATGGACGGCGGTGCTTATTTGCCAGCAGGGATGTGCGCCGCTGCTTTAAGATCGCTCGTGGTAGATTTATCAGAGAGAGCACAATGCCTTTTATAATTTCGTATCCATCATGGTCCTTGTTCAGCAAAAATAGGCCATCGCTTGTGATACGCAGAGGCTCAGCGTAGGCAGCGGGGCCAATCCCCGGGTCTGGGGCGTAGCTTATTTCCTGGATAAACGGAATATAAGAAAAGCGTACAGCCGCCACTTTATTGGGCACAAGTATTTCAATGTTGTAGTTTAGTTCAGACATTGAAAGCCTCCTGTAATAGCCGTTTTAGCCGGGCCTCAATCCAAGCTGGTGCGTGTTTTCTTATTTCATTTTCGGAATTGGTGAGAAAATATTGACCCTCTACCCAGCCGTTTCCGCCTCTGGTGCGGTGGCCAAACTCCACATAGCTGGCATATTCCACAGGGTTGATGACCTCAATGGTGTAGGTCGTGCCCACTCGTTTTACCGCCATAGTGGCGGCAAACTCTGCGGCATTAGACCCTTTTCCTGAGCCGCTTTGGGCCTCTGCCTGTGTTCTGGCCGTCCAGCCCCGGCGTAAAGTGCCGCCCTTTTTGCCGCTGGTATTAACAGATTTGGTATAAACCTCGCCTTTAATGTGCTTTTTACCGGTCCGTTTTGCAACTACAGTGACCTCTCTGGAATAGTCCCCAACAGGTGTTGCAGGGATTACCAGAGCTAATAGCTTTTTGGCTAACTCCTTAGACATATCGGTGCAAAACTTCTCCATGTCAGCATCTTGGAGCTTTGTTAGGTTGTCCCGGAGTTGTTTGAGCTGTCGGCAATCACACTTTACACCGCCTGCCATACATCAGCACCTCCCATCTCAACCGACCTGGCCGCTTTCAATGCTACCAGCGGGGTAAGTAAAAGGCTTATCACTCAGCAGACTGTCAATGCGTCCAGCCAGCTCCAGGAGGCGGTCCTGGGCCGCACGCTCAGTATAACTATCAGAGCCATACCCGCCGAGGACTGTAAACTCATCCAGCTTACAGCTCTTGTCTGCTGTTTTTTCGGAAAGGAAAATATTTTCGGCCAGCATATCAGCCTCGTTGAACAGTGCAAGGTAGGTATCGGCTCTGTTCAGAACAAAGCCCAGAGAAGCGGGGAAAGCATGGCGGAGGCTTACCTCATCATCCATGCCCGTCTGCTGGAGGATGACACGCTCAAAGAGGTGCATCTGGTCCCAGTCATTGAAAAAGGGCTTGAGGATGCTGTGGGCGGTCTTGTCCGTCAGGTCTTTCCCCTCCACCGCAAGGAAAGAAAGCGCATTGCTGACCTGCTGCTGGTAGTCATAGGGCTTTGTAAAGTTGCGGACTTCCTCCGGGATGACCGCCTCACGCACACTGTCCAAAGCGGCCTTTACTCTGGCATTAAACAGCTTGTCCATGGCGTTCTGACTGGCCACCAAGTCATTGATCTGCTTTTGCAGGCGCTTGGCGGCCTCCTCATAGGAATACTCTTTCAAAAGCTGGCGGCCTCCAATGATGGAGCGGGGCTGTGCCGAAACAACACCGGCAGGGTCCGAAACTGCGGCACTGGTTTCCTCATAGAGCTTGTCCATCAGAACACGGTGGTTTTTAATGGCGGTTTCAATCGCCTCTCTGCACTTGATTTCCATGGTAAAATCCTCCTTTTGAATATAAAAGAAAAGCGTGAGAAAATGGCCGGTGGTGTGACCATCTTCTCACGCTTTGAGTTTTGCCTCCCCCGCAGGGACACGCAGAGGGGGCACTCGTATAGGAAGAAAGGAGGACTACATACCATGCCATTTTCCCACGCCCAAGGGCTTCCCTGTGCATCTGCACAGAGGGTACTTGCTGACTATGATTATAGCTCCCACGCAAGCTGTTGAACAGAAAATTTATAAATATTTTTCCGTAGTAGCCTCTGGGGTGTGGAGCTCTACATAGAGATACACATAGGGCTTGGTGTTGTCATCCTGCACCTTGACCCTGCCATAGGGCTCCAGCAGGGGTGCAAGCTGCCGGATGAGGACCATCTGCTCACGCTGGCCCTGCTCTGTGCGTTCAAAGGTAAACCGGCCCTTAATCATGGTTGCCACGCTTTCTGGCCTGGAGATAATCATACCAGCCCTTGATGACAGTGGCCTGCTCCAATAAGTGCTGCTGGCGGGCAATTTCCCGCACAATATAGGGGTTGGACATCAACACCTCTGCACGGTGTTGAATGTTGCGGCCATATCCAGCTCTTGTGGCGGCAAGCTGTGCGTCACCGCAGTCTATGTATTCAATTACAAACTGCTGCTGTTTTTCAGATAATCTAAGCCCTGACATATCATTCTCCTTTCTGCATCTTTGCCCGCCCCGCAGCAACACGCTCTAATGATTTCTGCACGCAAGCATCTCCGTCAACCATCCACCAACTCTGATCTCTAAAGCGTTCCCGCATTTCCACTATGCGCTCCACGGCAGAGCTGCCAGTGTTCTGGAACGATTGCACACCAACATGCATATAAAAAGGCGTTCGGAAGTCAACAAACTCCTCCAGCTTATTGCGGATGTCATGCTGCCGCAGTCTTTGCATTGCGGTCTGTTCTATGCGGGAGCAGTACTGACGGCTTACACCAAGCTCTGCCGCAGTGTTTTCCTGTGACAGACCTCGATAATAAACAGCCTCAATGGTTTGCCGCTGAGATGGAGTTAGCACCGCCATAGCCTCATCCAGCTTATCATGGAGCTGCTGCTGGTATATGGCATCCTCAACATCTGCATAGGCATCACTGGGATCCGCAACAAAGTCACCAAGCTCGGTGGGGTCACCATCGTCCCCGTCGCAAATGGACGCATTTAAGCTGGAAACTCCGAGGTGTACTTTCAGCTCAGGCGGAGGGAGCCCAGCATTTTCACACTGTTTGAGCAGTAGTTTCTCAGTTTCAGAACGCTTATAAGCGCTCCAGCTCCAGCCGGAGGCATTTGCTTTGGTTTTGGCAAATTGCTTTTTCAAGTAGTAGGTGAGATAACTGATAAATGATGCTCCCTGCGTTGCATCAAATGTTTCCACAGCCTCAAGCATGGCAACATAGGCGCTCTGCATGAGATCATCCAGCTCCAGACTTTCTGAGCCTATTACACGGGCGGTGCCACCCATAAAATCACATTGACGGGAGGCTATGGCATACGGATAGCGCCGCACCTGTTCCCAGAGTTCTGGGAGCAAATCCCGTTCGCCCTGTTGTATTTTTTCAACTAACTCCTCATTGGTCATTGCAATCTCTGCCCCCTTTTGATAGAATAATCTTGCAAGTGAATACCCAGACCAAAAGGGGCCATCTCTGCGGAGGTGGTCTTTTTTGTGCTGATCTGGAACGGAGATAAACACGACCGTTTCCTCGAAACTTAACTTTTCTTAGGTGCGCTGATTAAGAAACGGCCCAAGTTTTCACAAGTGGCTGCTGCCTGCGCCCAGGGCCTTTCTCAGAGCCTCCAGCATTTGAGGTGAGATACCAAGCCGGGCATTTTCATAAAGGCGGATGCACTGCTCTGTACGCCCTACCATCTCTGCAAGCCGTTCTTGGGTGATGCCCCGCTCCCGCCGGAGCGCTTTGAGCCTGGCTGCCTGAGCGGGGCTGATTGACCGCCGTGGTTTAGACATGCAATCACCGCCTTTATGCCAAAGTGTCCATGAAACTCTCAAGGAGGCTAAATGTGCGGGGATCCCGTTTGAGGCGAGACAGTCCGATACGGGCAAGTCCTTTTTCCTTTGCAGATAATTCCTTACCGCCATATTTTCTCCAGAGAGCGGCGGCCTGCTCTTTGGTTACACAAGAGAGTGCTTGTTCTAAAGCAAATCGCAATTCACCAAGCCACAAAATGTGCAATATCTCCCCAGCATCATCTTTTGTATCAGGAATAAGTTCTGACAGTGTACCTGCATTACCCGCATCTGTGCCTGTTCGCAAAGGTGCGTCCAGACTTGTGGCCCGGTTTAATGCCTTAGCGGTTTGATAGGTGCATTGCCCCGTTAACCGGATAAAGTCATTTCGCAAAGCGACTTTCATCAGTCCATAAAAGTTGCTTTCTGGTGTCCAGGCCTTGATGACTTTGAGCATCGTAAAATAACTTTCTTGGTGTAAATCCTCAAAGGTGACACCCGCAATGCTGTTTGAGCTTTGAAGAAATGAAGCGGCACAATTTGTTATAAGCGCCTGCACATTATTCCAAATCACCAACAACGGGCGTGTATCTCCGCACTGACAGCGTATGATAAGTATTTCAAGCTCATCTTTAGACATCTGTTGCATTGTTAAGCCCCCTTTTTTTGCTGGCGGTGCCATAACAGCGGCCACATCTGGCGTATATGTATTGAAATGCTTTAGCCTGCACTGTTTCCTTACACGCATAGCACTGTGCAGCAACATTGCACCAAGAAAGTCCATCCAAAAAGCGGAGCCTGATGATACGCTGGATGTATTCATCATCAATCTCAGATATATAGCGCTCTACTTTTTTGCGTTCTTGCTTGTAAAGAGATTTTCTTTCTTGCATATCGCAAAGAATGGCGGCTCTAAGTGCGGCGGTATGTGGAGTGTTACCTTTCAGCCGCCGCAGACTTTGGGCGCTCTGTTCAATATCATCGTGTAAATCAGAAAGCCGCCGCAGATCAGCTAAGGTCAGATAAAGCATTGAGGAGGTCCAAGAGCAGATGCTACCCTCATTGGAAGGCGCTTTAACAGGCACAGATGAAAAAATAGTGTTCTGCGGGATGTGTAAAAATTCAGAGATAATTGAGGCGTGGTCTGCACGGATGCGCTTTTCTTGACCGGCCTTATTGCGCTGCTCTACAGAACGATAACAAAGGGAGATTCCTTGACGGTGTAATACAGCATCAACTTGTCTGGCACTCTTGAAACCTTGGCTGCTTCTCCAGAATTTTAGCTCTGCTATATTAACAAACACGGTGTCCATGTATGTATTCCTCCTCTTGCACCACGGCGCTCTGTATGGTACGATAGGAGCGCATAGGTGCTATAATTTAGCGGTTGTAGTATTTGTGCACTGCCTCTCAAGCGTTTGCAGCACTTGGGAGCACTGCGGGTCCTCTGGGGTGTTTGCAGCAGCTCAGAGGGCCCGCTTTCGTTTTTCCTTTGTTGTCCTACCAAGACGGTGGCCGTTTAGCTTAAAAACCGTTTGCTTACCAAAGCGGTGGAATACTTTATACTGGCCATACATAACTCGGCGCATTGCCTCTTTTTCCAAGGCATCACTCGGAAGATTGTGCCGCATGGCGTAGTCCCGCAGAAAAGTGGTGGTCAGCCCACAGCGTATATGCTTTGGCATCCAAAACAGTTGGTCAAGCAGCGCCCGCGATCTCTCCTGTTCGGTCATTTGAAAGTCACCTCCCGCCGGAACATTTAGGGGCTTGTCTACATGTTTTCCTTGATAGCTCTATACTGGGTGATTAGATAATTTAGATAATTTTGTAACTGTTACACTTTCTTATCTAAATTATCTATTTTCTCTGTTTTGACATACATAGAAATTTCAAGTGTAACAATTATCCTTTTGCTCAAAAAGCCTTGTTTTTCAATGGGTTTGGCCGGAACATTCAAGCCGGAACATTTGGAATTTGGTGTAACATGTTCCACTTGAGCCCGCCCGGAACATTTAAGGAATGAAGTGTAACAATCTCAGATTTCAGAAAAGCAAACATATAATAAAATGTAACAATAATTATCTGTTTTCCGCCGGATTGTTACACTTGATGCATCCACGCTGCACCCCATAGGGGCCAAAACGCATAGGCTTACCTGCTCTACTCCAGCCAGGAACAGTGACAATGATGCTGTTGATATGGGTGGCATCTTTGTTGCTCATTTCATTCAGATCACGCTGGAGAAGTTCACACCATATTTCTGCCGGACAAACTTTGACCCGCTCGACTGCATAGCGGGCATCAAAGCTCTCTTTGGCCAGCCAGAACCCCCGCCGTTGATAAATGTTCAAGCGCTCCCAGTGCGGGAGTATTCTGGCCTGCACAAAAGCATAAATCCTAAGCTCAAGCGGCTGCACATCGTCCTCAGGCGGCAGTTGCAAGCTCTTAATCTGGCTGAGATATTCATGCCAGACTGCCTCTGCGTCTGCGGAGGGCTCAGAGCCCGGATGTATGATGATGTCTGAGCCAAGGGCCTGAGCCAGCTTGCGGCCTGTTGCTGGGCTGCATGAGCCCCGTGCTTTTATTCTGGAGAGTAAAGTTGCTTGGATGCCCGCCACACTGGCGGCCTCTTTATTGCTCAGTCCACGATAACGCATAGCAAGCTCCAGGCGGTTGACATCTATTTTCATTGCGTGCTCACCTCCTGATGGGCTTTTTCCCATTCTTTCAGGAAAAGCTCATATTCCTCACGGTGAGCGTCAACATACTCCCGGATAACGGGAAAGAATACTGCCGCCAGAGCTGCCGCTTGATCGCCGGACAGGGTGACCATCGGCTGCATGAGTTATGCCCCCTCTGTGCTGATAAGCTCTGCGGGGTCAACGCCCAGGGCCTTGGCAATTCGCCCCAGCGTGACCGGCCTCACATTGCGCCCACTCAAGACTTTTTTAACAGTCGGCTCCGGCATCGCAGTCATGCAAACCAAATCAGCCGTATTCATGCACGCCCTGGCCAATGCCAGCTCCATTTTTTCCTTGTTGGCTTTCAATTTGCTCACCTCCGCAAAAGAAACACATTCAGTATGACTGTGTTCATATACTAACATAGTCATATTGAATGTGTCAAGAGGCTTTTCACATTCTTTTTGATTGCCAAATGGTGAAAAGCGTGCTACACTCTAAAATGAGGTGATTTATGTGGTTTTAGGTCCAAGAATTGCAGCCGCCAGAAAGCAGAAAAAGATGACACAAAAAGAGCTTGCGGCTATCCTGGGGCTGGCAACTGGTACTGTCCAGCAGTATGAGCTTGGGAAACGCCGCCCAGATATTGATGTTTTGAAAGCTATTGCAAACGCCTTGAATGTATCTGTAGATGCGCTTGTGAGCGTGAATGAGCCGGAGGATGAGTATGAGCTGATCTGTGACACGCTCAGTACTGCTGGCTTGAGCATTGCTCACGCAAGCTGCACCTCCGGTGATGCCGACAAGGACATCTACTATATTTCCAGAATTGAGGACCCGGATGACCCGGACCTGAGAATAGAAATTGAGTATTCTAAGCTGGCAAATATCATCCACCAGGTGCTTGAGGATGCCGATGCTAAGAAAGAGGAATATATCCAAAAGCGCCTGGATGCTGAGTTTTCATTGTGAAAGTGAGATGAGCCCTATATGATACCCGCTGTTATCTATGCACGGTTTAGCAGCCACTCTCAAACGGAGCAGTCTATTGAGGGGCAGCTTGCGGCTTGCTATGATTTTGCGGAGCGGGAGGGCTATACTGTCATTGGAGAATATATTGATAGAGCTTTCAGCGCCAGGACGGATGCCAGGCCTGACTTTCAAAGGATGATTGTTGATAGCGAGAAACACACCTTTGAAATTGTGTTAGTCTATCAGCTTGACCGTTTCAGCCGCAATCGCTATGACAGTGCAATCAATAAAAAGAAGCTCAAAAGGAACGGTGTCCGTGTGGTATCCGTTCGTGAAAACATTTCTAACGACCCCGCCGGTGTGCTACACGAGGCTATTCTTGAGGGCTTTGCAGAATATTTCAGTGCGGACCTTTCGCAGAAGATACGCCGGGGAATGGATATGAGTGGGTCAAAGTGCTTGGCAACAGGTGGCCGTCCGGCCCTTGGGTACAAGGTTGATGAAACGAAGCACTACCAGATAGATGAGGACACAGCTCCTACGGTTGTCAAGATATTTGAGATGTACGCCTCTGGCATGACAGTGGCGCAGATCATCACGGAGCTCAACCAGCAGAATATAAAGACCTCCACCGGCGCTGATTTCAATAAAAACTCCCTGCGTAAGATGCTCACAAACAAGCGCTATATTGGCATTTACACATATAAGGGGACAGAAACGCCCGGCGGCATCCCTCGGATAGTTTCTGATGAGTTATTCAACAGGGTGGCAGAAATGATGGAGAAAAACAAAAAGGCTCCCGCCAGAGCGAGAGCCAAAGAGGAATATCTGCTGACAACAAAGCTGTTTTGTGGGCATTGCCGGGAAATGATGACCGGCATAAGCGGGACATCAAAGACTGGGACGATACACAACTATTACACCTGCAACGGCAGAAAGAAAAAGTTGTGTAGCAAGAAAAATGTGCAAAAGGAATATATTGAAGATCGTGTCATCGCTCTGGCCCGTGCACAGCTCACCGATGAGAATATCAGTAAGATTTCAAAAGCGGTTGCAGCTCTTTGTGAACGAGAGAAAGAGAGCAGTGAATATAGACGTTTGGAGCGCCAGCGCCGTGACATCGAAAAGCAAAAAGCTAATTTGGTGGATGCCCTCAAGTATGGAAAAGCCACAGAAACTTTGCTCAATGAGATAGCAAAATTAGAAAGCAGCATAGAGGGAATTGATCGTCAAATACTCATGGAGAAAGCAAAGTGCCTGGACCTAAAAGAGCCTGAGATTGCCTTTTTCCTCACCAAGCTCCGGGATGGTGACATCAATGATATAACCTACCGGCGGGCTATAATTGCCGTCATGGTCAATGCTGTTTATCTGTATGATGATGGGCGGCTCACTGTGATATTCAACTCAAGTGACAGGCCGGTAGAGGTCACGGAGGGCCTTTTGGCCGATGTTGAGGAGGATGCCGCAGAGTTCGTTTCTGGGGTCTGTCGCTCCACCAAAAAGAAAGACATGACCGCAGGTCATGTCTTTCTTTTTGGGTTTCGCTCCCGTTAGTCGCTCCA
>MNSZ01000076.1:9459-9856 GCA_001916715.1 Firmicutes bacterium CAG:24053_14
GATCTCCTCCAGACCGGCGATCATCCGCAGCGTGGTGGACTTGCCGCAGCCGGAGGGACCCAGCAGGATCAGCCGCTGGCCGGCGGGGATCGTCAGGTTCAGGTCCCGGATGACGGTATTTTTCTGGTAGGTCTTTTCCACATGGTCAAAAATGATCGTATTTTTATCAGACATAGAAGGTGTCCTTTCTCGTTCAGCCCTTGATGCCGGAAGAGGCAAAGGTGCTCATAATATAGCGCTGGAAGATCAGATACAGCACAACGGGGATCAGCATGGAGATCACGGCCATGGCCATGACGGTGGTAAATTCCGTGCCGGCCTCGGAACTGCTGAACAGCTGCATGGCCAGGGAGAGTGTATAGTTTTCCTTGCTGCGCAGGATCAGCGTGGGCCAGAC
>MNSZ01000077.1:0-29601 GCA_001916715.1 Firmicutes bacterium CAG:24053_14
TTGCGGTGTTCAGGTAATAGGTCTCGGATGCGTCGAATGCGACAGCCGCGGTGTCTACCTTGGAGTAGATGCCGTCATCACCCTTCACATAGTAATTGGTGCCGTCGGCAAATTCGCTGATATCGCCGGCCTCTGCCCAGTGCATGCCGAGAATATCTGCCGGGCTGCCGATGGTTGCGCCGCCGTTGGTGCCGGCGCCCAGACCGTCAAGGCAGGTGGGCAGACAGAATACGAAGACGATGACGGCTGCGAGGATAGCGTACTTTTTGCGTCCGGGAGCCTTGCCCTCTGCAACGTTCTGGTCAACCTTGAAGGAGGTAATGACCTCAAGCAGGGAGAAGGAAGAAGAAATTGCTGCGATGAAAACAAGGGCGTAGAACAGGAAGCCCATGATGTTGCCGACGTAGCCCATCTTGTCGAAGACGATCTGCATAGACAGGAACAGGAGTCCCGGGCCGGAGCTGGTCTCGCCGCCGAGGAATGCGTAGCAAGCAGGCATAACGATCATGCCGGCCATGATCGCAACGAGGGTATCGCAGATAACAATGATGACTGCGTTCTTCTGAATGCTCTCCTGCTTTTTCAGGTAAGAGCCGTAGGTGATCATAGCGCCCATGCCGAGGGACAGGGAGAAGAACATCTGGCCTGCCGCAGTCTTGAGGACCTTGAGGAAGTCTTCCTTGAGCGGTTCAACGTTCCAGCCGAACATGAACTTGTAGCCGTCCATTGCGCCGGGCTGAACAGCAACGTAAACGATGACGATAAGAAGCATGATAAACAGAGCGGGCATGCCGATCTTACAGAACTTCTCGATGCCTTCTGCAACGCCTGCTGCAACGATGAATACGTTGATTGCGATGAAGATCGCGGTCCAGAGGATCATCTGACCGCCGTTGATGATGAATGTGCCAAAGAACTCGGAGATATCAGCAACGTTCCAGGTGTTCCAGCCGAAGATAGCGGTCAGGTAGCCGAGAGCGTAGCGCATGACCATGCCGCCGAGGACGAAGTAGAAGCAGAGGACCAGGAACGGTACCAGAACTGCCATGTAACCCATCCAGGTGAACTTCTTGCTGAGCTTGCGATAAGCCGCAACAGGCGAGGTAAACGAGCAGGAAGGCGAAGCCGCCGCTCATACCCATCTTGTACGGGAAGCCCCAAATGTTGCCCAGACCGACTGCCGAACCGACAGCTGCCATCAGGAAACCAAGGTTGGAGCCAAAAGAAGCGCGATTGTTTTCCATAACTTTCTCTCCTTTATTTTCCTTTACCGCAAATTGCACGCGGTACAAAACCGGCGATATGTTAACTTCTCATTAACGACTCGCCAAATTTATAAACAGACTTTACACTATATTCACACATTTTTCAATACTTTTTCGCTGTTTAAATATTAACTTTTGCTTTTACTCGCTAAAGTTTTGTGCAACTTCCACAATATATGAGATTTATTCATAGCCGATATTACTAAAATTCACTTTATATCACAAATGTCGATTTTTTGACAGTCGCTTCTGTGTTAACGATTCTTAACACAGACGTTAGCTCTCTTCACACTCGCGTGTAAACTCACATGTAAACATCAATAAATATTCTGCAAGAAAAAAAATCCGCTTTGCTCTTGATTTTTTGAATATATACTGTAAAATATTAATGTTATAGATTACGGCGACCGGCGGCCGATAACTGCGGAATGCTGTTTTCAGCAGAATGGAGACATGAAATGACTTACGAAATGGACATTGCCGGCTTAAAACGCGAGCTGCCCCTATGCAAGGTCACCGACGACCTCTACATAGGCGCATTTGTCATGTTCGGCGATGTTGAGCTGACCGTCCACTGCGCAGCCGAGCTGCTCAAGAGAGCTCCCGAATATGATTATCTTATCGCTCCGGAGGCAAAGGCCATTCCTCTTCTCTACGAAATGGCGCGTCAGAGCGGCGCGGAGAAATATTTTCTCGCCAGAAAAGGCCCCAAGGCTTACATGAGCGGGGTATTTGAAGTCCACGTCAAGTCCATCACCACAATGGACGTGCAGCGCCTTGTTATCGACACGGCCGATGCCGAGCTTATCAAGGGTAAGCGCATCCTCATCGTTGATGATGTTATATCTACCGGCGAAAGCCTCCGAGCAATGGAAGAGCTCGTCACCCGTGCAGGCGGCAGCATAGTCGGCAGAATGGCCGTTCTGGCCGAGGGCGCGGCTCAGAAGCGCGATGATATCATCGTGCTGGGCGATCTTCCCCTGTTTAATCCCGACGGCACCGTCAAAGCCTAATTTACGCATCAAGAAAAGCTCCCCAAGCGGGGAGCTTTTTTGTTTATCTTGCTTTTTTAAAAAAATCCCTCAGCAGTCTTGCCGATGAATCGGCACAGACGCCGCCGTAGATTGCCGGCTTGTGTCCGTATCGCTCTTCAAACAGATTGATCACGCTGCCGCACGAGCCGGTGTTTTCGTCCTTTGCGCCGAAAACGACCGTTGGGATACGCGAATTTATTATCGCCCCGGCGCACATCGGGCAAGGCTCAAGCGTGACATATATCGTGCAGCCGCCCAGCCGCCAATCGCCGATTGAGCCGCACGCTTCGCGTATGGCCTCGATCTCGGCATGATGCGTTGCGTCGTGGCTCTCCTCGCGCTTGTTTCGGCCTCGTCCGATTATATTTCCGTCCGCATCTGCTATGACGCAGCCGACGGGTATCTCCCCTTCTTCGGCCGCGCGAGATGCAAGCGCAAGTGCGTACTCCATGTATTCTTCTCTGTCCATATGCCCCCACCAGCTATGCCGTTTTTTCATATTATATAATTATTTTTAACGTTTTACAAGCAGCAGCGCTTGTGCTACCATATCACGCTGGGGGTGATAAAGATGCACCTGGCTGCATTCGGCCTGTTTGCCGCGGCGCTCATAGTCTGCGTCATACTTAACGTTTCGGTAATTTACGCGCTGCTGGCCGGACTCTTGATATTCTCTCTGTGCGCATTCAAAATGGGGTATGGAGCTAAAAGCATATTCAAAATGATGCTCGACGGCATTAAAACCGCCAAAAACGTCATTTTAAGTCTTATTCTTATAGGTATGCTCACTGCGCTCTGGCGCGCTGCCGGAACGATACCGGCCATCATCAGCTATGCAGCATCGCTTATACATCCCAAAACCGTGGTGCTCATGAGCTTTATACTAAACTGCGGTGTTTCACTGCTGACCGGCACGGCCTTCGGCACAGCTGCAACCATGGGCGTTATCAGCATGACTATGGGTATCGCTATGGGCGCAGACCCGGTGCTTCTCGGCGGTGCGATAGTGTCGGGGGCATATTTCGGCGACAGGGCATCGCCCATGTCAACAAGCGCGCTGCTTGTCAGCGAGCTTACGGAGACCAATGTTTTCTCGAATATCCGCGGCATGCTGCGCCGCTCCTTGATTCCGTTTATCGTCTGCTGTGTGCTTTACACTCTGGCCGGGATCAGTTTACACTCAGGCGGAGATGTTCCGGATCTGAGCGACCTGTTTTCGCAGGAGCTGCAGCTGCACTGGCTCTGCCTGATACCGGCAGTTTTGGTCATAGTGATGTCTGTTTTTAAGATCCGTGTGCAGATAACCATGACGGTGAGCATAATCTCAGCCGCCGTGCTGTGCTCCGCAATTCAAAAATTCACGGCAACCAATATACTCGGCATAGCCGCAGCCGGCTTTCACGCGCAGAGCTCTCAGGTGGCTGCGCTGCTTGACGGCGGCGGTATAGCTTCGATGCTGCGCAGCATTGCGATAATTATCGTTTCGTCCACATACGCCGGTATTTTTTCCGGCACGGGGATGCTCGGCGAGATACGCGAGCGCATCCAAGCCCTCAGCAGAAAGATCAGTGCTTTCGGCGCCGTCCTCGTGACATCCGCAATGGCATCAGTTATAAGCTGCAACCAAACGCTTGCCATCATGCTCACACATCAGCTTTGCCGCAACACGGAAAACGACAGGCAGCGCCTCGCCCTTTACATTGAAGACACTGCTATCGTGCTTCCGGCGCTCATCCCATGGTCGATAGCAGCTTCTGTCCCTCTCGATTCTATAGGCGCGCCTATATCCGGCCTGTTGGCTGCAAGTTTTCTGTACATTCTGCCTTTTTACAGCATGCTGAAAGCAGTCAAAGAAAATAAGCATGAAAAAATGCCGCTCTGATGGGGGAGCTTTTTTTGTCATATGTATTCTCTTTGGGTGATCCGTTTTATGATCGCCCGAGCCAGAAGTCCGGCGACGCCTATCTTTTTTGCAACATGCTTCTTGCCGTGCAGATAGAGTGCCTTGACCTCGATGCCCGCTATATCCTCCGCGGTGAGCGGATCATCGCCGAGAACGACGAAATCGGCAATCATACCGGGTGCAAGAGTGCCGCGTTTATTCTCCTCATGGCTCATATACGCGGGATTTGCCGTTATCATGCGCAGCGCGTCGAGACGCGATATGCGCTCGTCCGGATTGGGATGATTTACGGAGCACGCCATACCGTACAGGGGCTTTGGACGCGTGCACGGTCCGTCGGAGCCGTCGCCTACGACAAGTCCGAGGCGGTGCATCGTTCCCAGCGCGTTTAGTCTGTCAGTGCGCTCTCTGCCGAGCACCGCGCACAGATACTCGTCCGGCTCCTGCTTCCAATATATAAACGGCGACTGCGCGGCTATGCACAGCTTTATCTTTGCCGCGCGCTTTAGCTGCTCCTCGCTTGCAAGGCAGACATGGATCATCACATGGCGCGCATCGTCCCACGGCTTATCGGCATAAGCCGCCTCATATGCCGTTATGCACTGCTCCACCGCCGCATCGCCTATGGCGTGCATGGTTATCTGCCAGCCCTCGCGGTTTGCGCCGATGGCGAACTCGTTCACGCGCTCCTGCGGATAATTCAAAACGCCGTAGTTGTTCGGATCGTTCGCGTACGGCTCCTTGAGCGCCGCGTCCTCTGAGCCGAAGCAGCCGTCGAGGGCAAGCTTGAAGCAGCCGCCGACGCGCTTGAAGCCGTGCTTTTTCACGGCCTTGAGGTCCATGGTCTGGAAGAATATGCGGAACGCCTGCGGCAGGCCGGGTGCGAGTATTTTTATCATGTCTATATCCAGATCGTTTGCAAAGCCCACGCCCTCAACGGTGTGCACGAGCCCGATGCCGACCGACGCAAGGTACTCCGCGCCTCCGGAGAGACCGCGTATAATATCCATCGTGGGGATATACGCCGTCGCCTCGTTCACGCCGTTATAAAACGCCGACTGGTACAGCCATCCGGTCTCGGTATTGCAGCCGGGATCGGATTTCACCTTATCCGACAGCAGTGCCAGCATTGCGCTGTTGCACACGGCAGCATGACCGTCGTACTTCATGACCATGAGCGGACGCTCCGTCCAGTCGTCAAGATCGCGCTTTTCGGGCAGCCGATGCTCGGCAACGGTGTTCGCGGTGCAGCCGTAGCCCATGAGCACCTTGTTTTTCCGGTGACTGTCGGCATAGCGCCTGACCGCCGCCTTTGCTTCGGCAAAATTTTTGACATCCATGAGATAGAATGTGTTCTCGAAAACGCACAGCGAGCCGAAATGCATATGCGTGTCGCCGAACGCGGGCGTTACCGTCGCGCCGCCGAGATCGACCCGTTTTGCCTTGCCGTAGCGCGGAGGGATGCTGCTTTCATCGCCGAGCCACACGATGTGACCGCCCTTTACCGCCATCGCGGTGTAAATGCGGTTTTCCTTTTCGCAGGAGATGAATCTGGCGTTCGTATAAAGCTCCATAACCTCATTCCTTTCACTTATAAAATGGGCTCCATGTAGACATGGAGCACTACAGCCTGTTTCGTAAAGACAAGTGTACAGCGGGGGAGCGCGAGGGGGGGTAAGCCCCCGCTCGCAATTGGATCATAGCCATCAAAAACGACTGAAAAACTGATTGATCAGTTTTATCAGGCTTTTTGACGAGCGCAGCGAGATTTTTTATGAAAACCTGTTTTCACAAAAAATGTGGCGTTTTTGAAGCGTGCAAAAAAGTCAAAGACTTTTTTGACACGCTGAATGCCGCTCTGACGAGCGGCATTTTTAATGCTGTATGTATTACTTGAGCGCTGCGGTGATGATGGACATCTGGTAGACTTCCTCTGCGTTGCAGCCGCGGGAGAGATCATTGATAGGAGCGTTCAGGCCCTGAAGGATGGGACCGTATGCCGCAAAGCCGCCGAGACGTGCTGCGATCTTATAGCCGATATTGCCGGACTGGATCTCGGGGAAGATGAAGGTGTTTGCATAGCCTGCAACGGGAGAGCCGGGGAACTTGAGCTGGCCGACAACGGGAGAAACGGCTGCGTCAAACTGCATCTCGCCGTCAAGCTTCAGCTCCGGAGCGAGCTTCTTTGCTTCCTCGGTAGCATTGCGCACGAGGTCAACATTGGGGCCCTTGCCGCTGCCCTTGGTGGAGTAAGACAGCATTGCGACCTTCGGGTCGATGCCGAACACCTTAGCGGTCTCTGCGGTTGCGACGGCGACCTCTGCCAGCTTCTGAGCTGCGGTGAAGGTAACGTTGCCTTCCTTATCGACGGTATCCTGATAGTCGATGTTGATCGCGCAGTCGCCCATTGCGAGGGTCTCGTCGCCGCGGATCATGATAAAGCAGGAGGACACGAGGTGTGCGCCCTTCTTGGTCTTAACGAGCTGGAGTGCCGGACGGACAGTGTCTGCGGTGGAGTAGGTTGCGCCGCCGAGCAGGCAGTCAGCAACGCCCATCTTGACGAGCATGGTGCCGAAGTAGTTGCCCTTGGCAAGAGCCGCGCGGCAGTCCTCTGCGCTCATCTTGCCCTTGCGCAGTGCGACCATCTCATCGACCATTGCGTCCATGCCTTCGTAGGTTGCAGGATCAAGGATCTCAAGACCTTCGATATCAAAGCCGCCCTTTGCAGCCGCTGCCTTGACCTCATCGACGTTGCCGACGAGGATCGGGGTCAGGAAGCCGTCCTTTTTCAGACGGGCTGCCGACTCGAGGATGCGAGCGTCGCTGCCTTCGGTGTAGACGATCTTTCTCGGATCGTTCTTGAGAACTTCAATAAGATTTTCAAACATTTTATTTTCCTCCATTAATGCGGCATTTTGGCCGCAAAAAATTCCGAATACCACTTTATCACTACCGCGAATATTTTTCAAGTATTTAGCCCGATTTCTATTTACAAACCGCGATCTCGCATGTATAATATACAAACTGTAATCATTTGGGGAGAGAAATATATATAATGTACGAATACGATAAAAAAAGCTTCGCACAGATACTTTCCGAGCTGCGCCGCACGGCCGGCCTGAGCCAGCGCAAGGCTGCCGCCGACCTTAACATCAGCCAGGCGCTTTTGAGCCACTATGAAAACGGCGCGCGCGAGCCGGGTCTTAACTTTGTCTGCCGCGTGTGCGATTATTATAATGTAACGGCCGATTATCTTCTCGGCCGCTCGCCTAACCCCGACGGAGTTGACCGCGGCGCAGACATTGCGCGCGTGTTCATCGCGGAAATGCGCAGCCTTGCGAACAAGACCGAGGCCGCTTTGGAGGAACTGACATGATACCGCAGGATCACATTAGAAACTTTTCGATAATTGCTCACATTGACCACGGCAAGAGCACTCTTTCCGACAGACTGATAGAAATATGCGGCGCTGTCGAGGAGCGCATAATGGAGGATCAGATCCTTGACAACATGGATCTTGAGCGCGAGCGCGGAATTACCATCAAGGCGCGCGCAGTCGGCTTAAACTACAAGGCCGAAAACGGCGAGACCTATGTTTTGAACCTTATCGACACGCCGGGACACGTTGACTTCAACTACGAGGTCAGCCGCTCGCTGGCAGCCTGCGAGGGCGCTGTGCTGGTCGTAGACGCTTCTCAGGGTGTTGAGGCGCAGACGCTTGCCAACACTTATCTCGCGCTCGATGCCGAGCTTGAGATACTGCCCGTTATAAACAAGATTGACCTCCCTGCCGCCGATCCTCAGCGCGTAAAGCACGAGATCGAGGATATCATCGGCATTCTCGCCATGGACGCGCCGGAGATAAGCGCGAAAAACGGCATAAACGTCGAATCCGTTCTCGAGGATATCGTCGCAAACGTTCCTGCGCCGACGGGCGACGTAAACGCGCCGCTCAAGGCTCTTATCTTCGACAGCCAGTATGACAGCTACCGCGGCGTTATCGTTTTCATGCGCGTTTTTGACGGCCGCATCGCCAAGGGCACCGAGGTGCTGCTGCACTCGACCGGTGCAAAATACAGCGTTCTCGAGGTCGGCCACATGCGTCCGATCGGCCTTGAGCCGTGCTCGGAGCTTACGGCCGGCGACGTCGGATACTTCACCGCTTCCATCAAAAACGTTGCCGACACCCAGGTGGGCGACACGGTCACGACCGCAGCCAGCCCCTGCGCCGAGGCTCTGCCCGGCTATCGCCCGGCGCGCGCAATGGTCTATTGCGGCATATACACCGAGGACGGCAGCAAGTACCCAGATCTGCGCGATGCGCTGGAAAAGCTTCAGCTCAACGACGCATCCCTGTCCTTCGAGCCTGAAAGCTCGGCTGCGCTCGGCTTCGGCTTCCGCTGCGGATTTTTGGGCATGCTGCACATGGAGGTCATTCAGGAACGCCTGGAGCGCGAATTTGACCTTGACCTCGTCACAACTCTGCCGAGCGTCATATATAAGGTCGTCAAAACCGACGGCGGCATTGTCATGGTCGATAATCCGCACAATTATCCCGACCCCGGCGTTATTGAGCACGCCGAGGAGCCGTACGTCAAGGTGTCGATCATAACGCCGAACGACTATGTAGGCAACATTATGCCCCTTTGCCAGGACAGGCGCGGCGAGTATAAGGACATGCAGTATCTTGACTCGCACCTTGTCGAGCTGCGATACGAAATGCCGCTCAACGAGATAATCTACGACTTTTTTGACACGCTCAAGGCGCGCACGAAGGGCTACGCCTCGCTTGACTATGAGCTGAGCGAATACAAGCCCTCGGAGCTTGTTAAGGTCGATATGCTTCTAAACGGCGATCAGGTCGATGCGCTCAGCTTCATTGCGCACAAGGATAAGGCATATCCCAGAGCGAGGAAGCTGTGCGAAAAGCTCAAGGACAATATCCCCCGTCAACTTTTCGAGATTCCCATTCAGGCTGCCATCGGCGGCAAGATCATCGCGCGCGAAACCGTCAAGGCCATGCGCAAGGATGTCCTTGCAAAGTGCTACGGCGGCGATATCACGCGAAAGAAAAAGCTGCTTGAAAAGCAGAAGGAAGGCAAAAAGAAAATGCGCCAGCTCGGAACCGTTCAGATTCCGACCGAGGCCTTCCTTGCAGTACTCAAGCGTCGCCCGAACACCTTCAGAATTGATCGGGGAAAGAGCAATTACATTACAGCCCTGGTTAATCATATCCGTTACATCATTCAGCTGTTTGTTCTGGTCTCCGTTGGAGTCTGCGATAATCACATCGTCCTCCTCACCGTTGATTGCCGATTCGATAAGCTGTTTGTCGCTGACTTCTTCGACATAAGACATTTTGGCTCTTTCAAGAACCTCTCCGAAGAGATTAAGCATTTCATAGGTATCTTTGTATGCCGCTTGAGGATGACTCGATCATCGGGCGAGACAATGACGGCTCGCTCAACGAAAGCTACTGCAAATGGTGCTACGCCGACGGGACCTACACCTACAGCGACATGGACGAGCTTATCGACGTCTGCGTGAAAAATATGTCCGGCGAAGACTTCACCGAGGAGCAGGCGCGCTCATACATGCAACAGCTGCTGCCGACGCTCGATTACTGGAAAAACCACGAAAGTCTCGGCGACAACGGGCAGTTCGAGGAATTTAAACAGCAACTTATAGCCGAGTTCAACGCGCTTGACATTGCCGGAATGCCGGAGGTGCGGAGATTAAACGCGCTCGTTGGGAAATACGTTAATCTTGAGTATACGCTCCCGAACGGGCAGCACGCAAAATTCCTGGACGACGGCAAAACATATCTCGGCAATCAGCTTGAAAGCAAGCTCGATAAGGAAACCTGCTTCGGCATCATCGCGAATGTCGATTTTCTGCTCGTTTGCACCTACAGGAAAGACGGCGCGGATCCGGAGCTAATTCTGTATAAAAAACGATAGCTTTAAGGCGTGGCCAAATCGGCCACGCCTTTTAAATATCGCATTTTTAATTTGTATTTAATAGCTCTTTGTGCCGGTATAGTACAGATTTACGGTGAACATTATTCTTTCTCCTGTATCTCGCCCGAGCGGTAGGCCGCAAGCAGGCTTTCAAGCGCCTGTATCCTGCGGCGAAGCTGCGCGCCGCTGTCGCAGTCGTCAATATAGCGGCGGCGCTCAAAACGCTCGACCTGCACGGCCTCGGACTCGATATCCGCGTTATCGTCTATTGCCGCAGCAACGCCCTCAAAGGGCTTGTGCGCCTTTATCTTCAGACCGTGGGAATTGAAAACGAGCGTATAGCCTGCGATGCCGGTCGTTTTCTGATAGGCCTCGCAGAAGCCGCCGTCGATGATAAACAGCTTCCCGCCGGCCTTTACGGGGCTTTCGCCCTTCTTTGCTTTGACGGGGGTATGGCCGTTTATGATATGTCCGTTTTCCGGATCAAGGCCGAACTCGGACAGGATCATGCCAACGACCTTCTCATCCTCCCAAAAGCTGAAATAGGGGTTTTTCGGCTCTGCCCATGTGCTCTCGTCATCGACAACGCCGCGCTCAAAGGTGTGGAACACGCGACCGGAGAACGGACTGTCGTTGCCGCACCAGAGGTACCACATCATGTCCAGCGCCGACTCATCGTGCTTTGCCCAGGCATTTTTCACGACCATGTCCGAATAGTCCATGAGGCTCTTGCCGGAGTACCACACGCCGCCGTGGCGCACGCGCGCAAATTCGCCGTCCTCGGTCATCGGTATGCAGCCGTGGTACAGGAGATTTCCGTTGCAGCACAGGTATGTGCTGCCGACGCGGTAGATAAAATCCATATGGCGGTGCAGCGACTGACTGTCGCGGAAAAGGTTTATGTACTCGTTTACCAGATCAAACTCATCATCGTTCAGGCTGTACGGATCGTTTCTGTCAATAGTCGGCCACTTATCCGTGTTAAGGGGATACACTCCATCATCGAGTATGACCGTGTTGTTTTCAAAATCGCAGCGGTTGAGCATCAGGCGAGAGTTCATTCCGTAGCCGGGGTGGCGAAGGATGACCCTGCCTTCAAGCTTGAAGCCGATGGTGTTCAACGCGATACTGACGTTTTTCTTCGTTGCCTCACCGTAGTATTTGCGCGTGAAGTCATAAAGCGGCTGGAGCGATATTCCGTAGCGACGCTCGAGCAGGTTTGCGTTGCCGTAGTCGAGCGATATTCTCAGCACCGTGAATATACATGCCGGGCTTCCCGACGCGGCGCCAAGCCACAGAATATCGTGGTTGCCCCACTGAATGTCGATGTTCGGATGCTCCATGAGCGCATCGAGCAGCCGCGCAGGCTCGGGGCCTCGGTCGAAAATATCACCGACTATGTGCAGCTTATCGACGGCAAGACGCTTAATGATATCCGAAAGCGCGGTGATAACGTCGTCGGCAGCGCCGGTGGATATGATAGACTCCAGTATCGCGTCATGATAGCGCACCTGGTTTGAATACTCATCACGCTGCATATGCAGAAGCTCATCGAGCACAAAGCTCCACTTGGGCGGCATCTGCTTGCGCACATAGCTGCGTGTGTATTTGCTTGAAAGCGTTTCGGCAAGAGTGCGCAGCATGGTAAGCGCGCTTTTGAGCCTGTCGTGCGTATACTCGCCGGCTTCGCGCATCGCGCTGAGCTTTTCATGCGGATAGTAGATAAGCGTGCACAGGCTTCGGCAGCGCTCCTCCCCTATCTCGGCCTCGAAAAGGCGCAAGACCTTTTCCAATATAACGCCGGAGCAGTTGTTGAGTATATGCCGCACGGCGGCGTATTCACCGTGCAGATCGCTGATAAAATGCTCGGTGCCCATGGGCAGGGCAAGTATCGCGCGCAGATTAATTATCTCCGAGCAAACGGCCGCCTCGTCGGGATATTTTTCCGCCAGCAGCTCAAGATACTCTCTCGAAAACTCACTCATATGTATGACCTCTAGTATAATTCGTTTTATATTTAGATGATATCATTTAAATTAACAATTTACAACTTGAAATCGTGTAAAATGTTTGTATAATGGTATCAGTTTATTGAAAAGGATGATATTTTTGCACAACACTTTAAAGCAAAAGCTCGAAAACGGCCAGCAGCCGATCGGCATATTTTTCGACACCGCAAGCGAATATCTCATGGAATGCACCGGGCGCACCGGAATAGACTTTGTTATCATCGACAATGAGCACTCCCCAATTGAGGCCGAAACCAGCGCGAGGCTCATAAGAGCCGCGGAAAACGCAGGCGTAACGCCGCTGTGCCGTGTGCGTGAGATAAGCCGCCCGGCGATACTCAAGCTTCTCGATGTCGGTGCACAGGGTCTTATCATTCCGAACGTGCATAGCGTGCAGCAGGTCAAGGACATAATATCCTATGCCAGATACTATCCTATCGGCCAGCGCGGCTTCTGCCCCTCGCGCAAGGACGGCTGGGGCTTTGACGGCCTTGGCAGCGTGCCTGACACGATGGCACATTTTAACGCCGAAACGCTCATAATCCCCCAGTGCGAGACCGTCGGCGCGCTCGAATCCATCGAGGAGATCGCCGCACTCGACGGAGTTGACGGCATATTCGTCGGCCCGTTCGACCTGTCTATTTCCATGGAAATGCCGGGCGATTTTTCAAACCCCGTTTTTCAGGCTGCGATCGACCGCATAATAAAAGCCTGCCGCAAGGCAGGCAAGAAGTGCATTTTCTTCACCGGAACCGTCGAAGGGATCGCCGCCGGCTTTGACCGCGGCTTCGACGGCATGGCGTACAGCCTTGACGCCGCGATCTTCATCGAGGCTCTGCGCGAGCGCGTTGAGAAAGCACGTCAGTTAAGCAAGTAAATTCCCATGTTCAGATATCCGGCGAAAGTCGTCCACAGGAGATACGGCAGCATCAGCCATCCGGCCGCATTGTCCGTCTTCCAAAACCGGACAGTCGCCAGAAGCGTGAATATCCACATCAGGCACAGCCAGATAAACGCCGCCAGATATTTTTCCGCATTGAAAAATATTATCGGCCAGCCGAAATTGAAAACGAGCGACAGGGCGTAGTAAACGCCGGCCGTTTGCTTCTGAGCCTTTCGGGCGTCGGATGTCCACACTCTGTATGACGCAAGTCCCATGAGGATATAAAGTATCGTCCACGCGACCGGGAACAGCCACCCCGGCGGCGCAAGCGGCGGCTTTTCGATCACCTCGAACATCAGCATATTATCTTTTGTAATAAGGGCGGACAGTCCGCCAACGGCAAGCGGCGCGGCAAGGCTCACGGCAAGCTTTTTCCATTTGATCTTCACATTCATCACCGCTTTTAATATATGAAGGCCCGGCCGGGCTTATTCGTTTTTGAACAATGGACAGAAAACATCTCAGCAAAAAGCAGCAAAAATACGTCGGCATAGCGGCGATAGCCATCGCCGTTATCGCAATAGCACTGATAATATGGCTTGCGGGCGTTCCGCTTGTCAGATTTGCATCGGAGCCTGAAAAATTCCGTCAATGGGTGGACAATAACGGCATATGGAGCCGCTTTGCCTACATGGGCATGGTCATTCTTCAGGTCGTGATCGCCGTTTTACCCGGCGAACCGTTCGAGATTGCCGCCGGCTACGCCTTTGGCGCCGTTGAAGGCTCACTTTTGTGCATAGCGGCATCCACCCTCGGCAGTATCACGGTCTTTCTGCTCGTCAGATATTTCGGTGTTCCGCTGGTCGAGGTTTTCTTTTCAGAGGAAAAGCTGCACCGCATAAAGTTTTTGAAGACCACCCCTAAGCGCGACTTCATATTTTTTATCATATTTATGATACCCGGAACGCCAAAGGATCTGCTGTGCTATTTTGCCGGGCTCACCGATATCCGTCTTTCATTGTGGCTACTGATATGCTCGCTCGGCAGACTTCCGTCGATCGTGACCTCCACCGTCGGCGGCGACGCGCTCGGCACGTCAAACTACTGGTTTGCCGCCGCTGTTTTCGCCATAACGCTTGTAATAAGCCTCGTTGGACTGCTCTTTTACAAAAAAATTTGCAACAGGCACGAAAAATGAGTATAATAGAGATATACTTAAAAAGCTTGATATATTTATGACACAACCAACATTTTGTAAAAATATTTTTCTCGTTTTTGTATTGACATTAGCGAAAAGCGTGCTATAATATGTCGCGTGGGATAATAATGCGCGCAGCTGCAGGTGCTGCGCAGCAAGACTCTCATTAAAGTATGTTCGTTATGCCTTATTACAAATGCCATCCAAGTTGTTCAGTAACTATACATGTCGTTTAAGTAATTCTCCCTTCCTTCCTATTTCCATCAGCTAACGAGCATATTCTACACCCCCCCTTCAAAGCGGCCGGAGACAGAGCAGTCCCCGGCCGTAATAAATTTACCGCTTAATATGCAAAAAGCCCCGACAGAAGTCTGTCGGGGCTTGCATTGAATTTTGCACTGTTTTTAAGATTAAAGCTGTCGAGCGTCGGGATAAAAAAACACCGCAACACAAGTTGCGGTGTTTTTTGGTGGAGATAAGCGGGATCGAACCGCTGACCTCTTGAATGCCATTCAAGCGCTCTCCCAGCTGAGCTATACCCCCAGACGCATTGGTTATTTTAACAGACCGAGAGCATATTGTCAACTGAAAATTCAAATTAATTTTGCCCGCTGCCGTAATCATCGTCGAACATATACGTCACATCCTCTTTATAGCGGAACTTTTTCTCCTTGCCCTTTATAAGGCGCGGAATGCTTCGGCGATACTCGACGAAAACCAAAAGCCCGGTGAGCAGATATATGTTTCTGACGATCGTATCGTCAACGCTCATGATCGCAACAAGGCACATGACAAGCATCGCACCAAGCGCAGACAGCGATATGTATCGCGAGAATATATACACAACGATAAACACGATTATGCCGGCAAAGGCGACCTCGCCGCTGACGAAGAATGTTCCGACCGCGACGGCAAGCAGGCTGTGCTCACCGCGGAAGCGATAAAGTATCGGAAAATTCGTGCCGAGGACAACGCAGAAAAGCGCAAACGCGCTGCCGATTTTCGACTGGTCAACGATGAGCATGAGCAGGCTGCCCAGCAGCACCGGAACAATGACCTTTATCGCCTCGATGAGCACAATGACGCCGACGCCTTTCCCTCCATGGCGCTTCAAAAAACGCGTTATTCCGGCGTTATCGCGACTGTAATTGAGAACATTCTCGTGAAAATAAATATGCGAGGACAGGATCGGTGTGCTGAGGCTGCCGAAGGAATAAGCGATTATTGCAGTAACTGCAAGCAGTAAGGGAGTCATTGCTTATCCCCCTTCTGGCGTATGACCATGCGTATAGGCGTGCCCTCAAGTCCAAACACCGCGCGTATCTGATTTTCTATATAGCGCTGGTACGAGAAATGGAACAGCTCACGGCTGTTGCAGAAAATGACGAAATTGGGCGGCTTGATTCCGGTCTGCGTCATGTAATATATCTTGAGCCTTCTGCCCTTATCCGTGGGCGGCTGGACGCGCGCCTGAGCATCGGCAAGAACGTCGTTGAGCATACCGGTAGTTATGCGCATGTTGCTCTGATCGTTTACGAAATTGACCAGCTCGAATATCCTGTCGGTGCGCTGGCCGGTTTTTGCCGAGATAAACAGCACAGGCGCATAGCTCATGAAGCTCAAGTCGCGCATGACCTCCTTGCGCATCTTCTCCATCGTGCCGGTCTCTTTCTCGACAAGATCCCACTTGTTGACGACAATTATGCTGGCCTTGCCCGATTCATGCGCAAGACCGGCAATTTTGGTGTCCTGCTCGGTCACGCCCTCGCGCGCGTCTATCATGATTATGCACACATCCGCACGCTCGATAGCCATCTGTGCGCGCATAACGGAGAATTTCTCGACCCGCTCGTCTACCCTGCTCTTGCGGCGAATGCCGGCAGTGTCGATAAAAACATATTTTCCGTACTTATTATCTATCTCCGAGTCCACCGCATCGCGCGTCGTGCCGGCAACGTTGCTGACTATGACGCGCTGCTCGCCGAGGATATGGTTAACAAGCGAGGATTTGCCGACGTTCGGCTTGCCGATGACGGCGACCTTTATCCGGTCATCTTCCTCCTCGTCCTCTTCCTCGGGCGGAAAGTACTTCATGCATTCGTCAAGCAGATCGCCCGTGCCGTGGCCGTGAACGGCCGAGACCGCGATGGGATCTCCGAGGCCAAGCTCGTAAAACTCGTATATGGCAGGGTCTGTTCTGCCGGTCGAGTCCATTTTGTTGACCGCAAGCACCGTCGGCTTTTTCGAGCGCAGCAGCATGTTGGCAACGTCCTTGTCCGCCGCCGTCACGCCCGTGCGCACATCGGTGACGAGAACAATGACATCCGCCGAGTTTATCGCAATGTTTGCCTGCTCGCGCATGAACATGAGTATTTCGTTATCCGTTGTCGGCTCAATGCCGCCGGTGTCAACGATGTTGAATTTTCTTCCGAGCCATTCGCATTCGGCATACAGTCTGTCGCGTGTAACGCCGGGCGTATCCTCGACGATGGACAGTCTGCGTCCGCAAAGCTTATTGAAAAGCATGCTCTTTCCCACATTGGGTCTGCCGACTATGGCTATGAGAGGCTTTGACATAAAGATAACCTCCGTTCTGATTAGTTCTGATTATATTTATAGTACTGCTGCCGCTCGGGCGAGCGGACGGGTATTTTGACCTCGGGCAGGTTATCGCCGCTTATGGCATCCCAGAGGGCAAATCCGTCCGATTCTATCGGGTATATTTTAACGCCGAGGGCATCTATGGCCTGCTCGAGCGTAATATCGTCGAGAAAATCAAGCTCGTCGCGGCGCAGCATATTCTGCGAAACGAAAAGGCGCTCGCCCAAGTCTTTTCCGCGCAGCTGAGCAATGAGATCCTGCCCCGTTATGAGGCCGGAAACGTTTACTCCGTGGCCGAAAAAGTCGTTTTGAACGGCGTAGACCTTACCATTTATATTATCATACTTTTCCGCTGCAATACAAATTAGTTTTTCAAAATACGGCGAAAGGCTGAGCGCACCGCGGAACTCGCGCTCGAGCAGGCGTATCATTCCGACGCCGTTTTCAAGCTGCGTGTGCTCCTCGTAGAAATCGTCGTCCGGCAGCTCTCGCTGCGCGCAGATATACATTTCGTCCGAGCAGAAAAATATCCTCGTGCCGTATTTTTTTACGCACTCGTCGCCGAATGCCGTGACCATATCTATCGTCTCTCCCGAGTGCTCGGGCGTAAACGACTCGAGCGGATACAGACCCTCGCGGTATTTCGTTAGTCCGACCGGAACGATCGACACGCTGTGCACCGCAGGATACATGGCCGCAAGATCCTGCATGGTCTGCATAAGCGCCTTGCCGTCGTTAAGTCCGGGACAGCAGACGATCTGGCAGTTCATGACGATTCCGCCGCCGGCAAAGCGGCGCATTATATCAACGCATTTGCCCGCGTTTTTATTGCGCAGGAGCTTCACCCTAAGCTCGGGATCGGTCGCGTGAACGGAGATGTTCACAGGGCTTATGTGCAGGTCGATTATGCGCTGAATCTCGCGCTCGGACAGATTGGTGAGCGTAATATAGTTTCCCAGCAAAAAGCTCAGGCGCGCGTCATCGTCCTTGAAGTACATCGTCTTGCGCATGCCCTTCGGAAGCTGGTCGATAAAGCAGAAAACGCAGTTGTTGGCGCAGCTTCGGGGATTATCCATCAGATACTCGGCAAACTCAAGGCCGAGGTCACGCCCCTCGGGCTTTTCGACACGCACGATATGCTCTGTTCCGTCCTTGCGGCGAAGCTTAATATGCAGCACCGGCTCATAGGAGAAGTATTTATAGTCGAGAACATCGTGGATCACGTTTCCGTTTATGCTGACTATCTCATCGCCTATATGCGCCTTGTGCAGCAGAGGACTGTCGTTATCGATTTTTGAAATAACGTCGTTTTTCATACACTTTAATAAGCAAAAGGAGGAAGGGGTACCTGTACCCATTCCTCCTTGAGCTTAGCATTTTAATTACTTCTCATCAACGGTGAGAACCTTGCGGCCGTTGTACATACCGCATGCCTTGCACGCACGGTGGGGCATTTTGAACTCGCCGCAGTTGGGGCACTTTACGATGCCGGGAGCCTCGAGCTTCCAGTGAGACGAACGTCTCTTATCACGTCTCTGTCTTGATACTTTTCCCTTAGGGACTGCCATGGTGACACCTCCTGAATAATAGCTGCATGTCAGCGTAAATATTATTGATCACTATCCAACAGTTGCTGCAAAACAGCAAGTCTTGGATCGACTTCTTTCCCGCACGCGCAGGGGCCAAGGTTTAGATCGGCTCCGCACCGGGAGCAAAGGCCTTTACAATCCTCCGAGCACAGAAACTTCGTTTCCATGTCAAGGACGAAAAGGGTTGAGAGCGTTTCATCGAGATCAAGATTGTCCCCGTCGAGAACAAAGACCTCGGGATCTTCAGACTCTCTGTCGGATATGAAGGCGTGGAGGTCCATCACCTTGCTGCTGTCAAACAGTTTACCACATCTGTCGCAGACGCAAGTCATTTCGGCTGTCAGGGTACCCTCGAGTGTCAGGATACCTGCCTCATTAAACACTCTGCCTTCTGCCGTGGGCGGGGTCTTATACTCTTTGATCGAGTCAAATTCCAAGCCCTCCGTGTTCAGCTCGCATTTGAACGGAACACTCTTTCCGGGAACTTCAATTATCTGTCTCAAATCAAGCAGCATAGTGCACCTCTCCACAGTCGCTTGAATATTATAGTGGAATTACCCCGGCTTGTCAACCGAAAAAATTCGCTTTTCGGACAAAAACTCAAAAAAACAGGCATATTGCTAAACGGCAGGAAAAATGCTATAATCGTTTATCATATTTTAACGGAGAACGACATGAAAAAGAGTGTAAATATCCTTATAATCTGCGTACTTATTGCGGCGCTTATCGCCGGCGGAGTTATATATCTCATCTTCCAGACTCGCGACGATGATCTCCTAATAGGCGAGGAGCGCGCGCAGCAGATAGCCCTTAATGACGCAGGGCTTGCGGCAAACCAGGTCTCACGGCTCAAAGCAAGGATCAAGCTTGATGACGGCGTGTGGTGCTACAAGGTCACGTTCCGCACCATTGCGATCGAGTATGAGTACGAGATCGAGGCGTATTCCGGCGCAATACTTGAAAAGGACATGGACGACTGAAAAATATCGGGGTTTCTTTCGAAGCCTCGATATTTTTATATAAACTGCGCAAAAACGCTTGCGCCGATAACGGTGAACACTCCCGACACAGCGATCGACAAGCCGCTCATGGCTCCTTCGATCTCTCCCATCTCCAAAACTTTTGCAGTCCCAATGGCACTCACGTCCTTGCATTTCCACTGTTTTTAAAAGCACTTTATATTTCGCGCGTTTCGTGATATAATCTCAAAAAACATCCTTTCGAAAGGACTTAAAAGCAGCATGAAACGAACATTTGGCATAATAGCGGCGCTTATTCTTGCGCTTTGCCTTTGCGCCTGCACAAAAAGCGGCGAGAGCACGACTCAGCCGACCGAGACGCAGCCTTCATCCACGCAGGATCTTTCCGTATACGAAAAAAGCGAGGGACTTCTCTCGCAGGAGGTATGGTACAACGAAAACGGTCTTAAATTCAGCACTGTCAAGTACGAGTACGACGCTGCCGGCCGTCTTGTAAAGGAAACGACCCTCGGCATAAACGACGCGCCGGTAGGATACAAGGAATACGTTCTCAACGCTGACGGGCTGCCGGAGACAATGATAAACTATATCGCAGACGGCCCGGAGGAATACTCCGAGGAGTACCGCGTTTTGTTTGAGTACAACGACGCAGGCCTTAAGATGAAAGAAACGAGCATGATCGGCGACACGGCCGCATCGGTCACGACCTATGCCTACGAGGGCAGCGATCTTGTCGATGAAAAATACTATGAAGGCTCGGAGCTCATAAGCGAAATTGCTTATGAATACGATGAGGCCGGCAGACTCACAAAGCTTGTGCGCCGCGATATGCTCGAGGACAGCGAGACTTCGGAGACCTGCACCTATGATAAGAACGGACTTCTCGCCTCGCGCGAGGTAAGCGGCAGCGACGGCATTGAAAGCCGCACCGAATACAGCTATGACGAGCACGGAAACGAGCTTTCCGTCAGCATTTACGGCCCGGACGGCAGTGCAATAAGCATCACGAAAAACGAATACGAATACGATGAACCGGGCAACATAGTCAAATGCACGCGCACTCAGGGTGACGGCGAGCAGAGCACGGTCATTGAATACAGCTGGAGCTACGTCAAAGGCTGACGAATTAACAATTAATTTATATATTCGGGCATTTGCTGTGATAATATGTATTATTGAAATATTATCAATCAGGTGACTTTTCCATGAGAGAAAAATTTGCGCGCTTTATGGCAGGACGCTGCGGAATAGACCAGCTCAACAGATTCCTGTCGATATTGAGCCTTGTGCTCATGATCGTGGCTGTGGTGTTCAACGGAACACGGTTTTCAAGACCCATTTGGCTTATCGCGTTCATCCTGCTCATACTTGTCTACGCGCGTATGCTGTCGAGAAATCTTTATAAGCGCAGCGCCGAAAATACGCGCTATCTTCGGCTGCGCATGAACGTTAGCGGAAAGTTCGAGATGATCAAGGTCCGCTGGACGCAGCGCAAGGACTATAAGTTCTTCACATGCCCCGCTTGCCGCACGACGCTCAGAGTTCCCCGTCACAAGGGGAAAATAAACATCGTCTGCAAGAAATGCGGCAACTCGTTCACGGGCAAGACCTGATATGTTCGGCTTTGTAACGGCGGATCTTGCCGGGCTCAATGAACAACAACGAAAGCGATATAAAGCCTACTACTGCGGCCTGTGCCGCAGTCTGAGCGAGCGTCACGGCTCGTTTGCGCGCTTTACGCTGACCTACGACATGACGTTTCTGGTCATGGTGCTCAGCGGACTGTATGAGCCGTTTGACCTGAGCGGCGAGGCTCCCTGCCCTGCGCATCCGCTCGGCAAGCGCGCGTTTTTGCAGTCGGAGATCAGCGACTATGCCGCCGACATGAATGTTGCGCTGGCATACCTCAACTGCCTTGACGATTGGCACGATGAGCTAAACGCCGCGGCGCTTGCCTCGGCAGGAGTGCTCAAGCAGTCATACGAAAAGGTATGCGTCGAATATCCGCGCCAGTGCGCTGTCATAAAGCAGTCGATGGAAGAGCTTAAGAAGATCGAGGATCGCAGAGACAGCTCGACCGACGCCGCGGCCGCAGCGTTCGGCCGGCTTATGGCGGAGCTTTTCGTCATGCGCGAGGATCACTGGCAAAGCGATCTGCGCGCTTTCGGCATGGCGCTCGGGCAATTTGTTTATGTCATGGACGCCTGCATTGATTTAAAAGGCGACAAAAGAGCATATAAGTACAACCCCTTCGTTTACCTGTACGGCAGGCTTGACGAGCAGGAGCGCTTCAAGGCGATACTCGAGCTTCTGCTTGCCGACTGCGTGAGAAGCTTTGAGCGGCTGCCGATAATTCAGGATGCGGGCATAATAAAAAATATACTGTGCAGCGGCGTGTGGATAAAATTCAATCAACACTACGGAATAAGCACTAAGTAAGGAGCAGTACCGAATGGCACGGGACCCCTATGAAGTCCTCGGCGTTTCAAGAAATGCAACGGACGATGAGATAAAAAAAGCTTACAGAGAGCTTGCGAAGAAATATCATCCGGACCGCAACCCCGGCGATGCAGCCGCGGCGGCGAAGATGAACGAGATAAACGCCGCATACGACCAGATCAAAAACGGTCAGACCGGCCCCTCCGGCGGCTATGGCGGAAGATACGGCAGCAGTTACGGCGGCGGCTATGGCGGATTCGGTGGTTTCGGCGGCTACGGCGCGTATGAGCAGCCGCAGGAGCGCGCAGAGTGCCGCGCGGCTGTCAACTACATACGCAACGGCAGATACAACGAAGCTCTCACCGCGCTCTCGCAGGTTCCGCTTTCCGAGCGTGACGGACGCTGGTACTATCTGAGCGCCGTTGCCAATATGTATCTCGGCAACAAGATAAACGCCCTTGAGGACGCAAAGCGCGCCGTCGAGATTGATCCGGATAACCCGAACTATCGCCAGCTTCTCAACAGGCTGCAAAACAACGGGCAGTATTATCAGGATTACAGCGGAAACTACAACAGCTCCTGCTGCATCTGCGACGACTGCTGCACCTCGTATCTGTGCTGCTCGTGCCTGACCCCGTGGGGCGGCATGTGCTGCTAAACAGAACAGTTTCGGCTGAGGCAAACGCCTCAGCCGTTTTACTATGCAAAAAGCTTTTTTATAGTCTCATCGGTGAAGGCGTCGAGCGCGTCGAAATCGACATACGGATTATACGCGCGCTCAAGCTCGTCGTGATACTCCTTTGCTCGTGCAAGCCAGTGCACCGCCTCGCCTGTAAGCTCGCGCACGAGCTTATCGCGGCGCTTCAGCTCGCTCCGTGCTTTTTGCATGGTCTCGGTCTGTATCAGCGCATCGAGCCGCACATGGCGATAAGGCTCTGCTATATCCATTGCCGAGGCGGACACAAATCCCACTCCTCGCTCCGGCAGCAGCAGCGCATCAAATCTATCCGGGCACAGCGGCGATAAGCACGATATGCTTCCCATGCCGCGTTCTTTTGCCTCGGCGTGCAGCTGCTTGAGATAAATATCGGCAAAGCCGCAGCGGTCGTCAAGGAGATATATTCGTTTACATAACTTTTTAATATCGTCTGCAAGCACAAGCTCTCCCTTGCAGCTTATGCATCGCATAAAACAGCGCCGCACCTGTGCTGCGGCACATGCTTCATTTACCCTGCCCAGCTCTCGCTCAGCGGCGCTCTGCGCCCGTTTTCTTACTTTTTGACGCGTTTCTTCGCTTATCAAACCCGGAATCTCGGCATTTGCGACGCTGCCTGCGGCGGCAAGGTAGGCATACGCCGTTTTATACATAGCGCGGTATTTATCCGTCATCTGCGCTATGCGCGGATCGTCTACTCGGCCGCAGAATCGGCCTAAGTTAACATAATCTGAATTGTACGCAAAATTTGCAGGCTCGCATGCGTGCGGCGCTGTTGCATCCACGAACCCGACGTGCAGTTCGGGTATGTACACAGCGTCGAGCGAGTCCGGGTCGCCGGAGCACAGCACGCACTCGGTGTCGTAGCCTTGCTCGGCGGCTGCGCGCGCAACGCGCCTCATAAAGCCGGATTTGCCGCCGCCCGGCCCTGCCTTTATCAGATGCAGAAAGTCGCCCTCGCCGCTGCAAAAGCCGCCGTAAAGCGAGAAGAACCCGTCTGCGGAATTTGCGCCGAGGAAGCAGTTTACATTCAAGTTGCCTCACCTCCCTGCATTTTATGCCGCACGGGATGTTCGCGGTGCCCTAAACAATTGACATTTTTGCAGCGCAATGCTAAAATAATCAGGTATTTGCCGGTGTGGTGGAATGGTAGACACGGCGGACTTAAAATCCTCTGATGCTTGCGTCGTGCCGGTTCGAGTCCGGCCACCGGCACCAAAAAAGCGTCAAGTTTCGCAGAAGCTTGGCGCTTTTTACTTATTCACTATTAACTCTTCACTAAAATCGAGTGGGGCAAAAGGCTGCGGTTCTTTGCGCTTTTTTATCGCCAAAATGCATTTTTATGCACATTGGCGCTTGACAAAGCGCAAAATTTGTGTTTTAATTCATCCTGCAAACATAATATTCGCTTCCGTCACCACCGGGTGATGGATCAAAAGCGCACGGGACTTTTCCGTAGGTACGACGTGGAAACACGTTATAAGGAAGAGCCTCGGGCGTTTTATTGTTTTTTAGGAGGTATAAGGATGAAGATCAAGCCTTTTGAAGTTGAAGAATGGATGAACGCCTATGAAACAGGGGCAAAGTATAACATTGCCGAGACCTGCGTAAATTCCGTCTCAATAGATGAGCTTTTTGAGCTGACAGGAGCTGACAAGCAGGCATTCTTGAGCTCCATGTGCTCGCAGCGCCTGACATACGGTTATATTGAGGGCGCGCCGGAGCTTAAAAGCGGCATCTGCAAGCTTTACAAGACCCTACGTTGAGCCGGGCGACCGCGTTATCAGCATCATGCCGACCTATCAGCAGCTGTACTCCATCCCGGAGTCCTTCGGCGCCGATCTCAAGCTTCTGCACCTGAGCGAGAAAAACGGCTTCCTGCCCGATCTTGACGAGCTGCGTGCTCTTGCCGTTCCCGGAACCAAAATGATCTGCATAAATAATCCCAACAACCCCACCGGCGCACTTATGTCAAAGGATATGCTCATGCAGATAGTCGAGATCGCAAAAAGCGTCGGCGCTTACGTCATGTGCGACGAGGTCTACCGCCACCTGACGCAGGACGACGTGTGGAGCGAGTCGATAGTCGATCTGTACGACAAGGGCATATCCGTCAGCAGCATGTCCAAGGTATTCTCTCTTGCCGGAATACGCCTCGGCTGGATAGCAACCCACGACAAGTCCGTTATAAAAAGTTGCCTCTCGCACAGGGACTATAACCTTGTAAGCTGCGGCATATTCAAGATATGCGGACTTGAAAAAAGCGGAGATGGTGCTATAATACAGGCAAAGATATTTTTGGAGGGGTTTTTATGAAAAAGATCGCAAAGCGCAGCGTTGAGGTCGAGGTTCAGCCCGAGGATATAAGCCCGCTGGAGCTTTTGCAGCCCGGCAAGCTCAATAAGCGCACGGTTATGCACCTTTTACGCAAGGTCGATGTCAAAAAGGTCGGCATTGCTGCCGGCGGCGCGGCTGTCGTTTTGTCGGCAGTGAGCCTTACGGGGCGCTATACGTTCTATAAAGGCATCGTTTCCGGCGAGCTTAAGCGTCAGCTTGCGCCGGTGAACAAAAAGCTCGACGAGCTGAAGGCTCAGAACGCAGAGCTTAAGGCCGAGGTCGAACGCCTGAACGCGCAGTGCGAGGACGAAAAAGAGAACTGAGCAAAAAACAATATCGGCATAGTCGCATAAACGACTATGCCGTTTTTATATGCCGGAGAGCTTCACTCCTCGTCAGGCTTGTATTCCAATATATCTCCCGGCTGGCAGTTGAGAACATCGCAGATGGCCGCCAGGGTGGAAAAGCGGATGGCGCTGATATGTCCATTCTTCATTTTTGATAAATTCACGTTGGCCACGCCGACTCTTGCCGATAGCTCGTTGAGGCTCATCTTCCTGTCGGCCATGACACGATCCAGCCGCAAAATGATCTGTCCCATTCTTCCGCCTCCTTACAGGGTCTCATCCCATTCCTTTTGCAGGCAAACACCGTATCTGAAAACAGCCACCAGAGCCATGGTTACAACAAACGCTATCAAAATGCCCCACTGAATGCTGACATTGGTGCTTTTTCCTGCGGCGAAAAAGCTCTCCAGCATCGTTTCGGCGGCAGAAGCAAAAACGGCAACCGGAAGAAGTGAAAAGCCAAAGCCGCGCATTTTGGCCACAACTTCATTGCAGAACGGAGACTCGCACTTGGTGAGCACGGAAAACATCCCTCTGAGCAGCCAAAGCGCAACGGTTGCGGACGCTGCAAACAGCGCAGCGAAAATAAACACTTTCGTAAGATCGCTTGCGTTATATTCGGCCGGGGAGGCCTCGGCCTGCATGACCTCCGTGTTTCCGTCGGAGTGGATCTCGGCAGAGTCATATGAACGGTTAAAAAGCTTAAGCTCAGTTTTAAACTGCTGATCCTCAGGCGGTGTGACCTTACCTGCGCCCTCCCCGAGCATATACTCCGGACTGCTTTCGCCGGAATAGCTGAAGCTTCCTCCGATTATATTCCACAATGTATCAAAGCTTTCCGCATTGAAGCGCAGCTCGGTGTTTTCAACAACGCGCACCGTCAGTGCGTTATCCGGCAAAGCCGCCACGAAAGCGACCGCAATGCAGCATGAGATCGTTATAATCGCCGCTATAACGGCCAAAACCGTCATGACTATCTTTCCTGCCTTGCCAAACAGACGGAATTTTGAAATAGTATCGGAATTCATGTGTGCTATTCCTTTCTGCGAAATCGCTCTGCCCGAGCGTCCCTGTGATAGATAGCTGTATTATAGCATTCTTTTGCGCGCAATGCACCAAAAATTAAGAGCGCAGTGCAGCTTTAGAGAGTTCTGCCGCTCAGCACCGTCCATGCCGCGATCCCGGCCGTCAGCAAAACGGTGATCGCCGCCGACAAAAGCCGTGTCCGCTGTTTTCTCTGCTCGCCGCGCATGATACCACCGTCAGCAAATGCCGCGGAAACGAGCCGAGCATTTGCCGAAAATAGCTTACTCCCATCAGGGCAACTATTGTATTTCCGACGCCCAGTATCGCAGCGCCCAAGGCATTCTGGCGCTTTGCAAGGAACGCGATTGCTCCACCGGGGAGGGGCAGCAGCGAAACGGGCAGCCAAATGCTCGTGTAATAGTAAAGCGCCTTGTCCAAGCCGATCGCAGGCAGCTCAATGAGGTAAATTACCGGCTGGCTTATGAGGAAAAACACAAGGCATTTGAGTCCGGCCTCACGGGCGCTTTTGCAGTTTGACACGATCAAAACCGCAAACAGCACCCACCACTCGAGCGTGACTGCAACGTCCTGAAACGAAGTGTCGTGCAGGATCGGTATCTGATTTATTACGCCGACATAGATACCGATGATCACCGCAAAGCCGCAGACTATCGGCCATGTCATCGGCAGGCCGCCGAACGCAGCGGATATCTTCTTCATTTCTCAGCCCCCAACCGAGGATATCGTGCCGTCGGCATTGAAGCCGACTGTCACCGTATAGTCCTTGATAGCAAACGGCATATCGCCCAAGGTTTTTGAGAAAGTGAGCTTTACATCCTCCGTACCCACACCCACATGAGAAAACTCAAACACATAGGTGCTGCCGTTTTCGCGGCTGTCATTGAGCGCCAGCGACTCGGGGTCGGAGCTTTCAAGCTCATACTTTTCGCCGACGGCATACGGGAGCAGGATGCCGAGCTTCGGCAGACCGCCCTTAAAGCCGAAATTGCACTTTCCGCGGAAGAAGATCGGCAATATCAGCATCAGCAGGCCGGCTATGATAAGCCTTGAAATATCGTCGTTTATCTGATACAGAAACGACTCCTTACCGCCCATTGATTCAAACATCCGCCCTGTCAAAACGGCGATCGTATCGCGCAGGACAAAAAAGGCCAGCGGAACAATCAGCGCCGTAAACAGCGCGTTATTTAAAAATCTGTGCTTCACGGTTTTCTCCATAAAAGCCACCTTCGATTGTGATCAACGTAAATTATTTAACGTAAACCGTTAAATCGATAGTATCACCGGCTCGAAGATATGTCAAACGATTTTTAATGTTTATCATTAAAAATTTGACGTTTTGCATGGGTAACCCGTATAAAAAAGCTCCCGTATCACAGGATACGAGAGCTTTGCGTCCTTATTTTGATTTCGGCTCCGGTTTTTCTCCGGCAAGGGGCAAACCGTTTACGGCGTTGCGCGCAACGACATACAGCACCGAGCACAGCGGAACGCTTATGAGCATTCCGACAACGCCCATTGCGTTGCCTCCGATCGTAACAGCAACGAGAACCCATATACCGGGCAGGCCGACGGACTTGCCTACGACCTTGGGGTAGATGAGGTTGCCCTCAAACTGCTGAAGGACGATTATAAACACAACAAACCACACGGCCTGGATAGGCTTTACGAGCAGGATCAGGAACGCACCGATAGCGGTTCCTATAAACGCACCGAACACGGGGATCAGCGCCGTGAAGCCGACGAGCACGGATATCGCCGGGGCATACGGCATGCGGAATATCGACATGCCGATAAAGCACAAAGCGCCAATGATGACAGCCTCGGTGAGCTGGCCGGTTATGAAGTTTGTAAACGTGCGGTTTATAAGGTCGAGCATATCGAGAAGCTTCTGCATCTTCTCGGGCTTCATGAGCTTTGCAAGCACCTTTTTCGACTGCCGCTTGAGCGTTTCCTTCTGAGCAAGAACATAGATGGAAAACGCAAGCGCCAGCACGATGTTTATGACCGCCGTTACGATCGACGTCGTTGCCGACAGGGTGGTGTTCAAAACAGCTGTTCCGCCGTCCTTGAGGATCTGAATAAACTTATCCGTATCAAAGCTGAATTGCGGCAGCTCGACGCCGTACTTATCCAGGCGCAGCGCAAGAGCTTCCCACCAGCTTTCCACCTCGGATACATACGAGGGCACCATGCTCACAAGCGAGGACACGGAGTCGCTCAGCTCCGGCATGATGATGAATATGACGGCAAGAATAATGCCGATGACCAGCAGTATGCTCAGCAGCAGGCATATCGGGCGCTTCATTTTTTCGACCCATTTGCCCTTGCATTTGCTCAAAAGCTTCATCCACAGCCGCTCGATCGGCCGCATGATGACATTGACCACATACGCTATGCACAGGCCGATCACAAACGGCGAAATGAGCGAATACAGCTCGCCAATGTATTTAAGCAGCAGCTTGTGATTATATATCGCCCATATGAGAAGCACCGTGAACGTTATGATGAGCAATATTCGTTTTACGGTTTTTTTACTGAGTTCCAATGCTAAACCCCCTTCTCCCGCTCTTACTGCACGCTGAACAGGATATCGCCGTAGGTCGGATACGGCCAGAACTGCTTTGCCGTATTGACTTCAAGCTCGTCAACACTTGCTCTGAGCGCTTCCTGCGCAGGAAGCACCTTGTCGCGGAAAACGGATGCTCTTGTGTAGTTATCCGAATACTCGTCGGCAGACTCGGCCGCGTCGGCCAATATCTGCGCATTTTTGACCGTTTCGCTCATAATGGTGCTTATCTTGGCTGCCTGATCCTTTTCAAAGCTATTGTCGATGCCGAGCTGCGCTTTAACTATGGCAGTATCGCTCAGCTGCTTTGAGTAAGCGCTTGCCGCCGGGAGAATATCCTGCCAGACCATCTCCTGCATGGTCTGCGCCTCGATGCGGATAACCTTGCAATAGTTGTCAAGCTTCATCTTATAGCGCGCTGCAAGCTCGATCTCGGAATACACTCTGTGGCGCGCGAAAAGATCGACGTTCTTTATGTCGAGATAATACGGCACGCAGTCCACCGTCGTGCGGAAATTTTTAAGTCCGCGCGCGGCCGCTTCCTTGAGCCACTCTTCGCCGTAGCCGTTTCCGTTGAATATGATGCGCTTATGCTTTTTTATAACGCTGCGGATAAGCTCGTGCAGACTCGTTTCAAAATTATCGGCATTCTCCAAAATGTCGGCATATTTGCGCAGCGACTCGGCAACGGCGGTGTTCAGAACAACGTTTGCGCCGGATATGGA
>MNSZ01000077.1:29620-36282 GCA_001916715.1 Firmicutes bacterium CAG:24053_14
CGGAACTCAAACTTATTGCCGGTGAAGGCAAACGGAGATGTGCGGTTGCGGTCGGTGGTATCGCGGGCAAACTTCGGCAGAACGTGAACGCCTACCTTTATCTGCTCCTTTTCCTTGCCGCCGTAGGGCGTGTCGTTTTCTATCGCCTCGAGTATCTCCTCAAGCTCCTCGCCGAGGAACACCGAGATTATCGCCGGGGGCGCTTCGGCAGCGCCGAGGCGGTGGTCGTTTGCCGCGCTTGCAACTGATATGCGCAGCATATCCTGATAATCATCGACAGCCTGCAAGACCGCACACAGCATCAGCAGAAACTGAGCGTTTTCATACGGAGTCTCGCCCGGCTCGAGAAGGTTTAACCCCGTGTCGGTCGTCATAGACCAGTTATTGTGCTTGCCCGAGCCGTTAACGCCGGCAAAGGGCTTTTCATGCAGCAGACACACCATGTCGTACTTCCGCGCAAGCTTCTGCATAAGCTCCATCGTTATCTGGTTGTGGTCTGCCGCGATATTGGTCGTCGTGTAGATCGGCGCAAGCTCGTGCTGGGCAGGCGCGACCTCGTTATGCTCGGTTTTCGCAAGAACGCCGAGCTTCCACAGCTCCTCGTCAAGCTCTTCCATGAACGCGGCGACGCGCGGCTTTATCGTCCCGTAATAGTGATCGTCCAGTTCCTGACCCTTGGGTGGCTGCGCGCCGAAGAGCGTTCTGCCGGTGTACATTATATCCTTGCGTTTTTCATAAACGCTTTTGTCGATGAGAAAATACTCCTGCTCCGGGCCGACGGTGGTCTTTACGGCCGTGACGTCGTTATTTCCGAACAGACGGAGCACGCGCAGTCCTTGACGGTTGAGAGCCTCCATAGAGCGCAAAAGCGGCGTTTTCTTATCCAGCGCTTCGCCGCCGTAAGAGCAGAACGCCGTCGGTATGCAAAGGACATTATCCTTGATAAACGCATACGAGGTCGGATCCCACGCCGTGTAGCCGCGCGCTTCAAACGTTGCGCGCAGTCCGCCGGTCGGGAAGCTTGATGCATCCGGCTCGCCCTGGATAAGCTCCTTGCCGGAAAACTCCATGATTATTCTGCCGTTATCACTGGGGGAAATAAAGCTGTCGTGCTTTTCGGCGGTGATGCCGGTCATCGGCTGGAACCAGTGCGTAAAGTGCGTTGCGCCCTTTTCTATCGCCCAGTCCTTCATCGCGTTTGCAACTATCTCGGCCGTTTCGCCGTCAAGCCGCTCGCCGAGCTTTATTGAGCGTTGGACCTGCTTATATGCCTGTTTTGGCAGCCGCGCCTGCATGACGCAGTCGTTAAACACCATAGAGCCAAACAATTCAATTACATTTTTCATTAGCAGATCCGCCTTTCGTGCATTGGGGTATAACATTGCCCTAATAGAGGAATTATATTACCCGATGCTCATTTTTGTCAACGCTTATATGTAAAAGCGTTGACAAACATATCACAGGCGTGTATACTAACTGTACTAATAAAACCCATACAGTTGTTCGATCTGCTGCTTGGATTTGTGAAAGAAAAGCTCATGAAAAATACGCTTAAAAACAATCTGCTGTGGATAGCTCTTTTGGCTGCCATATCGGCAATAACGATAAAGATCGTCACATCCTGCTCAAAAGGCTTTTCGTGGGGACGTTTTGTATGCTTTTTAAAGGGTGCTGATCCTGTGTGGATAATGCTTGCCGTGCTGTGCGCATTTGGCTTTATCTACTTTGAGGGACTCGGTCTGCAATGCACCTGCCGATTCTTCGGGCATGGTTTTCCAGCCGGAAAGGGCATTATTTTTTCCGCCTCCGATATTTTCTTTTCCGCGATCACGCCATCTGCGACCGGCGGCCAGCCGGCAGCGCTTATTTTCATGCTCAAGTACGGAACTCCGGCTGCGGTGTCAGCTATCGCATTGCTTTTGAACCTTGTGATGTACACGGTTGCCATACTTACTATAAGTGCTGTGTGCTGCCTTGTTTATCCGGGCATTCTTTGCCGCATGAGCCTTGTTCCGAAGCTTTTCATTGCCTTCGGCGTCATTGTTCAGACAGCGTTTATCGCACTGTTTCTCATGTGCATTTTCAATGAAAAGCTCATCCTCAAGGTTTGCCGCTGGGGGCTGAGGCTGCTGTGCAAAATACATGTTTATAAGGACTATGACGCGCAGTATGAAAAGCTGCTTGCAATGATAAAGCAGTATAAGGAATGCGGCGCACTGCTGAAAAAGGAAACCGGGCTGCTAATAAAGGTGTTCCTGTGCAATCTTGCGCAGCGTCTGTCAGTGATACTTGTTTCGGTTTGTGTGTTTCTTGCGGTCGGCGGCGAGGCAAAGTGCGCGTTCAAGGCGTTTTCCGTGCAGACGCTTGCCGTGCTCGGCTCGAATGCGGTTCCCATCCCCGGAGCGGTCGGTGTTGCGGATTTCATCCTGCTCAGCGGATTCAGGCAGATCGTACACGAGCCTGTGAGCGTTGAGCTTTTAAGCCGCGGCATAAGCTTCTATGCAACGATAGTGTTCTGCGGTGTTCTTTTGCTCTGCGTACTTATAAAAAGAAAGCTTAAAAATGGTGATAAGATATGACTTCAAAGAAAATGGCCGTCGGCCTTACCTGCTGCTACTTCAAGCATCTCGGCTGGCCGGCACGTCAGATAATGACTAACCCGATACTTACTGCAATCATCGGCGCTTATATGGACACGAAGCTCTCGACCCGGCGCATCAGCGGCTTTATCCGCGCGAACGCACTCAATATGAGCGACTATATAAAGCAGGATTACCGCTGCTTCAACGACTTTTTCACCCGGCAGGTCAAGGCCGGCGCGCGTCCGATAAACACCGACCGTGACACACTCATCTCCCCCTGCGACGGATACATGTCGGCGTATAAAATAAGCAGCGACTCCGAGTTTTCGATAAAAAACAGCTATTACAACGTCGAGGATCTCGTAGGCGGTGCGGATATCGCAGACGATTACATAAACGGCACCTGCCTCGTACTGCGGCTTGGCGTTGAGAATTACCACCGCTATTGCTACATCGACGACGGCTTCAAAAGCCGCAACTGGCACATTCAGGGGCGCTATCATCCCGTGCAGCCGATAGTAGTGCGCAAAAGGCCCGTGTTTATGCAGAACACTCGTGAATACTGCATGCTGTACACCGAAAATTTCGGTACCGTTGTGCAGATCGAGGTCGGTGCATGCCTCGTCGGGAAGATTGAAAACTACCGACAGGCAGGCGTTATCCGCCGCGGCGAGGAGAAAGGTCTGTTCCGCTTCGGCGGCTCGACGATCGTCCTGCTGTTCAAGGAAGGCGTGCTTGATCTTCCGCAGGAAATTTTCGAGCAGACCCTGCGCGGCAGGGAAAAGCCTGTGATATTCGGAAGCGCAATATGCAAAAAGGCAGATCAAGAATCACAAAAAATACTATTGCACAGCAAAAAGCCTGTCCTCCCGGACTGGCTTTTTGAATTCTTAATTCATTTACCTCAAAGTGCGTGGATCCTGCGTTGGTGCAGAAGCTGTCTATCCTGCAAAACTAAGAAACAGAATAAGCCGGAGGATATCGTGAAGCTTTGCATACGCATAGCCGTCGGCACAGCCTGCCGGTGGTGCGTTTCCGTCGGCGGCTTTGATCTGCGCGAGGTTGCGATAAGCGAGCACGAATCAATATTCGACGTTCCGGCCGAGTTTCGTCGGGAAACGACATACATATGATTGTATAATCGTCATGTCAGTGCAAATTATGCACAATTATTTTCTTATATAACTGGCTATTTCGCTGTTTTTAAACTTTTTGTATGAATACCGTTGCAAGTGATGTAATAATTCTGTATAATATTTGTCGTATGTTGACACTATGACTTTTGCAAATGGAGCAAGGAGGAAAAAAATGAGAACACGAATTATCAGTCTGGTAATGGTTCTGGCGCTCGTATTCACGCTGCTGCCCGTTTATGCCATTGCCGATGCCGTATCCGTCACAGGGAACGACGATACAACGGACAGTCAGAGTATAGATGTTCAGAATACCGTCGGGAAAATACAAGCCCTGATCAAAGACGGCGACCCCAACGGTGAGCTTGAGAAGCTTCTGAAAGGGCTTGATATCGACACGATCGTCCAAATTCTCGAAAAGCTCGGCCTTGACAGCGATACCGCCAAGCAGCTCCTTGAGAAGCTCAAGGATATGGATATGAACGCGCTTTACGATACCTTAAAGAAGCTTCTTGAAGACGGCAGCTTCAACAGCAAGGATATTATTGATATCCTCAGGGGCTTGTTCGGTGATAGCAACGGCAATATCGACACCGATAAGATTATTGATATCCTCAAGGGCTTGTTCGGTGATAGCAACGGCAATATCGACACCGATAAGATTATTGAGATTCTCAAGGGCTTGTTCGGTGATAGCAACGGCAATATCGACACCGATAAGATTATTGAGATCCTCAAGGGACTCATCGGCGGCAACGGCAATATCGACACCGATAAGATTATTGAGATCCTCAAGGGACTCATCGGCGGCGACGGCGATATCGGCGGAATTCTCGGGCAGCTTGATGCATACACTCTTCTCAAGGCTATCGCCGGACTTATCGGCAGCAAGCTTGATGTTACCGGCCCCAAAGACGTTACCGTGAATGAAGGCGAAACCGCGACCTTCAATGTCAAGGTCAACAGTAAGGCATCCGGCCTCAAGTACATGTGGATCGAGCCTTCCGTCGTCAAGGGTCTTGACCTCGGCGGCATCGACTTTTCCGGCAGCAAGCTTGAGATCGCAATGAAGCTCTTCCAGGCTCTGAGCAAGGTTTCCCTCAGCACCACTGACACTCTTGCGCTTAAGAACACCGCAGCCGCGGATAACGGCCGGACGAGGCAAAGCTCACCGTTACCCCGGTTGTCCCCTGCCAGCACGTCAAGGTCATTGACACTCCGGCCATCGCAGCCACCTGCACCACCGACGGCCGCACCGAAGGCAGCCACTGCAGCGTGTGCAATGAAGTTCTCAGCGTATCCGAGGTCATCAAGGCCACCGGCCACGATTTCAGCGACCTCGACGGTATCCGCTGCAAAAACTGTGGCGAATACGTTCCCTTCCCCTTCACCGACGTTCCCAAAACCGCTTGGTGCCGCAGTGATGTTGAGTATGTATGGCAGCACGGCATCATGAAGGGCATTTCCGCCACCAAGTTCGGCCCGGACACCAAGATGACGCGCGCAATGTTCGTCACCGTCCTCTATCGTATGGAGGGCTCGCCTTCCGTCGAAGGCATGCAGATCCCTGCATTCACCGATATCGGCGCAAAGTGGTGCTACGACGCGATCATCTGGGCATATAACGCCGGAGTCACCCTCGGCAAGACCGCCACGACGTTCGCTCCCAACGACTCCATAACGCGCGCTGAGATCGTCACCATGGTCTATCGCTACTCCGGCTCCCCGACCGTCAGCGGCGTTCCCAACTTCACCGACGCGGCCAGCGTAGGTGCATGGGCGCGCGACGCGATCATCTGGGCAACCTCTGTTGGTGTTGTCAACGGCTACACGGACGGCAGCTTCGGCCCCAACAAGACCGCTCTCCGCTCCGAGATGGCAGCAATGCTCCATCGCTACATGGAGTTTGTCAAGGCATTCTGATATCTAAACTCAAAGCTCCTGCAAGATCATCTTGCAGGAGCTTTTCTCTTATATGTGTAGTTAGCCTATCGCGCCCCACAGGGCGATATAAGCCTTGACGAGCTGCGCAGTGCCATGCTCTTTAAGATGATATAGCAAAAGCTTCGGATGGCAGAACGATTCTGTATACCACAAGGGGCAAAATAAAAAAAGTTGGAAACGCTGAAGTGCACTCTCTGGAAATCAGAGGCGCGGAGCAGAATTCCAACTTCGACGAAAGTATAACCGATTAAAGCAAAAATGTCAATAGCTACTCCCGAGAGCCGGAGAGCATTACCGAGCTGCGGCGGCAGAATGAACGCCTACATATTGACGCGGCAAAAGCCGCTGCTTTATATTCGGGAGCAAGGGTCATAGTGCCCAAGATGCCAAACAAAAGCAACGGCTATATACAGCGCGAATTTGAAAAATGCACAGATAGAATGGCAGGCGCACCGTACCGCCTACTAAAGCAGTGAGCAGCAGAAGTGGTGCGCCTACTTCTGCTAACAGTTTACCCACCTCAAGCGAAAATGTCAACAAACATTATGCTGATCAATCAAAAAAGCTTGCGTGAAATGAATGCCCAACAGATCGCGCACTTAAATCATTACGCAAATATTTGATAAAAATATGGTTCAAAAAAGTGTATTGAAACCTCATTATCACAAGACTACAAGACGCACAAATGAAAAAGTAGACCCTACACCGGCAGAGGCAGCGCCGAACGCTGAAAGCTCGCACATCAGGTCTACAAAAGCATCATAATTCAAATCAAGATATAAGTCAAGGAATACGTAAAAAACACCGGACAAATTGTCCGGTGTTTGGCAGGGGAAGAAGGCTTCGAACCCTCGGCCTACGGTTTTGGAGACCGCCGCTCTACCAGCTGAGCTATTCCCCTATAAAATTGGTGGGCCTTCAGGGACTCGAACCCCAGACCGACCGGTTATGAGCCGGTTGCTCTAACCAACTGAGCTAAAGGCCCTAATATCAGTATTGCCGT
>MNSZ01000047.1 GCA_001916715.1 Firmicutes bacterium CAG:24053_14
ATCTTTGCCTCCCGCCCTTCGGATCGCTTGACACCGAACTTTTGGCAGTATACAATAAGGTTTATAAAAATTCTTATTCCCACTTTGCTTGAAAAATTTCTCGGATCGATTTTTGGGAAACGGTGTTTTCCGTTTTTCACACCAACAAACGTCCTTCAGGGCCATTTTTCCACCTTTCTGCCGCGTTTTCCGGCACACATCCGCATCTGTCTCCGTAGCTCAGCTGGATAGAGCACACGCCTCCTAATAATAACCAGATGACCGGCCGCCCTACGGGTAAAATTTCATAACAAGCCCCCGTACCTCAGATGGATAGAGGGTCCGCCTCCTAAGCGGAACGCCAGCAGTTCGAGCCTGCTCGGGGGTGCCATAAACGCTGTAATCTCGGGGGATTACAGCGTTTTCCTTTCTTGTAATCTCGCCATGCGTCCTTTCTGGAATCGTATTTTCATTCATGCGTCTTGCAACTTTTCCCTCGTAAGGATTAGAACGATTTTGCAGGTGTTTGCTAATAAACCGGCCACTTTTGCTAATAAGCAGTTTCATTGGCTGTGTTCTAATCCCGACGCAGTAACTCCTTTCAACAGTTCAGAAAGAGTGGAGGCCAGTTCCGGATGCTCCTGAAGCTGTCTCACCAGTACCGCAAGGTCCAGAGCTGGCGCCGGCGTCTGTTCCTTCTGAATGGACGCCTCTGTTTTCCGCATATCAGGATTGGCGTAGAACGCCATCTCAAACTTTTGCGCATTGATTTTTCTATCCTCATCCAGGATGTGCGCATAGACTTCTGTCACCATATCTGGCTGTGCATGTCCAGTGTCGCCCTGCGTGGCTTTCACATCACCATGATTCAACTTCAGCTTATATGTTGTGCTGGAATGTCGAAGCGAATGGAACACCACATTCGGCAAGTCTGCCTTCTTTTTCAAGCGGTCAAACGCATTGCCTATAATGCGATCCTCGCAGGGCCGTCCTGTCTCCTGCGCCAAGACGAGGTTGTAGTCGATATAATCCTCTCCCATGAATTCCTTTAGAGTATCCTGCTTGGTCTTCCACTCGCGCAGAATCAATGCAAGCGTTTTAGGTATCCATACCTTTCTCACGCTGGACTCGGTTTTGGGTTTTTTGAGAACCAGTCTTGTACTTGATTTCCCACCCATCAATCTTGGAAAAACAAAAAGGATATCGCCTTGTCCAACTGCATCGATTGCTTTTTGCTCCACGCGAGCCAATTCCTTCTCAACCCGTAGGTGTGCGTCATCGTTTGCAAGGGCATGGTCAGATATGTCAACACAATCCCATGTCAGGCCGGTAATCTCACCCAGACGCAGTGAACAGGCAAAAGCAAGATTTAGAGCAACATACAGTTTCCCATCATCGCACTCATCCAACGCCTTACGGATGGTAACTGCATCCCAGATTGCTCGTGTCTTCTTTTCCCTTTTGGGAAGGATTGCACCATCAAACGGATTTTTACCAACCATTCCCCATCGCACTGCCTGCTTAAAGGCTGTGCGCATAAGCTTCACGATCTTCTCAATCGTACAAGGTGTGATATAATCCGTTTTCGCGTGACGGTATGGTGTGCTCACCGGCTTTGTTTTTTGAAGCTGATGGATAAACCAGTCCACAATCCGCGTGTTGACCTCCTGTACCAGATGATCCGCCAAGAGTGGATTGATGTAGTTTTCTATGAGGGCTGTATTTGATGCATATACCGATAGCCCCCAACGCTTTGTTCCATACATCTCGACGAAGTCATTTAGAAATTCGCCCACTTTAACGCGGGCTGGAGGGATGAACGTTCCTGTGTCCAACTCATGTTCAATCTCATTTTTCCTTCGCTGAGCCTCTTTCTTTGAGCTGACAGGTGGCTCCCATTTTTGCTGTTGCTCACCATTTTCATCGGTGTAGTAATAGACTACAGAATACTTTTTTCCGCGTTTTACAATTGTTGCCATTATTGACTCTCCTCCACATGATTAGATTTCTCGGCTGTCCAACCATGCGTCGAAGGATGATTTTGAGATACGGATGGTCGCACCAATGCGCACACTCTTGAATTCATCCTTCTTGACCAGTTCGTATGCGGCAGAGCGGCTGATTCCTAAGATTTCAGATATTTCTTCCACCGTATATACTCTTTTTGCAGCATTACCATCCTGCAAGTTGCTCATTTTGTGCCTCCTTTCAAGAGCGGCTTGCAGGGTCATATATATTACACCAACAAGCCGTCTGGATTACAACAGTGATTCTAATACAAATGCTCCGCCCGGCGCCTGTGGCTGGCAGGTCCATAGAAATCTATCTCCCCGCATTCTGATGCCGGGCCGGCCAATGCTGTGAGGCGTTCAAGCCGGAAGTACCATTGTTGCCCCGCCGGATCGTCGCGTTATGCGGGAGCCGTCCGCATATCAGTGCTCATGATTTGCTCGCCAAGCAAATGGATAGCCGCTCCTCGGTCAGGGGATGTGCCAGGTTTCGCTATGCGGTTGTCAAAGAGCCGGAAGGGGGATGCCTTCATAAGGTAAGAACAACGGTATTTCGCCAGATCTCATGTGTGAGGCAAAACTTTTTCAAAAAACCGCCCCGGACAAAGTCCGAGGCGGCTCTTAACTGGGTTCAGATGATGAACTTGCCTATGTTCAGGGCAATGTGGATGAGGATGTACTGCCGACAATCTTCATCCAGCCTGCCATCAATGATGCTGTTCCGATTGACAAGCGGCATGTAGAGCCGCAATATCAGCTCCAGCGCGTCATGGTCTCCGGCAACAGCGCCTCGGACAAGTTCACGAAATTCATTCGCAGTCATGCATTGTCACCCCCTTCTTCAAGAAGCTGCCGAAGCCGCTTAATCGCCAGAGAACGCTGGTTGTAGACATGCGCCACGGAGCAGTTCATTTTCCTGGCAATTTCCGATGGTGTGAGTTCCTCCACAAACAGCATAATCAGGATGCGCTGCCGCATGAGGGGAAGGCTGCTGAAGGCCGTTGCGATACGCTCCTCTGCAAAATCAAAATCGTTTGCGCTTGCAACTGGGAAGGCAGCATCGACAGCAAACAGTTCCTCCGGCAGTTCGTCTATCGGCAAGGTATCCGGCTGACGGCGCAGTTTTGCCAGGTAGTTGAGCCTTGCACGTTTTACCATGACCTCCATAAACCGAGTAAACCGGCCGCGCAGCTCGTCTCGTTCGTATTTTTCGGGATATTTCATCTTTCATGCCTCCTGGACATGCCATCCCAGCAGCCTGGGAGGCATGCCAGAATGGCATGCGTTCTTATAATTCGGGTTGTTGAAGTGAGTTAACGCACTTAACGGATGTACATGGGACTCACCTCCTTCCCGCAGGTACGAAAAAAGGCCGCACTGCGCATAGACGCAATACGGCCTCAAAGGAGACGCCCGGTAATGTATATATGAAAATGCAACTACCAGATGATAGGTAGTTGCATTGAATCGTTCGTATTCGCTTTTTTTGAGCGGAAGCCCTCAAAGGTTATTTTGAAAACTGATCTTCCGTTAGGGGGATACCCCGATATGGTTGTTTCTCATCAGGTACGCTCCTCTCTTTATCCGGCTTTATGCGCCTCCTTTTGGGAGTATAGATACATAGCTCAACCCTTGACCTTTTCGATAATTTCCATCAAATCCTGCAGCATTTCACAGGCGATCATTTTTGCTGCCACAGGCAGTTCCTGAATGCGTTTTTCGATATCCCGCAGAAAGACGATCTCCGGGCAGTCCAATGAATCCAGAAGCAGTTGATCGACTGTAACATGCAGGGCGTTTGCTATGCCGACGACCATCTCCAAACTGGGGATTCCTCTGGCATGCTCAATCTGACCAATATGGCTGCTCGAACAGTCAACCTTTTCCGCCAGATCTTCCTGCCGCATCCCCATCTGAAGCCTGTATTTTCGGACATTCCTGCCGAGTGATTCGTAGTCCATAGCCTTTTTCACCTCACATCATAATTTTAGTGGAACTCATGGTGCGAATGAAGAAGCCATAATTCTGATGCTCGCACTATAAGTTTGATTTAACAAATTAGAGACGGCAAAGGCTATAATCAATGGGATTATCAAAGTATCAAACGCCCTATGCGCAGATAAAGATCCTATCAATTAAAGAGATCAAGATTTCCCAGCATTTGTGCGATGTCATCTTCCAGCGTTTCGGGGAGTGCATCTGATGCAGGGGCATTGTTTCCTGTTGCTATACTGATATGGGCTATCTGTTCCTTCACGATACCGAGTATCAAGCTTTCCAGTTTTTCTCGCCGCATTGCGTTTTCCTCATTGATGCGGATGGTCAGTGCGGGCGTACACAGCTCAGGGTGCGTCTCCAGATATGCATCGAGCGCCGCCACGACGACGGCGCTCTTTTTGTTGCCCAGCTTCTCCAAAAGCTCACCGGCGCGAACCTGAGATTCTGTTTCAGCGCCGAATTGTAAAGAAAACCGGTATCTGCCATCCCTTTTCATAGATGCTCACTCCTTTCGGCGTTTTACGCTTAGCACGAGCCAAGCTGCCGGGACGCAAGCATGGCATATCCTATAGCATTTGCCTTCGGGTCATCCACATAGGACGCCTGCGTGACAAGCGACGTCTGCTCAATCAGAGAGCGAAAGAGGATGCTGCCGCCTCCAATGAAAATGGCCGGATTGGTTCTCAGATCGACCTGAAGTTCACGTAGTTTGTCGAGAATATCCTTTGCATGCAGCTGTGCGGCATCGCGGATTGTTTTCTTAACGTCTTCCGGAAGAATTACCTCCTGACCGAGCAGCACTGCGCTGATGTGTTCGTCCTCGATTTTCATATCGTACCGGGCGCTGATTTTGCCAATGATTTCATTATTCATGGTAATGACGCCGCTTTCCAGGCTGCGGCAAAACTGCAGATCAGGTTTGCCGTTGCGCAGCAGAAGAACATCCGTTGTGAATCCACCGATATCCACGATAAAGACCCGTAGTGTTTTGAGTAGCTGGCCGCTCTGTGGAATCACTGCGGCATAGGCCTGCGGATAGACGAAGACATTGCGGATGACGATGCTCATGGGCTTTTCATTGTAGACAAAATTGATTGTACCAAAGCGCCGGAAGTACTGGGCGAACTTTTCTCGAAGCATGCCGAAATGTTCCGGCGGCAGACCGACGGCCAGGTCAACCTGCTCAAAGGCCGCAGAACTGCCCACTGCAGCAAGTTCCTTGGCAATGGCAAAGAGCGACAAAATGAAGTAGCGCTCGTCTTTTGTTTTGTCCCGCATATAGGGCAGACGCTTGCCGGACAGCGTCCAGTATTTTCCTTCATATTCCAGCACCTCATCCGCCAGCGGCGGCTTTACCGCATGTTCGGACAGCCCGGAGATGAAAGAAAAGCGGGGCGTTTTTACTGCGTAATTTCCGTGATCAATTGCGATTAGCATGGTGATTACCTCCATTTTTCATTTGCTATATTACACGGTCAAGAAAACGCATTTACAACGAGAATGAGCATTTCCTCTGCAAATACGCAAAAGAAAAAAGGCGGGAAAGATAACCCGCCCTTCTCCGAAACTATGACGATATGCTCTGAACACAATACTTCCAGACATAATCGTCAAGTCCATTGTATGTGGGATCCCAGATATAGGTCCCATACTGAAACCCGATTTCGGTCAACAGCCGCACAAGATTATCGTAGCCGTTCTGAACATGCGGATTCGTAAGAAAATCCATATCGAAAGCCGTCATGATTTTTGTCACGCCGCGCTCTCTGATATTATTCAGTACAGACTCCAGCTGCGACAGCGAGTTGACCCCTGCCACTGCAATAACGGTTTGTCCTGTAAGAAAATGCACGATGTCCGCTTTCATTGGGCCTTCGATCAGAATTACTGTGGGACGCATCGAGCCAGCGATATGCACCCAGCCTTCCGCTTTACAGCCATCGGGTTTTCCAATGCTGGATACCCAGCGGAATTTACGCCGGGAAACATTGTCTCTCCTGATCTGCAGTCCTTGAATTCTGCCTTCTGCATCCCGTACCGGGATTAAAATACCCCGGCTCTCGCTGATAAAAGTCCAGCGCCCATCCTTTCGATAGAAACCCGGGACGCCTGATAGATACAGTCCATCCGACAGAAGCTGCTTGGCGATGGCGGCCATGCCCACGACAGGCGTGGTTCTATAGCCCAGCCGCTGGATTTCTTCCGGTGACAAGCCACGATTCAGCAGGTTCTGCTGATGATCTGACGCCAGAGAGAGCTTGGCCAGCAGCGCCGTATAAGTTGCATGCCGGGATTCGATATCCGTAGGCGGGCACTCTGGTATCACTTCGATCTTGGGTGCCCTCGGCTTTGGAATCTCTCCACGTACATCCAGCCGGGCAATCAAGGCATCACGCACATCATCACGGGGGATTCCGGTGTAATGGGAATACAGGTCAAACACACCGCCGGAAAAGCCGCAGCGCGGGCAGCGGAACACATCTTTTTGTAAGCTGATGTTCAGATGTTTTTTACGTGGATTGTCATCGCAGCACGGGCAAGGGATGTTATAGCTGCTCCGTCCGGACGGCGGATACGGCAAACCAAGCAGCGAGATGATATCGGTCATATGAAACAGCTCCATGCAGCCTCCTTTCCGGGGGACGGATGCCCGTCCCCCTTATTGATGTGCCACTCAAGCGGTGGCCTGCTGCACGGCGTACTCGCAGATCATCTTGGCCGCTGCAGATATCTCCTCGCCGCCGGTAAATTTGGTTGCGATCCAGTTCAGCGCATTTGGGTCAAGTGTCAGCAAATCGCCCAATGTCTTCCCGCTGAACTTTTTGATTGGACAAGGTGTTTTCATGGCCTGCTCCAGTTTTTCCTCTGGGGAGAGCTCTGCGGTTTCATAGTCCGTTTCTACGGGTATGTCTCCTACAGCTTCCTCAGCCCCTTGTACTGCAGGTGTTTCTGTGGCAGATAGCTCATCCGGCGCTGCATCCTCAAAACTGTCGCCGGCGGCGCTGAACTGCAGACCAAAGCCAGCATTTCGCAAGGCGATGCCCACAGCGGCTGTCTGCGCCCACTCACGCGGGGATACGGACGGCTTGGATGCGTCCGGCCCTCTGGATGCGGTTGCCTCCGCTAAAAAACACTCCGGTGCATCCTTGTAACTGGGGTACACCCGGGCGGATGCAACAAAGCAGTCTTTGCCGGGAGACACCTGTATGGCAATCCGGCCTTCCGGATATTTCAGTCTGAACCAGGCCATCTGTGCCATGACCGGGAGACGCTTGCGCGTCTCTCCGGTATTCAGATCTGTATATTCCACGGCAAATACTTCCGGGTCGAAACCCTCGACCTGGTTGATTGTGGCCAGCTTCGTCAGCATGGCCGTTTTCTCATTCGAGTTCTGGCTCATATCAAAGCCCTCCTTATTTTGTTATATTGATGTAAGTGTTTCTGAGCTGGAGCCATACCGGAAGCACCGTGCTAATCAAGGCAGAAATGCTTTTCCCATAATGCTCCGGCGCTGCCGGTGCGAAGCTGGAAAAACGCTTGCGGCAGTCTGCCACCGTCTTTTCCAACGCCTCCGCAGCCGTTTTCCGTTTGGCTTTCAGATTGTCATCCGCCGGCTGGCCAAAACGGCGTTCCTTAGCCATGCAGCAAATGTAGGCGTCCACGAGCTTGTAGTGCCCGGACATAGCCTGCAGATCGGTTGTAATGGGCGCTGTTTTGCACAGCGTCTGGCAAGCCTCCAGCACCTCAATGCGGTAGAGCAGCTCCTGATGCAGCATCAGCTGCTCCAGGGCCATCTGTCCGCCATTTGCCTGCTGGGCTATGCCGCCTTTTAATTCTTTGTACTCATTAAGCCATGTTGCCATTTTGAATTTCTCCTTTTCAATGATTTGTAAGTTCCTGAATGCGCGCTGCCAGCATTGTGCCGCGCTGCTCTGTGTCTGTGCGTTTGATGGCAATACACAGGGCTCGCCGCTCACCAACGATGATCACACGCTCTTTTGCACGGGTAATGCTCGTATAGACCAGTGGGCGCACCAACATGACTGCATGGGCGCACTGAAGATTGATGATGACGGACTGATACTCGCTGCCTTGTGATTTGTGGATAGTCGTGGCATAGGCAAGCTCCAGCATATCAAGGTCATTACTCTCATACTCGGCTAACCTGCCATCGCCAAAATCCACCTGGACCGTGCAGTCGTTCCCATCTGTAGCAATGCGGGTGATGTAGCCGATATCGCCGTTGCTAACGTCCTCGTGATTCTTCATCTGCATGACTTTATCGCCGAGCCGAAAGCGTCGTTTGCCAAAAATGGCCTCGGGCTTCTTTCCATCAGCCGGGTTGACCTTTTCTCGCAACCGCTCGTTCAGGGCGTTGACACCAGTCTCCGTCTTTTGTCTGTAAGGAGAAAGCAGCGCCACATGGTCGATGCCATAGCGTGAGGTTTCCTGAAGATACAGCTCCTCGATCAGATCAGCCGAGGCGGTCAAATCAGCGGACTCAAAAAATTGAAAGTCATCGCCGTACTCCAAACTGAGGTTGCCGTGCCGAATCAGTTTTGCATTTGCAGGGATTCTGCTACCATAGCTTTGCCGGTAGATTTTATCCAGCTTGATGACGGGTATCTTCCCGCAGGCGATCATTTCGCTGAGAACCGCTCCAGGGCCGACTGACGGAAGTTGATCGGCGTCGCCGATGAGCACCAGCTGGCAACCTCTTGGAAGCGAACGGAACAGGTGACCGGCCAGATAGACATCCATCATGGATGTTTCGTCTACCAGCACAAGATCCGCATCCAGCATTTCCGGCTCACAGTAGGTTCCATCATCGCCGGCCAGAAGGCCAAGCGCCTTATGGATGGTTGTCGCCGGTATGCCGGTAGACTGCTCCATCCGTCTGGCAGCGCGGCCTGTAGGGGCGCAGCAGGTTATTCTGGCGTTCGGGTGTTTTGCCTTGTAGATGTTTAGCAGCACCCGTTGAATCAGTGTTTTCCCAGTTCCGGGACCGCCGGTGATGATGCTGACAGGGGAGGCCAATGCGGTGATTACAGCCTCCTGCTGTTCTGGCGCCAGAGTGATGTGAAGCTTTGCTTCCTGTGCAGGAATATCTGCTTGAAGGTCTCCATAGATGCCGGTTTTGCCATGCAACAGCATCGACCTGACGCTGTATGCAAGGTTCTGCTCTGCTTTAGCCGTCTGTGCCCGATAGACCTGCCCGCCATAGGAGGCAATCCTCCCATTGTGGAGAAGCCATGCAGCTCGTGCAGCAGCCATTTCTTCAGTGAGCTCCGGGGTATCCAGAAGCTTGATACACTGCTTGATAAAAGCGTGTTTTTCCATGCACAGGTGTCCTTTTAATTCGGCGTCAGCCAGCGTGTAGAGCAAGCCTTCGTCTACTCGCTCAGGAGAGAGCTGGTCAAAGCCCATGCTCATGGCAATTTTGTCTGCCGTGCGGAAGCCGATGCCGACCATTTCGCACAGCCGGTAAGGATGGTTGCGCACGATGTCCATGGTCTGCTCCCCATACTGCTTGTAGAGCCTGACTGCCCGGTTCGGCGTAACGCCGTGCGGCGCCAGAAATGCGACAACATCACGGGCGCCTCGGGAAGCCAAGTAAGAATCGCAGATTTTTTTGAGCTTGTTTGTACTGATACCAGGGATCGTGAGTAGTTTTTGCGGCGCGGAATCCAGCATATCCAGCGTCCTGTTGCCGAAAGCAGCATATATCTTTTCGGCTGTTTTCGGTCCGATGCCCTTGATCTGTCCCGACGTCAGATAGGCGATGATGCCTTCCTTCGTGGGGATGATGATTTCTTTATATGTTTCTACTTCGAACTGCACGCCGTGTTTAGTGCTTTTGCTCCAGCGTCCCTTGATGTCATATCGCAGGTTATCTGCTGTGGGAAGGCAATAGCCGACGGCCTTGACCTCCGACACTAGCCTTCCGCCTGCATCCTTGATTTGCTCGCAGGGGCGGTAGAGCGCAATCATATAGCTCCCGTCAGCCAAGGCAGCATCGCGTGGATAGATCAGTTTTTTGAATTGGCATATCAAAATACTTGCTCCTTTCTATACGGCGCTTTTTACAAGCACCTTTCTTGTTTGGGAGACAAAGAATTCCTCCTCGGCGACATCGTAATGCCGGACAAGATGGATAGCTTTATCCACCATCCGATCTGCCAGCCGTTCCAACTCCTGTACCAGTTTCACACGCTCGCGGAGTTCATACATACTCCAATCTTCATAGTCCTCGCCGTCATCCGTGCCTCGCCCGGGATAGGTCACCACCTGCATATGGGTATGCGGGAAGTTCATCCGTGTGGGCTGTCGGCATACGCCGCAGGTGTTATTGGACGCCGTTGCCTCCTGATAATTTTTCTGTCCGCAGCGTGGGCAGTAGGATTTATAGCCGCTGGGCTTCAGCTCACCCTGATAGAGGACGAGATAACCGCCGCTGCGCCCGTTCATCCCTGCCTGCCAGCAGTAGCCGTGCTGCTCGCCAAACTCGGCGAGCAGCGCACTTTGGGCAGAAAAAAACTCCTGGGTGCAGATCATGTCGTAGAGTTTATCTGCTATCTCCGTAACCAACTTCAGGTTGTGGATCTTGAGATTGCATGCATACGATGTGGATCTGTTCCAGGAGTTCATTGTGGGGTATCGAAAATGGCTTTGCAGAAAATCGGCCATCGCCGATCGACTACGAAAGTCTACGGCCCGAAAAAACCGCTTCATTGCTTAATCACCGCCTTTCAGTATTCGCACTGCGGTCTGGGGTGCGCCATCGCCGGATGTGATAAATCAAGCGACACGAGAGACCTGCGCCCGTTATTTCCAAGCACGATCTTCCTCACCTCATGGCACAGCACTTCGTCAAAGACAATGATTTTCTTATTCAAGGCAACAGCCTGCACAATTTCACCGATCATCCCACGACTCAACTTGTTGCCGCAGACCAGCACAACGTCACTGTATTCCATCAGCTTCAAACCGAATTGTAGGGCAAGCGTCCGCTCATCGGAGTTCCTGTCGCACAGGATAATCGGCAGATACCCATGCGGCGCTCTGGCAAGATAGTCCAATTCCATCAACGCATAAAGCATGTATGCTCTTGCCGCATACATGTTGAACAGATAGTCCTGTTCCGCATCTGCACTCAGAGGTGAGCAGACATATGCCTTCTTTCGCACCGGATTGTCTGAAAAGAACTGCAGTTCCAACCGTTCCTCCCAGTCATCCACAAAGATCTCTTTTTTCATGGTATTTCCTTTCTCCGGTCATGCCGGCTCTATACGCACCTTGACTTTACGGCTCTCAGAAGACTTCATCACGTCCTCATAAACTGTGGGATGCCTTTCCTTGAGCGCCTTGGAGTCCGGCCGTTTGGTGGTTTTGGTGACGAAATCGATGAGAAGCTTGTCGCTGGTCGTGGTAAGCACGCCATGCTCGTGATTCTTCATCAACTCGGCAATTCGCACGGAATGTGCTTCGATCTCCTTTTCATAAGCTTTGATTTCTGCGCTGCAATCGGCGACCTTGCCCTGCAGCGATGCAATTTGTCTGAGCTGTTTCTCAAACTTCGGAGGGAACTCGATGGTGGGAAGCCCCGGCCGGCTGGCGCCATAGATGCGAGCCAGCGATTCAAGCGCTAATTTGGGCTTTACATCGCCCATCGTCGGTGGCTTGTCATGCACCAGGCTCCAGATCCACTCGTCCAAACGCTCGAAGATTATGTCCTCCTTCGCCCGGTCACGGATGATTTCCGGCATAGCCATATCATTATCCGGGTTATTTCCCCAAAGGGTAGAGAAAGCGCCGTGCTTAACATCAGCGACAGATAAGTAATATCTGAGCTGAAACTCGTAATACAGAGGGATTGCGTCATCCGCCCAGTCTCCGGCCTTGTGGTAGGTACAGCTTTTGCACTCCAATATGCCGGGTTCCTTATCCACCGCACGGATATACCGCCGGTCGAAATCGGCCAGAGCATAGGGATGGTCTGCGTGCTGATACATGTTGGTGTCGTCCGTCACGGTGTTTCCGGTTTTCTTCTGATACCAATATGCCGCAATTGGTTCGAGCAGATGGCCCATTTCCAGTTGATCCGGGTTCGGCTTGGGTGGGACTTTCATTCGTCCCTTTTTGATCATCCACAGCTCCAGCGGCGTTGTCCACGGTGATACCCCAAAGATCGCAGCTATATCGCTGCCGCCGACGGTATAGGGAATATCTCCTTTGGGTCCATGCGCGCGGCACTCCAGCCATCGCTCGTTTGTCATGCCGGCGCAGTTGCAGAGAATAATCGGCGCCGCCATCAGTAGCTCACCGCCTTTGCCAGGTCGTAATCGCTCCACCTGAGCGTCAAAGCCCGCGCCATATTTTCCTCAACAAAGAGCATTTTGCTTTCCGGCGTATGACCGGACTTGAGTAGGTACGGGATCTCCTGCATGGCCATGAAAACATCGTGAGCCGTCGCATATCCACTGCCATAGGCCATTTCATACATCGCAATCGCCTCCACTGCCGCCTTCTTGGGCAGCGACAGTTTTTTGCAAATGCGCGTCATGGCGTTGACCGGATAATCCAGATGGATTTCCAGCAGCTTCTGCAGCTTGAGGATGGAATCGCCAAACTGGGCAAAAAGTTGGTCCAGGGCAGTCTCAAAGTCTTCTACCTTTGCTTGATGCCTGTGATCGACGGCAACACAGCCGCCGATGTGAATTGGATGCTGCGTTCCCATGAGCATGGCCGACACCTTTGCGGATGCCACTCCTGTGTCGGAGGTGACGAAGCGGATGCCGGGCATCAGCTTTGAAGCCATAACCGTTTTGCCCTGTGCAATCAGCACCTTTTCATAGGTGCCAAGCAGATCTTCCTTTTGCCCCGCCAAAGTCCAGGTTGCGCTGGTAATCGCATGGTCGCAGTAACCGCCCTCAAAAACGCTTCCGGGGAACCGATCGTCCAGCTTTTTTGTGAGGGCCTCCAGCAGCTTGTCGATGGGCAATATGGAATAATCTGTTTCATCGCCGGAGTGGGCTGCCGAGACCTTTTCGTTCCGAATCAGAAGTAGTGTCTCAGAAGAGAACAAACCCAGGCAGTTGTTGAGCACCTCTGCCAACTGCTTTCGGCTCAGTTTTGCTAACGCTGTGCCGCTGATTTTTGCCCGGTCGAGCAGGCTTTTGTAGGCTGTCATGCGGATGGGGTAGTATTCACTGCCCACCTGCACGGCAAGCCCAAGGTTTTGTACGGTGTCCTCAATGGCCTCCGTACTGACTCCTGAGGCAAAGGAAGCGGGACTTGCATAGAGCCCGGATGCCTTATCCAATGGTTCAATGTGCAATTCTTTGACCTTGCACCTGTGCCACTGACTTCCCGAGCTCAGTCCCTCATGGTATCTTCGCATTGCATCGTAGGTGCTGAACATTGTAGAGAAATTGTCTTCGCATGGTTTTAGCATAGTGATGCTCCTTTCGTTTTTTACGGATTTCTCCGCTTGATATAACAAAAGCCAGCAACCCCGAAGGACTGCTGGCTTGTGCCCAATATGGAATTGGCCGGAAACAAAAAAAGTGCCATCTGCAAAAATGCAAATGACACTCTCGTAACTCTGCTTACTGTGCTTAGCCTTCGGCTAAACTCTGATACTAACATAGATAGTATAGCAGAGTTTTGCTTTACAGTCAATCCAAACGAAAGAAGTGTCGCAAGAAAAAGGACAAGCCGCCTGCACATAACAGGCGGCTTGAGGGGTACGCTATGAGGTCCGGTTTAGAGCCCACATGCCTCTGGCAGTATGGATGAAGTGCTGAGGGCTGCATTGCAGTGTCTGTCGCACTTTCTCACGCCACCATTTGTTTTTCTGTGCCTTGCTGTGCGGCTCAATTTGCTCATACAGATACGAGAGAGGAACTGCATCGCCGCATTGTTCCAGCACTTCCGCCACGACATCCCGCCAGGTTGCGCCCGGCATATCGCGGATATCGATTTCTCTTTTCTGCGTAAGCAGGAGAGAATAAAGCAGCGGCGCATCCTTGCGGACGATAAGCAGGTATTCATGCAGGATGGGGATAAAATGCCCGCTGTAATGTCGCTAACTCCAACCCATAGTCTTGGTCATATTCAAGGTAATCGTCGATGCTCGGCTCAGTTATATTTGTCTTGGCAAACCATTTGTTGATTTCCGCCTCATATCTCGGTGCCATATGCACAAGTGACTTTAGACGGTCGAGGGAAGTGATTGAAATGTCTGAGGTTTTTACCCCATACCCATAAGTGTGCCATGTTGCATAACTCATTTTCCTACCTCCCTGTGTGCTTTGGCCACCATGTCGTGGGCGACCTCCGATACGCTTTCCCAAAATGCCTCCCAGTAGCAATCATTGCGTCCAAGTTGTTTTTCGATCCGATCCGGAATGGACGGATCGTTGATGAGTTTTTGGTACTGGTCTTTGGAAAGATCGCCTACATCATCCCACTCCTCGACCTGCGATATGAAATCCTCTTTACGGCACTGTGCTGTGAACACATCTGCAACTTCCCGGATATAACGCAATGACATGGTGAGGGGCTGCTTTTGTACAGAAATCATGTAGTGGTTCTCCGTGTACTCCCCTTCAAGGTATCCTTCATAAGAGTCTCCGTCAGAATCAACCACAAAGCCTGCATTTTCCACCCAGCGTAGAATTACACCACGCTCAATTTCCTCTCGGAGCTTCTCAAGCATAATATGTCTGGCATCCTCATGGTCGGTGAACAATTCACAGCTATTTCCATGCTCACCGTCCACAGCCCAGTCTTCCATTACGACATAGATTGTCGCTTGCTTCTGGCAACGATGCAGATCCTCCAGCGGACGCACCATCTGCGGCGCCATGATGACCATATCCAGGATAATGTCATCCAGCTTTTTAGGTTCATCATATAGGTCTGAGAAAATCTCCTCTAACCGTTTGATTTCGTGCGGTAATACAGGAGGATCAAATTCGCAGTAAAGATCCGGCGTTTCGTTTTCGGTCTCCTTGTCGTCACCATCTCGAATTTCAATAATGGTGCCGTAAAGACCCTCATACTCGCTCTCTTTTGTACCTATGACAGGTGCGCCTATGACATATTCGACGCCCCCGTATGTGAATGTGGCGCCCGGTTGATTGATTATCATTAGTTTGTCTCCTTTCAAAATCGCAGCGAGGGCAATTGCTTGCCCTTGCTGCGTTGGTTTTGCTATAAAAGCATTTATCCATTTTTGATTTCATCTGCTTCAATGCCCAGAAGCAGATCATCCTCCTCATCGTTCATCCAGGCAAATGCTTTCTCGCATTGCTGTTGGCTATATTCCACCTCAACAAGTTCGCCGTTTTCCCATATGATATCGCCGGCAAAGTAGCAGCCAGGTTCTTCATAGTGAAGCGTAGCGTATAAGGTAGGAAACATAGAGCAAACCTGCTCAAACCAGTCTCTCGGCGGGGACCATGCGGTATCAAACTCGAATTCGATCCCTTCACAGCCCTCGCTCCATCCCATTTCATCAGGTGTAATCTTGTCATGGTAAACATCCCATTTTGTGCCCCAGTTTGCGATGTTCCAGTGATAACCATCGATGGGTGAGATGCTCTGTCCATGCAAAGCAAAGAGCAAGGTGTCCTTTGAAATCTTGTTGTGGGCGTCATATCCCATATCCAGCACCTCCTGTGGTGTTGGAACCAGGGCGTTGAAGCAGAAATAAGATTCCGTTGGTTGCGGTTCCATTTGTGCAATAGCCTTTTCCCATTCCTGCGGGGGATACTTGGCCGGCAGGCCTTGATTCGCAAAGACGAAGCGCTTTATTTCATCAGCGCCTCCAGAAACATTGAGCGTATTCATGCACCAGTTTGGCATAGTTTTGATCCCTCCTGATTAGTTGTGATAGTCGAAAACTACAAGCGCCCAGTCTGTGGGATTGCTCTTGATTTTTTCGAAATCTGTTGGATATAGCCGAGATGTATAATCGTGGCTGTTAAAAAAGTACGAGTCGCAACGATAGTCACCGTGGAGATGAGAGGATATGTTGTGCAGATAATAAGGTGTCATAAAGTTGAACCCGTTGAGTTCTTCCTCATATGAGCCTCTGATCAATATGCCGTTTATGATTTCTTCGAGGTTGATCCCAACTGTTCTTTTGAGTTCTGCAAGACAGCAATCGATTTCATTACACTGATTTCTTTTTGCATTCTCAAGTTCCTCAACAAAGTAATCAACGTCATCCGCTGCGAGAAGAACATTCTCAGGATACACATTTCTCCATCTACCTGCGGTTTCCGTTTCGCGCCAGTCAAACGCCTGGCCGTAATAGGGCTCTGTTTCCGAATCGGCATACGCTCTTACTGCGGAAATGGTTTCATCCAAATCGCAATTATCGGCATCTGCCAAAGCGTCTGGAATATAAACCAGTATTTTGTGTAAGTAATGCATTGTAGTCTCCTTTCAAAATAGCAGCGAGGATGACTGCTCATCCTCGCTGGTTGTTGTTATGCCCGGATATGTCGCTTGACCACTGCGGTCAACTTCGTGGGCAGTTGAGAAAGATCCGTGATGTCCATAAAGGAATCGCCATAGATCCGTTCGATGTTTTGCTTATCTTCGCCGATTGCCGCCGCTACAAACAGGATTCCCTTGCGACGGTATTCCTGCTTGATGCCGCGAAGATCCTCTTCCGCTGCGCTGCCATAATACCCACTGTCCGCAGGTTGACCGTCTGAGACGAGGATCAGGATTTTGACTTCCTCAGGCCGCTTGGAGAGCTGCTCCGCTACAAAGCGCAGTGCAGCTCCATCGCGGTTGCTGCCACGGGCGGCAATATCGATCATACGGTATTTATCATTCTGATCGATACTCTCAAACTCCGCATAAGAGTGCAGCTCCACAGTGCCCCAGCCGGTAGAGTGACCATAGACCATGACCGGGATGCGAAGAGCCTGACAAAAGTCGTATAGGATAATCGCCGATGCTCTGGCATAGGTGCAACGGTCGCAGGAACTCATGGAACCGGACTCATCCAGAAGAAGACCTACGACCATCTCCGGAATCTCGTTTGGCAATGCGTTCTTATAAAACACCTTGCCGTCGTTTCGGCACAGCGCATGAGCATCCAGACGCCGGCCCATCATGAGTCCGGTTTGCTTTCCGCCGCGTTGTTTGTCCTTTAATTGCTGCACGAGGCTCTTTTGCAGTTGCTTTGAAATTGCAAGCAGAGGGCCGGCAATGGCATTGTACTGTTCTACCAGCTCTTCATCCACATCTGTGATCCGGTTAATCACGATGTTTACGCCATCGTGGATATTCCCATAGGAGATGTTCTGTGCCGCATCATTCAGCTCACGGATGCGTTCGTTCTCAAGCTGCTCACAGGCCGCTTTCTCTGCCATTTTTTCCAGCAGGCGTTCAACATCAGCCGCAGCACGGTCATAGTGCTCACGCTCATATGCATCGTTTCGTTCAACGGAACCGCCCAGCGGCTCTGATACCTGCTCTGTGTGCTGATATGGGATGCGGCCGGTTTCCTCTGACGACACATCCTGCTTACCTTCGTTACCTGATGCACCGTCGGCAAACACAGTATCCTCAGAAGCGCCTTTTTCACCTCCGCCAGCTCCGTCAGACTGACTTTGAGCGGCTTCCGATTCAGCATCTTCTGACTCAGTCTGGGGAGAAGCGGATTCTTCGCTTTTTTCCTCCTCAGACTCACTTTCCTTTGCCTGCGCACTCGTTTTTGCCCGCTTGGTCGCATTAGACGCCGGGCATGGGCTGCCTGCCTCCGCAACAGGAGTGCTGGTTCCTTCGCCGGCAGCAGAGCCGCCTGCAATGGATTGCAGCATCTCCGAAAGCGTCTGTGCAATGGAGCTTGGTGCTCCAGCCGCAGTCGCATCCTCCTGACGCTGTTTGCAGATTTCCATGAACTCTTCGATGTAATCCCAGCAGCGCACCAGAATGAGATTAACCACATTCCAACGTTCCTTTCCAGACGGATTGGTAATTGCGCTGTCCAGTTCTGGAAGCAACTTGAACACGACCTGAACTCGCTCATCGCTCAACGGCTCGTCACCATACTTGATTTCTCCGTACTTCACATACGACAGCATGATCTGCAGGATACTCTCAAAGATATGGATGGAGCCATCCTCTTCTTGCTCAATAAGCTGTGTGACGGTAGGGATACTGCTGAACTGCTGTTCCCTCAGAAGTTCCAGGCAACTGCCCAGCACTCCGGGGAACTGCGCAAGCATGCGGCTTTCGATATAGCCGTCCTCCAGAACGTTCCAAACCTGATGCGCAACGCATTGCAGCATCTCATTGTTTTTGGGATCTGCCTTGGCGTATGCCCACAGCGCTTTCTCGCATGCGGCGTCAGCAGTAGAAACCAGTCGGGGTGGCTCCGGATACCACTTGTTCCGTTCAAGGAAATTGAAGTAGGTTTGTTTTGACAGAAAATCCGTGTGCAGGCAATGCCCAAGCTCATGCGTAAACAGGCCGCACACGATTTCGTATCGCTCCATCCGCGAACGGTTCTGCGTCACTATCCTATGCCCGGCGTTGATCAGCACAGTCAGGTTGTCGGTACAGGCGACATTACCGTCTTTGGGTTTCCATGACAGGTTGACATGAACGCGGCGGTTATACTTATACCGCCGCGTTTGAGCAATCGCCATGTCCTCGAAATGCCCCGCAAGAATACGGGAAGTAAAGAACAGGCGGTCGGATATTTTGCTGCGTTTTTCATTGAGCAGCTGTTTGAGTTTCTTGTGATTCACTCTTGCCATGAAGAGTTGACCTCCTTCCTGTGTGAGTTATACTGCCTTCTTACGCCTCTTTGGTGCAAAGATAGGCTCCAGCACTGTGCTGATGAGCGACTCCCGGTCCTCCTCATCGGCGGTGGCTTTGCTGATTACCGTGTACTTGGCCGAAACATATGGGTCGCCGGAGATTTCCGTGCTGACGATCCAGTCGATGAGGCTGCGCATACCGCAAGAGCCGTCGGTGATGCTGTTTTTACGGCAGTAGTCCGCCATGTCATTGACGACCTGCACCATTTGCGATACGAGATACTCGTCTGCACAGCCGGTAACGGCCATTGCACGCTGTACCATGACCTCAGGTGCAGGCAGCTCGATGTCCTCTACAAGGCTCATCCTGTCCACAACCGACTGGTTCATATTGCGGCAACCCTCATAGCTGACGTTGGTCGTGACAATCACGACAGCATCGGGATGCCTCTGGATGATCTCGCCAGTGGGCAGCGTGATAGAACCTTCCTGTTCCAGCAGCGAGTTGAGCCCCACGAGTACGCCGGGCTGCATGATGGTGGATGGCTCCTGTACCTCGATCACATATCCATGTTTCAGAGCCTTGATGAAATCAGTCTCCACATAGGTATAGGTCTGGCTGGAACCACCTGGATTTTCGCCTCTCTTGCTGAGCGCCTGCACCTTTTCTGTTACCTTATCCAGGACAATCCCCATGCAATCCTGTGAGGTCGCACCGGGATTTTCCACACCCGTGAGCATCTGATAGACTCCTGCCGGGTCGTAGTCCATATCGTCCAGATCGGGCAGGTGCATCAGCTTGGCCACATTGGCGTAGTTGATGCCGCCCATGGATTTGAGCAGCTCACGCTCCCGATCTAGCTCAATGTCGCCGGTGGAAACAGAGTCCGTCTCAGGGAAAACCATACCCACGAAATCGAATATTTCTGTTCCGGCAGAGCAGGTGTATTTCATATACGGCAGTCCCAGCCCCGCAGCGATTGCCTTGGCGCCCATGGTCTTGCCCGTGCCGGCCGGGCCGCGAAGCAGGAAGTTGCGCATCTGCGTGGGTTTCCCTGTCGTGGCCTGCGCATGTTTGCAGATATCCGCCACCTCCACCGGGATGATATACCACTCCGGCAGCTTAGGTACAAGGGACATCTCCAGGGCAGAGAGCTTACGCCCCGCATTCAGCTGATACTTTCCAATGAAATCTGAATGCTCTATAACCGTTGTAGCCTTGGAAATTACCGCCGGTCCAGTCTTGGCAAAGATAGTAAACTCGCCGGCGATCACGCTGGTGGGCGTGAATACTCCTGAGTCCAGCTGCGTCTGCGAGACCCGCATAAGGTTGCCTGATTTATCTAGCGAGACAGGGATGTGGGCCGGGCAGGTATCGTCCTTGATGCGGCGATAGGCGTTATCGCACAGGATCGCCATATCTTCAGTAGCCTGCTTCATATCTGTGTAGCCAGCATTCATCTGGTCGTTGTAGGATTGTAAGTGCTCATCAAACTCCGAGTCCGAAAGCAGCATAGGCATCATGGCAAACAACAATGCGGCCCCGTCTCTTTGGCTGGAGTGGGCTGTGTACTGCTCGATGACCTCCGTGTTCTTGTCATACACGCTGGCCAGCAGGTTTCCTGTGGCAGAATCAAATACCACCAGATGATAGGCGTCGGGGCCGGCAGCAGATTTGTACTCTGCTGCGCTTTTTTGACCATCCACCATGCCGACAGCGCCTTCGCCGGAGCCGTTCATGCAGCGACAAAAGGCATGCACCGCCTTGATAACGGTGGCACAAAGGGTGGACTCCGTTTTCTCTCCGTAGACTGACGCCACCTTGATCTTTTTGTTGGTAATCGTGTCAAAGGGGGGCGGGAGAGAACGGGAGTAATTAAATAGATTTGCAATCGATACGCTCATAATTACGTCATTCCTTTCTGCAGTTCTACTGCGCAAGATTGATTGTGATACCGGAGTCGGTGGCTATGCAATTCTCAATTCCACTGCGGTCAAGCTCCCGGCAGATATCCGGCCAGCTCTCCCGCACCGGCAGCTCGTCCGCTCCGATGAGCAGCGACAGGCGACCGGTAGCTATGGCTTCATTGCAGCGTTCATTCAGTTCGACAGCATGTGCATCGACCCATTCAAAAGCAAGGTACTCATAATTCGGCGCCTGCTCTGGTTCATTTGAGGCGACATTAGCTGGTTCTTCTGCAGCCTCATCATGGTCAACGACGGGGGCGTTTTCTGGTGTAGTCTGAAATTCAATATCGCACACCTGAAGATTGCGGACTACCACCTTTGCTTTTCGGTACCCGCCTGCATGATTGAGAAGAATAAAGACATCTTCACCGTTTGTGATACGCTGCTTTGCCATTGGTGTTTCCCACACCCATCTGGCGTCCGGATACTCCGACAGCACCAGCTCGTTGATGCGTCTTTGAATCGTTCCGTAGGCCATATCCTGAACGTCTTTCTCGGTCGGCTCGCTTGGCGGAGGAAGCGGCAGAGGCATAATGACCTCGACTTTTCTTGCTGAGAGAAACAGCAGCCGCAGCGCCGCAATGAAAATGCCGAGAATGACCAGCAACAGAATCGGCCAGAGCCTGCAAATAAACAGCAGCAGGGCCAGAACGCCAAGAATGACCAGTGCCTCGTAGGCGATGTGTCGTTTGAACTCTTTGTTGTTCATAATCATTCCTTTCTTTTGAGCACAAAAAAACGCACATGAGTTTCTGATTCAGTCACTCATGTGCGTCTTAATGCGCTCTGTTCAATTATGTCGGCCCGCCTTTCGTCCTTATTCGTCGAAGAACGAATTTGCTCCGCCGAAGGGTTCAAATCCAGTAAAGTTTCCGGCGGCGTTGCCATTGGCGACCGGCTGTGTTTGCGGTGCGGTGGTCTGTGGTTCGGATGCAGTATTGTCGTTCTCCTTCGGTTTCTTGTCCGTATTGGAGAAGCAATACTCGATTTCATCCACGATCACAACCATTGCGCTTTTCTTCTCGTGGGTAGTCTGATCTTCCCACACATCCTCGTCAAGCCTGCCAAGAATATTGACATAGCTGCCTTCCTTGAGCTGCATTTTCTTAATGCGCTCGCAGACGGCCCCGAATGCCTTGACCGACAGGTTGATCCAGCGGGAATTGTTATCGGCGCGGGTGTCGTACACCCTTTTACCGATGCGGAACCGGACGCTCTCTCCACTTTCGGAGTATCGGAGTGCCGGGGCGCCGTCGAATCCTTTCGAGACGACGACATCAGTTGCGATTGCTTTGAACATAATGTGACTCCTTTCTTGCAGGATTTGCCTGCTACAATGTTTTTATTTCAACCCTCTTTGAGGGGAGAAACCCGGGAAAACAAAAAAAGTGCCAATCAGCACAACTGTGCTCATTGACACTTTAATGACTCGGATACTCTGGCGTCCCTTGCGGAAAACCTTGAAACTTACAAAGACATTATAGCATCAGCCACCCTAATAGTCAATTGCTTTCGCCGTTTTCCTTTCGAATGCTCTTTTCAATTTCCAGTTTAACGAATTCGAGAGCCATCTCAATCTTTATGGGATCGAAAAGACACTCGCCCTCCGGCGTGATGTATTCATAGACCATTTTACGCACATCATCCGCCAGTGTGCGGATGGAGTCTGCTGTCGCCATATTATTCGTTTCCTTTCTTCACAGTGAGCGCCAGATATCCGGAAAGAATCTGGCAGCCTTCATTTTGATAGACCGGCGTATTCTCCGAGGCATACACCACAAGACGGTCTCCGACTGCAATATTTCGCAGACGCTGCCGTACATGGAGCTTCACATTGTGCGGCTCTGCGGTGAAGTAGATGACTTTCGGCCTTTTCCGCAGCGTCGTCCGTTCGACCTCTGTGCATTCTCCTTCGATAGCTATATATCTTCCTTTTGCTGCATTCCAAAACATGAAAACGCCGCTGGCTCCGAAAAACAGGAAAAAGAGGACGAAGGCAAGGGAGAGGTAGACGTCCCGGTACATCGCTATGACCACAACTACAAGAAGCAGGCTCAGGCCAGATGCGCCCACCCTTATTATAATCTGTTTTTGTAAAGCCTCCGGTATCGAATTGAATTTCTCTTTCATCATGCACCTCACAACAGGATAACCCTTTTCTTTTTCAGCAGCGACAGCACGGCCTTCACCGATATATCTCTGCATCCGGCACGTTCCATTTGCGTTTCCAGGATATTATCCATGATGTTTTCCTGCGTATAAATCAATTCCGTCAGTGCCTGCCGGTTGCCTGCGCCGAGAAGCTGCGGCTCCGGCCGGACATTGTGCTCATTCAGGTACACCAGCTCCGCCATGCTGAGCCGGAGTCCCGCCTCGGTGAGCCATTTCAGCAAATTCTTTTCATCGGAACTGAGGATACGTCCTGCACCTTTGGGGCTCGCCGGGGTGATGACGCACTGCGTCAATGCCCGGTATTCGCCAGCGGTATCATCACCGGCAAGCTCCACCAGCTCCTGGCGCTTCAGCTGGTTCAGCGACTTCTCGGCCAGGATGTTACCTTCTTTTACTTCAGAGAAGCCAAAACGCCCGTTCAGCCACAAATCCGCCTGTAGGCCGGTCAGCTGGAAATCCACACCGCAGCGCGTCACATGGAGGATATCCTCCGTGGATGCTTTGCTCACCATGCCCTTGGATATATATTTCATGCTGTCCACCTCGCAATCTTTCTTTGCTTATATTACACGGCATGGATTCCCTTTTTACAACGCCTATAAGATGTACAGTGCAAGAACACACAGTCCAGCAATCAGCAGGACGCCTCCGGCAATTACAGCGACCTTTTTAATAAGCTCCTTGTCAAGCCCCTCCTTTTGCCTATCCATATCGGATGGCAGCACATCGTCGTAATATCCATCATAGCTGTCGTCGGCTGCTCTGGTGGATCTTTTCGTTTCTGAGGTGTGTTGCAGCGGCTTTTTCTTGGATTTGCGCTTGTCCTGTGCAACATGTTTTTTCTTTTGCGGGATATCGCTTTCGGGTTTTACTCTTTTCTTGCCAGGCGCTTCTTCTGTGACTATAGGCAGCGTCTTTCCGCACTCCGCACAGAAAGAAGCGGCGCTGTCAGCAATGGCAGCACCGCAGTAGGGACAGTATTTCATCTTAACACACTCCTTTGGACAGTATTTGGCCATAAAGCCATATCCAAGACCCAAAGGTGGACGATAAGATTATAACACAGCCGCTTTTTCAAGTCATCGGCGCCGACCTTGCCAAATCTGTGCCATTTTATAGGCGGTGCGGTTTTACTACGGCTCCTTCAGAGCGCCAGGTTCAAAATTATCTTTGTTCCTTTGCTTTTTGCGTACCTCAGAGTCTGCGCAGCGCCTCCGTACCCATGGTCAACATATGCGACAACATAGTCCGCCTGGTCCACCGTCCACCGATTTCTGTGCGTGATGGCAAAGCGCCGGGGGACAAACTCCAAGCCTTCCGGATAAATCGTGTCCGGCTCATCTGCAAGCAAGAATTCCTCCTTTTTTCCGGGCATGTAGGCTAAAACCACATAAACTTCAATACTCGGATACTGTGTTTTCAGCCTCTTCAAGACAGCAAGAGCCATGCGATCAAAAGCGCCGTGATTTCCAATATAGAAGCATTTCACATCTTCCTGCGTGACCAAGGAGTCAACGGTGCGCTCCAATTGTCCTTCAATGCTGGAACGAACTGCGCTATGTCCGCAGAACGTACAGATGGACGTTTTTTAATTTTCTTTCCGTAGCCAGAATAACAACACGCCCTTGCTTTTTTTCATCTCCGCAAAAGTTGACCAGTATCGCGGACAACATTTCAGTCCATTGTAGCATACACTATTGAGTGTTGCAACCAATACTGGTCAAAGGGAGGTGCTGAAATGACGGAGCAGAAGATACGCCGCGACCGCAATATGGGCGATAATTTACGGCGGCTGCGCGACCAAAGTGGTCTGTCGCCGGAAAAGCTCTGCGCCGAGCTTCAGCGCCGGGGCTGCGACATTGCAAGAAGCGCCTATGCAAAGTACGAGGCTGGTGAATTAAACATACGAGCCAGTGTGATTATTGAATTGCGAAAGATCTATAACTGCTCCTACGATGAATTCTTTGCAGGGCTGGATAAAGAAAATTGATCAAAAAAGTAGACCGATGCAGCAAAAAAGCTGCATCGGTCCTTTTCTCATGCTTAGAACATTGACATAGGGCCTTCTTCCGATAGCCTCTCATCTTTGCCGGCTTGCTGTTGTGTCCGACGTAGGGATGTCTGGTTTTTTGCCAAATACCACGCTGAGAGCCACGCCTCATAATGGATTTTTGTCATGAGCATCAGCTCACTGAACGACTCGAAGGTCATGCTCACCGAAACATGGTTTTCCGGTTTCTTTCCAAAGCGTGGCACAATCAGTCCCTTTGCGTTGGTTTCACCCGGACCGCTGTCAGCGACGAAAAGGAAGTCCGTCTTGTTGCCGCACACAAGCTGAGCTGTTCTGGATAGACTCATTCCATCCGCTCTGCTGCGGCCGTATTTTGCCAGCTTTTCTGCGGAGGTGCCGCCTAAGCATTGATAGAGTGGTGTGCTGTCACCATTCTTCTTTTTGTTTTGCATCAGCCAGCGCATCTCGCCTCCCAACAGCTTCCTGCAGAGTTCCAGCAGCTCCGCCACATCTATGTAGATGTGGATGTTGTTTGTCTGACGCTGCCCGGATGGCTTGCTCAAATCGTATGTGGCAAACACAAAGTGCGCCTTGCCGATCTCAAACGAATCGCTCAGGCTTTCCACAAAACAGCCCCGTGCATCGATGCGGATGATTTGGTTTTGATTGCGATCCTCAGTCATTTTCGTGCACCTCGTTGTTTGCCGGGAGATGCTCCAGCGCATCAACAATCTTTTCACTGTTTACCTTGAACTGCTCAAAGAAATCCTTACTCATGTCATAGCTCAGGTAGAGCACCGAGAAGATCAGCGACCACACAACATCCATCGAATCTTCCGTGTATGAGGGTTCGATTTCATGGATCTTTCTCCCAACGAATGAAATAGTCCGCTGCCACAGGAGGAAAGATTCATCCTGCACAGGGATTCCGAACGAATCGAGCCATTCCCGCACCGTATGCGTCTCCGATTTGTCGCCGCAGTCTGTCTGATTGAAGATGTACTCGATTTGGACATTGGCAAAGCCGTTTTTCTCGTATTCATCCGCCTTCATTTTAATGCAGCGCCCAATGGGATACATGGCACAAACCGTTGGCTTCGCTCTGTGCACAGAGCACTTTCGATTCTTCAGCAACGGGCAGCGTTTAATCGTGCCTCTGGGTTTCAGTCTGACGATTGGGAGCCTTGATGACTGCCCGATGTAAGTCTCGCAATATGTTTTGACGACCTCATGCGGCGTCAGCCCAAGCTCCTTCGCTATGTTATACAGGTCTTTTGGATTGAGCAGAATATCCTCCCGGTTGATACAGCACTTCCCGCACTGCTTGCAGCCGAATTGAAAGGCATCGTCAATCCCGATCGTCATGTCGTCGTAGTTCTCCATAATATACTTCAATCTGTTGTCCATTTGTTTATTACCTCCAAATAGATGAGAGGCGCCGGTACCCGACGCCTCTTTGTTATGTCATACTGACTTGAAACTGTTATTTCCGGAAAGCCAGGCTGCTAAGCTCCTGCTGCAGCCGCTCCAAATTGATAGGGTACTGCTCCAGAAAAGAGCCGTCCAGGTCGAAGCTGGAATAACGATACCACCAGAAGAGTGATAAAGCTTGCTTACGTCTTTCTTCTGGAATCTGTCGTAGAAGTCTGGCGATGTGAGGCACAGTACGAAAATCCGTGTGCAGCGCCTCGCGTTCATCCGGCAGGAAATACTGATTCATCCAACGACTGACGGAAACATTAGGTCCTTTGAAGTGATGTGTTTGCTCTTTGCTCACTAAGTATTCGAAGCGGCCGTTTTCCGTTGGACTTGCGATAAAGGGATATATCCGGCACGCTCTGGGTTTTACCGAATGAATCATGCAGCGGTTCTCCTTGAGGAAAACGCATGCGTCGTCCGCATCCTGCACTTTGAGCATAAATACGAAAAACCCACATTCATCCAGCAAAGCGATTTCCGCATGCTTCTCAAGGAAGTCATCGGTGCTCTTGATATTGCTGTCCCGATCCCTCAAATACTTTGTGATGCGAAACACATCCAGGCTTTCCAATACCACGCTCTGTCGGACATGCCTACAACATGCGCTGCATCCCGTGCAGCGGAAGGAAATTTTCTCCGAGGGCGAAACTTGGACAGCATTCAAAACAGCGTCATTCATTTCATTCCCTCCCGCTGGTTTTCTCTTTCGCAAAGGACACCCGCTTAAATCCAAACGAGTCGCAGAAGAAGAATGAGGAGTTTCCATCAGCCCCTATGATCTCGACCACATCAGACGCGGTAAGAGAGCGCCCCCGGTATCCAGCCGGGTGGTAAATATTGAAGACAGTGAACACATCTTCCAGCGTATTTGCATTGACTATACCGCTGTAAACACATTCGTAGATTTCTGCCGGAATGTGTCCACCGTTTTTTTCGCTCACAAACTCCATGTTCCGAAAGATAACGCGGTTTGTATCCTGTTCGGGAACGATTTGATAGATGGCGATTTTCATGACGGGATCCCCTCGCCCTCATACAAATCCTCTGTTCTAAGCAGTTGGACCCGATAGGCATCCATGCACTGCTCATCTTCAAGGAATCGGTTGTGCTTATCCGGAATAACGGCGCGCAGTACAGTGCGGCCGGTCTCCTCGAAAGCATCCAGGCGAATGTCGCAGTCCTCGTATATCCTGGAAACCAGGTCGCCGGCTTTGAATCGTTCTCCGGTCTGCACACGAAGTCCAAGGGTGTTGAGAATGCGGCCCACCTCTTGTGGCGGTAAATGAAGGACCATCTGGAAATCCATGTGGCCATACTTCTCCATACCGTGGGTGTGGGCGTTGCAGGCGTAAGGGATAAAGCCTTCCTCAGCCTTGCCGCACTCATCGCAAACGCCATTGGCGCAGTAGTGGATCATCCAATCAATTTGTTTGCTCATCATGAACCTCCTTTTTCTTTCTGAGATATTCCCGCATACATAGCATGGAATGCTCAAGATCCTCAGCGAACTTTTTCCAGTCTGACAGAAAGATTTCTATGGATTCAAAGTCGCACATGCGGGCATCTTCAAGACAAAACAATTCATAATCCACCTTGTCGGCATCGTCATATGGAAGGCTCAGAACACCTTCCCTGACCAACACCAGAAAAGTGCCGAGATGTTTGCCGTCTGAAATCGGATAGCCCCAGCATAGCTCGTTGTGGTACTGCTCCCGATAGGGCTCACAGAATTCCATCAGCGTAGTATGCGTTGCTCCATTCTCATGAAGATACTCAACCAGCTCCTGCTTCGTCTTCAACTCGTCTATAGGAATCAGACAATCTCCCAAGCGAAGCATTTGTTCCATATTCAGTAGCCGATCTGAATCCCCAGGAGTAATCAGAAAGATGCCATCGTTATTGGCAAATGCAGTCTCCCAGCCTTGCCCAAGATAACGCCTCAAGAGAAGGGTAGATAGCTCCATTCCGAGGCAGCGTGAACTGTCGTCATCTTCGGGAAAGGTTTCCACTCTTGCAGACGCCGGTGCGTCCACCGCATCAAGCAACTTTGCAAGCTGCAGTTTGGACAGCCGGCCATCCACAAGTCTCACATTCCAGTAGTCCGGTTCTTCACAGCTCGCACGGCACTCACAGCACATCCCAAGGATGGGATTCATTGCGAGCGAAACCATGGCGGCCGCATTCTCCCAGCTAATTTTCACCGTCTTCTTCAGTTCTATCATATTGAATCCTTTCTGCCCGGTATGGGGCATAGTATGTTGTTTCGTCTCTATTGGACTGATAGGCGCCGATGCAAACCTCGTGGCAGGGGCTGCGTTCGGGATTGAATTCTGCGAAGCAAACCAGCTCCGCAGGTTGATTGTCTTTGAGCAGGTATAGATTGATTGCCGGGTAATTTTCGCCGGCGTAGGCCACTGCACGAAGGCTGGAGCCGTCTGGTAATCGCAGCGTGATGTGCGGATGAGAAACCGTATCCGGCATCGGCACAGGACTCTCCGATAGGGAAAATCTCTTTCGCGCCGGACCGCCCGCCTGTGTATAACGCTACCGGGCTGTGTCAAGCTCAATCTGGAGTGCGGAAAATATCTGCTCCACCTGATCGTCATCGTAGCTGTAGACATTGAGGCCTGAGCAGTTGCCAAGCAGACGAAGCATCTTGATGAGCTTGTTGACTCTCGCCTCCGCCACGCGGCAGAAGCGGTCGGACTTGGATTCTTTCATAGCAAACCGCCTTTCATCAGAGAAACCGGATTTCCAACGCATCGATTTCTCCGTCTGTTTTATGCGCATACACGCCATAACCTCCGTCGCCATATCCAGAAGAACTGAAAAACCCGTCTTTCGTGAGCCATGCGCTGCCGGTTTGGATCGTATCGCAGAAGGAAGACCATGCCGCATCGTCATAGTCGGGCTTTTTGTGAAAAAACCCCGCAAGACCGGCGTCAACGCCGATACTACCGATTTCCTCCATTGCCCTCTGACAGGGAATCGCTCCATCCAGATAAATGCCGATAATGCCAACACGTCGATCAATACAAGGTTCGCCGTCGTATTCGCCTTTCTCGGTGTGCATCCAAATGGCGCAGGTATACTCACCGTCTTTGATCTTCACATCGTTCATGCAACACCAGACGTCTCTGTCATAGCAGGGGTCGGTGATGTCAACACTGCCGTGAAAATTCTTGATGCCGATAATTTTTCTTCTCATACTGAGCCTCCTAAAAAATAAGCGGAGCAGAAAATCTCTGCTCCGCTTTTTGATTCGGCATATTTGTTTATGCCAGCATCTCCTCAAACTCCTCCTCAGTCAGCGTGCGGATGCCCAGCTGCTGCGCTTTTGTCAGCTTGCTGCCGGCCTTTTCGCCAACGATCAGGTAGTCGGTTTTCTTCGTCACCGAGCTTGCAGGATGTGCGCCCAACGAGAGCAGCTTCTCTTGAATGCCGTCTCTCGTATAGCCCTCCAGCTTGCCGGTGGCTACGATGGTCTTTCCCAGAAGGGATTGTTTGTGTTTGTCATAGTAGTATCCTCCTTTTCAAATGTGATTTGACCCAGCAGCGGACGCCAAAGTTTTTCTTCCTCCGTATCCGCATACCACTGGTAAATGTTGTCGTGCATGGTCTGGCCGAAATCCGGCAGCTGTGTGAAGTCGAAGCCGTTTTGTATTGCCTGCTCGAATGCTTCCCAAGAGCCATGGAAATATTTGTCCAGATCCCTGCCGGCATGTCTGCCGACCATGGGGATGCCCAAACCAGCAATAAATTTTGCCAGCGTGCAGCGGCGGCTCTTTTCGACGGAGGCCTGCAGCCGTTCATACGACTTCACGCCAAAGCCTTCGGTCTGGATAATTTCCTCCCGATGCTGCTCCAATGTGTACAGGTCTCCAAAGTTTTGAATCCAGCCGTGCCCGATGAATTTCTCCAGCGTGGTCGCCGACAAGCCCTCGATGTCCATCCGCGTTTTCTCACAGAAGTGAGCAAATTTCTGTACCAGCTTGGCAGCACAGTGCGGGTTTTCACAGAACAACTGACGAGTTCCGCCTGTCGTCCTCTTTAGCGATAGCGGATTACCGCAGCAGGGGCAGGTCATCGGGAGCTGATAGGTGTTGCTCTGCGTTTTGTTTTCTGCAATCTGTGGAATGATCATATTTGCCTTGTAGACAGAGATCACATCCCCAACGCCAAACTGGAACTCATCAAAGATGTCCAGATTGTGCAGATAGGCCCGCGAGACCGTGGCGCCGTCGATTTCCACCGGGTCAAACAGACCGGTGATGCTCACCATACCGGTGCGAGTCGTCGCCAGCTCTACGCCGCGAAATCTCGTCTCGAACAATTCATCCTGCCATTTCAGGGCGATCAAACGGTTCTCGTGATGACCAGTGGCGCCCAGACTTTTGCCATAGCGGATGTCATCATACTCCATGATGAGCCCATCCACCGGATAGGCGAATTTTTCGGGCTCCATGGAAGCAATGGCATCACGGATGGTCTTTTCATTGTGCAAGGCGTCGATATAGATGTACGGCACAACGGAGAACCCGTTTCGCTCCAGGAATTGCTGCTGCCCGAGTTTGAAATCGGGCTCAAGGTAGTCGCTCACCAGTTCAAAGGCCCAGAATTCCAGCATCCGTTTGGCTGCTTCACCTGCATTGAGCTTGCGCACACTGCCGGCCGCCAGCCCTCTGGGATGGGAATAAGGTTCCTCCAGACTGGAATTAAGCATCTCGAAATTCTTCCATGAGACGACGCCTTCGCCGCGCACTTCAAAGGATTCTTTCGTAGGGATAGTCAGCGGCACATTGAGGAATGTGCGCACAGTATGCGTCACGTCCTCACCAATGATTCCTTCACGACCTCGGGTAATGGCCTGCACAAGCGTGCCATGCTCATAGCGCAGCACAAGGGTCAGTCCGTCCATTTTCCAACTGAGCATAACAGGCTGCTTGGAAGCGAATTTGGCCAGATCCTCAACGGATTTGGTCTTGTCCGCTGACAGCATGGGTCTGGTATGCCGCACCGGCGTCAGCTCCTCCAATATCTCTCCGGATACCTTTTGGGTCGGGGAGTGGGAAAGCGTCAGACCGGTATCCTGCTCCAGGCCTCGCAGCTCATCCATCAGAAAGTCATAATCCCGGTCTGGCATAATGGGATTGTCGTCCCGGTAGTAGGCGATGTCCGCCTTGTTGAGCTGTTCAATCAGCTGCAGCATGCGGGCATGGTTGGTTTGATACTTATTCGCGTTCATGCGCATTCTCCTTATCTGTGTTTTGACATTCAGCAAACTCGCTGAACCTGCCACAGTGCGGGCAGGAAACAGTATGCTGGTATGCTTTATCGATTTGTTCTCTTGTGACCTGCCCGGGCTTCCTGCAGCACACTGTCTCAACCCATACGAGCCGGCTTTCATCCAATGCCTCCGGTCGGAACCGACGATTCCACGGAATATAGCTGACCCATAGCGGATTATCAAATATGTGTGCTGCATGAAGTTTTAATGCCTCCTCACGCAACTCCTGCAGAGAGTCCCGAGTATAGTTGTGTTCCCGAAGCCATTGCAGCAGGTTCTCCTGCAGTGTTTCTTTCTGATGTTCGGCGATAAGCGTTTGGATTTTCTGAGTCCATTCTGAGAGCGTCAGGTCGCCGAGATTGGTCATCACGCCGTTTCGGTATCCCGTCACCCTGTTTCTTCCAGAACCCGATATCAGGTAGCTTCGGGCGGTGCCGTAATGCACTCGCAGATCCGCGAATGCAGCTTCCTTTGTACCGTACTCATTCACTTAATGCTATCCTTTCGGTTGCTAATATGGCTGCTACTTGAGTTCTTTGCCAGCTTTCAATTTAGGCAAAAGAATCATTTGCAGCTCTGCGGCAGTTTCCTTGATTCCTTCCCACTGCATCGGCTCATAGCACTTATAGTAGTCCTCGCGCTTCGCCGCATGGTACAGAAATTCCTGAACACGCCAGGCTGCTGCGAATTCTCTGGAATTGAGAGTGAAGATACGCAGATCGTAAAAGCCTGGGTACGGTCTATAATTGCTTTTTTTATACTTCATTGAACCTCCTTTTGGTTTGTTTTCATATATGAACGGGTATGCCTGACGGCTCCCCGGAACAAAGGTTGGGGGAGCCGCAAAGCTCCGATCTATATAAAAAGCACACAAAGAACCGAAGTTCCCTGTGTGCTTGTGAGCCAAAGGCCCTCGATATTCAGTTGTGAGCGAGCAGGCGGAAAGCCCACCACCCGTTGCTTGATGTTCTGTGCCTCTTGATTAGAAGCCCCAGAAAAACAAAAAAGCGCCTGAAGATAGAATCCTCAGACGCTGTGTAACCAGATAACTTTAATTGCCCTAATTGCAATTACTGATACTAACATAGATAGTATAGCATGGTCAGGGTGGATTTGCAAGAGGTTTGATGTGTGAATAGCCCTTAACCGAGTTCGATTTCCATCAGGTCGTCTATTGGAACTTTCAGTCCGTTTTGAAAGATGAGCAGCCTTTCATACTCGTCTATCCTTTTCACTTCACCAGTCGCACTGAGGTAGGCTCCGCCGGCTTTGCGCTCATCTGGCATGAAATAAAGGATGGTGACAATCGGGTGCTTGCCGGACTGCTCCTGTATCCGACCGAGTGCTTCATTGAGCGCCGCCTGCTCATGCTCGGCGAGCTCCCGTTTCTGTTCGGTTAACCTGCCGGCCTCGGCGATGGCGGCTCCATGTCCAGTTAAGGCAGCAAACGGCGCAAATTGGGCGGCGCGGTCCAGGGCAGGCATCTGCGGTCGGGTCTTGGAAACATGGTGCGGGAGATGGATGATGTCGTCATATTTATCACTCATGCCTTGTGCCCCCCGATTTGCTTATTTCGGTCTATGGTGGTTGCGCCTTCCTGAAGATTCATTCCCTTGAGAATGGCGTTTTTGCCGTATTTTTTCTTAATTTCCAGCATGGCCTGCTGCATCCGTTTTTCCCGTTCCAGTGCGGCTTCCTCCTCGGCCTTCTGCTGCTCCAGAGCCGCATAATCGGTGAACAGATCTAACTGTTCCGGCACCGCCTGCCTGTGCGCAGCGGCGGCGTCTACCAGACGATTGGCAGTCAGTGTGATCCGCCGTACCAGCAGCTTTTTATCCACAATGCGCTCGTACAGTTCCATGACGGCTTTCATGATCAGCATGGTGGAGGCGGTCTGCCGGTCGAGATTGGCGGTGCCGTGGGCGTGCTTCGGCACTTTTCGGCCATAGTGGTCGGTGGTGACCTCGCCTTTATAGCTGCGGCTGATCTCCGGGTTGGCCAGATTTTCGATATCATAGCCGATGGTCAGCGTGAGCTGGTCGGTGACAAGATTTTTATCCACAAGGTCAAGAGACAAAAGCTCCGTCATTTCCCGGACGATCAGCTTTGCCTTGTCAAAGGAATAGGGGAAGGATAGCACCTGTCCTGAGCTGACGCTGTTGGTCTCGGGCTTGTAGACTTTGATCTGCTCCATGGTGCAGGGCTCCCAGCCCCATGCATGGTCGATCAAGAGCTCGGCATTGACGCCAAACAATTGATACAGCTTGTCTTCGTTATGAAGGGAGCAGCGGGCGATATCGCCCATGGTGTAGAGGCCGGCGGACTCCAGCTTCCGCTCATAGCCCCTGCCGATGCGCCAGAAATCAGTCAGGGGTCGATGGCTCCATAGCTGCTTGCGGTAGCTCATCTCATCCAACTCGGCAATGCGCACGCCGTTTTCATCCGGCTTTGCATGCTTGGCCATGATGTCCATGGCAATTTTGCAGAGATAGAGGTTCGTGCCGATGCCTGCCGTGGCGGTGATGCTGGTCTCTGCGTAGACCTCGCGGATCATCTTTGCCGTCAGCTCCCGTGCAGACAGGCCATAGGCGCCCAGGTAATGAGTCAGGTCGATCATCACCTCGTCGATGGAGTAAACGTGGATATCCTCCGGCGCAACAAAGCGGAGGTAGATGTTGTATATCTTCGTGCTGATCTCCATATAGAGCGCCATGCGTGGCGGCGCCGTGATATACGAAAGAGCCAGCTCCGGCGAGGCTTTTAGTTCGTTTGCATCGTAAGATTCTCCAGTGAGTTTTCGCCCCCGTGCCCGGCGCTGCCGCTGTGCATTGACTTCCTTGACCTTTTGGACGACCTCGAACAGCCGCGCCCTTCCGGGAATGCCGTAGGCCTTAAGGGCGGGGGTAACGGCCAGGCAGATAGTCTTCTCCGTGCGGCTTGCATCGGCAACCACCAGGTTGGTGGTCATCGGGTCAAGTCCGCGCTCCATGCATTCGACCGAAGCGTAGAACGACTTCAGGTCTATGGCGGCATAGTATCTGCTCTCCACGCTCCGGCCTCCTTTCGGGTGAAACTAATAACTCGACAAATCGGGAGCTGCACTTAATCTCTATAAATATTCTTCCCAAATTCAAATGCTTTTTCAAGATAACCTGTCTTGTCTATCTGTGGCTTGCCATTTGTATCTCCGCAGCCTCCAGCAAGTAGCATCCCTCTATCCTGAAATCCAATATAATTGATGATTGCAAATTGATAGTAAGATACCACTTGTTCATACGTCCAAAAATAATTGTCAGCAGATGTCATAAGCAGCGCGGCATCTTTGATTGGATATCTCTCATATCTACCCAACGGAGGAGCAGGGTCTTCCTCTGCGATACAGTAAAATCGTTCGATAAATGCTTTGATTTTGGATGACAATGTCCAAAACAAAAGCGGCGATGCAAACACAATTAAATCCGCTGCTTTGATTTTAGGTACAAGGTCGTTGAATCCATCCTTCTGGACGCACGGTTTTCCGTAACGACAGGCGTTGCAGCCGATGCAGCCTTTCACCTCTGTCTGATTTAGATTGATCTTCTCAACGGTATGCCCGGCTTCTGTCGCCCCTTTGATAAAGGAATCCACCAGTTGAGCAGTATTTCCTTTGGCACGTCCACCGCCTTGAACTACCAATATGTTTTTCATCAATATTGCCTCCCTCCCGGTTTATCGTTCTGAATCCCATTGCCCCACAAACGCCAGCCACTTGGCTCCGTAGAAGTCGAAGTAAAACCGTTGCCCCATCTCGTTTTCCACAAAGCGGGCTTTGACATGATACCATCCTCGCAGTTCCTGCCGCAGTGTGATATCAGCCGAGATAGGCTCCACCCACACCTCGTCCAGCCCGGCAAGCTCTGCCTTGGAGAGCGGCTTATGTTGGGGTGCGGCGGCTGTGGAAAACAGCGGCGGCAGCATATAGACATTCTGTACATCGGCAAAGGGCAAGGACAAGCCGGTTGCAAAGCGAAGCTGCCGCTCGACTGCATCTACAAACGCCCAACCGTTTTTCGGTGAGTAGACAGGCGCTTCATGCAAGGCGGGCAGCATCTCTTTTGAAACTGGAAGCGTCATATCTACCCGCGAGTCGCTTTCTTTTGCTTTTCCAAGCAAAAAATCTACAGTAACGCCGTAATACTCAGACATACGGATCAGCGCCTCAATGGTAGGGCTTCTTCTCCCGCTCTCCCAAGCAGACAGCGTTGGCTGCGACACACCCAGATCTTCGGCGGCTACGGTCAGCGTTATTTTTTTCATTTTTCTTGCCAGTTTATATTGACGCGCCATTTTGCCGCCTCCCTTACTTTAATACAATCCATTTCCCGCGGGTTGAGCCTTCTCTCCTGATATATTGCTTTTGCTTCAGCATCTGGATGGCACGTTCTACGGTGCGGTCTGTCACACCTATCTGACTGGCAATCTTTTTTGCGGAGAGATGAGGTTCTCCACGGATGGCCGTCAGCACCTCCGTCTCGATTTCCGACAAATCTCCGACATTATTTCCGACATCCTCATTTATCGCCTCAGACGATTGATGTGTATCAAAATCCGGATGAATATAAAGGGTCGTCGTAAAATAGGTGCGTACCTCATCCGTCTCAAATAAGGGATCGGGAGAGCCGTTGTTGCGCAGCGCATTGCGGATCTTGCGAAAACCGGTATTGCGTCCCTCCGTCAGATGCATCTCTTTTAAGAATTCACCGATGCGGCGGTTGCGGTAGCGGCGGCTGTGTACGCGAAATTCCCTTAAATTCTCCGAACTAATGGAGCGGTCGGCGCCGGGGTGGCTGACAATGATGATTCGGTCTGTCTCTATGCGCACCTCGATGGGTTCCCGTTCATCATAGCCTTTGTGATAGACTGCGTTCGAGAGAGCCTCCTCAATGGCGGCATAGGGATAATTGAAAAAGCGCCGCGCCTCCGCCACACCGTCCACCTTGACGACCTGCTCCTGCAGGATACTGTTTTTGATATATTGCAATGCTTCCCGCAGCTGCTGATGCAGCGGCCCCTTGAAGGTCTTTTCCCGGATGCGGTCACCCGTGTCATCAGGAAACTCTACGATATCGATCTGGGCATATGGGAAAAAGCGGTCCGGCTCCATACTGAAAAACATCAGCCCCACATTCTTTGGTTTCGTATACTCCGGAAGCATGCTGATGATATTCATGCTCTTACACAGGTCAGCGAAATCCATCGTTTTGGATTCCCCATAAAGTGAACTGCCGATTTCCTTCAAATAACTCTGGATCAGCGTAATATTCAAGTCCGTCAGTTCGGCTTCATGGTTGACCCGGTCGTCAAAGGGGATATTGTTGGCGAGGTTATACAAATCCCGCTTTTCCTCCTCAGACGGAGCAATTGTGCTGGACATCTTACGAATATAATAAATGCGCTCCTTATTGTCCCTCGCCATCGTCTTGGGGGAGGAATATGGACGGGCGTTCCCGCCGGGTGCCCAAATGACAATGAACTTCTTGCCCTCGTAATCGGCTACCTCGACGATGGGCATATATTCCGGTTGGATACGCTTGCATTTATTCAGCATGTCCTTCAAATAGCCGTCAAGCTTTTCTGTGGGAACACCCTGCAGCGGATAGACGGGCTTTCCACCCTGCTCCTTCACGCCGATAACCAGATAACCGCCGCCCCAGTTGTCGATGTCATTGGCGAAAGCACAAATGGTTTTCAGGGAGGCCTCAGCATCCCAGGTTTCCTTAAACTCAATTCTTGCCCACTCAACGACACTGCCGGAGAGTAACGTCTTTATATTAGTTGGTACTGCCATTGCCGGCGTCCTCCTTTACCTTCGGTTTGATATATTTCCCGCTTTTGATGCGGGCATCGGAGGGCTTTTCAGCATCCTCAGGTATAATCCAGTTATTCCCGGCCTTCTGGGCGCCCTCAATGCGATCCTGTGAACAAAGGACGGCAATCCTCCTTGCCGAGATATTCCACTTCTTTGCTGCTTCAAATGTGGATACATATTTCATAATGCGGATGCTCCTTTCGCTATATTCTTTTATTATATTCAATTTGCGGAATAATATCAAGCCTTTTGCTCATATTCTTTAGAAAGTTGCAATTCCCGGCCTGTCTCCGTGTAATTATATAGCTCCATAAAGGTACACCTTTGCAGATGGTGGTGTAGAGCGGCAAAAACAAGGTGTTCTCCCGTCTGAAAAAGCCCCATTTTTATTTTCAGACATATCCGCAATCCGAGTGACCTTTATGGACGGATTTTCAGAGCGAATGGAAGTGATTACACGATGAGGAAAACATATGGTTATGCCCGGGTGTCCACAAAAGAACAGCACCTGGACCGGCAGATCAAGGCGCTGTTGGACTGCGGCGTTGCCGAAAGGGATATCGTAACGGACAAGGCCAGCGGCGCCAGCTTGGATCGAACAGGCTACCTTGCACTGAAGAACACCATGCTGCGGGATGGCGATGTGCTGGTCATCAAATCCCTTGACAGACTGAGTCGAAATAAAGAGCATATCCGGCAGGAGCTGGAATACTTCAAAACGCATCACATTCAGGTCAGGGTTATCGACCTGCCAACGACTATGATCCAATTGCCGGAGGGACAGGAATGGGTATTCGAGATGATCAACAACATTCTAATCGAGGTTCTGGCCAGTATCGCCGAGCAGGAGCGCCTCACGATTCGGCAAAGGCAGGCTGAGGGGATCGCTGTGGCAAAGGAACAGGGAAAGCATCTGGGGCGGCCGCCGGCGGAGTATCCTCCAGACTGGGAAAAGATATATACCAGATGGAAGGCCGAGGAGATCACCGCAGTCGCTGCGATGGAATCATTGAACCTCAAGCGCAGTACATTTTACAAACTGGCAAATCAGTATGAGGAGGAGCGCAAATGAAGAAAGTTTTGTTTGTTCTGCTGACGGCCGTCTTCATGGGCGTCTTCGGGGTTGGCGGATACCATCTTTATCTATATTACAGCGAGTCCGCACAGAGCGATGAAATCTATTCGGGTCTGACGGATTATGTGCAGGTTCCTGACCCCACAAAAAAACCGCCCCATCCCACGGGTGAAACAGATGAGGATGGAGAGAAGATGGATTCTGATATTGACTGGCCGGAGGTGGATTTTCAAGCACTCCGGGAGATCAATCCGGATATCGTCGGCTGGCTCTACTGCGAGGACACCGTTATCAACTACCCCGTGGTGCAGGGGAGCGACAATTCTTATTATCTGAGGCACCTTTTTGACGGTGCATACAACGCCAACGGCTGCCTGTTTCTGGACTGCCGGGTGAACGGGGATCTTTCAGATGCCCACTCCATCATCTACGGACATCATATGAAAAACGGCAGCATGTTTTCGTCTTTGGACGGATATAAAAATCAGGAGTATTACGAGGAACATCCGCAGCTGCTTCTGGTGACGCCTGACGCAAACTATGTGGTCGAGCTCTTCGCCGGGTATGTGGCCAGTGTTGAGGAAAACGCATGGACAGTCGGTTTTACAAATGAGATGGAGTTTGAGGATTGGATCGTATCCGCCATCGAGAAATCTACCTTTGAAAGCAGTGTTACGCCGTTGTCCTCAGACCGGATTCTCACGCTGTCCACCTGCAGCTATGAGTTCAGCGACGCCAGGTTCGTTGTGCTTGGAATTTTAAAAAAGTACGATACCCTTGGCATTACAGTAATGAGGACCTAAATTCGAATCAACTGCCAGCTGATGGTTTCGGGTGCATGAAACAAGTTCATCCAATCCCTTATCACGGAGCGGATGAACTTGTTTTTTATTGCGGTCTATGCTGTTGGAGGCAAGGGCCTCTCTATAGCGCATCGAAAAGTCATATATTTTACAGTAACGAACCAAAAAATTGCAACCAGCAGCCTGTGTTTTTGTGGTTCTTTTATCCTTATGCTTTATATTGGGGAGTACTGCTTGGCTATCTGCTTATTTGCATCGTACTGATGCGAACGTTAAAAAAGGGGGTTCGGCGGAGCTGATCAAGGAGGGAAAGAGAAAAAGAGGCGAAACTTTATCAAGTTCAAAAAATAAATAACTAAATGGACTCAAAATTTCCAAATGGGCTTGTGCTTTGGGAAAGTTGATGGTATAAAGAATAATGCCTACGGGCGTAAATTTTTAAGAATGAGTTAGCTATGTCTAACTGTGATTCAGAAAGGAGCCGTTAGAGTGTCGAGTTTTTTTCCGGGCCTGGAGCTCGGAGATGAGGTCAGCGAGGTCATGCACGCCGACAACTGCAGCGTGCTCAAAATCGAAAATGAGACCGGCGAGGGTATCATGACCTGCTATATGCTGTTTCCGGGCGTAGTGGTCATGTACAACGATTTTCATATGTCTTACTGCGACACCAGCTTTGAGACCGACGGGCAGCAGATGCTGTGCGTCGATCATTGCCGCGAGGGTTCGATGGAACGCTTTGTGAGGCCTGAGGTATATTATTATTTTTCACCGGGCAACTGCGCTGTTGACGTCCGCCGATATCACGCTGGACGGACGAACTTTCCGCAGAACCATTTTCATGGCGTATCTATCGGATTTTATCTGCCGCAGGCGAGTGAGCAGCTTGTAAAAGAGCTCCGGGGCTTTCCCGTCTCGTTGGAGTCTCTCAGGCAAAAATTCTGTGCGGACGGCGAACCCAACGTGCTCTCAAAATCAGAGGAAGCGGAGAGGATATTCCACACCTTTTATACGCTGCCAAAAGAGAACAGGCGTGAATACCTGCGATTGAAAATATTCGAATTGCTCCTGCATCTGGATGGCCTGGATACGGGAAATATCGGAATTGCAAAACCGTATTTTTACAAAAGCCAAGTGGACAAAATCAAGGCGGCGGAACGGCTCATAACGGAAAATCTGACAAAAAGCTATACGATCGTACAGCTTGCAGAGAGGTTTGATATTTCCCAAAGCGCCTTAAAAAGTTGCTTCAAGGAGATATTCGGTCTGCCCATCAACACCTATTTGCAGGAACATCGTATCCGTCGGGCAGCCGTACTTCTGCGTGAGGATCAAAATCTGTCCGTATCTCAGGCGGCGGGAATGGTGGGCTATGACAGCCCGGGGAAGTTTGCCGCGATTTTCAAGCGTATTTACGGCGTTACGCCGAGGGAATATCAACGAGGAGGATTGTTATGAAGGAAAAATCAAAAATGGCGCAGCTTATGGAGTATGCCGGGAACTATCGATATCTCACATACAGTTCCTATGTCCTGTCGGCAATCAGCGCCCTGGTGGCGCTGACGCCGTTCTGGTGTATCTGGAAGATCTTGCAGGAGGTCATTTCCGTTGCACCAAATTACAATGAAGCTCAGAATATCAGCCACTACGGCTGGATGGCAGTTGGGCTTGCCGTAACCGCCATGTTTTTGTACATTGCGTCGCTGTGGTGCTCACATCTGCCTGCATTCCGCGTGCAGCGTAACATGCGCACTCGGGTGATGGAGCATGTTGTGACGCTGCCGGTGGGCTTTCTCTCCGATTGGGGCACCGGCCGTGTGCGCAAAATTGTAAACGATTGCAGTGCCAATACCGAGACCTATCTCGCCCACATATGGCCAGATAAAGCAGGTACCGTATTCACTCCGCTCGGACTTGTTGCGCTGCTCTTTGTGTTTGATTGGAGGCTGGGGCTGCTGTGCCTGATTCCCGTAGCCGTCGCCTTTGCCGTCATGTCTACCATGATGGGAAAAAGGATGCAGGAATCCATGAAGCAGTATCAGACGGCGCTGGAAACCATGACGAGCGAGACGGTGGAGTATGTCAGGGGCGTTCCCGTTGTGAAAACCTTCGGCCAGACCGTGTTCAGTTTCAAGCGCTTTAAGCAGACGATAGACGATTATTCCAAATGGACAATTACCTACACAAAGCAGGTGCGTACGCCCATGCTTGTTTTCACCACGGCGATAAACGCCGTTTTCGCTGTTATCATTGCGGCGGGAATGGTCATGGCATCAGGCGGCGTGACAAACGAGCTGCTGCTGAATCTCCTGTTTTACATCATCATCACGCCGATCATCACGACCACGATGAACAAGGTGATGTACGCCGGCGAAAACGAGATGCTGGTCACGGACAGCTTAAACCGCATCAATAGCATTCTGGAGATGAAGCCTCTACCGGAGCCGGAAAGACCGGCAGAGCCAAAAGACAATTCCGTTACGCTGGAAAACGTTACTTTCACTTATGCGGGTGGGAAAGACAAGGCCGTGGACGGAGTGAACCTGCACATAGAGCCCGGCGAGCACATAGCTCTGGTCGGTCCCTCCGGCGGCGGCAAGACAACAATAGCAAGTCTCATCGCCCGCTTCTGGGATGTCCAGTCGGGTCAAATCCTCGTCGGTGGTGTGGACGTAAAGGATATCTCTAAAGAAGCTCTCATGGATACTGTGTCCTTCGTCTTTCAAGACAGCAAGCTTTTCAAAATGTCGGTGCTCGAAAATATCCGTATGGCGAAGACCAGCGCCTCCCGCGAGGAGGTGCTGCAGGCACTCCATGACGCACAGTGCGACGATATTATCGAAAAGCTTCCAAACGGCATCGACACCGTCATCGGCACCAAGGGCGTTTATGTGTCCGGCGGCGAACAGCAACGTCTAAACATTGCCAGAGTGATGCTGAAGAACGCTCCAATCCTTATTTTGGACGAAGCGACCGCCTTTGCTGATCCGGACAACGAGAGCAAAGTTCAGGCAGCTTTCAATAAATTGTCACAGGGAAAGACAGTCATCATGATTGCCCATCGGCTTACGACTGTTACCTCTGCGGACAAAATATACGTTGTTAAAGACGGCAAGCTCTTTGAAAGCGGAAAGCATGAGGAATTGCTGGAGAAAAAGGGCTTGTATCAGCGGATGTGGAGCGAGTACCAAACGACCGCAAGCTGGAAGGTAGGTGTAAAAGCATGAAACAGAAATTACAACACAAATACGCACTCAGCGAACAGGGTGCGAAGGACATGATAAAGGCGTTCTGGGCCTGCACACTGGCGTATCTGGTTTTGATGTTCCCTGCCGGTATGCTGTACAGCTTCATCCGCGACCTGATGAACGGAACGCCGTTTACCGGCGGCCGCGTTGCCTTCTATATCTGCGGTATAATCGTCTGCCTTGCGCTCGTCTGGCTGACAACGCTATTCCAGTACAACGCCACCTTCTTTGCCACCTATAAGGAGAGCGGCGTGCGTCGTGTATCTCTGGCGGAGCACCTGCGAAAGCTGCCTTTGTCCTTCTTCGGCAGGCGCGACCTTGCGGATCTCACGAACGCCGTCATGGACGACTGCGCAAGGATAGAGACAGCCTCCTCGCACTGGATACCGGAACTCGTCGGTTCCATCATCTCCACTACTATAATTGCCATATCCCTCTTCTTCTTCGACTGGCGGCTTGCCCTGGCCTCCTTGTGGGTGCTGCCCGTGTCGTTTCTCATCGTCGGCCTCTCTGCCCGAGTGCAGCAGTCCCTGGGCCGGAAGAACAACGACGCAAAGCTTGCCTGCGCCGACGGGATCCAGGAGTGCCTGGAGTCCATGCGCGACCTCAAGGCCAACAACTATGAGGGCGAATACATGGTCGGTCTGAAGGGCAAGATTGCCTATGTGGAAAAGCGCACGATCCTCACGGAGCTGGGTGCGGCGGCCTTCTGCTCCAGCGCGCAAATGTTCCTGAAGCTGGGCATCGCCACCACGGCGCTTGTTGGTGGTGCGCTGCTCGTCAGTGGGCAGATAAGTGCCCTTACTTTCTTCATGTTCCTCCTGGTGATATCCCGCATATATGACCCACTGCAGGTGTCTTTGCAGAACCTGTTGGCCATCACCACCCTTGCGGTGCAGACCGAGCGCATGGATAAAATCCTGGAAACGCCGCTTCAGACCGGCGTGGAGCGGCTCACAAATAAAGGCTGTGATATCGTTTTTGACCACGTTGGCTTTGCGTATCACGAGACGGGTGAAAAGGTGCTCTACGATGTGTCATTTACCGCTAAGCAGGGTGAGGTCACGGCGCTCATCGGTCCCTCCGGCGGCGGCAAGACCACCGTTTCCCGGCTGGCCGCCCGCTTTTGGGATATAGATCAGGGAAAAATCACTGTGGGCGGTATGGATATATCCAAAATCGACCCGGAGACGCTGCTCTCCCTCTATTCCATCGTGTTCCAGGATGTGACGCTCTTTGACAACACGATTCTGGAAAATATACGTATCGGCAAAAAGGACGCCACAGACGAGGAGGTCATGGCTGCGGCGCGGCTTGCCAACTGTGAGGAATTCGTCGCAAAACTGCCCGACGGCTGGAACACCCGTATCGGTGAGAACGGATCCGAGCTCTCCGGCGGAGAGCGGCAGCGGATATCTATTGCACGCGCTTTTCTGAAGGACGCGCCTATTATCCTGTTGGATGAGGCCACGGCCAGCCTGGATGTGGACAATGAAACGCTCATTCAGGAATCTCTGTCACGCCTGATACAAAACAAGACGGTACTGATCATTGCACACCGTATGAGGACGGTGGCCAGCGCCGACAAGATCGTCGTTCTGAAGGACGGACGCATTGCCGAAAGCGGCTCGCCCGATGAGCTGATGGCACAAAAAGGTATATATGCGCACATGCACCAGCTGCAAACACAATCTCAGAGCTGGGTCATGGCGTAAAAATGATGTGAAGAGAGGTAATCTAAAATGAACACAGAAAAAAAGCTTAAAGGTAAAGACCTGATGAACATCGGCATTTTCAGCGCCATTATATTCATTATTGCAATGGCCATCGGTATGCTGGGTTTTATCCCCATATTCATTCCGCTGTTGTCCATTATCGTCCCGCTTGTGGGCGGCATACCCTATATGCTGTATCTTACCCGGGCCAAAAAATTCGGAATGATTTGGATATTGTGCATTATTCAGGGGCTTATGCTGATGGTAACGGGCATGGGCATTTATCCGTTTATCTTTGGTATCGTATTTGGCCTGTTGGCAGACCTTGTATATAAAAGCGGTGGTTACCAGAGTGCAAAGAAGGGGATTTTGTCCTGCGGTTTGACCTTTATGGTGGTGTTCGGCTGTGAGCTTCCACTGTTTTTGGATATGGCAGGATACTTCTCTACCCGGCAGGACTTCGGTCAGGAGTATGTCGATGCATTAACTCGCCTAATGCCCACCTGGATGTGCCCGGTATTGCTGGTGGCAACCTTCGTCTGCGGCATTTTGGGCGGACTGATTGGTAAGGCTCTGCTGAAAAAGCACTTCATCAAGGCGGGAATTGCCTGATGGCAAGGCAGGGGCTTTTTCAGGCCAACATAGAAAACCGTGGAATGCCCCTCGACCCCAGAACAAAGCTGCTGCTGCTCATCACAGTCATGACCTTTGTTCTGGGGGGAGCCGGCGGAGAGAATATGACCCTTGTCGTTCACGCTTTGTGTGTTATTCCTTTTCTGCTGCATTTAAGTGCAAAAAAATACCGCACAGCACTGCTTTATCTGGTTCTCTACTGCGCTTCCTATGCGGCACATTTTTATGTGATGCCGCGCGCAAGCGGCCTGCCGGGTTATATCCTGCTGGCGATCTGTGCAATTGTAAACCGCTTTCTGCCGGGCATTATGATCGGAACTTATGTGTTTTCTACCACCACGGTCAGTGAGTTCATCGCCGCCATGCACCGGATGCACGTCACGGAAAAGTTGTCCATTCCGCTTTCGGTAATGTTTCGCTTCTTCCCCACTGTGGCGGAGGAGTTTCATGCCATAGGCGCCGCCATGAAAATGCGCGGCATCTCCTTCGGAGGAAAGAACTGGACCAAAATGCTGGAATACCGCCTGATACCGCTTCTGACCTGCTCTGTGCAGATCGGCAGTGAGCTTTCCGCCGCGGCACTGGCGCGGGGGCTTGGGAGCGACATAAAGCGCACGAATATCTGCAAAATAGGCTTTCACATTCAGGATTTGGCGGTGCTGCTGATCTGTCTTGTTCCCTTTGTGATGCTGGTCCTTTCCTGGTTGGGGGTGATGCGGTGATCGAATTGAAAGACCTTAGTTTCCGCTACACCAACGGAGCGGACGGGATTCTGTCCCATATAGATCTGACGATACCCGATGGGCAGTGCGTTTTGCTCTGCGGGGAATCGGGCTGTGGAAAGACAACGCTGTGCCGCATGATAAACGGACTTGCTCCCCATTTTTATGAGGGGACAGTGGATGGCGAGATCCGTGTCGATGGACTGCACCCCAACCGGGAGGAGCTGTACATAACGGCGCGAAAGGTCGGCAGCGTATTTCAGAATCCCCGCAGTCAGTTTTTCTGCGTGGATACCATCAGTGAGCTGGCCTTCGGCTGTGAAAATCAGGGACTTCCGGAGGATGTTGTATCCGGGAGAATCGCAGAGGTGACCCGGCAGCTTCATATTGAGCCGCTTCTTGACCGAAATATATTTGACCTTTCAGGGGGTGAGAAGCAGAAGATTGCCTGTGCCTCTGTGGCGGCGGTGTATCCGGATGTGTTCGTGCTGGATGAGCCCACCTCCAATCTGGACATAGATGCCGTGGATGATCTGAAACAGACACTGCTGTTCTGGAAGTCGCAGGGCAAGACCATCATCATCGCCGAGCATCGCCTTTATTGGCTGGCGGATATCTGCGACAGAGTTGTTTATATGCGCGGCGGGCGCGTTGAAAGGGATATGCCGATGGAGGACTTCCGTGCGCTCCCTGCTGCGGAGATAAGTAGCCTGGGCCTGCGGACGCTCTCTCTTGACAGCCTTAGCTTTTCCACATCTGCGCGCAGCGGCTCGGATTCCCTTGTGCTGAAGGATTTCAAATACAGCTATGGTGAAAATCCCGCAATGGATATATCTGAACTTGAACTGCCGGAAAATGCGGTGATTGCGCTGATTGGGCACAACGGCGCAGGAAAATCTACGCTCTCCCGATGCTTGTGTGGCCTGGAAAGGCGGTTTCGCGGGACTGTTGTGCTGGACGGGCAGAAACTGGGACGGCGCCAACTGCTGAAAAAGAGCTATATGGTCATGCAGGACGTCAATCATCAGCTGTTCTGTGAGACGGTGGACGATGAGGTCAGGCTTGGCATGGTGGAGGATAACGCAGACATTGTGCAGCAGATCCTGGAACAGATGGATCTGAGCGAATATACGGACCGCCACCCCATGTCCCTTTCGGGAGGGCAGAAACAGCGCGTGGCAGTTGCATCTGCGATTCTTGCAGAGAAGGAGCTTCTGATATTTGACGAACCGACCAGCGGCCTGGATTATCATCATATGGAGCAGACCGCACAGCTTATCTCGGCGCAGATGGGGAAAAAGACTTGCCTGATCGTTACGCACGATCCAGAACTCATTGCCCTGTGCTGCAGCTTTGTCATCCACATGGAAGCGGGGACGGTGTCGGACGCCTACGCACTGAATGCCGAGGGCATGAGGAAACTGCTGGCTTTCTTTCAGCGAAAAAGTGGGAGAACTTAAGCATATATTCATTCGCCAAAAACGGATTGAGCCTTTCACAAAAAATGCTATAAAAAGGACACTTCGGTTTTCCGCCGCTTTCTGGCAGGCCTTCTCCGCTCCGTTGGCTGTGTTCCCTTCAAACAGGACGGCTAATTTCTTAAAGGTTGGGCGATCCTTTCAGGAACCAACACGCCGCAGGCCATTCAAATGGCATTTCGTCCGTGAGCCGCACGGCAGGTATTGCGTGATGGTATTCATGCGCTTTTCGTAAACAGCCTTAATGGGATGGTCGGCGACAAGCTCACGATCCCTTGTAGAAACTGTCTTTAATCATATCCTGACCTACTATTTCCAAGGCATGGATATGGGCGTGCTGCAAAGATGGAAAAGCGAACCGAGCTGCTCTACTCCGGCACCCAGGACATCCATATCATACGGAAATAAACAGGAAACGCCTACGGGGCGGATGCGGGAAACTTTCCCGCATACGCCCCGTAGATTTTGCAGCGTTATTTTCCAAAGAAGTAAAACAATGCGGCGAACGCCAGTGCCAGTGCGGGAATGTCGCTGTCCAGCAAGAAGTGGGCGCACTTCCCGGCGTGCTCCGTGCCGCCCTCGCTGCCGAACATGACGATGACGGCCTTGTCCGTCCTGTCAGGGACAGGGTACAGGACGCCGTCCCATGTCTGCTCCGCAATTTTCTGCGGTTTCATCGTTACGCTGACCGACATATTTAATTCTCCCGTCTCAGCCGGAAGTCGCAGAGGTAACCACCCGTTCCCAGTGTCTGGGTGCGGATAAAGCGGATGCCCGGCAGGGAGCCATAGGCGTATTCATCGCTTTTGCAGAAAATGTGGGCCAGCTACGGACAGCCCAGCACCGTGCAGAGATCCCAATAGGGGCATTTGATGATGTTGAACGCCAGTTCACGGCTGCTGTCCGTCAGAAATTCCTGCCCAAAGCCGGACTTCTCCCCGAAGCCGCTTTTCGCACCCTTTGAGAACAGCTTCAGAAAGACGCCCTTCATACCCGGCAGCGACACAAGCCTTGCATATGTCTTGCCCACCCTGGCGGCCCGCTGGGCCATGCCCTGCTCCATGATCTCCATGGCCCGTTCCGGGCAGCTTTCCAGCAGGGCGCGATAGACGGCGATCGCCGGGAAAATGACCCCGTCCGTATGGGCTGCGACCTTCGGCGGCAGATCGGGATAAGCCGCCAAAAGCTTTTGATAGCCGCTTCTTGCCTGATCCCAAATGAGGGCAGTCTCCTGCGGCGTGAACTGGCGCTCGATCTCGCTTTGGTATGCGGCTGCGTATTTGCTCTTGTCCAATTCCATACATTATACCTCCTTGACCCGGTCTGACGGCTGCGATCTACCGCACCACCACCAGAAGCCCGACGATCAGGCCGGTGACGGTGCCGTACAGCAGGCCGGGGAACAGCGCCCCCCGCAGATGAAACCACTTCTGGGCATATGCTTTGTCCATGTGCTCGGTGCCCGGCAGGCGGAACATCCTCAGCCGGGCGAACAGCACCCAATCCAGAAAGAAGGTGTCCCAGGCCAACACCACCACGAACAGGCCTGCGGCGAAGAGAAATCCCTCCCAAAAGCTCTGCGCTCCCGCGATGACGGCCCCGGCGGTCAGGATGGCGGCAAACAGCAGCAGCGCGGAGGATTTGATCAAAATGGTGCGCTTGCTGGTGGGCGCTGCCTCGATGCGGGGGTGGGTCTTGAAGTATTCCTCCTGGATCTCCGGCGGATAGTTGTGGATGCCGGCGACCGGATTTTTTATGGTGGGGATCAGCACCATCCCGGTGAACAGGGCGATAAAGGCCAGGGCCTCAATAGCAATAATGTTTAAGCTCATCATGTTTCCTCCGGCCCGGCGGAGCGGGCAAAACGGTCTGCAAATTCCTTCGGGTGGGTGCAGACCAGCTCTGCGTGGGCCACGCCTGGAATTTCCTCAAATTGCACATCGGAGATGTGGCGCGCCATATATTGAATGTCCAGCTTCCGCTCTCGCTTTTCCTCGCTGCCGTACCAATAGGCGATGCGAGTATCCAAAGCGGGGAAGGGCGTGGGCATGGTGTAGTTGTCGGTGGAGTCATAAGCCCGCCAAATGCCCCGCACCGGCATGTGCCGCAAAAGCCGGAACATCTCATCCACCATCTCAGGCGCGTAGCGGCCGGGCGGGAATGCCAGAGCCAGCAGCCGCCGGCTGCTGCGCCCCAGCAGGGTCATGACCAGATCCTTAAGCAGGATGAAACGGGTCACGAGCCATGGCAATTCATAGGGGGTGATACCGCCGTCGATAACGGCATACTGAAAGTGGACGCGGTTGTCCGCCAGCATTCGCAGGGCCAGCGCCCCGCCCATGGACAGGCCATAGACACAGAATACGTCGCGAAAACGCCGGCCCAGCAGCTCGTCCTCCAGCCGGGCGGCGATCTCCTCGACGGAGGTAAACTCGCTGCCGTCCGCCTGGTCGTGGCCGGGCACGGTGACGGCGAGGACATGGAAATTCCTCGCCAAAAGCCCGATACTGGGCCAAAACATCCGCCAGGACATGGCTAGGCCGTGGATCATGACGACAATCTGTTTGTTTTCACAGCCAAATTCGTCGATGCGCATCTTTCATCCCCATTTCTGTGAGTACCGTTTTACCTGACCCAGACGCCGACCCCTGCGCAGATAAGACCCACCAGAGGGCAAATGACCAGTGGCCACAGCACCCAATGCTCCGGGATAGCCAATGTCAGCATCCATTTCTTTGTGTTCCAGGCCTCGCAGTGCTCCGTGCCGGGGATCATGATGCGCGCTTTCATCCTGGAACGGAACAGAAAGTCCAGACCGAAAAAATCTCCCAGATCAATAAACATCATCTCTATGTACGCCGTCCAGAACAGGTTCCAAAAGCCATTTATACCGGCAAAGTACGAGCTGAGGATGGCATAGACGATGAGCAGGATGTACAGTGGATAAATGGTCAGCACCAGGGTTTTGACCTCCCGCTTTGTCCTTTTCGGCGCTGCCTTCCGGATCTCAGGGGGCAGCATCTGGGAAAAGGAGCCGGGGCAGTTCAGCCAGGCGAGAGCGATAACAGAGTTGAACACTGCGCACATCACGGCGCCGTCTAATATGGTCCTGGGCCAATTCATATGGGAACGCCTCCTATTTTGTGTCCGGGGACAGGGTCTGGGTCAGCAGCTCCGCAAACAGCTGCGGCTTGAGGGTGGCCAGCCCTCCGTGTCCAAGGCCGGGGATCTTTTGGAAGGTACAGCCGGGAACATTCTCTTTGATGTACCGGATGTCCCACTTGCGGGCCTTTTCCTCGTGCTCGGCGTACCAGTAATGCAGTTGGCTCTCCAGCTTCGGTACGGGCTTCGGCATTTTATAATTGTTGCAGGAGTCAAAGGTGCGCCAGAGGGTCCTGCAGCTGCAATGGCGCAGGACTTCCGCAATATACTTCATATCCTCCGGGGAGTAATCGTCAGTAGAGAACGCCTTGGCGATGAGTCTTTCCCCGCCCAGCTTGCCTATGGCCAGCAGGGCAAAATCCCGCAGCAGGATCAGCCGGGTCAATAGCCACGGCAGCTGATAAGGGGTGATGGCTCCGTCCAGGATGGTGTGGTCTATCCTGACCCGCCCATCAACCGCCATCCGCAGGGCGATGGAGCCGCCCATGGAGCAGCCGTAGGTGGCCTTGAGCCGTGGGCAGCCGTGTCCCAGACACCACGCGGCGAGCTTTTCCGCGATCCCCTCTACGCTTGTGAAGTCGCCCGGCTGCTCGAAATCGTAACCCGGCAGGGCCGGGACGATCAGATGGTATCGATCCTCCAGCAGGGGGATCACATACTCAAAGTAATCCCACTTGACCACAGACGGATGGATGAGCAGCATAGCGTCCTTGTTCTCTTTCCCGAATTCATGGACCGTCATGGCCGTTCTCCCTTGCGACTAAAATGCATTCGTACAGCGGGCAGCCCTTTACGAACTGCGCGCGCTCCACCTGATAGCCATAGGCCTGCACAAATGCGGCAAGCTCCGCCGCCGTCCATTTATGAAAGGTGCGGAAACCCGCCTTTTCAGCGATCCAGATGGGAAATCTGCTGTAGCCAGGCTCGTAGACAAAGGTGGGCGCGACGAGCAGCCCGCCCGCCTTCAGCACCCGGCGGATCTCAGCCAATGCGGCTTCGGGCTCGGGCATGATGTGCAGCGCATTGGCAATGATAACGGCGTCAAAGGCGCTGTCGGGGAAAGGCAAAGCCGTGGCATCCGCCACCTGATAGGACACATTAGCGGCGGAGAAATGTTTCTGCGCCGCCGCCACCATATTGGGCGCATAGTCGGTGGCAATCCATTCCCTGACGTTGCCCGACAGCCTGCGGGTCATCTGGGCCGTACCGCAGGCCAACTCCAGCGCCCTCATCTCGCTTGTGAGGACAGGTTTGATTTGCTCTGCAATGGCGTCATAGGCGCTCTCGTTGCGTTTCATGAACAATGCATAGATCCTTGCGAAACGATCCCAAAACGTTTGATTGACCTTGCTCACAGTTTAGTATCCCCCCCCTCGTTTACATGACCGTCCCTCAGCGGGGCATATAGCTGTGCATCTGCTCCTGCGCCGCCTTGCCCTCGGGGAAGATATCCAGCATCGCGTAGCAGTGGCACATCCCTTCGCCAACGACCACGGTATATTCGACCCCCGCCTTTTTGCAAGATTCCAGATAATAGGGCGCTTCGGCGTACAGCACCTCGTCGCTACCCCACCAGAAGTGGATGGGCGGCATTCCCGTGAAGTCGGCGGTGCAGGGGTATTGCAGGTATTCCGGTATCGTCCGCCCGCCGGAGAGGACCGTTTTCATCAGTTCCATAAAGGCGGGATCGATCATGATGTCCCGCCTGCCCAACCGCTCCATCTCGCGCTTTTCTTCCTCGCAGTGGGGCACGCCGCCGGGGGATGAGGCCAGAATGCAGGCGGGGTTTGGCATGGGTTTATCTTGGCGCAAATTGTGCAGACAGGTGCAGACGGCGAGGGAGGCCCCGGAGGAAAAGCCGCAAAAAACGATGTTTTCGGCTTTGTACTCTCTCAGCATCAAGCGGTAGGTCTCCAGTACCATATCCACCGCATCCTTGATATTGTACTTGGGGCACAGGGGATACCAGGGCATCCACACGTCCAGCTGGCAGGGGAAAGCCAGCTTGCAGGCCGCCTTACGGTCGCCTGCGTCCGGGCCGATGACCATGCCGCCGCCGAACAGAAACAGCATGGCCTTGTCCCGCTGCGTTCCCGGCTGCCGGATCTTCAGGCAGTGGCCGCGTTCGCCCACCCGGACGTCTGTGTAAACGTGCTTTTTGTCCGTGGGCACGGCAAAGCCCCGCTTGGCGTTGAGCTGCGCCGCCTTGGCGAACAGCTTCTCCTGCGGCAGGCCAAACATCCTTTTTATGCCGGAAAGCTTATAAACGGTTTTTAAGATCTTGAATCGAACGCTCATCTTTTCCTCCCGTTTTGCCGTTTTGTTCATCGGCCGAACAATCCCTTTTTCTCGTAAGGCTTTGTCTGTACCGACAGCACCCGGTAGCCGGTGGGCGCCAGCGCCTCCCGCAGGGTTGTCTCGTCGATCGCGTTTTCAGACAAAATAACCGCCTCCCCTTTCCTGTGGGAAGAGGTCACTTTTTGAACGGGAAACGCCTTGCGGATAGCCTCATTCACATGGCTCTCACACATGCCGCAGGCCATACCGTCGATTTTGACTGTGATTTTCTGCATTTTTATCGCCCTTTCTATTTTTTACCTATCAGCAGCGTGGAACCGTGGAGCATGAGCCGCTTCGCCTCTTTCCCGCTCATGAACAGTCCCTTTGTGGTGTCGATCAGCTCGACCCGCTCGTATCCCTCGGCTTTCAGCCGCGCCAAAAAGGCCTCCATATCCCCATATCGCCGGGGTGACATGAGATCGTGAATGGCAAAGCAGCCGCCCTTTTTCAGCACCCGCAGGCTCTCCAGAAGAAGCTTCTGCTTGTCGGTGCCGGTGATGTTGTGATAGACATAGTTGCTGGTCACGGCATCGAAATATCCGTCGGGAAAGTCCAGCTTCACTGCATCGCCCTGCCGGAAGCTGACATTTTCCACTCCCTCCGCTTTTGCGTTTTCTTCGCATAAGGGCTTGTTGAAAGAGGCGTAATCCTTCCCCCAGCGGTCAAGGCCGATCATGGCGCCCTGAGGGTTTGCCTTAGCGCAGGCAATGGTCAGCGCACCGCTGCCGCAGCCCACGTCCAGCCCACGCCCTCCGGCGGGGAGCGAGATGTGCGCTGCCGTACCCTCGATAATCTGCCGGGAAAGCTGGCGCTTGCCGCCATAGGAGAAGGCTCGATACGCCGTTACGCTCCACCCGGTATATGCAAAGCATACGCACAGCGCGGCGGTCAGCACGATCATGACAGGGACGCGCGGGGGCCAGGTGGAGGGCACAAGTGCGCAGACGCACAGCAGCCCGGCCAACAGCAGGGTCGTACAGGCTGTTAAAGCCACGACCATTTCCTTCGGCACCCAGTTTTTGTAATCCGTTTTTTTCATTTATGTTTCTCCTTGTGATTTCGTAACGATGCTCACCCAATCAGCCAGCCCGCGCCTGCCTGTATCAGCGCCAGCAGCGGCGCCAGCACCAGCGGCCACAGAAGCAGATGCTCCGGCAGCGCCAGTTTCCTCATCCAGTTTTTGAATTCATAATCCGGATGCCCCTCGGTGCCGGGGATCACGATCCGCGTGCCCCACTTTTTCATCAGCAGGATGTCCAGCAGAAAAAAGTCTGAGAGACTGACGATCAGCCACTCAAGATAGAAGGTGAAAAACAGATTCCAAAATCCCTCCACTCCAGCAGAAAGGGCGCTTGCCGTAGAATAGGCCGTCAGCGCCAGCATACCGAAAATCATCCCTTTATGGTAAAGGCGCTTTTCCCGTGCCGCCGGCGGCGCGATCTCCCGGATGCTTTTGGGATAGCCGGGCAAGATCAGCCGCGGGTCGTAGGCCATGGCCGCCATAGCGGCCAGGTTAAAAACCGCCGCCATGACCAGGGCGTCCAGAATCAGCCTCGTCCAGTTCATTTGTTTTTTCTCCTTTTTAGGCTGCGGCTGCCGGTTTTGCAGGCGCAGGGTCTATCCTCGCTATTTTCTGCAGGAAAAGCAGGCCATCGATCCCACGGTTTCCGCCTGCGTTTCGGCGTACAGGCTGCTCAGCCGCGCCCGCAGGCTGTACGCCGTCTCATAGGGCGGGGTGAACCAGCCCTTGGGCGTATAGAGCCTCTTTATAAACCAGTCGGTGCGCCGGTGCTCGCCCCGGACATAGAAACAGCCGCAGAAGATCCCGCCCGGCTTTAAGACCCGGCAGGTCTCCCGGTAGGCGGCCTCCTTATCCGGGAAGGCGTGAAAGCCGTTGAGTGTGAGAACGATATCGAAGGCCCCGTCCTCAAAGGGCAGCGCCCCCACGTCGCCCTACCGGAAGCGGACATGGCGCAGCCCCATGCCCGCCGCTCGCCGCTCGGCCCGGACCATCATGTCCGCCGAGTAGTCCAGGCAGGTGATCTCCGCCCGCGGCAACATTTGATACACCGGCATGGTCAGCACGCCGGTGCCCACCGGCACCTCCTGCAAACTGCCCGAAAAGCCCTCCGGGATGGGGGCGAGAGCCTTTTCCAGATAACGGGCGTTCTTCTCCCGGCCCATGTTCCACACAAGGCCGCACACCAACCGCCCCGGCAGGGTGGAGCAGGTGATCATCCCGTCATAGAAGGTGGCCTCGCCGCCCAAGGAGCGGTAGGCGGTCTGGATGCTCTTCTTTCTATCCATGGTTGTTTCCCTCTCCTTGCAGCTTCTATTGACGGCAAAAACGCCGACGGTATTTTTGCCGTCGTACAGCCGGTGCAGCGCCGCCCAGGCGGGCGTTGCGCGGCGACGGGCCTCAAAGGCGGGCATGGGAAAATCCGCCGCCTGTGCCCTTAGTTCCATAAAAGCGCCGTCCAGCCCCTCCAGCTCCGTCACGGCGTGACGAGCGTGATCTGACGCCGCCAGTTCTCCCACAGCAGTCTTTGCCATGATGAACAACAGTGCGGACATCATCCGGCGCTTTGTCCCGGGCCGGTAATATTGCTCGCTGCCTTCGGGCAGTACGGGAACGCCCAGCCTTTTCAGCATGGCGCAGGCCTCGCCCGCCGCGTCCAGCGTCAGGCGACGCTGGGCCCGGGTGGCTTTGCGCAGGTCGCAGCCCACGGCGTAGCAAACATAGACCACCGGCAAGATCAGCGTCAGGTGGGTCTTATGCCAGCCGTCCATGTCCGGCATCCAAGTGAGTCGATATTTTGTGCCGGAGAATAGCGAAGCGATTTTTTCCTTACTTGTCTTGTCCGCTTCACTGTGCAGGCCACCGATGCTCATGGAGCCGCCGCCAAAGCGCACACAGTGGACGACGCCGCCCTCCCGCTGCCCGGCGGTGCCCTGAAAGCCGAAAAGCACGATCTTGGGCGTTTTGGTCTTTTCGAGGATATGCCACTCCATCTCCGGGGCAGACACATTGTTGCCCACCAGCACCACCAACGGGGCATCGAGGGCGGCCAACTCATCCAGCACCATCCATAGCTGCTGATGCTGCATTACCGCGAATACAACATTATACTGTGCGCCTGAATCCGGTGTGCCGATCACAGCGGGACGATCCACCGTCGTCTTCCTTTGCAGGCGGTGCCGTATGACAAGGCCGTCTTTTTCAAGCGCGTCCTTCCATGCACCCCGGGCCAGCAGCGTCACCTCGTTGCCCGCCGCGCACAGCACATGGGCCAGATAGCAGCCGATGACCCCGGCGCCGTAGACCAGCACCTACATTTCTGGCCGCCTCCTTTCAATATTTTTCGCCATTTCCTCTGCCTGTGCCGGTAAAAGGCCAGGCTCCACAGCCGCACGAACGGCGTGCGCCAGCCTGCGCCAATGGTCACCCGGTCGGTATAGCGGCACACATCGCCCATAGGCACAAGAGATATCTCATGATTCCACAGCGGCACAAAGCGGTTGCCCTCATGGCTGCGCATCCGCTGTAGGCTTTTGCGCCGTAAGACACAGCCAACCTTTTTTCCGCTCGTGATGGGCACTGATGGTCTCAAAACCGGCGCTTTCCAGCAGGGTTGTCAGCCGGCGGGAATCGTAGACCGTCATGCCATCGATGATCTGCGCCCATTTTTGCCCCGACGCCTTTTCCCCATCGTCCTCATTGCAGATGAAGAAGATCCCGCCGGGGCGCAGCACGCGCCGTACCTCCCGGAAGGCGTTTTCAATATCCGGCCAGAAATAGACCGTCTCAAAAGCGGTGACGGCGTCGAAGCTGCTATCCCCAAAAGGCAGCGCCAGCACATCGCCCTGCACCACCCGGCAGCGCCCCACCTGTACGCCGGCGGCGTTTTTCTTCAGCGCCGCTTCCACACTGACAGGCGAATGGTCAAGTCCGGCGACTGTCCCCGCCGGACAGAGCCTGAGCAGCGCGGCGAGATTCGCCCCGCCGCCGCAGCCAGCATCCAAAACCCGGGCGTCCGCCCCCAGGCTTATGTGGGCGAGCCCCCACCGCGCCATTCCTGCATGGCCGCCGTTCATCATGGCCACCATCAGCTTCCCGCCAAAGCCCTCGGGCTTACGGGTGTTCCCAAAGAATTTACTCAGCATGACATCCTCCTTGAAAGCAATCCAACCGCAACGCAAAGAACAAACAGATACAGTGGGTTAGCTTAATCTAACCATCGGGTCTTAAAAAAGCCGCCATCGGGCGGGCTTTTTTAAGGGCAGGGGAACAACCTGGCGCAGGACCCATACACCAAGGTCTCCAGTACCTGGGGATACAGGGAACCGATCTCCGGCTGGAGGGAGAGGGTGAGCATCAGCCCGCGTACCGTGGCGGCGGCCAGTTCCATGCCGCCCTCCGGTTTCAGCCCGGCCTCCTCCAAAAGAGCGCGGATATGCACCTCGTCACTGTGGTAATGCTCCTCCAGAACCTCGTGGGGGATGCTGCGCAGAAGATCCGTTGCCTCCAGCGCCGCAAAGGCCAGCAGCTTCGATTCGCCCATGATCCGGCAGGCGGCGAGGACTGCCTTTGCCGTGCGTTCGACCGGCGGCAGCGCAGCGTTTTCCACCAGCACACCGGCGGCTATGGTATAGACCTCGGTGTGCAGATCCTCCAAAAGCTCGAAAAACAGCAATTCTTTGCTGGTATAGAACTTATAAAACGCACCCTTGGAGATACCGGCGGCCTGCACCAGAGTGTCTACAGTGGTCTTGCGCATCCCAGCTTTGGCAATTCCTTCCCGGGCGGCTTTCTTTAAGCGGGAGACGATTTCTTTTTCCTGCTCTTTTGTAAATGCAAGTGCCATGCTGTCACCGCCGTTTGACCAAAATCTATCTTTTAGTCATATTATAGCAAGACGATGCCTTTGCGTCAACACAAATAGTTCTCCCATTCGCAGTTTTCCAGTTTTTAATGTGTGGACGCCGCGCTCTCTGGGTAAAGCAAAGCTCCGCATGACTAGGCTCAAGCGGCGCTTTGTTATATTTACTTCTCCTGGCTTTGATTCAGCAGACATGGTGCCAGATACCACTCATCGAATCGCTGCGTAAGCAAACTTTCTACGGTGATGCTTTTGAGAATACGAGCCAGAACATCATTCGTGTATTGATATGCTGTTTTGAGCAGCGGAAATCGAAATGGTTGAGTTTCGCAGGCAGGATTGACTCCTGTTCCAACGCTGCCTTTTTCCATTATGGCAACAATATCATATAGGGTAATGTCGCTGGGGGACATGATGAGTTTATAGCCTCCCGTTGCTCCATGAACTGCATCAACAACCCCTGCTTTGCGCAATTTAGAGCCAATCTGCAACAGATATCGTGGAGAAATACCAATAGACGAAGAAAGTTTCGAGGAGGATACTATTTTTGACTCTTTCGCTAAATACAGTATGAGCCGTATAGCATAGTCTGTTGAAGCATTTAGACGCATTGAATAGCCTCCTCTCCGCAAATTGTATCAACTATTTATTTCGGTCGATTGTAAAATGAAGTTGGACACGTAAGAAAAAAATCCATAGTGATTTTCCCCACATGGTAGAATGAAGTTTGCACACAACATCTTCCAAGGGAGGGCAATCACTATGGACTGCCAAGATTATATCACAGAATCGGTAGAACGCAAGAAGGGACAGCACTTACAGCGAGAGGAACGAGGAGCAATCCAGCATCTCAAGAACGCCGGCTACACGAACAGAGCCATTGCCAGAGCGATCGGATGTTCACCAACCACCGTTGGAAACGAGCTAAAGCGCGGCACACCGCCCCGAAAGAGCAGCAAGGGCAGGAAACCCGGATACTCGGCAAGGCGTGGAGAAGCGGCCTACAAGGCTAACAGAAAGCGTTCTCGGAAACCACACCGAATCTGTCACTGCACTCGCTTCATTTGCTGGATAATGGAACAGGTCAAAGAACACAAGTGGTCTTTGGATGCCTGCGTCGGCTATGCTCGTCTGCACGGGCTGTTTTCAGCAGAGGAGATGGTCTGCACCCACACGCTTTACAATGAGGTCTGGGCGGGCAGCCTTGACTTGTCTGTGACAGAACTGCCCGAAGCCATGAAACGCAAGCAGCACAAGGGCTCCAAGCCCCGTGAACACAAGAAGAACTTCGGCACAGACATTTCTCAGAGACCTGAGATCGCGGCTCTGCGCATCGAGGAAGGTCATTGGGAAGGTGACACCGTGGTCGGCAAGAGGGACGGTAAAGAGGATGTTGTCCTCTCCCTGTTGGAGAAGAAAACAGAGAACTATATTGCCATCCGGATTCCCGGCAAGGATGCAGACTCCGTTCTGAACGCCATGCAGTCACTCAGGGAAGAATTCGGAGACAATTTTTCACAGGTATTCAAGACCATTACCGTGGACAACGGCTCGGAGTTCTCTGCGTTCAGTCAGGTCGAGAACTGGGGCTGTGCAGTCTACTTTGCGCATCCCTACACCTCGTGGGAACGTCCCCAAAACGAACGTCACAACGGGCTGTTCCGCGCCTTTGTGCCCAAGGGAGTGTCCATTGAGGATTTCTCTGCTGAGTATATCTTGGCTGCAGCTGATGAATTAAACGGACGGCCTCGCAAGAAACTGGGCTACCGTACCCCGGAGGAACTGTTTGACGAGTTCCTCGACTCTGTTTACGCAGCCGAAGGCTGCGGCAGCATCGCCCAGGATGGAAGCCAGCGGCTTCCATCCTGACCGACGCTCTGATTCACTCACTTCTACCGTGTAGGTGTCCAACTTGCACTTGCAATTTGCGAACTATTTATTTCCCATTCTTTTCAGCTTTTCAAAACTCTCTTCGCTGATTGCATGCTCCATCCGGCACGCCTCCTTCTCCGCAATATCCGGGGCGATACCAGCTGCAACCAAGCGTTCCATAAAGAAGCAATGACGTTCATAGACCTTCTCTGCGGCAAGCGTTCCTTTCTCCGTCAAGCAGATATGCCCCTCACGGTCCCTTGTAATCAACCCATCCTTCTTCAGCATAGAAATTGCTCGGCTAATGCTGGGCTTGGTATAGCCCATCTGGATTGCTAAGTCGGTCGGCCGGATGTACGGCGTCTTTCTTTGCAGCAGGAAGAGTGCCTTTAGGTAATCCTCGCTTGACTGCATGTGGCTTTTATGCTCCATGCCAGGTATTCTCCATTCTGACTGCACAGTCGCAGCAGCTGCGCATCAGTTCCTGATCGTGGGTAATGACCAGGACGGTTTTCCCTGCCGCCGCTTCCGTACGCAGTATGCCGGAAATGATGCGCATGTTCCCGCCGTCCAGCCCGCTGGTCGGTTCGTCGAAAATCAGGACGCTTCGTCCGGAGAGGGCGCCGCAGGCAATGGAAAGCCGCTGCTTCTGCCCGCCGGACAGGGTGGCGGGATGTGCGTCCTTATAGGCATACAGCCCCAGTTGTTTTAACAGCCCTCTGGCTTTCTCCAGCAGCTCCGGCGAGCGATCCGAGCGCAGCAGCAGTTCCTCAGTGACGCTGTTTGTGAAAAACTGCGTCCCCGTGTCGTTGGAGCTGTACCAAACCTGCTTGCGCCGCTGCGCCGCTGTCCGCTTTGCACCGCCAATCGTTACTGTCCCGCCGTTCTCCCGCCACAACCCGGTCAGCACCAGCGCCAAACTGCTCTTTCCAACGCCGTTATGTCCTGTAATTGCGGTGATTTGTCCTGCATAGGCCGAGAGGCAAACATTCTGAAAAATGCTCTTTCGTTTCCGCACACAGCAGAGCGCTTGTGCCCTCAGGGCCGGAACAGCGCCGGTGGGGGAAGGCAGCTTAACGGTTTTTGTTTCCAGCACCGCCCGCAGCCCGTCGGCTTCACGCTCTTGAAGAGGCGTCTGCTCCAGCTCCGCCGCACTGCGCTCCCACAGGATGCGTCCACCGCGCAGGTAGACAAAGCGGTCTGCAATTCCGGAAAGCCAGGCCAGGCGGTGCTCGGCCACAATAAGGGTGCAGCCCTCCGCCTTGAGCTGCCGGAGAGTCTGCGCCAGCTGCGCCGTCCCCTCGTCATCCAGATTGGCGGTCGGCTCGTCGCACACATAAATCCCGGGACGGAGCGCATAAACGGAGGCGATGGCCACTCGCTGTTTTTCCCCGCTGGACAGCACATCGAGGCTGCGGCCGCCCAAGCCCGCCAGATGGAACGCTCGTATGGCTGCGTCTGTCCGGCTGCGTATTTCCTCCCTCGGAAAGCCGTAATTCTCGCAGGCAAAGGCTACCTCACCAGCCAGGTCTGATGAGAAAAATTGGCTCTTGGGGTCTTGGAACACACTGCCCACCTGCCTGCCTATGGCATACTGCGGCATCTGCGTCAGCTGCTGACCGTTCAGAAAAATGCCGCCGGTCAATATGCCGGGATAATAGGCGGGCGCAAGTCCGTTCAGCAGCCTTGTGAGGGTGGTTTTCCCTCCGCCGGACGGCCCGGTGAGAACCACGCATTCGCCATCACGGATGGTCAGATTGATATTGGATACCCCTTCTTCGCAATCGGCATATTGAAAAGAGACATTTTTAAGCTGTATCATATTCGCACACCTCCCAGCCAGAGAAATGCCGTCGTAATGATTGTCCAGCCGGCAAGCCAGGACCAGTCTGCAGCATCAGCGTTTTTTCCGTAATAACTGCCGCGCCTGCCCGGCGCTTCGGCGCCCCGCGCCACAGCGGAAACGGAGAGCTGATCTGCAATCTGCAGGCAGCGCAGCAGCAGAGGGACGGCCACATATTCACACGAGGCCGCCGGATGGCAAAGAAGCTGCGCCGGGGCGGTAAGGCCCCGGTTGCGCATGGAACGCCCTACGCTGCGAATCTCGACTTTCATGGTGGGGAAAAAGCGAAACATGACCAGCAGCCCCAGTATGACGGAGCTCGGCATGTGAATCCGAGAGAGGAAGGCGGCAATTTCTCCAGGCGGTGTGGTGATCAGATCCCAGCCGACGATAAACACCGGGGACAAATTCCAAAACATCAGTACGTAAAATTCAGAGAACACAACCATATGTAACCCATGAAAACGAATCAAGTACAAAAGCACTGCCAGCAGCGCAAAGAACGCCCCAAAGGAGCGCAGCAGCCACCAGTTTCTCTGAGCCGCCAGGTAGGCAAATCCGGTCAGCGTCAGCACACAGGTCAAGACTGTGTTTGCTGTCAGAGAGATGCCAAGGATGGCGCAGGCCAAGGCCCACAGCTTCACCGGTATGGCCAGATTCCGTCGCCGCATCAGAGGACACCCGCCTTTTTGAAGTGCTTATTGATCAACCTGCCGCCGATGAGACTGCCAAGGAAACCGCAAATTGTCGTAAACAGGATGATAAACGCCAGCCATCCGGCGGAGGTGTAATAGCGGACAAAGGAGTCAATATAGCTCTGCTCCATGCCGCTTGCAAGGGCAAACGCCTCATAGGTATCCCAGAAAAACCAGATGGGCAGTAGATTGACGCCGTTGTACAGGAGGCTTGACACCGTCCAGGCGGCGGTCAGCTTCTTTTTGGATTCCCAGCCGTTCTTCCAGAGGATAACTTCGCAGATGACGCCGACCAGCATGTAATAGGGCAACAGATACCAGTTGCCCATGATGAGGAACACCAAGCCCAAAATCGTCATATAGATCAGCGATACAAAACGCTTGTGGACGCGGCTGACCATAAGGAAATAGACCGGCGCGCACAGCAGCATGGTAATGCCCACCGACAGCACCATGCTTACAAAATCGTTAGCCATGCAGACCATGTTCACGATAAGCTGAATGACAATGAGCAGCACGGTAAGCAAAACCGTGGTAATGACGTCCTTTACCGTACACTTATTTGTTTTTTCCATTTTGAAACCCTTCTTTCTTGATATTATAAAAGCTGAAATTGCATAGCTCAGCGCCCCGTCCGATCGTTTTCGTCCTGCCCCAACGGGCGCTGGGGATCTTGCCATACATGACGTCGTCGCTCTCGCAGAAAATAGGTGCGAGCTCCGGCATGCCGTGGCGCCTGAAAACATTGACATACAGGCAGGAGGTACAGTCCCATTCGATGGCATAGGCGTCGTTTCGCTTCCATACAAACACCCAGCCTTCCTCTCCAAAGCCGTGCTTCATCGAGGCTGGGCACATCACCCGGAACAGCGGGAAGAAAAACGGGAGCTTGCCAAGGTTCTGGAAAAACCTTGCCATCGGCTGGGCGCCGTCCAACACAGCGGTGCGGATCAGGCGCAGCGTCTCTGCTTTTGTATAGCCGCGCCCGGGCAAAACGCGGTAAAACGCAACAGACGGGAGAATAGAGCCTTTCATGTGCCCGGCGAGCGTTTTGTTGGAAAGGTCATTTTCATCCAGCAGCTTTTCATATTCCTCCAGGACCGCCCTTTGCAGTTCTGCAGAATCTAATTTGCCGTATGCCGTAGACAGCTTGCTTTTTTTAAGCAACTTTTCAGCCTGATACTGTGGCATTTTTGTCCCCTCCAAGGCTCCAACCAATGGCCTTCTCGCGGGTTTCCACAAATCGGCGATACAGCCCTTGCTCGTTCATTAACTCTCTATGCGTCCCACGCTGGACAATCTGTCCCTTGTCCAAAACGACAATCTGATCGGCGTTGCGAACCGTGGAGAGCCGGTGTGCGATCATGATAATCGTCTTATCCTTCGTCAGCTCTGCGATGGCGGTTTGCAGCTCGCGCTCATTTTCCGGATCCACGCTGGCGGTTGCTTCATCTAAAATGATAATGGGAGCATCCTTCAGAATGGCGCGGGCGATAGATATCCGCTGCTTTTCTCCGCCGGAAAGGGATGCGCCGCCCTCGCCTACCTTTGTATCGTAGCCATCCGGCAACGCAGAGATGAAATCGTGGCAGCAGGCCTTCTTCGCTGCCTCCACCACCTGCTTATGCGTTGCGTCTGGCCGTCCGAACTTGATGTTGTTTTCTATCGTGTCCTCAAAGAGATAGACATTCTGAAAAACCATAGAGAAATTCTTTAACAGGCTGTCGCAGGTATAATCCTTGACATTCCTGCCGCCGACGGTGATCTCACCCTCGCGCACATCCCAGAAACGCGCAATCAGGCTAACCAATGTCGTCTTGCCGGAGCCGGAGGGTCCGACGATTGCGCAGGTAGTCTTTTCAGGGATTTCGATGTTGATATTTTTCAGCACATCCTCTTTCCCATATGCAAAGGAAATGTTCTTTAACTCGATATCAAAATGCTCAGGAGTGAAATCCTCACCGTTTTCATCGAGGATCGGGGTATCCGTCACAGCCTCCAACCGATCCAGAGAGGCGTCGATCACTCTGGCAACGGATGCCATGCTGCCCACCAGCTCCACACTGGAATAAACCATGAAGCTGGATACCAGCAGGAGCAGGCACTTGACCGAGGTGATCTCTCCGCCCAACAGCAAATAGGGGGCGACGATGAGGATAGCAGACCTTGCCAGCTTGAATATGGTCTGATAAGCGCCGGTCAGTGCGGAAAATGTGCTTTCCAAAACGATATTGGCCTTGGCGCTCTCATTCACAGCTTCATCCACCGCTTTACCGGCGCTTTCGTCCAGGCCGAAAGCCTTTACAACGCCCATACCCTGTATGTATTCCAGAAAACACGTCACAAGGTTTGCCTGCGCCTCCTGCCGGCGGGGAGAGAGATGTTTGGCGGCTTTTTGAATACCGGCGTAAACGAGCATGGAAACAGCCAGACCAGCAAACATCAAAAGCCCGATGTGCCATTCGTAAAATAGAAGCCAAACTCCGATGACAATGGCGTGGATAAAGCCTCCAGCCACCCGTTCCAGTACGGTGACCGCGTTGTTTTCAATATCACCCAGCGTGGTGGTTGCAGCGGCGGCGATCTCTCCCAATCGATTTTCACTGAAGTATCCCATTGGGACACGCTTCATATGCTCGCCAATCTCCAGCCGTTTCTGTGCGCACATGGCGAAGCTGCCCAGTGTCCGTTTTGTGCAGGAGAGGTTGTTGAAGAATATTCTTCCTGCAATACTGACGAGCATGATTATTAGAGAGAGCCAGATGGTGGACGCAGCCATGACGCCGCCCTCCGCCACAGAGAGCAGCCCGGAAAGGACTGTCAAAATGGCCATGATAGGCATCATTTCAAAAACAGAATCCAGCAGACTGAAGAGGAAGGACGCGATCAAGGAGTTTCTTTCGCTGCCGGAGAAATCCAACAGTCTTTTGATCATCTGAATCATGCCGGAACCTCCTCTCCTTTGTCCTTTGCACTGATGTGCGCATGCCACAGTTCCTGATAAAGTGAACAACTTTTTAGAAGTTCTTCGTGCGTTCCCTTGGATTCTACTTTTCCATCGTTCATGACGATGATTTGATCTGCCGTTGTGATGGTGGACAGGCGATGGGCGATGACGATCAGCGTCTTTCCCTGTATCAGCTTGTTGATGGACGCTTGAATCACAGCCTCGTTCTCCGGGTCGGTAAATGCGGTCGCCTCGTCCAAAATCACCACCGGGCTGTTTTTCAAAATGGCGCGGGCGATGGCGATGCGCTGGCGTTCGCCGCCGGAGAGATTCCCTCCGCCATCCCCAACAAGGGTGTCATAGCCCTTTGGCAGGACAGCAATAAAATCATGGCAGCTTGCCTGTTTTGCGGCGGATATAATCTCCTCGTCTGTGGCGTCAGGCTTGCCCATACGGATATTCTCTTTCACCGATTGATGAAACAGAAAATTGTCCTGGGATACATAGGCCACGGTATCCATGACCTGTTTGAGCGGCAGCTTGTGGGCGTCCACGCCGCCAATTTCCACACAGCCGCTGTCCGCCTCCCAAAAGGAGGCGATGAGCCGGGCAACAGTGGATTTACCAGAACCAGAAGGTCCTACGACGGCGGTCATTCCACCAGGAACGGCGTCAAAGCTGACCTGGTGCAGCACCTCGGTATCCCCGTAGCCAAAGGAAACCTCCCGAAAAGAAATATCACTGCCTTTAAGCTCCACCGGTTCCGCAGGGCGCTTCAGCTCTTCCGCCTCCAACAGCCCGGTGATTTCTTTGACTGTGGAGTCCACCATGGCGAGACTATCCGTATATTGAAGCGCCTGGATGAGCGGCTTTACAAGGCCCAGCGCAAGGATGATGCAGGTGATGAAAACCGGGGCTGTCAGGCTGCCGCTGATAAAAAGCCCCGCGCCAAGCGGAAGCAGCCCCAAAAGGCAGGAGGGCATGATGGAAACGCCCGCCACATAAAAGCCGTTGGTCTGCCGAAACCAGGTCGCTTTCGCCGCCTGGTTCTCCTTTACGGAATCTGCATATTTTCCATAGGACGAGCTGCTTTGATTAAATGCCTTAATGACCTCAATGCCGCCTATATACTCCACAACAGAGGCGTCCATATTCTTGCCGGCTGTCAGCACCCGGGCATACCGCTTTTCATAGTCCTTCATCATGCCCATATAGCACACAAGGCCAATGGGGATGGTGACAAGGGAAATCAGAGCAATACGCCAATCCAAAATGAACATATAAACCAGCATCAGGACGGGGATCAGAATGTTGGCCGTCAGCTCCGGAATCATGTGCGCCAGAGGAAGCTCCAACTTCTCTGCGGTATCCACCAGCAGCGTCTTAAACTTGCCCGAAGGCGTATCCAAGATATAACCCATGGGTACACGGGAGAGCTTCGCCGTCAGTTCTGTGCGGATATTCTTCAAGATTGTAAAAGCCGAGCGGTGACTGAGCATGGTGGACGCCGTGTTCAGCCAGGTGCTGCCCAGATAGCCCAATAGCGCAACAAGCGCCATAAGGGCAATCGATGACAACTCGTAGTTTTTAGCCAACAGTTGGATAATGATCTTCGAAACTGCAAGATACGGCACGACGCCGCAGGCGGCGCCCAGCACAGCCAGCAGCACTGATGCGGCTAACTTTCCCCGACACTGTGCAGCAAAACGCAGAATCCAACCGAATGAATTATTTTTGTTCTGTTCCATAGTCCGCTCCTTTCATTTTTTCTAATGCGCGGGATCGGGACGTGCCTGTTAAATCATCTGTAATCGTCCCATTCTGTAAGATCAGTACACGAGAACAAATTGCCTGAATGAATTCATAATCGTGCGTGATGATCAGCAGGATTTTGCCCTGCTCCGAAAGCTCCTTCGCCAGTTGTCCGACCTCCTGCATGCTTTTCAGGTCAAGTCCGCTGGTAGGCTCGTCAAAAACCAAAATGTCCTTTTCGCAAATCAGGCTGACTGCCACAGCAAGCCGCTGTTTCTGTCCGCCCGAAAGGGACAAGGGATGACGGTCTTGATAGGCGGTCAGGTTCAGCCAGTCCAGAGCCTGCTTGATCGCTTCATCGTTTGGTTCCTTCACGCCCAGCCGGCATTCCGCCTCTACGCTGTCGGTAAAAAGTTGGTGCCCAACATCCTGCATGACCATGTAGGATCGCGCTTTCCGTTGCTTCTCAGAAAGGACCTGCCCGTTTTGAGCGATCGTCCCGACATCGTATTTTTGCAGACCGCAGAGTGTGCGGGCAAGCGTTGTTTTCCCGACGCCGTTTGGACCCGCAATAGCGATAACTTCGCCTCCGTATGCAGTGAATTCCACCTGCTTTAGCACATGTTTATTCCCCAAATGTACAGAGAGCCCTCTTACCTCAAATAGATTGCTTTTCTTATTTGTGTGCGTTTCGGTCTGAGCGATCTGCGCTAAATCTCGGCAGCGAAGGCCCAAGGCGGAGGTCTCCCGTTCTGTCAATGCCCGAAACTCAGATGTGGCCATATCCCTTGCGACCCTGCCGCTTTCCATGTAGATGACCCGATCTGCCACTTCCATCAAGTACCAAAGCCGATGTTCTGCAACAATGATCGTTTTTCCTTGCGCCTTGACCTTTTGAAGCAGTCGTGTTAACTCCGCTACTGCAGCCATATCCAAGTTAGATGACGGTTCGTCCAGAACAAGAACTTCCGGTTGTGTTGCATAGACGGATGCAAATGCGATTTTTTGTTTCTCTCCTCCGGAAAGCTCAAAAATATTCCGCCGGCGCAAGCCGGACATTTCTAAATCACTGTAGGTTTCCTCCAGCCGTTTCTTTAGCTGCCCCTGCGGCAACGCACGGTTTTCCAGGCCAAAGACAATTTCGCTGTCCGTGTCCGTATTGAAAAACTGTGTGCGTGGGTTTTGAAATACGGAGCCGACATAATCGGACAATTCTGCAATTTCTGCTTTTGCAACATCTAAGCCGCACACAGTTATATCCCCGGTCAACTCCCCATTGAAAAAGTGGGGGATAAGGCCATTGATTAAGCGAGTAACTGTTGTTTTCCCGCAACCGCTTTCCCCGCAGAGGAGTACGCACTGGCCAGGTGGGATTTCTATACTAACGTCATGCAATCCGTTGTCCTCTTGCCCATCGTAGGAGAAAGAAACATTTTTCAGCTGAATCATCAGAACCAGCCCTCCCTTGCAGCATAGAATGCCAGCGCAATGATTCCAGCATAAATCACCAGAACAAGAGCATCTGCCGTGTGAAAACGCACGGTTTCTATACAGGTGCGCTTTTCCACATGGTCAATTCCTCTCGTAATAGCAGCCTGGGTGATTTCGTCCGAAATTTTTGAGGCTGAGACCAGCATCGGCACATAAACATATTCCATCGTCCGCATCGGATGACGGAGAAAACCGCCCGCTGTGACGGGGATTCCCCGCAGTGCCATTGCGTCCTTGACCGCAGCCCATTCTTCTCCCATGGTAGGGAAATACCGCAGGGTAATGGAGAGGGAGATGGTAAACCCCTTGGGTAAATGCAGCCGTCCTACTGCCGCCAAAAAATCGCTGACACGCGTGGTGGAAATCAGGAGGCTGCCCAGCATAAAGCATGGGATAAGCTTGCGTATGTAGACGGCAAACATATATATAATCCCACCTGCGCTGACAGGCAGCATCGGGACAAGCCAGAGCTGAATTGCCAACAGCGCAAGGAAGAACGAACCATATTTTAATGCACCTCGTTGTCTGCCGGCGCATAAAAGCAGTAACAACGGCAGTGCCGCAAAGACACACTCCACGACGATGCTCTCGTTCAAAAATACGGATATGCTTGTAACGGCAAGAATCAGCAGTTTAGTACGGGGGTCCAATTTCATCTCAAACGATCCCCGCCTTTTCAAAATGCTTTTTCAGCAGTTTCTTCCCAATGTAGCCGCCAATCAGAGCGCAGAGAACCGTCCCCAGAAGCATCAGCGGAATGGCCCACCAGTTGGCGCCGATGGAATCGATCACGCCCGCAAAAGAGGATACATCGCCTTTCTTGCTCATAAACGCATCGAATTGGGCCGGCATGATTGCCATTGGCACATATGCGCCCATTGGCGATAGTGCAAACAGGCAATAAGCTATCATATTTTTCTTAAAGGATTTGAAGCTGCCCGAGGCACAGATGACGTCTGCTATGATACCGAATACCACAAAAAAAGCGGACATCATCCAGAACATACCCGTGATAAACAGCAGGATGCCGGCGATAATCCCGAGAATCGTAATAGCGCCGCGCTTGGGTATCTTCGCCACATAGAGCATAAACACGGTCCCGGTAAACAGGGCGACAATCAGCGGCATAAAGGGAAAGGTAATGGGTGTCATTTGAGCCACACCACCGATGATGAATGCGACAGCGGCATAGATCAGGGAAAAGATACCGACGGAAATAAAATCTCTGGTTTGTAATTTGTTGACGTTTTTGTTCATTGCAAATCCTCCTTATTTTTGGTTAGATACAGCTAACTGACATGCAAAAAGTTAAGGCTCATTTGAGCCTTAACAGACCGTCCCATCCGCAGTTGAAGAAAGTAGCCAACTCATTGACATAGCCTACAGCCTGTTCTCTGGTCATGTCATGAGCCACGGTTTCAAACACAGCGGTAAAATAGGCGCTCGTGATCATGTGATGCAGGTCACGGCTAACCGTACCCTCCAGCTTGCCAAGCTGCCGAAGTTGCTGATAATATTTTTCCGTCTGCGTGACTTCAATCTCCACAAGTTCATGAATATAGGTGGCGTATCTGGTTCCATCGGAACAGCATACAATCAGCTTAAAGGCATCGAAGTTGTCGTAAATGTAGCCAATAAACTGGTTCAGATAATTGGTAGACAAATCCCGGCTCTGCGCAGTTCTATCCTCTGGAATCAAATCATAGTGTGCTTGCTGCGCCGCTTTGAACTGCTCCATCAGACCATCCGCTGCCTCAGATACCAGCGCATCAAACAATGCTGCTTTATCTGGATAGTACCCATAAAAGGCTCCTTGTGTAAACCCCGCCTCCTTTACAATGCCACGGAGCGATGCATCCTTGAAGCCTTTGGCAAGAAACTCTTTCTTTCCAATATCGAGAATCTTTTTCTGTGTTTCCGTATACTCAGTCATGTTCTCGCTCCTCTCAAAATATATCGGCGCTATGTATCAATGATATATAGCGCCGATATATTAACATGGCCGGAACGTTTTGTCAATAGGTCTATGTGAAAATGTTTCTTCCGTATATAACGCTCTGTACAAATATGGATGGATAATAAAAAACCGCACTCCTGAGAAACACAAGAGTACGGGCAAAATTATACCTCCGCCTTTATTGCGGAAGCAGGAGTACGGCGAGAATATCGCCCTTTTTGACAGATGGATCTTCCCAGTATCGGGAGTCCACAGAGTAGTCGCTGTTGTCGCCGAGGACATAGTAGCAGCC
>MNSZ01000048.1:0-40838 GCA_001916715.1 Firmicutes bacterium CAG:24053_14
TACGGCTACGCCAAGGTCTCAAAGGCAGAGCGCGAGCGCTGGGGCAAGCTCATGGAGCAGTTTTTCGCCGTTGACGGACTTATCGACCTCGGCGTTATGATAGTTGACTCGCGCCATAAGCCCACGGCGGATGATGTTACAATGGCCGAGTGGTTCAAAAGCACCGGCTGTCCGCTTGTCGTTGTCGCAAACAAGGCCGATAAGCTCAAAAAAAGCGAGATCGAGCCTAATCTTGAGCTTATCCGGCTTACGCTCGGCCTTGACGATTCAACTCCGCTTATCCTGTTCTCGGCTGAGAAGGGAAGCGGACGCGAAGCGCTTATGTCACAGATACTCAATTACGTTTAAGGTAGCTTCTTATGAATTCTTTTGGCGATGTAATGCGAAATCTCGACTGGTCCGTTCCGATGGAAATACTCATGTCGATAATCCCAGCGCTTGTGTGCATAACGCTGCATGAATTGAGCCACGGCTATGTTGCCTACAAACTTGGCGATAATACGGCCAAAAATATGGGCAGACTGACTCTAAATCCAATAAAGCATATCGACATATTCGGCCTTATCATGATGGTCGCCTTCAAATTCGGCTGGGCAAAGCCGGTGCCTGTTGATATGCGTAATTTTAAGCATCCGAAGCGCGATATGGCAATAACCGCTCTTGCAGGCCCCGTGTCAAACGTGCTCATATGCTGTATAGTTTTGTTCATATACGGTTTGATCTTCCTGCCGTGCAAGCTCTCCGGCAGCTCGTTTTTGGACAGCGTGCTTAATATGGTTTACATAACAGCATATCTTAGCATAGCGCTTGCCATATTCAACATTATTCCTATTCCGCCGCTTGACGGCTCAAAGGTGCTGTTTTCTCTCATGAGCGATGAGAGCTATTATAAGCTCATGCGCTATGAGCACTATGGAATGATTATCCTGCTCGTGCTTATTGCATCGGACGTCCTGGGAGCACCTCTCCAGATGGTGACTCAGGCTGTGTTTAAATTTTTATTTGCGTTTGCCGAATGGGGCTTTAGCCTTTCGCGCATACTGTTTTATTGATAATGGATAATCCGACTTTTCATCTTGAAAGCATAGTCAAGGATAAAAACGAGCTTCAGGACTTTGACGGTCCGCTCAGCCTGATCCTTATGCTTTTGTCGAAAAATAAAATAGAGATCCGAGATATTAAAATTGCGGATATACTCGATCAGTATCTTGAGTATCTTGATCGCATGGAGCGGATGGATCTTGAGATAACCAGTGAGTTTGTCCAAATGGCGTCGCATCTGCTGTATATCAAGACTAAAACCTTGCTTGCCGGCGAGGAAGAGGTAAGTGAGCTGGAAGAACTCATGACCTCGCTTGAACAGCTAAAATGCAAGGATATATACACCGCTGTTCAAAAGATAACTCCGGAGCTGAAAAGCGCGTCGGAAAAAGGTCTTTTGTACTATACAAAGCTGCCCGAGCCACTGCCGAATGTAAAGCGCGAGTATGAGTACCGGCACGAGCCTGCCGATCTTTTCAAGGCACTGTATGCCGTGATAACACGCGGCGGAAAGCCTGCCGAGCCGGAATTTGTCCACCGCATTGCTCCGACGCGCATAGTCTATGAGATACGCACAAAAAGCAGCGAGCTTATAGCCCGGCTCCAGAGCGGCCCGGCAAAGCTTTCAGAGCTTTATTCGGCCTGCCGCAGCAGATCCGAGATCGTTGCAACGTTTATGTCGATCCTTGAGCTGTGCAGCATGGGCAGTGTTGAGCTAAGCGGCGATGAGAGCGATTATACGCTTTCGTTCACGGGAGGAAATGTGAACGAAATTCTTGACAGAATAGTAGAGTAGGATATGTAATGGAAACAGAGAATATAAAGTCAGCCGTTGAGGCAATACTTTTTGCAGCCGGCGAACCCGTGCCCACGGCGCGCATATCGCTTACCCTTGAGGTTAGTGAGGATGCGGTTCTCGCCGCGGCAAAGGAGCTTGCCGATGAATACAGCTTCAACAGGCGCGGCATTCGGATACTGACGCTGGATAATAAGCTCCAGATGTGCTCGTCGCCTGAATATGCGGCGGTCATAAGCAAAACGCTCGAGCAGCGCAAGCCGCCGATGCTCTCGCAGCCGGCGCTTGAAACTCTTGCTGTCGTTGCGTACTTTCAGCCCGTCACAAGGGCGTATATAGATCAGGTGCGCGGAGTTGACAGCTCGTATACGGTCGGTGTTCTTATCGACCGCGGCCTTATCGAGCGCTGCGGAAAGCTTGATGTTCCGGGCAGGCCCTCGCTTTTGCGCACAACTGACGCATTCCTGCGCACGATGGGCGTAAGCAGGCTTGAAGATCTTCCGGAGCTTCCGGATATAAGCTCGGGAGACGGAGTCAAAAAGCTCGAGGATGCTATAGAAAAGCTCAATACGGTCGGAAATAATCAGATCAGGATGGAAGAGCTTAAATAATTCATCGAGGTGGTGCGCTTGGTCGCGCTTTTTATCATCTTAATAATTCTTGCTGTGATCATGCTCATTCCGCTCGGCGTTGACGTTGTCTGCCGCGAAGGCGAGTTCACGGTCGCTGCAAGCGCGTGGTTTTATAAGCTCAGGCTGTATCCGGCGAAGATAAAAGCCGGAGAAAGCGAAGAGAAAACAGAAGCCGATGCCGTAAATGATGATAAGTCCAAGAAAAGCTTCGATCTCGGCTTTGCGCTCGATGACTGGCTTAAGCTTATAAAAGTTGCGTTTCACGCATTGCGCAGATTTAAAAACGGGGTGTATTTCGGGTATATATACCTGCACGCAGTCGTATCCGCGCCGGATCCGTATGATGCTGTTATGCGATATAACGCCGTAAACGGCTTTGTCGGTTCGGCTATACCGTTTTTTGAAAACGAATTTAAGGTAAAGCGGAAAGATATATATATCGGGCTTGATATGAACGGAGAAAAAAGCAAAGCCGAATTTGAGGTCTCGGCATCCGTAAGACTTGGATGCGTGATCGCGGTCGGCCTTGCGGCAGGCTTTGGATTTCTGAAAATTCTGATAAAAAACAGGATACAGCGTATCCGTGAAAGGGTGGCACGCAATGGAAAACAACAAACTGAGCGAAATGATGCAGTCAACGATGAACAACATCAAGAACCTTGTTGAGGTAAACAATATAGTAGGCGAGCCCATCGTCACGCCCGACGGGCAGACGATCATACCCGTGTCAAAGCTCAGCTTCGGCTTTGGCGGCGCCGGCGGAGACTCGCTCGGCGGCAGCAAGCAGGGCTACGGCGGCGGCAGCGCGGCAGCTGTCAAGATCGAGCCGATAGGCTTTCTTGTCGTCAAGGATGACGGTGTGCGCATGATAAACGTTGCTCCGCCGGCCAAAAACGGCGTTGACCGCATAATCGACCTCGTGCCCGATGTTATGGATAAGATCGAGAGTATCGCAAATACTAATAAGAAAACCGATTAAAATATCATATTTTCGTCAATAATAAGCACTGCCCGGAAAGGTGGTGCTTATTTTCATGAAAAAAATCGTTTCGGTAGTTATAGCTGCTGCAGTCATATCGGCAATGCTGCCGATATCGGTTCTTGCCGATGAGGAGCACGAGCTTAGCGCACACAGCGCGATAGTCATGTGTGCAGATACAGGCGACGTTATTTTTGAAAAAAACGCCGATGAGCGCATGCTCATTGCAAGCATAACAAAGATCATGACCGCTATAGTTGTCATAGAAAACTCCGATCTTGACGAGCCGATAGTAATAAAACCCGAATGGAGCGCCATCGAAGGCTCAAGCATGTATGCAAATCCCGGGCAGAGCTATACGGTAAGAGAGCTGCTTTACGGGATGATGCTCAATTCCGGCAATGACGCGGCTGCCGCCTTAGCCTGCACCGTTTGCGGCGACGAAAGCACGTTCGTTGAAAAAATGAACGAAACTGCCTCCCGGCTCGGTATGGAAAATTCGTCGTTCCGCAATCCGCACGGTTTGGATGAGGACGGGCATTATTCCACCGCCCGAGATATGGCGCGTCTGACGGCGTACTGCATGGAAAACGACGATTTTCGCGACATCGCATCAACAAACTGCGCCGTCATTAAGGGCGTGACCTACTATAATCACAACCGCCTGCTGCGCGAGTACGAGGGCTGCATAGGCGTTAAAACCGGCTATACGATGGCAGCCGGCAGAACCCTTGTAAGCTGTGCCGAGCGAAACGGCATGCGCCTTGTGTGTGTAACGCTCAGCGCTCCCGACGACTGGAATGACCACAAGTATCTTCTGGACAAGGCGTTTTCGGACTACCGCGTCGCGTCATACAGTCCGGACAACTTCAAGGTAACGCTCGACGTGGCTTCCTCGGCTGCGAGCACAGCCGAGGCGATCCCACAAAACGAAATTAAGCTTCTCGTGCGCTCGGATGACGAGCTTGATGTTAAGCTCGAGGCGCCGCGCATACTTTTCGCAGGCGGAATCGAGGGAGAGCGGATAGGGAAGATAAGCCTGTTTGTAAACGGCTCTCTTGCGGCGCAGGAGAATTTGGTTTATACTGAGGACGTTAAGACAGACCCCGCTCAGCGGCTCACGCCGGGCGAGAGAATACTGAGAATATTTGATACGGCGCTCAGACCGTATTATATCGAAGGAGAGGCAAAATGAAGCAGCGCCTTCAAAAGCTCATATCTGCGGCCGGGCTTGCCTCGCGCCGCAAAAGCGAGGAGCTTATAAAAATGGGAAAGGTCACTGTCAACGGCATTCCTGCCGCGCTTGGCGACAGTGCAGACCCCGACACCGATGTTATCTGCGTAGACGGAAAGCTCCTTGCTAAATGCGAGGAGCGGACGTACATAATGCTGTATAAGCCGCGCGGCTATGTTACCACGCTCAAGGACGAAAAAAACCGGCGCTGCGTAAGCGAGCTTGTAAAAGGCCTCGGCGTGCGCCTGTACCCGGTAGGAAGGCTCGATATGTACTCCGAGGGCTTACTCATAATGACCGATGACGGCGACTTTGCAAACCGGCTCATGCATCCATCGTCGGAAACGAGCAAGACCTATCATGCATGGATAAGCGGAAAGTGCAGCGAAACCTCGCTTAAGGTCCTTCGCAGTCCGCTTGTCATAGACGGCTATCAAATTCATCCGGCCGAGGTTGACATAATTCTTGCGACCGATGATTACACCCAGCTTTCCATCTGCATTCACGAGGGAAGAAACCGCCAGATACGGAAGATGTGCGAATGTGCAGGCGTGAAGCTGACAAAGCTCAAGCGCGTTTCTGAGGGACCGCTTTCTCTCGGCGACTTAAAGCCGGGGCAGTGGAGACACCTGACGGAAGCGGAATTGCAAGATTTGCAGCTGTAATGAAGCCTCAAAAGCTGCGTAATTTTATTCGCATGCCGCAAATACACCGGAATATGCAAGTTTGAACTAAAAAAATTGCAAAATGCTATTGCAATTAAAGCAATTTGAAAGTAAAATGAGGTTTATGTTTTAACATGGAGATGATCAATGTGGAAAATGATCTTCTGAGTGTACTTTCTAAGGGCGGCAACAAGTTCTCGAAGGGACAGAGAATCATTGCAAAATATATTTTGAGCAACTATGATAAAGCGGCGTTCATGACCGCCGGAAGGCTCGGCAAAATAGTCGGCGTCAGCGAATCGACGGTAGTCCGATTTGCGGCCGAGCTGGGCTATGACGGATATCCGAGCATGCGAAAGGCCTTGCAGGAGATGATACGCAATCGCCTTACATCCGTTCAGCGCATAGAGGTTGCAAAAAGTATGATAGACGATAACGATATCGTGCGCTCTATAATCGGCAGCGATATTCAGAATCTTCAGGCAACCCTAGAAATCCTCGAGCAGGACAGCTTCAATAAGTTTGTCGATTCGATCATTGAGGCGAAGAATATCTACATTGTCGGCATGCGCACGTCAACGTCGCTCTCAAGCTTCTTGGGACTTTATCTCAATCTTCTGCGCAGCAATGTAAGCGTTATTCACGACACCGCGGCAAGCGAGGTGTTCGAGCAGATAATAAGAATAGGCGAGGGCGATCTGTTTATAGCGATAAGCTTTCCGCGCTATTCGAGCCATACCGTTGACGCAATGGAGTTTGCAAAGAAAATGGGTGCTATGACCGCCGCAATAACCGACGGCCCTTCCTCGCCGCTCAACGGCATTGCCGACGTTTGCCTGCACGCAAAAAGCGACATGGTCTCGTTCCTTGACTCGCTCGTGGCTCCAATGAGCCTTATAAACGCGATAATCATTGCCGTAGGCATTAAAAACAAGGAAAACCTTTCGAAAACATTCGAACGGCTGGAGACTGTATGGAGCGAAAATAAGGTCTATGAGCAGACTCAACACGGCGGTACGACATGACAAAACTCAGTGCTGACGCAGTAGTCATCGGCGGAGGAGCCGCCGGAATGATGTGCAGCCTTATAGCCGCGCGACGCGGTCTTGACGTTATCCTGCTCGAACCGAACAAGATGCTCGGACGCAAGCTGCGCATAACCGGCAAGGGGCGCTGCAACGTGACAAATAACTGCGACATAAAAGAGTTCCTTACCAACATACCCGGCGACGGCAGATTTTTGTACAGTGCGCTCAACAGGCTTTCACCGAGAGATACGATGCAGTTTTTCGAGTCTCTCGGACTTCCGCTGAAAACAGAGCGCGGAAATCGCGTGTTTCCGGTGTCCGACAACGCAAACGATGTTGCCGGAACGCTCGCGCGCAATCTTGAGCGCAGCGGAGTGCGTCACATACGCGAAAGTGCTAATCATATTATTGCAGAAAACGGCGAAGTCACCGGCGTAAAGACCGACAGCGGAGATATATCCTGTCGTGCCGCAGTTATCTGTACCGGCGGACTTTCGTATCCGCTCACAGGCTCTACAGGAGCCGGCTATAAAATGGCTCGGGAGCTTGGACACAGTATAGTGCCATGCCGGCCGTCGCTCGTCCCTCTTGAGAGCGACGATGAATACTGCGCGCAGATGCAGGGATTTTCGCTTAAAAACGTTACGCTTTCGGCGTATGAAAACGATAAGCTGATTTTTCGCGAGCTTGGCGAAATGCTGTTTACGCATTTCGGGGTATCTGGTCCGCTTGTGCTGCAGCGCAAAGTATCGGCTTAGTATAGATCTCAAACCGGCGCTTGACGAGAAAAAGCTCGACGCAAGACTGCTCCGGGACTTTGAGAAGTACGCAAACCGCGATTTCGCAAACTCGCTGTGTGATCTTGCCGGCAAAACTATGATCCCGGTGCTTGTTGAACTGTCGGGCATTCCGGCCGAGGAGAAGGTAAACTCAATAACCAGGCAGCAGCGGCATGATCTTCTGCGTCTGTTCAAGGAATTTCCGGTCTCGATCAGCGGACCGCGCCCGATAGATGAGGCGATAGTCACCTCCGGCGGCGTTTTGACCAAGGAGATCAATCCGCGCACCATGGAGTCAAAGCTTGTACAGGGACTGTATTTTGCATAGCATGGTCCACGGCATATGTTGCCGCAAATTCGATTTAAGGATGGATAGCTTATGATCTCAATAGCCATCGACGGCCCGTCCGGCGCCGGAAAGAGCACAATATCACGAAAAGCAGCCGAAAAATTCGGCTTTATATACGTCGATACCGGAGCTATATACAGAACCATAGGCCTTGCGACCAAAATACGCGGCGTGAGTCTTGACGATACCGCTGCGGTAGTAGCGCTGCTTCCGACGCTTGAGATCGAGCTTAAATATAACGATGCCGGCGAGCAGCACATGTATCTTGACGGGAACGATGTTTCCCGGGACATAAGACTGCCGGAGGTTTCGATGCTTGCGTCAAAGGTCTCAGCCATTCCTGCGGTCAGGGAGTTTCTTGTTGATATGCAGCGCGGCATGGCCGAAAAATACGACGTGATCATGGACGGCCGGGATATAGGCACCGTTATCCTTCCGAATGCTGATTTAAAGATATTCCTCACAGCCGATGTCCGCGACCGCGCGCGCCGCCGGTATGAAGAACTGCGCGCTAAGGGGATGGAAAAGCCTTTTGATGAGGTCCTCGCGGAAATGGAGAAGCGCGACGAACAGGATACACAGCGCGCAGCAGCTCCGCTCAAGGCCGCAGATGATGCGGTGCTGCTCGATACGAGCGGAAACACGCTCGAAGAGAGCATAGACGAGGTCTGCCGCCTGATAAGCGAAAAGATGGGGCGTGCGATATGAAGAATTTTATCGTTGCAAAAAGCGCCGGTTTCTGCTTCGGTGTCAGCCGCTCGGTGGAAATGGCGCAGAAGCTTCTTGAAAGCGGCAGCGCGTATTCGCTCGGCCAGCTTATACACAATGACGATGTTGTGCGCCGGTTTGAAGGCCGGGGACTTAAGGTCATAAATTCACCCGACGAGCTTCCTGCCGGAGCGAGGGTCATGATACGCTCGCACGGTGTGTCGAAGGCAGTGTACGCTCAGCTCGAGAAGCGCGGCGCCGACATAACGGACGCAACGTGTCCGAAGGTAAAGCGCATACATGAGCTTGTCCGCAAGGCACAGGAGGACGGAAGATTTGTAGTCATTATCGGGATGCACGATCACCCCGAGGTCGAGGCGGTAAAGGGTTGGTGCGGCGACTGCGTGATATGCGAAAATGCCGCCGAATTGGATGAGTGGTACGGAAAATTCGGCAAATTGTTGACTAAACCGATAACGATGGTAGTCCAAACTACCCAAACTCGTAGTAATTTTACCGAATGTGCAAGTTTCTTAAAAAAAAGATGTACAAATCTTCAAATCTTTGATACAATATGTGGTGCAACATCCATGCGTCAGGAAGAAGCCGCAAAATTGGCGGCAGAGTGCGATGCAATGGTCGTTATAGGCGGAAAACACAGCGCGAACAGCGTCCACCTTTCGGTGATATGCAGCGAGGTTTGCCCGAACGTTCAGTTTATCGAAAATGCCGGTGAGTTGGATACGGACAGGCTCAAAAGCGCCGACACCGTCGGGATCACGGCAGGAGCGTCCACGCCTGCGTGGATAATTAAGGAGGTAAGTAACACGATGAGCGAAGAAATCAAAACTGATGCAATCCCGGCAGAAGAGAAGGAGATGTCCTTCGACGAAATGCTGGAGGAATCCATCAAGACTATATATAATGGAGATAAGGTAACCGGCTATGTCGTTGCTATTACCGGCACTGAAGTCAGTGTCGATATCGGCACCAAGTATTCTGGCTTCATTCCCACCACCGAGTTTACCGATGACGGCATCAAGGTCGAAGACGCTGTCAAGGTCGGCGATACCATCGAAGCAGTTGTTGTCCGCGTTAACGATGTTGAAGGCACCGTTATGCTCTCCAAGAAGCGTCTTGATGCCGCAAAGAGCTGGACAATGGTCGAAGAAGCAGTCGAGAGCGGCGAGTTCCTCGAAGGCACCGTTACCGAGATCAACAAGGGCGGCGTAGTCGTCAACGTCAAGGGCGTTCGCGTATTCGTTCCCGCATCCCAGTCCGGCCTGCCCAAGGAGGCTGACATGAACCAGCTGCTCAAGCAGAAGGTCCGCGTTAAGATCACCGAGGTCAACCGCAGCCGCAAGCGCGTTGTCGGTTCCATCCGTGCCGTCGCTCAGAAAGAGCGCCGCGAGAAGGCAGAGGCCATCTGGAACGAGATGGAGGTCGGCAATAAGTATCACGGTGTTGTCAAGTCCATGACCAGCTATGGTGCGTTCGTTGATATCGGCGGTATCGACGGTATGGTTCACGTCTCCGAGATGAGTTGGAGCCGTATCAAGAATCCTGCCGAAGTATTCAATATCGGCGACGAGGTCGATGTCTACGTCATCAGCTTCGACAAGGAGAAGAAAAAGATATCTCTCGGCTATAAGGATCCCAACGAGAACCCTTGGGTCAAGTTCACCACCAAATACAATGTCGGCGATACCGCCGAGGTCAAGATCGTAAAGCTCATGACCTTCGGTGCATTTGCAGAAGTCCTGCCCGGCGTTGACGGCCTTATCCACATTTCTCAGATCGCAAACCGCCGCATCGGCAAGCCCGAAGAGGTTCTCTCCGTCGGTGACGTTGTCGAGGCAAAGATCACCGCTATCGACACCGAGAATCACAAGATCTCTCTGTCCATCCGCGCACTTGCAGAGCCTGCAGCAGCAGAAGTTGAAGAAGCTCCTGAGGTTGAGGACAATGGCGAGGACGCACTTGTCTACGAAGTATCCACCAATGGCGAAGCCAAGGGCGAGATAGTCGAAGAGTAATACAGTTTTACAGTCTGTAATAGCCTGCTGCATCTGCGGCAGGCTGTTTTTATTGATTTATCAAGGAAAACTCGTTAATTTCCTTGCAAAAATTCAACAATTTGTGTATAATTATATTAAAATATAATAAAAAAGAGTCTAAGGAGGAGTAGTCTTGTTCAAGATTGGTGATTACATTACACATCCGATGCACGGCGCAGGCGTTATTGAGAGTATTGTGACGAAAAAAATTAACGGCTCGCAGCGGGATTACTATGTCCTTAAGCTCCCGGTCGGTGATATGGTCGTTATGGTGCCTGTCTCCGGCTGCGAGGATATCGGCGTGCGCTCGATAATATCACGCAGCGAGGCCGAAAAACTGTTCAGCGCTTTTTCTGAAATCGAGATTTCCATGACTCAGAATTGGAATAAGCGCTATCGAGAAAATATGGATAAGATAAAAAGCGGCAATCTTTTAGATGTTGCGTCTGTTGTCAAAGGGCTTATGTGCCGCGACAGCGAGCGAGGACTTTCTACCAGTGAGCGTAAAATGCTGCATTCGGCAAAACAGATACTCATATCCGAGCTTGTAATTGCAACAGATATGGACTATGACGGAGTGGAGAAAAGATTGTGCGCTGCACTAAAAGAGGGGTAATGAGTGTGTCGTTTATAAATAAACTGTTCAAATCAAAATCTAATGATGACTTTTGCACAGCGGTCGTTCTTGCGGCCGGGAATTCGCAGCGCATGGGGAAGGATAAGATACTTATGCCGCTCGGCGGAGCGCCCGTCATTGCGCACACGCTAAAGGCACTGCAAAGCGCCGAATGCATCGATGAGATCGTCGTTGTTACAAAATATGAAAGACTCCAGGAGCTTGCGGATATATGCCATGACCACGGCATAAGCAAGGCAAGCAAGGTCGTTGTCGGCGGCAAGACAAGGCTTGAATCATCACTCATCGGCGTAAGTAATGCCGATGAAAGAGCAAAATACACTGCTATACACGACGGAGCAAGGCCGTTTGTTACAAACAGCCTTATTGAGCGCGTTGTTCACTCTGCTCATCAGCATGGGGCATCAGCGCCTGCCGTGTCCGCAACCGACACCGTGCGTATCCTCAACGTAAAGGGTGCTGTAGTCGAAACGCCGTCACGTGATCTCGTTGCGCTTATGCAGACGCCGCAGGTGTTCCTGACAGAGATGATAAAGGCGGCCTTGACGCGTGCGCAGCAGAAGGGCACTAAACTTACCGATGACTGTTCAGCGGTCGAAGCAATGGGATACAAGGTCACGGTTGTTGCCGGTAGTCCTGATAATATAAAGCTCACGACTGCTCGCGACCTGTATATTGCCGAGGGTATCCTCGCCGAAAGGAGCGGCAAATGATGCGTATCGGACACGGCTATGATGTGCATAAGCTTGTCGAGGGGCGGAAGCTGATTCTTGGCGGCGTTGAAATACCGTATGATAAAGGCTTGCTCGGCCATTCCGACGCCGACGTTTTGACGCATGCGCTCATGGATGCACTGCTCGGTGCTGCTGCGCTCGGCGATATTGGCGGACTTTTTCCGGATAATGACGATTCCTACCTCGGTGCAGACAGCATTGAACTGCTGAAAACTGTTGTTCGATTGCTGTGCGATAAGGGCTACGGTATAGTAAATGCCGACTGCACGGTCATTGCTCAGCGACCGAAGCTCAAGGCATATATCGAGAGCATGCGTAAGGTGCTGGCCTCGGCCATGGGCGTTGAGCTTGACGCCGTCAGCGTGAAAGCAACCACCGAGGAGCACCTCGGCTTCACAGGCGAGGGACTCGGCATTGCCGCGCACGCAGTTGTACTAATAAATTGATCTTATCAGGCAGCTTTTCCGGCTGCCTGATAATTTTAACCGTCAAGCCCCACGGCGCATAAGATGTAGCAAAAAAGAAGGGGTCAATTATGCGCTATGTATTTATGTGCCGGTCGCTGACGTATGCCCAGTCTGCGGCTCGGGTGCTTGAAAAAAACGCGATATCGGCATCCGTCAAAAAGGCTCCGACAGGGCTTAGCGGCAGCGGATGCAGCTACAGTGTCAGCGTTTCATATATTAAAGGAACTGCGGCGGCAGGCGTTCTGCGCCGCGAGGGACTTTTGCAGGGCAAGGTGTTCCTGCGGCATGACGACGGAAGCCATACCGAGGTGATCCTATGATCTATCTCGACTCCGCGGCGACAAGCTTTTTAAAGCCGCCGGGTGTCAAGGCGGCTATGATGCAAGCTATGAACACCATGTCAAGCCCCGGCAGAGGAGCGTACAACGCGGCAATGCTCGCTGCGGATAAGGTCTATGAATGCAGGGAACTTGCGTGTAGACTGTTTAATTTCGATAAACCGGAGCGTGTCGTTTTCACGCTGAACGCAACTCATGCACTGAATATTGCAATAAAATCGCTTGCACGGCGAGAAACCCGAGTCGTGATATCCGGATATGAGCACAATTCCGTTACCCGGCCGCTGCACGATATAAATGCCGATGTGTCTGTTGCTGCCGGCGAGCTTTTTGATCCGGACAGCGTCTTGGCAGCATTTGAAGAAAAAATTCCGGGTGCTGATCTTGTCGTTTGCAACCATGTCTCAAATGTTTTCGGTTTTATTCAGCCTGTGTATGAGATATCGGAGATGTGCAGCCGCTTCGGTGTGCCGCTTGTTATCGACGCTTCGCAGTCGGCCGGAATCGAAGATCTGGATGCGGAGAGACTTAATGCCGACTTCATAGCAATGCCGGGACACAAGGGCCTACTCGGTCCGCAGGGAACCGGCATACTCCTGTGTAAAACACTGCCGGCTCCGCTTATGAGCGGCGGAACGGGGTCTGAAAGTATCATTCAGAGCATGCCGGACTATCTGCCCGACAGAGCCGAGGCCGGAACGCACAACGTCGTCGGAATATCCGGACTGTGCGAGGGGATAAAATACGTTCTCGGCAAAGGCGTGAATAAAATCGGCAGCTATGAAGCTGAGCTTTGCGGCACTGCGGCAGAACGACTGAGCCGTGCTCCGTCGCTTGAAGTGTTCCGCGGAAAAGCAGGAGTTCAGGCCGGGGTGCTGTCGTTTAGGCACACTTCAATTGACTGTGAGAACTTTTGTGAAAAACTCGGCTCACGCGGAATTGCTGCCAGATGCGGCCTGCACTGCGCGCCGCTTGCACACAATACTGCGGGAACCGACAAAACCGGCACTGTGCGCATCAGCTTTTCGCCGTTTACGCAGCGCCGCCAGGTAATTCATGCCTGCACCGTCATAGAAAAGATAGCAAACGGAGAAATTTAATTAATATTTAATTGCCTTTTGGACGTATATATTATATAATATAGTAATTAAAAATATAGCAAAGTGCGGACTGCGCCCGCAGTCCGCAGATAAATACGATTGGGGATTATAATGCAGGACTTTTCGAGTTACTTTTTGAGAATGCTCAATTACCTCTCGACAATAAGTTTTTGGGATGTCATCGACATCCTTATCGTCGCTTATTTGTTTTATAAGGTCATAGATCTCGTACGCAAGACAAGCTCATATAACCTCGCAAAGGGAATACTTCTGCTGCTTATCTTCCTTTGGCTGTCGGGACCGTCGGTGTTCAATCTGACGATGATTAACTTTATCCTGCGCAAAGCGGTCGAGATAGGGCTTATAGCTTTGGTTATCATATTCCAGCCCGAACTCAGAAAACTGCTTTCAAGAATGGGCAGTAAGGACTTTTACGGCATCTTTTCGCAAAAAACTCAGATAACGAGCAAGGCCGAATCCGCCATAACGCAGACGGTTCTGGCCTGCGAGCAGATGTCAAAAACGAAAACCGGCGCGCTTATCATCTTCGAGCGCAACATGAAGCTCAGTGATATAATGACAACCGGCACGATCATAAATGCTGATATAACCGCCGAGCTTTTGAAAAACATATTTTATCCTAAGGCTCCGCTGCATGACGGTGCGCTTATTATCCGCAACTTTCGTATAGCGGCCGCAGGCTGTGTGCTTCCGCTTACGGCCAAGACTAACCTGAGCAAGGATCTTGGCATGCGCCACCGCGCGGGAATCGGCGCAAGCGAGATTTCCGACGCAATAACCGTCATCGTTTCTGAAGAAACCGGCGGCATATCTGTTGCCATTGATGGTATGCTCAAGCGCAACCTCTCCGTTGCCATGCTCGAACAGATCCTGCGTAAAGAACTCGTGGTTGAAGAAACAAAGAAGAGTACCGCAGCTGAAGTTTTTTCTCGTTTTTTTGATAAGCATAAGGTGAACAAAGATGGAACAGAAAAAAAGAACTAAGAAAATATACGACAGCAAGGTATTCTGGATGATCATTTCGCTGCTGTGTTCACTTATGATGTGGGCATATGTTACCAGCCAGGATACGACCGATAAGAATCTGACATTCACGGGGATTCCTGTAGAATTTCAGGGGCAGGAAGAACTGCTGAGCGAGAGGAATCTGTCAATAACTGATGTCAGTGCGGACTCAGTCAGCATCGTTGTTAAAGGAAACCGCAGCACTATATCTAAGCTCAAAGCCTCGGATATTAAGGCTGTTATCGACGTAAGCAGCATAACCGCGCCGAATAATATGACATGGACATACAAGCTCGTTTTTCCGAACTATGTCAATGAAAACGAGATAAGCGTTGTGCGCAAAAACCCAGATACTATCAATTTCACCGTTATTAAAAACGGCAGCAAAACGGTCGATATTAAGGGCAGCTTTGGAGGGACCATTGCCGAGGGCTGCGTAGCCGAGGAATTTGTTTTTGATCCCAAAACACTCACGATTGACGGGCCGGAGGAGATAATAAACAAGATAGACCATGTATGGGTCGAGTTCGGCAAGAATCAGACCATTGACTCTGCCTATGTTGAGGAAGCGGAGTTCACGCTGCGCGATAAGAACGATAACATTATCCCGAAGGATGGTCTGCGTTTCTCGGAAGAGACCGTCACGGCGACCCAGCCGATACTCAAAACCAAAGAGCTGCCGCTCAACGTGCGGTTTATATCCGGCGGGGGTATAACCGAAAGCGACTGTGATGTCACGATCGACCCGAGCAGCATAAAGGTTGCCGGAGATTCGAGAATTATTGACGATATGGAAAGCATCGAGATCGGAACGATCGACCTTTCCTCGTTCAGCAGCGGATATGAGCACACGTTCGCGATTGAGCTTCCCGACGGTGTCCAGAACCTGACCGGCGTTTCAGATGCAAAGGTGACCGTGGAGGTAAACGGATCGCACACTAAGACATTTACAACGTCTAACATCGCATGTAAGGGCGTTTCCAACGGTTATCATGCAACTATCGATACCAAGGAGATCGAAGTTACGCTCCGTGCGCTGAGCCAGGATGCGCTTAACAGAGTAAAGCCGGAGGATATCACCGTCGTTGCCGATTTGTCCGATTACGGCTCGACGACCGGACAGATAATAGTCAATGCTAAGGTCTCAGTTGCCGGGCATGATAACGTCGGCGCTGTGGGCGATGTGAGAGTGACGGTCACTATATACAAGGATTAAGACTGGAGGTCTTTACTAATGACTCAGGATGCAGTGGTCACCAAGGTTTTTCCTAACGGCATGGCCGAGGTCGTCGTAGCACGCGGCACGGCGTGCGGAAGCAACTGCGGCAATTGTGAAAGCTGTGTTTTTCAGAATGAGATAAAAGCGTTTGCCAAAAACTCAGTTCATGCAAAGCCGGGCGAAAAGGTCGTGATCGAAAGCCTTAGCTCCAGAATATTCGGAGCGGCATTCATTGTTTATATCGTTCCTATGCTGGTGTTCGTTATCGGCTATATAATCGCGGCAAGCTGCGGGCTGAGCGAGGGCATGAGCGTGCTCTGCAGCTTTATAGCTTTCTGCGCCGCAGTTGCGGTGATCGTAGTTTATCAGCGCCGCAGCAAACGAAAAAATCCCATAAAATTCGAGATAGTCAAGCTGCGTTGAGGTGATAAAATGATTAAAAGTATGACTGGCTACGGCAGCGCAAAGGGCACTGTCGAGGGCATAGAAGTTAGCGTTGAGCTTAAAAGCGTAAATAATAAGTTTTTGGACACGTCAATAAGATTGCCACGCAGCTTTCTGTTTGCCGAAGAAACGATAAAGCAGGCCGTAAGCTCGCACATAAGTCGCGGCAAGGTCGATGTTTTTGTGACGATCGACAGCTCAATGGCGGACGATATGATCGTCCGGGTTAACGAGCCGCTTTTAAAGGGGTATCTCGATGCGCTCAACACTATTGCGGACAAGTACGGTCTTGCAAACGATGCAAGCGTCATGGGTGTGAGCCGCCTTCCGGATGTGCTATCGGTCGAGAAAAAAGAGCTTGATGCGGACGCTGTTGCGGAAGGTATGCGCACTATTGCCGAGCAGGCGCTGTGCGACTTTGATCGCATGCGTATCGTTGAGGGCGAAAAGCTAAAAGCCGATGTTCTTTCAAAGCTTGAGAATATCGAAAAATATGTTTCTGTAATAGAGAAGAACTCACCTGTTACGGTCGAACAGTATCGTGAAAGACTCCTCGGCAAGCTCAACGAGATCCTTGGCTCATCCGGCATAGACGAATCCCGCATCCTTACCGAGGCGGCGATATTTGCCGATAAAATAGCCGTTGATGAAGAGACCGTGCGCCTGCGCAGCCATATATCTCAGCTCCGTCAGATGCTTAAAATAGGCTCTCCTATAGGCAGAAAGATCGACTTTTTGCTTCAGGAGTTTAACCGCGAGGCTAACACTACCGGCTCGAAGTGCCAGAATTCCGATATTGCACACACGGTCGTTGACCTCAAATCCGAGATCGAAAAGATCCGTGAGCAGATTCAGAATATTGAGTGAGGGCAGCATGACGCTCATAAATATAGGATTTGGAAACATGGTAAGCGCACAGCGCGTTATTGCCATGGTAAGCCCTGAATCGGCGCCGATAAAGCGAATGATCCAGGATGTGAGAGATAAGGGGTTATTAATTGACGCATCCTTCGGCAGAAGCACGAAGGCTGCGCTTATAATGGACAGCGGAAACGTTATCCTGTCCGCGCTCACGCCGGAGGTTCTGGCGGCGCGAATGTCAAACAAGAATGAGGAAGGTGCAGCAAATGGCTAAACAGAGAGGAAAGCTTATAGTTATATCCGGACCGTCCGGAGCAGGGAAGAGCACGGTCGTTTTAAAGGCTCTGGAGGGGCGAAACGACATATGTTTTTCCGTTTCCGCAACGACGAGGAAGCCTCGTCCCGGTGAGGTCGACGGCAAGGAGTACTTCTTTGTAGATCTCGATAAATTCCGCGAGATGGTCGAAAACGACGAGTTCCTTGAGCATGCAGAGTATGTAGCCAACTCCTACGGCACGCCAAAGGCTTATGTTGAGAAAAAGCTCAGCGAGGGCATGAATGTCCTGCTTGACATTGAGGTTCAGGGCGCTCTTCAGGTGCATCAGAAAATGCCCGAGGCGGTCATGGTATTCATAATCCCGCCCTCCATGGCAGAGCTTGAGAAAAGACTGCGCAGCAGAGGAACGGATTCCGAGCGTAAGATCGAGGCTCGCCTTATCCGCGCTAAAGAGGAATATGCCGCAGCGGACTTTTATGACTATATCATAATCAATGACGATGCCGATAAGGCCGCAAAGGAATTTTCGGCGATTATAACCGCAGAATACTGCAAATATGATCTTAGAAAAAACTATTTAAGTGAGGTAGACTGATCATGATGCTTTATCCCCCTGTTGCCGAGCTTGTCAGCAAGACCGGCAACCGTTATCAGCTTGTAAATCTCGTTGCAAGAAGAGCGCGTGAGATATCCGCAAATGCCGAGGAAGAGGGTATCATCCTCGATAAGAAGCCCGTTAGCGAAGCTATCGACGAAGTATACACCGGCAAGCTTACCATAGCAAAATAATCAGCAGCGGAGCCGTATCGCTCCGCTGAATTTTGCTTAAAGCATATGATTTTGCACCAAAATGTCGGATGAAGGATGGTGGGTATGTCGGAAAAGCGCATAGCAAAAATTGCGGTTGCCGCCGCAAACTACAGTATAGACAAGCCCTATGACTATCTCATACCCGACAGTATGGCAGACCTTATAGCTCCCGGTATGCGCGTTACAGTGCCGTTTTCGCGCGGAAATCGCCGCAGCGAGGGCATTGTCCTCGCTGTCAGCGATAACAGCGAATATGAAAGCCTAAAGCCTATAGAATCCTGCCTTGATAAAGAGACGATGCTGACGCCGTCTCAGCTCAAGCTCGCTCTGTGGATGCATGACAGGCTGTTCTGCACGGTGTATGACGCCGTCAGGACCATTCTCCCGGCCGGCTGCTGGTTTAAGGCCGACGGCGCGCGCCAGGTAAACGACAAAATGCGAGAGATGATAAGTCTTGCTATCGACGCGGAAGAAGCCTTTGACACTGCGCAGAACATTCGTCGAAAGGCTCCCATGCAGGCTGCACTGCTGGAGCTTATGTGCTCGACCGGGCGTGTATCCGCTCGGGAAGCCATGCATTTTACGGGAGCATCTCGGCAGTCGCTAAATGCGCTTATAAATGCGCAGTTGGTCGTTGCGGATAAGGAAGAGGTTTTTCGCCGTCCCGAAGTGTGGACAGGGAAGCTAAAACCTCTCCCCGAGCTTAACCGTGAGCAGAAGGACGCATATACAGGCATAAAAAAGCTGCTTGACGAGCCTTGCCCGGAGGCTGCGCTTTTGTGCGGTGTTACCGGCAGCGGAAAGACCTCGGTATATATCCGGCTAATTGACGATACGCTCAAAAGCGGAAAATGTGCCATACTTCTTGTGCCCGAGATCGCGCTGACGCCGCAGATGATACACACTTTTTCCGAATATTTCGGCAATGACGTTGCAATACTGCACAGCAGCCTTGCCGTCGGTGAGCGATATGATGAGTGGAAGCGTATAAAAACAGGCGGCGCAAAGCTCGTGATCGGAACGCGGAGTGCGGTGTTTGCACCGTTTGAAAACCTCGGACTTATCATTATCGACGAGGAGCAGGAGGACAGCTATAAGTCCGAAAACTCTCCGCGATACCATGCACGCGATGTTGCAAAGTATCGCTGCGCAAAGACCAATTCGCTTTTGCTGCTTGGCTCGGCAACTCCCGATATTGAAAGCCGGTATGCTGCGGAGAGCGGAAAGTATAAGCTCTTCCGAATGAACGAGCGCTATAATGCGATGCAGCTTCCGTCGGTCGAGATAGTGGATATGAAGAGCGAGCTTAAGTCCGGAAACGGCAGTGAGCTTAGCTCAAGGCTTAAAGCCGAGCTTGAAGAGAACATAGAACGCGGCGAGCAGAGCATACTGTTTATCAATCGGCGCGGAGCAAACAAGCTCATATGCTGCGGAGACTGCGGATATGTATATAAGTGCCCGAATTGCAGCGTTTCGCTGACGTATCACAGCGTCAATAAGCGGCTTATCTGCCACTACTGCGGCTATACTCGCAGAGCCGACAGCCGTTGCCCCGACTGCGGCGGAATGCTTACCTTTGTCGGCGCAGGAACTCAGCTAATTGAGGAAGAGCTTAAACAGCTGTACCCTGATACGCAGGTTCTGCGCATGGATACCGACACCGTCAAGGCGGCAGGCAGTCACGATGTTCTGCTGAACAAATTTAAAAACGAAAAGATCCCCATTATGGTCGGCACTCAGATGGTCACCAAGGGACTCAATTTTGAAAATGTGACGCTCATCGGCGTAGTCTCCGCTGACCAGAGCCTTTATTGCGGAGATTACCGTTCCGGAGAGAGAACATTTTCGCTTATAACGCAGGTCATCGGACGCAGCGGCAGAGGAAGTAAGCCGGGACGCGCCATTATCCAGACCTTCACTCCGCAAAACGAGATAATACGTCTTGCCGCGCAGCAGGATTACGAGGGCTTTTTTAAAACCGAGCTCAGCCTGCGCAGACTTCAGGATACGCCGCCGTTTGCGGATATAATTGCTATAACCGCCTCCGGAACGGTGGAAAGCGCAGTTATAAAATGCTGCACGGATATATGCACGGTGGTAAAAGCGTCGCTTAGGAATCGAAGCGATGTACGTATTCTCGGCCCTGCGCCGTTGGCGGTCGTCAGAGTAAATAACCGTTATAGATACAGAGTAAATATATGCTGCACAGCCGACAGGCAGATCCGCGAGATAATATCTTCGGTGCTCATTCGCTGTGCAAAATCAGGAAAATACAGGGGAGTCAGCGTGTTTGCCGACAATAACCCCTCTGATTAGGAGACGAACATGGCACTCAGACATATAGTAACAAAAGAGGACAGTATACTTCATAAGGTCTGCCGCGAGCAGGTCAAATTTGACTCAAGACTCCACCAGCTTCTTGACGACATGGCCGAAACGCTTGAAAACGCAAACGGCGTCGGCCTTGCGGCTCCGCAGGTCGGCATATTGCGCCGTGTTGTCCTCGTCATTGCAACCAATGTTGAAGATGAAGATGACGAGGAGATACTTGAGCTTATAAACCCGGTCATCGTCTCTTCCGAAGGCGAGCAGACCGGCGCGGAGGGCTGTCTCAGCGTGCCCGGAGAATACGGTATAGTCACCCGTCCGTCTATCGTAACGGTTCGCGCACAGAACAGGGACGGAAACTGGTTTGAATACACGGGAACCGGCCTTACAGCAAGGTGCATATGTCACGAGCTTGACCACCTTGACGGCCATCTGTTCACCGAAAAGTGCGAGCGTATGCTATCCGAGGATGAGATAAAAGGCAGCGGAAGCGAGGGGTGAGTATGCGCATAGTATTTATGGGTACGCCGGACTTTGCTGCGGCCTCATTGAAAAAGCTTATAGATAAAAAATACGATATTGCAGCCGTTTTCACTCAGCCGGACAAGCCGCGCGACCGTGGCATGAAGCTTTCATACAGTCCTGTAAAGGAACTTGCGCTGGAAAACAATATTCCCGTTTATCAGCCGACGAAGCTGCGCGACGGAACGGCTACCGAGCTTATAAAAAGCCTTGCTCCCGAAATTCTTGAAGTTGTCGCTTACGGGCGCATTCTGCCGGACGATATGCTTGAGGTACCGAAATACGGCGCAATAAACGTGCATGCTTCGCTTCTGCCGAAATACAGAGGTGCAGCGCCCATACAGTGGGCGGTTTTGAACGGCGATAAGATCACCGGCGTTACGACCATGTATCTCGCGTCGGAAATGGATACGGGCGATATCATCTACACATCCGAAACTGAGATAGGTGAGTTTGAAACGTCCGGTGAGCTGTTTGACCGACTGATGATCATGGGAGCCGAGCTTCTTGCCCGCACTCTGCGCGATATTGAAGCCGGAACGGCGCCGAGAACGCCGCAGGATCACAGCAAGGCAAGCTATGTCAAAATGCTTGATAAGAGCCTAAGCCCCATAGAGTGGGCGAAAACGCCGCGCGAGGTCATAAAGCAGATATACGGCTTGCAGCCGTGGCCGGTCGCAACAGCGGAGCTTGACGGAAAGGTCTTTAAAATTTATTCTGCCGAGTATACGCAGAACAAGACCGATAAAGCTCCCGGAAGTGTGGTCAGTGCCGGCAAAAAAGGCATTGAGATAGCCTGCCTTGACGGTGAAACGGTTCTCATAACCGAGCTTCAGGCAGCAGGAAAAAAACGAATGAAAGCGTCCGACTACTTGCTCGGACACCCCATAAAGGTGGATTAAGCATTGGATAAAGCCAGGGAAGCCGCTGTTTTTGCGCTTGAGCGCACAAGACGCGACGGCGCGTGGACGTCGGCGCTCAGCGACGCGATGAAAACTAAATACGATCTTGACTCGCGCTCGCTTTCGCTGGCCGTCAGTATAAGTCTCGGCGTTTTGCAGAACACCGCGCTTCTGGATTATTACATTGATCTCAACAGCAAGTCGGCATCAAAGATAGAACCGAAGGTGCGCGATATAATGCGCAGCGGCGCGTATCAGCTCATTTTTATGGACAAGATCCCTGCGTCTGCCGCCGTGAACGAATCAGTAGCGTTGTGCAAAAAGCTCGGTTATTCAAGGGCTTCCGGCTTCTGCAACGCTGTTTTGAGAAAGATTGCGTCCTGCTCGGACAAGCTTCCCGAGCCTCCCGGAAAGGGAACGGCGCAGTACCTTTCGGTTAAATACAGCCATCCGCAGCAGCTTGCTCAGTATATCGTTGATCGCCGGGGATATGACGCCGCCGAGGCGTTCCTTGCGGCCGATAACTCGATCCCGGATACCTGCCTTCAGGTGAACACGCTGAAGATCACGCCCGATGAGCTTATGCTGCGACTTTCGTCAGATGGCGTTCCGTGTTCAATGCACCCATGGCTGCCGGATTGTATCGTTACGGCCGGAAGCGTAAGCTCAATGCCCGGCTTTGACGAGGGGCTTTTCTACGTTCAGGACCCTGCCGCAAAATGCGCTGTTCTGGCAGCGGCGCTTGAACCTGGAATGAATGTGCTTGATTCCTGCGCGGCTCCGGGCGGAAAAAGCTTTGCGGCCGCCATTGCAATGCGAAATGAAGGCAGCATTGATTCCTGCGATCTGCACGATAAAAAAATAAGACTTATAAATGAAGGCGCGCGGCGTCTCGGACTTTCCTGCATAAATGCGTTTTCGCATGATGCAAGGGCGTCGTTTGACAGACAGTATGACGCGATCATTGCCGATGTTCCGTGCTCGGGTTACGGAGTTATCCGAAAAAAGCCGGAGATACGGTATAAGCCGCTTGAAGACAGCACATCGATGCCTGCGATACAGGCGGCGATACTCGAAAACCTTTCGCAATATGTTAAGCCGGGCGGAGTGATCGTTTATTCAACATGCACGGTGCTCGAGCGTGAAAACGAAGATGTCGTGAAGGCGTTTTTGCGCGAACACGCCGAATTTTCGGCAGAGAGCTTTACGCTCCCGAACGGCGAAACCGCCGCCGGCGGATATATGACATTCTGGCCGGATATCCACGGTACCGACGGATTTTTTGTCAGCAAGCTTAGGAGAAACAAATGAAAAACCTTAGGAGCATGCTCCCAAATGAGATAGAAGATATCCTCGCAGGCCTCGGGGAGCCTAAATACCGCGCAAAGCAGGTGTTTAAGTGGCTCGGCAGGGGGGTCGGCTCAATTGATGAAATGAGCGATATCCCCAAATCACTGCGCGAGAAGCTTAAAACCGAATATACCGTTTACGAGCCTAAGGTGCTCAGCAAACAGGTCTCAAAAATAGACGGCACGATAAAATACCTGTGGGAGCTGTATGACGGCAACGCGGTCGAAACCGTTGTCATGAGCTATAAGCACGGGAATACCGTCTGCGTTTCAACTCAGGTCGGCTGCCGCCAGGGCTGCGCCTTCTGCGCGTCCACCATAGGCGGCCTTGTCCGATGCCTAGAGCCGCACGAAATTCTCGAGGAGGTAATGTTTTCGCAGATCGATTCGGGGAAGCAGATATCAAATATCGTCCTCATGGGTATCGGTGAGCCGCTTGATAACTTTGATAACGTTGTCAAGTTCCTTGAACTTGTAAATCACCCGGACGGTATGAATATCGGCATGCGGCATATTTCGCTTTCAACCTGCGGAATAACAGAAAAGTTTGACAAACTGGCCGAACTTAATTTACAATTGACTTTATCGGTATCTCTGCACGCTCCGGACGACGAAACGCGCTCGAAGATAATGCCTGCCAACCACGGCAGAGGTGTGGACGAGCTTATGGAGTGCTGCCGCCGCTATTACGAAAAAACCGGCCGCAGAATATCGTTTGAATATATCATGATCGACGGAGTAAACGACACGCAGTATCACGCACAGCTTTTGTCAAAGCGCGCGAGGTATGTCGGCGCGCATGTCAATCTAATTCCGATGAACCACGTTGAAGAGAGCCGTTTTCAGCCCTCAACTCAGGGGCATATAAAAGCATTTGTCAAAGTGCTTGAGGATAACGGCGTTAACGTTACCGTCCGCCGCAAGCTCGGCGGCGATGTTGAGGCATCCTGCGGACAGCTGCGCAGAAAAATGCAGAAGGGCAATCAGGTAAAATGAAAAGTTTCGGCATCACTGACAAGGGAAAGGTCAGAAGCGAAAACCAGGACAGCTATATAATCGAAAACTGCGATAAGCGAAAATGCGTTATCGCGGTCATCTGCGACGGTATGGGCGGCGCGAAGGCAGGTGATCTTGCCAGCAGGCTCTCAAGCAAGGAGTTTGTCAGCCGCGTTTACGAAAGCCTTGCCGCTCCGCGGCTTCTCATGGGCAACATCGAAAAGCTTTTGCGCGACAGCTGTGCGGATGCAAACGGCGTTGTATATGAATACTCGCGCTTTGATGCAAACTACAGCGGCATGGGAACAACTCTTGTCGGCGGTATTATAACGCGCCGCAAGGCCTGCCTTGTCAACGTCGGCGACAGCCGCGCATATTACCTTTCCGATGAAGGGATAAGGCAGATAAGCCGCGATCACTCTTATGTCGAAGAGCTTGTGTCGATGGGGGCAATAACAAAGGAAGAGGCCGCCCATCATCCGAAGAAAAATATAATCACACGCGCACTCGGCGTTGACGCATCCGTTGAAGCCGACTATTTTGAATGCCCTCTGCACAGGGGCGGCGGTATTCTGCTTTGCTCCGACGGGCTGAGCAATATGGTCAGCGATAAGGAAATTCACGATCACTTCAAGGAAAATGCCTTGCCCGAGGATGTTTGCTCCAAGCTTATGGCGCTTGCGCTTGCGCGCGGAGCGAGGGACAATGTCTCGATCGTTTTAATTAAGACTTGATATCAAAGGTGCTGCTATGGAAAACACTACTGATAAATATATAGGCAAGATCCTTGACGATCGCTACGAGATCATCGAGCTTATCGGCTCGGGCGGCATGGCGAATGTATACAAGGCTCTGTGCCACAGATTGAACAGGTATGACGCGGTAAAGATCATGCGCGATGAGACTGCCGCAAACACCGAGCTGCGCCGCCGCTTCCGTGCCGAGTCACAGGCTGTCGCCATGCTTTCTCACCCCAATATCGTCTCGGTGTACGATGTAAGCCATAGTGACGATGTGGAATATATCGTTATGGAGCTTATTGACGGAATAACGCTCAAGCAGTATTTGCAGAAAAAAAGCGTACTCGATCCGTCCGAGGTGCTGGATTTCACCATCCAGACAGCAAAAGCTCTTGAGCATGCGCACAGTAAGGGCATTATCCACCGCGATATAAAGCCGCAGAATATCATGCTGCTCAAAGACGGCATGATCAAGGTCGCCGACTTCGGCATTGCTTCGCTTGAAAATACCATCGAGGAGAATAACGGCGAGACCGTAGGCTCTGTGCATTATATTGCACCCGAGCAGGCGCGCGGCGAAGCTCCAGACGCGAGGAGCGATATCTATTCACTCGGCATAGTGATGTATGAAATGCTCACCGGCAAGCTCCCCTATGTCGGAAACTCCGACGTCGAGGTCGCCGTAAAGCATATGAACACCGACCCCGTAACCCCGCGTGACATAGTGCCTTCGATTCCCGAAGAGCTTGAGCGCATATGCCTTAAGGCTATGAATTCAAACATAGACGAGCGCTATCAGTCGGCAAGCGAAATGCTCGCCGATCTTGAGGAATACAAGTCGCAGAGCCTTGCCGCTCATGTGCTCGAAGATTCCGAGGCTGTACTTATCGACAGCGAGGAACCGCCTAGGCGCAGAGCTAAGCGCAGCCGCCGCAGCAAAAAAATAGCTCTCAGCTCGGGAATACTGGCTGTTTTGCTGTTTATAATTATCGGCTTTGTCTTTTTAAACGGCTATTTTCTGAAAGATCTGTTTTCCGATCCCGTTAAGGTTAAGGTCGATAACTTTGTCGGGCGTTACTATGAGGATGTCATTAACGACAAGGACTATAAGAAGATTTATGATTTCAAGGTCACGTTCAAGGTCGATCTTGAGCATGAGTACGGCATAATCCTCTCGCAGGATCCCGAGTCAGGCCGCAGTAAAACAGTGAGCGATAAGGGCAGCAAAATAGTCGTTGAGCTTGTGTGTGCCGCCGAAACGGTTGACGATCAAAAGCGCCTTTTGAAGGTGCCTAATATCGTAAATCACGAGCGGGAAGAGGCCATAAGCATGGTTCAGGATGCAGGCTTTACCTATACTCTTGAGCAGGCTCCGTCAGACAGCATAACCAAGGGCTATGTTATAAGCACCGATCCCGTTGCCGGCGCTGCGGCCGACGAAGGCTCGGAAATTAAAATTATCATCAGCACAGGTCCAGAAACCGTGATGACCAAGGTTCCTCAGCTCAAAGGGCTTTCAAAAGAGTCCGCCATTGCAAAGATAGAAAGCAGCAACCTCAGCATCGGGAGCATTTCAACCGCCGAGAGCGATCTTGTTGCCGGAACCGTCATTGATCAGAACATTGCCGCCGGAACCGAGATCGAAGAGCACACCAAAATATCCATAACCGTGTCCTCAGGACCGTCGGGAGACGGTGGCTGAATGGACGGAACGATCATCAAAGCCCTCAGCGGATTTTACTATGTCATATCCGCCGATGAGGTCTACGAATGCCGTGCGCGCGGCAAATTCCGCCTTGACGGCACATCTCCCATGGTGGGAGACAGGGTCAGCTTTGATCCCGAAGGAAAAAAGGGGTATGTAACCGCCGTGCACGATCGCAAGAACTTCTTCATCCGGCCTGCCGTTGCAAATATTGACGCGCTTGTATTTATAGCGGCAAACACTAACCCCGTGACAGATCCGTTCCTGATTGACCGAGTGTCCGTCATAACCGAGGAAGTCGGCTGCGAGCTTATCGTTTGCATAAATAAAGCCGACATTGACCCGGCCGATGAGCTTTACGGCATATATTCATCCTCAGGCTTTGAAACGCACAGAGTCAGTGCAAAAAGCGGCGCCGGCATTTCGGAGCTAAAAGCCGCGCTCAAAGGCAAGATTTGCGCATTTACCGGCAACTCCGGTGTCGGCAAGTCAAGCATACTCAATACTATGCTCCCGGGACTCAGTCTTCAGGTCGGTGAGGTCAGTGAAAAGCTCGGTCGAGGAAGACACACCACGAGACATGTTGAGCTGTTCGATGCAGGTGATGAGACATATATTGCAGATACTCCGGGTTTTGCCTCATTTGAGATCGAAATGATGCAGACCATTGACAAATCTGAGCTGCAATACGATTTTCGTGATTTCAAAAAGTATATCGGTTCATGCCGATTTGCCGACTGCGCCCATCTCAAAGAGCCGGGCTGCGAGGTAACGGCCGCCGTCAAAGCAGGCGGCATCCCCAAAAGCCGCTACGAATCGTACTCAAGACTCTATGAGCTTGCAGCTCCGGCATACGTTTTATAAAATGCGTGTGCTGGGGGCGGTTTTTTGCGTAAAGGTCCGTGTGCGTTTTTCGCTGTAATTGCAATTGTTTCGGGAGTTATCATTATCCTGTCTCTCATACTGCCTACGCAGTTTTGGTGGTTTATGCTTGCAGCGGCACTGATATGCCTTGGTGTTTGGCTGTTTAGGTGTCATTAAGCGGCAGCCGTGAGCATAGTATGTACAAAAGCAAGTTTAAGGAGAAATGCCATGAAGATCGAACTTAAAAGCAGGGAAGGCAGCGTATATAAAAAACTGTGCAACTCGGTTTCCGAAGCTAATAGCGATACAGAGCTTATAGTGCCGGACTCGCTGGAGGATATTCTTCGTATCCTAAGCTGTCGCCGACAGTGTCGAATACGCGAAAAAAACGTCGGCCAGGACGCCGTAAGCGTCAGCGGAGAAATTGACGTAACGGTTATGTATATTCCCGAAACGGGCGATGGTGTGCGCGTTGTAGGAACGACCATTCCGTTTGAAATAAACTTCAGTGCACCGGGGGCTGACAGCACAAGCTCTGCCGTTACGAAGCTGCTTGCGCTCAATGCTGACGCTAAGGCAGTAAACCCCAGGAAAATATTAATTAGCACAAGCACCGTTATGGAGCTTAGCTGCTATAAATACTCAGACGTGTGTTGGTTCGAGCCTCCCGAGAACGCGCCGGATAAGCTGTATTTCAAAACAAGCGAGCTTAAATGCAAAAGCATTGTACTCGTTTCCGAAAAAACGCTCAGCGTTGAGGATGAGCTGGATGTCCCCGAACAGCTCAGCGGTGGGGATTTTGTAAGAGCTTTCAGCAGTATAAGGCTAAGCACCAGCGAAGTCGTCGGCACAAAACTTGTGGTTAAGGGCTCAGCCGAGATCGAAGCGATATACCTTGTATCCGGCGTCCCTCAAACAGCGCGATTTTCGCTGCCATTTTCTCAGCTTTTCACTATGCCGGACGGCTGCACCGACCCCGAGGTCATTGCTTGCGACATGATAACAGGACAATATTTTGAAGCGTTTGACGGCAAGCTCTCTGCGGATATACGCGCAGCGATCCAGATAATATGCCTTCAGGATCAGAGTAGAAGCTACATATGCGATGCCTACTCGTGTAAAAAAGAGCTTGCTCTTTCAAGCAGTGAGCTATGCTGCCTTACCGAGATCAACACTGTAAGCACAAGCTGCCCAGTCACGCTTTCGTACAATTCCGATTACGGTGCCGAAGCCGTTATTGCGTCTGCGGTATATGCTGCGTGTCCTGAGATATCTGAAACGGAAGTGCTTATCCAAGTTACAGCCGAACTGATATATAAAGACCGTGAGGGCGAGCTGAGATCGTGCAAGCTGAGAGGCAAGGCACAATACCTGCCGGATGACGGACGCCGGCCGGATAAGATTCACGTCGCTGCCGTCAGCGTTAGTGCCTCGGCAAAGGGAGACAGTCTGAGTGCTGATATATGTGTAGTCATATCGGCAAGATATCTCAACTACGATAATATCAACATGATAACCGAGGTCGATGAAACAGAGCTTGAACACGAAAGGCCAAGCGCAGCGCTGTATATGTGCCGCTGCACCGACGGTGATCTCTGGACGCTTGCAAAAAAATACGGCTCAGACACGGAGCTTATAAAGCAAATAAACGAAATCGAGGAAGTGCCGACCGACAGATTGCTGCTCATACCGGTGGTGTAGACATGAAAAGCGCTTATGATGAAGCCGTCAGGCTGCTGCCGTCAAAAACGGCAGCAGCTCTCGGCGAGAGATTTAAAACTGCCGAAGAGTTCAGACTAAGAGCCGGACGATACCCATGTGCGCTGATTGGCGGCAGAGAGGAAGCAATAGCCGATAGAGCAGTTACTCGCGATGATATCGCCTGTGTGCTTGAAAAAGCGACAAATGCATCGCTTCATGCCGTCTGGCAGGACATGTCCAAGGGCTTTATAAGCTGTGGCTTTGGCTTGCGCATCGGAGTATGCGGCACCGGAGTGATAAGCGGCGGAAAGCTGACAGGACTTCGGGATATAAGCTCGGTTTCAATCAGAATACCAAGGCAGAGTACAAACTGCGGCGGAGAAGTATTAAAAAAGCTTTGCGCCGCTAAGGATAACGTCCTCATCATATCTCCGCCGGGCGGCGGAAAAACGACGTTTTTGCGCGAATGCATAAGAGCCATATCAAGCTCCGGCGTCAGAGTTGCGGTCTGCGACGAGCGCGGCGAGCTTGCGGCAGTATTTCGCGGCGTGCCGCAGTTTGACATTGGCCCCATGAGCGACGTTATGACCGACATTCCAAAATCTGAGGCCGCGCTGATGCTTCTGCGCTCGATGAATCCGCAGGTAATAGCGATGGACGAGATATCGTCGCCGGAGGATTGCCGCGCGGCAGCTTCCGCCGTTGGATGCGGAGTGCGCGTCATTGCAACCGCGCATGCAGCGGCTGTTTCCGACCTTAAGCGCCGCAACGTATACAGATTTCTTTTGGCGCAGGATGTTTTTAATAACATAGTCGTCATTGAAAACAATGCCGGGGTTCGCTCGTACAGATTGGAGACGCTGCAATGAATCTGATCGGAGCAATGCTCATAATGCTCTCCTGCACGGCAGCGGGATTGATGAAAGCTCGCAGTCTGAGCGAGTTGGACAAGACCTACGGCACGCTGATAGCCATGCTGACGCTTATAAAAAATGAGATCGTAACTTTGTCGGCTCCGCTTGACGAAGCGTTTGAAAGAGCGGCTGGCTTGGCAAACGGAGATGTGGGACGTTTCATGTCGCAGGTAAGGCGCGATTTTGAAAAGCTCGGTGAGGATTCGTTCTGCGGCATATGGCGCAGCGCCGCTCGGGATGATCTGCAAAGCTTATCGGAGCGAGCGCTTTCGGCTGTTGAGGAGCTGGGAGCAAGCCTTGGAAGATATGACAGCACCATGCAGTGCACGGCAATAGACCGTTGCATAAACGAGATAAGCCTTGAGCAGCAAACCTTGCGTTTATCGCTCAGCTCAAACAAAAGAATGTACATAGGCATTGGCGGCGCCATGGGGCTTATTATAGCTATCGTGCTTATCTGAGTATACCGGAGGAAAAATGGAAGTTGAGCTTATATTTAAAATAGCGGCCGTAGGTATTCTGGTCGCTGTTCTGAACATATTGTTGTCGCGATCGGGAAGGGACGAGCAGGCACTTATGACGACGATCGCGGCGTTGGTAGTCGTACTCATTGTGGTGGTTCAAAAGATCAGTGAGCTTTTTGAGCTCATAAAAAATCTTTTTCAGCTCTGATGGAGATAGTAATAAAAGCATCTGCGATTGCGGCGGTTTCGGCGATTTGCATTCTGCTGATAAAAAAGAACAACGGGGAGATCGGACTTGCCGTGGCCATTGCGGCAGCGGCTGTTATCTGCTTTGCTGCGGCGCAGCTTTTCGGCAGCATAATGGAGCTTGTCCGCTATGCTATTGGACAAACAGGCCTCAGCTCGGCGCTGTTCATGCCGATAATCAAATGCGTCGGAATTGCTATAATCGTAAAGATAGGCTCCGGTCTGTGCAAGGATGCAGGGCAAAGCGGCATCGCCTCGTCGCTTGAAATGTTAGGCTCTGCCGCAGCGCTGTTCACGGCGATTCCGGTAATAAGCTCACTTTTGGAAACGATCGACGGACTGATATGAAAAAACTTATATTTATTTTTATATTTTCGCTGCTTCTGATAACGCCGTGCAGTGCAGCGCCTTATGACGAGGCCTCGCTTCAAGACTCGCTGCCCGATTATGCCCGTAACCTTGCAGGCGAAGCGACTCAGCCGGCAAGCGAGGGACTTGAGCGGATAGAAAGCGCCTTCACAGAAACACTGTCCGGCGGCTTGAGCGGAGTGATAAAGCGCTCCCTGAGCATAATCGCCGTTGCCGTAATATGCGCCGTACTCACTGTGTTCTGCGATGATGCTCCCGAGTATGTCTCGCTCGGCGGATGCGCGGCAATAGCGATAATAAGCGTGTCTGATGTTAATTCGTTTGTGTCGTCCGGTGCCGATGTGATAACGGCACTGTCCGGCTTTTCAAAAACATTGCTGCCTGCAATGTGTGCAGCGTCAGCCGCGTGCGGAACTCTGTCCTCAGCAACGGTGAAATACGCGGCGTCGGTACTGTTTTTGGATTCTTTTGTGACAATAGCTCAAAGCGTCATATTGCCAGTTATATACGCCTATCTTGCAGCCGGAATGGCGTCCTCATCGTTTGGCAGCAAAAGTCTAAAGGATATATCAGCACTTTTAAAGCGTGCATGCACGCTTTTAATGACTGCGGCAGCCCTCGGCTTCACTGCGTATATAAGCATAAGCTCAATCGTTGCGTCGGGCGGCGATGCTGTTGCCTCAAAGCTTGCAAAAACCGCTATCTCGACCGCGCTGCCGGTTGTTGGCGGAATAATATCTGACGCTGCCGGAACCGTGGTCGCAGGGGCTGAAGCAATGCGAAATACGCTCGGCGTGTTCGGCATGGTAGCGCTGCTTGCGATTTGCGTATCTCCGTTTGCTGTAATGGCGCTCAACTACATAGGCTATAAGCTAACGGCGGCTGCAGTCAAATCGTTTGGCTGTGCAAGACTGGGTGAGCTAACAGGTTGTATTGGTTCGGCGGTAGGAATGCTCCTCGGACTTGTCGGCTGCTGTGCGATGATCTTGTTTGTATCAATGGCGGTTTCTATAAAGGCGGTGGGTGGATAATGACGGATATATTCAGTCAATGGCTGCACGCGGTCATATACACAGGCATCGTGTGCTCAATTGCACTCATGCTCTCGCCGGATGGCAGAGTTAAAAATGCACTTAAAATTCTCTGCGCCGTGGCAATGTGTGCCGCTATCGTTTCACCTTTATCGGAACTTGACTTTGATGCGTATTCAAAAGCGATGGCACGATGCAGGCTCGACGCCGAGCAGTATACCACACAGGGAGAGCAGTACAGCAAAAATTTGAATCGTACTATCATAGAGGACGAATGCCGGGCATATATATTGGACAAAGCCAATGAAACGGGCACAGAGCTTGCCGAAGTCACTGTAACGGCAGAGTGGAGCACCGACGGCTACTGGTATCCGCACGAGGTGCGCATCGTATCCGGGGCAGATGAAAATCAGAGGGCTAAACTTTCCGACTGCATTCAGACGCAGCTCGGCATAAGCGTAGAAAATCAGGATTGGAGCGACGGTGAAAATGGGTGACAAACTCAAAGCTCAACTGAATAAGTTTAAATATCCGCTGCTCGCGCTCGTGCTCGGACTGATAATAATGCTCCTACCGATAGGCGAAAGCTCGAGCCGGAGCGTAAGCTCTCAGACGGATGAGCAGCGGCTTGCGGCGGTTCTGCAAAGGTGCGACGGTGTCGGCAATGTGACTGCGCTTTTGTCCGATACCGGTGCCGTTATCGTGTGCGACGGCGCGGATGATGCCGCGGTACGCCTGTCAATCATCAAGGCTGTTGAAGCTTTCACGGGCTTTTCAAGCGACAGTATTCAGGTAATAAAAACTGCGCCGAATATAGGAGGGTAAAATGAAGCATCTTAAAAGAAACGTGACTATTGCGGCGGTACTGCTGCTCGTATGTGCGGCGGTGTATCTCAACTGGTCGTACAACAACAAGTGGGGAACGGCAGACCCTGCCATGGTAAAGGCCGAGGACGCGGCGATGAAGGCGGCAAACGAAGCGTATGAAGCGGCAAACACAAAAAGCTCAACCGGCTACTTTGCCGAAGCCAGGCTCAATCGTCAGGTATCGCGAGATGAGGCAATAAAGCTGCTCGAGGATGCGGTGAAATCCGACACGGCTTCTCAGGAGACGATAGACTCCGCCATGACGTCAATATCCGCTATGGCAAACTATTCGATGAAGGAATCGCAGCTTGAAAACAAACTGCTTGCCAAGGACTTTTCCGACTGCGTTGTGTATATGAGCGAGGACTCCATAACCGTTGCAGTTCCCGCACCTAAAGATGGGCTGAGCGAAGCTGCCGTTGCGAGAATAACCGAGACTGTAACCTCTGAAACCTCGTATACTGCCGCTCAGCTCAATGTTATAGAGGTTCCATCGTAAAAAAGACGGGAAATTCCCGTCTTTTTTCTTTATTTTTGACTTGTGTTGTGGTACAATACTATGACAGAATTTTTGCACCCATGGTGTAGACAAAACGGAGGCATAACATGAGCGAAAACTACATTAGCTGCAAAGCTGAGAACGGCAGCATAAATATATCCGAAGAAGTCATTTCCGCAATGGTGCGCACAGCCGTCACCGAGGTTGAAGGAGTTGCCGGAATCTCCAACACGACTACTGGCGAAATAGCCGAGCTTATCGGAATAAAATCCATGTCCAAGGGCATCACCGTTCAGATAATTGATGACACCGTTAAGGTTGACGTTATCATTCTTGTACGCTACGGCTGCAATATAGTAAACGTTGCGCGTGAGGTACAGAACTCCGTCGGCGAGGTCGTTCAGGCTGTTACCGGTATTGAAAAAGCAGAGATAAACGTTCACGTTTCCGGCGTGGCTTTTGAGAAGTAAAACACGAGGTATTTGAGGATGAAGAGAACTACCGCCAGAGAAATTGCGGTTCAGCTGAGCTTTTATGCAAGTACAAGCGAAAAAGATGTGGACGAGCTGCTCAATGAGTTTTTCAACAAAGAGTATTATGATACTCTTGCCGATGAAAATGAGTTGTTTGCCGAATATCCGGAGAAAAAGCAGCAGGAGTATATCTCGCGTCTTGTAAAAACGGTTTACGATTACCGCATTCAGATAGACAAGCTTATTGAAAAATACGCTCAGGGCTGGAAGCCGGAGAGAATGTCGAAAACCGCTATGGCGATCCTGCGCTGTGCAGTAAGCGAGATCATGTATATGGACGATATTCCGGCAAACGCTGCAATTAACGAGGCTGTTGAGCTTGCAAAAGGCTATGACGAGGCGGAAACCGTTTCGTTTATAAACGGTATCCTCGGCGGCATTATGCGCGGCGAGTTCTCAGAGACCGAAGGTACGCAGGATATAACGGAGACTGTGTGATGAGCCAGAACAGTATCACCGTGTCCGAGCTTAACCAGATGATAAAGACGCTTATCGACGGCGAACCGATTCTGAGCAAAGTTTGCGTACGCGGAGAATTATCTAACTACAAGATATATCCTTCAGGTCATCATTACTTTACGCTGAAGGATGCCGAGAGCAGCCTTCGCTGCGTTATGTTTAAAAGCAGTGCGTCCAAGCTGCGCTTTCGCCCCGAAAGTGGAATGGGCGTCACTGCTTTTGGACGTATATCAGTATTTCCGCGCGACGGTGCGTATCAGCTTTACTGCACCGACCTTATTCCCGAGGGAACAGGCGATCTTCAGATAGCCTATGAGCAGCTAAAGGCAAAGCTTGCAGCCGAGGGACTGTTTGACCCGGCTCATAAAAAGCCTCTTCCGCAGTTTCCGGAAAAGATCGCGATCATAACATCGTCTGCCGGAGCGGCGGTTCACGATATGATACGCATACTCGGTACGCGCTGGAGCATGACTAAGGTCGTGCTTTTGCCGGTTCGTGTTCAGGGCGTTGAAGCTCCGCCGGAGATAGTCGGTGCGATACGCTACGCAAATAAGCATAAGGTCGCGGACCTCATAATAACAGGCCGCGGCGGCGGCTCGATCGAAGACCTGTGGGCTTTTAACGACGAGCGAGTGGCAAGGGCAATATACGAGTCCGAGCTACCTGTTATCTCCGCCGTTGGGCATGAGCCGGATGTTACGATATCCGACTATGTTGCGGATGTCCGTGCCTCCACTCCGTCAAACGCGGCAGAAATCGCTGTTCCCGACGAAGCCGAGATACGCGAGTATCTTATGAATATGAACATACGTCAGACGCAGGCTATGCAGAAAAGTCTCGGCCGCATGAGCACTCGGCTTGATGATATAAGAAACCGCCGTGTTCTTCTTGACCCAATGGCGTATGTCGATACCAAGCGCACAGAGCTTGACTATGTTCGCGGCAAGCTTATTGCCGCTGCCGAAAAGACAAATGCGGCAAACAGGCATAAATTCGTGGCGCTTGCGGCGTCGCTCGATGCTATGAGCCCGCTCAAGGTCCTCGGCAGGGGATATGCCATCGCATCAAGCGAAAGCGGCGAGCTTATAAAAAGCGTCGGCGATGTAAATAAGGGCGATAAGCTCAGTCTCAGCGTCAGCGACGGACTTATAAAATGCACTGTAGATGAAAGTGAGGCAAAAAGCCATGGCTAAAGATAAAATGAGCTTTGAGGATTCGGTAAAGCGCCTTGACGAGATCGTCAAGCTGCTCGAGCGCGGAGACGCGCCCCTGAGCGAATCGCTGAAGCTTTTTGAAGAGGGTACGTCTCTCATATCCAATTGCGACACGCTGCTCAATGAAGCAGAACAGAAGGTCGTAAAGCTCAGGAAAGGTCAGGACGGGGAGCCGGAGGAGCTTCCGTTTGGTGAGTGATATGACGGCAAAGGAATATAAAAAACTTGTAGATTTAAAGCTTTCGGAGTTTTTCAATCCCTCAGGGCTGAGCTACGACGGGCTTCTTGAATCAATGCATTACAGCCTTACAGCCGGCGGCAAGCGCATACGGCCGACGCTTGTTCTTGAGTTTTGCCGTATCTCAGGCGGAGACATTGAAAAAGCCCTTCCTGTTGCGTGCGCAATAGAAATGCTGCATACCTACAGCCTAATTCACGATGATCTGCCGTGCATGGACAATGATGAGCTTCGCCGCGGCAAGCCGACAAATCATGTTGTTTACGGTGAATGCACCGCAACGCTGGCAGGCGACGCTCTTCAGGCCGAGGCTTTCGGCACGATAGCTCGTAGTGAGCTTCCGGCAGAGAACAAGATCGCCTGCGTCGAGATCCTTGCCGACGCCGTAGGCAGCGACGGGATGTGTGCCGGGCAGTATCTCGATATGGTTGGCGAGAGTGAGATCCTCACAGAATCGGAGCTTGACGACATCAATTCGCGAAAGACCGGAGCGCTGCTTATTGCTGCATGCCGCATGGGCGTTGCAGCCGCCGGAGGAAGCGGCGAGATGCTCGAAGCCGCCGCACATTACGGCGCTTGCGTCGGCGCGGCATTCCAGATACGCGACGATATTCTGGACGTTATCAGCACAAGCGAGGAGCTTGGAAAGCCCGTAGGCTCGGATGCGCAGGAGCACAAGAATACATACATGGCTCTGCTTGGCGAGGAAAGATGCATGGAAATGGTCGAAAATCTGACAAATAAGGCGAAAAGCGCGCTTTGCGGCACGTTTAACGACACGAAGTTTCTCTGCGACCTTGCCGATTCCATGGTAACGAGAAGAAAATGAAGTGAATAATCTGTAAAACCGCGGCGAATGTCACTTGTAATCCTCGCCGCGGTTTGTTATACTGTAAAATAGTATATTTTACGAATATTTAGTTAAATACGAGGTTTTGTTTTGAATATCCTGAATAAAGTCAATTCCTCTAACGATATAAAACGCCTCAATAAAAACGAGCTTCCTCAGCTTTGCGCCGAGCTTCGCGAGTTTATTATTGAAAACGTTTCCAAAACAGGAGGACATCTTGCATCCAATCTCGGCACCGTCGAGCTTACCGTTGCGCTGCACAGAGTTTATGACAGTGCGGTGGACAGAATCGTGTTCGATGTCGGCCATCAGAGCTATGCTCACAAAATAATAACAGGCCGACGCGACGCATTCGGCACTCTGCGCTGCTACGGCGGCTTATCCGGGTTTCCCAAGCCCTACGAAGCCGATGACGACGCTTTCATCGCCGGCCACGCTTCAAACTCGGTGTCGGTCGCTCTCGGCATGGCTCGCGCGAGAACCATAAAGGGTGAAAACTACAGTGTGTGCGCCGTTATAGGTGATGGCGCGCTGACCGGCGGCCTTGCCTATGAGGGCCTTGCCAATGTCGGCGGAAGCAGCGAGCCGATCGTAATAATTCTTAACGATAACGGCATGAGCATCAACGGCAACGTCGGTGGTATGGCAAAGCTGCTGTCAAAAGAACGCGTAAAGCCCGGGTATATCAACTTCAAGCGGTGGTACAGGCAGGCTGTCAGCGGAATGGACGGCATTTATAACGCAAGCCATAAGCTCAAAGAAGCTCTCAAAAAGTCGATATTGCCGTCGAATATGTTCGACTCTATGGGCATATATTACCTCGGCCCCGTTGACGGACATGACGTTGACCAGCTTGAAACGGTCATCCGCTGGGCCAAGGAAATGAACACGCCCGTGCTTGTGCATGTTATAAGCAAAAAGGGCAAGGGCTGCGCATATGCCGAGGAGCACCCGGAACGGTATCACGGCGTCGGGAAATTTGACCCTGCTACGGGGCAAATGCCGGAAGCAAAGCCGTGCTTTTCGTCTGTTTTCGGCAATAAGCTTACGCAGCTTGCCGAGACAAACCATAATATTGTAGCCATAACCGCCGCAATGTGCGCCGGAACAGGTCTTACCGGGTTTTCCGAGCGATTTCCGGATAGATTTTTCGATGTCGGCATAGCCGAGGAGCATGCAGTTTCAATGGCTGCCGGCATGGCGAAGCAGGGGCTTTTGCCTGTCGTCGCAATATACTCGGGATTTCTCCAGCGCGCATATGATATGCTCATCCACGATGTTTCGCTTCAGGATCTGCATGTCGTTTTCTGCGTTGACAGAGCAGGCCTTGTCGGAAACGACGGCGAAACTCACCACGGCGCTTTTGATATCAGCTATCTGCGCTCGGTTCCGCACATGCAGGTGCTGTGCCCGGCAAACTTTGCCGAGCTTGAAGCTATGCTTGACGAGGCCGTAAACCGTATGTCCGGCCCTGTCGCGATCAGATATCCGCGCGGCGGCGAAGGCCGATACACCGATTGCCATACAGAAGGCTGCACTCATCTCCGCAGCGGAAACGACATAACTATCGCCGCATACGGCACAGATATAAACATTGCACTCAATACGGCGGACATACTCGCCGATAAGGGCATCCATGCCGATGTCTATAAGCTTTCGCGCCTTGACAGCGGCTATTATGCCGATATTATTGACTCGATGCGGAAAACAGGGCGCTTTCTTATGAGTGAGCAGGTTTGCCAAACCGGATGCATTGCCGATGAGATCCTCGCCTATGCCGAGCGCGCAGGTGTTAAGATAGAATGCGCATATACTCCGAATCTCGGCAGCGGCATTGTCGTTCAGGGCACAGTGCCCGAACTGATAAGACACTGCGGACTTGATGAAAACAGTCTTGCAAAAGCAGCCGAAAAGCTGGTCAGGGGTGAATAATGAAAAAAATAAGACTCGATCAGCTTGTTTTTGACCTTGGTCTTACCGAGAGCAGGGAAAGAGCTAAGACCACTGTAATGAGCGGACTTGTATTTGTTAACGGACAGCGTGCCGATAAGCCGGGTATGCAGGTATCACCTGACGCAAACGTTGAAGTAAAGGGGGCTGCGCTCCCGTACGTCAGCCGGGGAGGCTTCAAGCTCGAAAAGGCACTCAAGGTCTTTCCTGTGGATCCGGAGGATAAGGTCTGCATCGACTGCGGTGCGTCCACCGGTGGATTTACTGATGTTCTCCTGCAAAACGGGGCAAAAAAAGTGTATTCGGTCGATGTGGGATACGGTCAGCTTGCGTGGAGTCTCAGGCAGGACGTGCGTGTTATAAACATGGAGCGCACCAATATAAGGTACATTAGCTCTGATCAGATACCCGAGCCTATCGACATGGCCGTTATGGATCTGTCGTTCATATCTATTAAGCTTGTTCTTCCGGCTGTGTGCTCGCTGCTCAAGGACGGCGGAGAGCTTGTGTGCCTTATCAAACCGCAGTTTGAGGCCGGCAGGGAAGAGGTCGGAAAAAAAGGCGTTGTCAGGGACAAAGGCGTCCACCTTTCGGTTATCGAGAGCATTCTCGATTTTGCGCCGAGCGTCGGGATGACAGTTATGGGGCTGGATTTTTCGCCGATAAAGGGGCCCGAGGGAAACATTGAGTATCTATGCTACATGAAAAAGGGCAGCTTTGATGCCCCAATTATAGATGCGCAGGCTATCGTTGAAGCCTCGCACGAAAAACTGTGAGGTAAAAATGTCCGAACTGATAGTGTTGTGCCCAAATCCATACAGGGATTGCGGCCTTGAGCTTACAAAAAAGGCAAAACAGTTATTAAAAAGCGGCGGATATGAAGTTGCGATCTGCCCGGTTTTCGGAGCGCACGATGCCAAGGTCATCCCCGACGACGTCGAGCTTACCGCGTGGAGCGCCGTTACGGAGCGCGCGGCCTTGTATATCGTCATCGGCGGAGACGGCACCATTCTGCACACCGCAAGGTATCTTAACCACACTCAGATCCCCATGCTTGGAGTAAACCTCGGAACCAAGGGCTTTATGGCGTCGATCGAGCCGGAGGATATCGGCCGGATACTTGAAGCCGCCGCAGGAAACTACTCCTCAAGCTTCAGAATGATGATAGACGTTGAGCTTATCCGAAACGGAGAGGTAATTTACACCGATATCGGACTCAACGACGCCGTTATTCACGGCATGGGCGACTGCATAAAGCTCACCGCCCGGTGCGACGGTGAAAGGATAATGAGCTACTCGGGCGACGGTGTTATCGTCGCAACGCCGACAGGCTCCACCGGCTACTCAATGTCGGCAGGCGGCCCGATCGTTGAACCTGAGGCATACAACTTTATAGTGTCGCCGATCTGTGCCCATTATATAGGCTCAAGAAGCTTTGTTCTGTCATCCGAGCACAAGATAACCATTAAAGCGGAAAAGCTTCACGATCGCCGCGCGTATGTATCTGTTGACGGAACCGACGGATTTGAGCTTGCAAACGAGGATATCGTCATCGTTCGCCGCTCGTCAAAGCTTGCAAACCTCGTCCATCTCGGCGAGCGCAGCTTTTATGATTCAACATTTGAAAAATTGCAATACAAAGTTGACTGAAAGGGGAAACTTAGTTGAAAGATTCAAGACAAAGCGTTATTCTCCAGATAATCTCCGATCAGGAGATTGAGACACAGGCCCAGCTTATAAAAGCGCTTGCCGAGCACGGTATCCCCAGCACTCAGGCAACGCTTTCAAGAGATATAAAGCAGCTTCATCTTGTAAAAGAACTCAGTAACAGCGGTAAATACCACTACGTTGTAAGCGGCAAATCGCGAAATAATGATCGCGAGCAGCGCCTTCGCAAAATTTTCAGAGAAAGCGTC